>NZ_LZIS01000015.1 GCF_001667015.1 Mycobacterium sp. E3198 | reverse complement strand
TGCCGCAGCACCGACGCCCCGGCGTTGTCCTCGCCAACCACGCCCACCAGCGCGACCGGTACCCCGAGTTGGGCGAGACCGACCGCCTGGTTGGCGCCCTTGCCGCCGAGCAACTCGCCGCGCCGCAGGACAGTGGTGGACTCGCTCGCCGACGGCGGTCCCTCGGTGCGTAACACCAAGTCGCGCCCAATCTGACCGATGACCACAACGCTCATACGGATACTGTGCCCACTTTCGGGCCATCGGATCAGCGGCAGCGCGGCGAGGCGTCACCGTGTGGTTCGATCAGCACGAAGGGCGGCGAACAATAAAAGGCGGGACACACGTGACACGACGATTCGGCGGGATCTTCGTGGTCCCGTTCCTCGCGGCGCTGGCGATGCTGCTCGCGCCGCCTGGCAGGGCCGACACCTACACCGACCAGGTGGTGGGCCGGTTCGATGCGCAGACGCACGTGGTGGCCGACGCCGCGGGCCGTCCGCCGCTGGAAAACGCCGACAAGCTGAACCAGCAGATCCTCACCAGCCGGTGGGCGTGGAGCCCCGCCCCGCCGGTGTGGGTGGCCGCGGTGGCGCCCGGCCAGACCGGTGTGACGACGCCGGACGCCATCCACAACGTCTTTCTGGGCCGCGATCCGGGCTTCAGCGGGGTCATCCTGGTGATCGACGCCAAGGGCTATCACGTGCGCGCCTACAACGTGCCGAGGGTGATCGCGGACAGCGTGGACCCGTTCCTGGGACAGTCGGCCAAGGAGCACCGCAACGACCCCTACGGCGCGACCAGCGACTTCGTCAGCAAGCTCTCCGGTGTGACCGCCTCGTCCGGCAGCACGGTCACGAGCTCGCCCGTCGGCAGCGCCAGGCATTCCGGCTTGGCCCCACTGTGGACGGCCCTCATCGTCATCGGCGTCGCCCTGGCGGCGGTCGGCCTGATCTGGTTCGCCGTGAGCCGAAGCCGCAAGCGCCGCAAGGACAACGAGGCGCGCGAGTGGATCAAGGGGCAGCTGATCGCCGCCGAGTCCGAGGTCGCCGACCTCGACAACGCGGTGATGGTCAACGCCGACACCGACGTCAGCGCGGAGTCGCTGAAGGCCAACGCGAGTCTGGGTGACGCCCGAAAGGCTTACCAGGAGGGCGATTACACCGCGGCGCGGGCGCACCTGCGGGCCGTGCAGGCCACCGTGAACAAAGCGAACCGCAAGCTGAACCCGGGGCCCGACGTTTCCGCCGTGACGTCGGTGCCGGAGCAGGATCGCAGGCAGGCCACGGTGCGGGCGAAGAACCCGAACACCGGGGAGTACGTGACGATCAATAACAACAACTACAGCACCACCCCGCAACCCGGATACGCGAACTACTACCCCGGTGGCATGTACAACGGGATGTTTTTCTATCCCGGCTACTACCCGTACGCGTTCTGGGGGCCGGGCTGGGGCTGGGCACTTGCCGACGTCCTGTTGATCGACGCCATGCTCGACGACCATTGGGGCGGCAGTTACGACCGGGGTTTCGACGCCGGTTGGGAATCCGCACAGGCGAATCAGAGCTTCGACAGCGCCCCGAGCGGAGGCTACGACAGCCAGCAGGGCGACGTCGGCTTCGACGGGGGCTACCAGTACTCGGGCGGCGGCGACACCGGTTTCGGCGGCAACGACTGGGGCGGCGGGTTCGATTCCGGCGGCTCGGACTTCGGCGGCGGGTTCGACTCCGGTGGGTCGGACTTCGGCGGTGGATTCGACTCCGGCGGGGGAGACAGCGGATTCTAGAACGCCGAGATCCCGTCGCGGTGTGGGTGCAGCGCTCCCACCGGTGAGGTCAGCGGGAGATGCAGGGCGTCAACGATTCCCGGCTCCGCCTCGCACACCCAGGGGATGGCGTTGACCGCCCGCATGCCGGTTGCCAGCAGGCCGTGATCATTGTGGCTGTCGCCGGGCCGGTGCCCGACCTCGAATTCGGCATCGAAGCTCGGCTCGCCGTCGATGACGACGCGCCAGATGCCGTCGGTTCCGCCGGTCCGGCCCTTGGGCCAGTCGGGGGCGAGGTCGTCGGCGATGCGGTCGACGTGCTCGATGGTGATGACGTCGACGCCGTCGACGACCCCGATGCAGCGCGCCCGGGTGGCGCCGACGGTCCCCGCCTCGACGAGCCCGAAGGCGGTGGGTATGTCGCGCGGTGTCGGCTGAAACTCGCACGTTTCGTGAATGTCGTCGAGTTGCACCCCCAGCGCGTCGGCCACCATCGTGACCGCGGCGCCCCAGCCCCAGCGCAGGACGCCGGGCCTCATCAGGCCGCCCTGGTAGTCCAGCGGCTGGCCGAATCCGAACAGCTCGCGCATGTCGTATTCGGCCGGGTACTCGGAGTAGTTGGTGATCTCGATGCCGCGCACCGAATAAACCTTGTGCGACATCGACATCAGCGCGATCGGGAACAGGTCGGCGCCGAATCCGGGCTCGATGCCGCTGGAGAACAGCGAGCTGCGACCCGCCTCGGCCGCGCCGCGGATTGCGTCGGTCACCTTGCCGGGCAGCGAACCGTGCGGGTACACCAGCCCCGGTATCGCGGTCGTCACCACGTTCTTGCCGGCGGCCAGGATTCGGCACAGGTCGCCGATCGCCTCCTTCATCCGGGGCGGTGCCGGCGCGGCGTAGACGACGCAGTCCGCGTCGCCGCCGAGGATCGCCGACTCGTCCCGGGTGGCGAGAACGCCGACGGGGCCGATGCCGGCGAGTTCGCGGGCGTCCTTGCCGTTCTTGCTGTCGGAGTGCACCCACACCGCGACGAGATCGAGGTTGGGGCGGTCGGTGACGGTGCGGATCGCGTACTTCCCGACGCCGCCGGTGGCCCACACCGCAACCTTGTACTGGTCCTTCACGAGATCGACTTCCTTTTCCAGTGGCTGCCCTTGACCGCGTCCAGGGCCTCGGTGACGTAGAGATCGAGCGTTCGCGGGGCGCCGGACTGGCGCACCCATTGCTGAAACGCGAAATCGGCTGCCGAGAAAGCGAGTTGGACCAGCAGGCCGGGACGGATGTCGTCGCCGGGGTTGGCGCCCATCCGCTCGCCCACCAGCTTGGCGGCGCGTTCTTTGTCCGCGGGCGTGTGGATGGTGGCCTTGTCGAGCAGGCCGGGAGCGACCAGCAGGGCTTCTCGCCACTCCTCGACATCGGCTTGGTCGAACGAGCGGATCCGCGCCACGATGGCGTTGATCAGCGCGACGTCCGGCGACTCCCGGGGCGGCCGCTGCTCGAGGAGGTGGACGATGGCGGCGCCGCCGTGCCGCACGGGGGCCAGCAGCAGATCCTCCTTCGTCGGCACGTGGCGGAAGAAAGTGCGCGGGGAAACGCCTGCGGCCGCGGCGATTTCCTCGGTGGTCACCGCGTCGTAGCCGCGTTCGATGAACAGCCGGAACGCCGCGCGCCGGATCTCGGCGCGGATCTGCGCGCGCTGCCGATCCCGCAGGGACCCCTCGGTCATCGGAAGCAGCCGATGCCGCCGTCGACGTGAATGGTCTGCCCGGTGATGAACGTCGCGTCGGTGCCGAGCAGGAACGCCACCAGCGCTCCGACATCGGTGCGGACGTCCCCGATCCGCTTCATCGGCACGCGACCCACCGCCTTGGCGTAATCGTTGGGCGCGAACTGTTTCCACAGCTTCACGCCGTCGGACTCGGCGAACGGGCAGATGACGTTGACGCGGATGTTGTCGCGGCCCCACTCCAGCGCGGCGACCTTCGACAGCCCGCGGATGGCCTCCTTGGCGGCGGCGTAGCCGCCCCACCTCGGTTCGCCGCCGGTGCCGGTCCCCGAGCCGAGGTTGACGATCGACCCGCCACCGGCCGCGACCAGCACCGGATGCGCGGCCTGCATGAGCAGGAATGTCGCGCGGGGTCCGACGTCGTAACCGAGCGCCAGGTCCTCGGTGGTGACGTCGACGAACGGCTTGGGCTCGTTGGTGGCGATGGCGTTGTTGACGAGGCCGTGCACGGTGCCGAAGGCGTCGACGGCGGCGGCCACGATCCGCGGGGCGTTGCCCGGGTCGCGCAGGTCGGCGACCAACTTCTCCACCGGGCCCGCGGCTTTCAGTTCGTCGGCGGTGGCGCTCAGGACGTCGGCCTGGATGTCGACCAGCAGCACCGACGCGCCGCGCTCGAGCAGCGCCGCGGCGATGCCCTTGCCGACGCCCTGGGCGGCGCCGGTGACGATCGCGACGTGGCCGCGCATCGAGGACGGGTGGCTGTACGTCATTGCTCGGGCCCGATGTGCAACGGCACACCCCGATGCATCTCGTAGGTGCTGCGCACCCCGTTCGGCAGCTCGATGAACTCCACCGGAGTACCGTCGGGGTCCTTGACGAAAAACATTCGCACCCCGCCTATTTCGAACGGATCCTGGTCGGGTGTGCAGCCCGCCGCGCTGAGGCGCCGGTGGGTGTCATCGAGGTCACGGACGGAGAGCGAGACGTTGTGGATCCCGGTGGCGGTCCGGCGTGGCTCGTCGGCGGTGGGCTTGGCCCCCAGCGAGAGCGACTCGACCATGAGCCCGCCGAGCAGCCCGCCCACCACCCGGCCCTCCTGTTTTTTCTTCGCGTGCAACACCGCATCGAAGGGCTCGCCGGAGATCAGCGTTTCGAAGACGACGTCCATGCCGAGCGCGTCGCGGTAGAACGCCAGCGCGCGGTCCATGTCGCTGACGCCGATGACGAGGTGGCAGAACGACACGTCGCCCAGGACGGTCATGGTGTGGCCGCAAGGTTGGGGGCCGGGCGGCCGGCGAACAACGGGAGCTCAAGGTAGGTCTTGATGCCGGGCGCGGCGGCGCAGACGTCGGGGATGGCGTTGACGCAGTGGTTGGCCGTGGCGACCACGCCCGGGTTCTTCACCAGCCCTTCGGCGATCGTCTCGGGTTGCAGGCCCTTGAAGGTGAGGCTCACGGTCGGGTCACCGGTGATCTCCACTTCGAAGCGTTCGCCCCGCCCACCGAAATTCCAGGCCGGCTCCAGGTCTTCCTCACCCATCAACCAGTTCACCGCGGCGGTGATGACCGGTTCGCCGTCGACGAGGGCCTGCCAGCGGAACCGGCGCGCGGCCACCGTTCCCGTGGTGATCGGGAAGGGGGCGTAGTCGATGTCGGCGGTCGCCACCGCGACGTCCTGGATGGTCCGGATGTTCGGCTCGATGCGAAATCCCATGTGGTCGGCGATCATTCGGACCGACTGCTTGAAGCCCGCGTCGAGCAGGCCGGCCATGGGGCCCTGCATCGCCTCCTCGGGCGTGCCGCCGAAGCCCATGATGTGGCGCACGACGTCCGGGGCGTTGTAGGTACGGATGTCGGAGAACTCCTCGGCACGCACGTGGGTGACCGCCGACGACAGCGACGACACCATGAGCGGGAAACGTTCGGTGATGCCCCCCGGATGAATCCCCGACCCGTGCAGGGTCACCCCGCCCTCGAGGGCCGCGTCGGCGACGGCCTGGTGGCGCGGGTTGCCCGGGTCCGGGTACACCCAGCCGACCGGGGTGACCACGTTCTTGCCCGACCGCAGGATCGCGATGACCTCGTCGTCGTTGGGGACCAGGGGGCTGTACACGACGCAGTCCGCATCCATGGCAAGCAACCGGTCGACGTCGGTGGTGGCGGCGACGCCGAGCGGGGACGCGCCGATGATGTCACCGACGTCGACGCCGTCCTTGCTCGCGCTGTGCACCCAGCACCCGACCAGCTCCAACTCCGGATGATTCAGCACGCATGCAATGGCCGCCTTGCCGACACCTCCTGTCGCCCATTGGATGACACGGACGTTCATGTGGCCTCCCAGGTGCACGCCTTTACACGCCAACGACTGAAATGGCACAGTATGACCCGCTGACAGTCACTGTCAATCACGCGTAGGAAGGCCTGCCCATGGGCGCCCTCGACGGCAAGATCGCCATCGTCACCGGCACCAGCCGTGGCGTCGGCGTGGGCATCGCGCACGAATTGCTGCGCGCGGGCGCGACGGTCATCGGCTGCTCGCGCTCGCCGCTGGCCGCCATGCCGGGCGTCGACGCGGAACCCGACTGGGCGGCCCGCGCTCACCAAAAGGTCTGCGACCAAGGTGATTACCGCTCGATCGACTCCTTCGTCGCCGACGTCGCGGCCGCGCACGGGCGCATCGACATCCTGGTGAACAACGCCGGCGGGACGGTGCCGGCGCCGCACGCCGAAAGCATTCCCGAACTCGTGCAACGCATCCAGGGCGCACCGCCGAGCGACGACGACTACGAGCGCACCGCGCTGTTTCACGCGTACGCGGTGCAGATGAACCTCATCAGCCCGCTGTGGTTCGCGATCCGCGCGTATCGGCAGATGAGCACCCAGGACGGCGTGGGCTGCATCATCAACATCTCCAGCGGCGCCGGGCACCCCGCCGGGTCACCCACGCTGGTTTCCTACGGGGCGGCCAAGAGCGGGCTCAACCAGCTGACCCGGTCGCTGGCCGAGGAGTGGGGGCCCAAGGTCAGGGTGAACTGCGTCGCGCTCGGCCCGACGATGACCGAGAACTTCCGCTCGTTCGTCCTGCCCAAAGACGACCCGACCGGCGAAAAATACTTCGCCGCCGTCCCGCTGCGCCGGGCGGGCGAGCCGGCGGAGGTGGGCCGCGTCTGTGTGTTCCTCGCGGGCGGCGACGCGGACTTCGTCAACGGCACCACCATCGAATGCGACGGCGGCATGCTGCCCGGAGTGCTCTACGACGCGGGCCTGAAGACCATCACGGACCTGCTGTAGCGCCGTATCGCCTGACAGTGCGCCGAAACCGCCCGCATCGAGCGGTGCCGGTGCTATTTTTCGAGCACATCGCTGGCTTGGGGAGGCAACCGTGCGTCGGACGATCGCCGCAATTGGGTGTGCACTCGCGCTAGTCGCGGGCGGCTTTTTTGGGACGCCCCGCGCGGCCGCCGACAATCCGGTCTGCAGCCAGACGTGGTGCTCGTTCCTGTCCCCATCAGGCAACATCGGCTGCGAGATGAGCTACCAACGCGGCAACGGCATTCCCGACGAAACCTACTGTCAGTCCGACGACCCGCCCCAGTCCGTGCGGATGACGACCGACGGCACGTTCAAGAGGTGCGCGGGCGACTCTTGCCTCGGCAACGCGGG
The DNA here is from genome assembly GCF_001667015.1 of Mycobacterium sp. E3198. GTDB lineage: Bacteria > Actinomycetota > Actinomycetes > Mycobacteriales > Mycobacteriaceae > Mycobacterium. The sequence continues at coordinate 68,850 of NZ_LZIS01000015.1, read as the reverse complement.
CGAGGGCACGCCCGCCTTGCCCTATGGCCAAACCGCTTGGATGGGCCCTTTCAGCTGCCGGTCGGAAACCGACGGCGTCACCTGCAAGGTCGTTTCGGGGCGCGGCTTCACCATTTCCGACATCGGGATCTTGCCGGTCGGCTAGCGGCCCGGGGCGTCGGCGGGCTTGCGCGCGGCGAAGCCCCAATTGGCCCGTAGCCGAGGACCAATGGCGGCCATGGCGGGCCAAAAGGCCCGTTCGAGCCGCGCCCGTCGTCGCTAACGTCGACCGCGGGGCGAGTTAGAGGTACAGCGATGACGGTATTGATGACGGGGTTTCCCGGCTTTCTCGGCAGCGCATTGCTGCCGGGCATTCTCAAACGCGTTGACGGCTCCGCGATTTGCTTGGTGCAGCCCAAGTTCGCCGCCATCGCGGAACTACGGGTGGCCGAGCTGTGCGCCGCCGATCCGTTCCTGGAGGGCCGGATCGAGGTGGTCGAGGGCGACATCACGACACCCGGGTTGGGCCTGCCGTCGGACGCCCTGGTCGGGGTCACCGAGGCGTGGCACCTCGCGGCCGCCTACGACCTGGCCGTGCCCCGCGACGCGGCGGTTCGGGTCAACGTCGACGGCACCCGGAACGTCCTGGAGGCGCTCGAGCGCTGCCCCATGCTGACGCGGCTGCACTACTTCAGCACCTGCTACGTCAGCGGCCGCTACGAGGGTCCGTTCGGCGAGGACGACCTCGAAGTCGGCGCTCCGTTCAACAACCACTACGAGGAGACCAAGAACCGCGCCGAGGTGGAGGTCCGCCGGCACATGGCCACCGGCATGCCGGCCACCGTCTATCGGCCCGCCATCGTCGTCGGCGACAGCCGCACCGGCGAGACGCAGAAGTTCGACGGCCCCTACTTCGTCATGCAGTGGTTGCTGCGACAGCCCCGCCGCGCGCTCCTGCCGGTGGCGGGCGACCCGACCGCGACGCGGGTGAACGTGGTCCCGCGCGACTTCATCGTCGATGCGGTCGGCTATTTGAGCGGCCTTGCCGCATCCGAGGGCCGAACGTATCAATTGGCGGATCCGCGCGCGCTCACCGTCGAGGAGATCGCGCAGACGCTCGCCGAGGCGACGGGCCGGCAACTCATCAAGGTGCCGGTGCCGCGGAAGCTGGCCAAGGCGTCGCTGGCGCACGTCCCGGGGCTCTACCGCCTGATGCGGATCCCGCCCGAGGCGGTCGACTACTTCGCCCACCCCACCACCTATCTGACCGACCATTGCCGCGCCGACCTCGCCGGCAGCGGCATCGAGGCGCCGCCGTTTCCCGGTTATGTCGATCGGCTCGTCGAGTACATGCGCGCGCATCCCGAAGTCGGCTCGGCGGCGATGTTCTAAGAGCGCTTCGCGCCGCAAGCGGTTCGCGGTCTAATTGGTGGATGGAACCGATGATGCCCACCGACGCGGTCTTCTTGCTGGGGGAATCGCGTGAACACCCCATGCACGTCGGCGGCTTGCAGCTGTACGAACCCCCGCCGGGGGCCGGTCCGGAGTTCGTCCGGGAATTCACCGACGCCCTGATCGCCAGCGGCGAATTCCAGCCCACCTTCCGCAAGCACCCCGCCACGATCATGGGCGGGATCACCCCGATGGCGTGGGCGTACGACGACGAGGTGGACGTCGACTACCACGTTCGGCGCTCGGCGCTGGCGTCACCGGGCCGGGTCCGTGAGCTGCTGGAGCTGACCTCCAGGCTGCACACCAGCCTGCTCGATCGCCACCGCCCGCTGTGGGAACTGTATGTGGTGGAGGGGCTGAAGGACGGCCGGTTCGCGATGTACTGCAAGATGCATCACGCGCTGATCGACGGTGTTTCCGCGCAGAAGCTGATGCAGCGCGCGTTGTCGAATGACTCGGAGGACAACGAGATTCGCGCGCCGTGGAGCCTTCCGGTGCGAAAGCGCAAGCCCAGCCCCACTTCCCGGCTGGGGTCGCTGATCAGGACGGCGGGATCCGTTGCGGCGCTTGGTCCCTCGACCGTCTCGCTGGCCCGGGCCGCGCTGCTGGAGCAGCAGCTGACGTTGCCCTTCGGCGCGCCGCGCACCATGTTGAACGTCAAGATCGGGGGCGCGCGCCGGTGCGCCGCCCAGTCCTGGTCGGTGGATCGCATCAAGAGCGTCAAGCGGGCCGCGGGCGTGACCCTCAACGACGTGGTCCTGGCCATGTGCTCGGGCGCGCTGCGCTACTACCTGCTCGAGCAGAACGCGCTGCCGGACACACCCCTGGTCGCGATGGTCCCGGTGAGTTTGCGTCGCGAGGACGAGGCCGACGCCGGCGGCAACCTGGTCGGGGCGATCCTGTGCAACCTGGCCACCGACGCCGACGATCCGGCGGAGCGGCTGCAGGCCGTCAGCGAGTCGATGCGCAGCAACAAGAAGGTGTTTTCCGAACTGCCCCGGGTCCAGGCGCTGGCGCTGTCGGCGCTGAACATGGGCTCGCTGGCCCTGGCGGCGGTCCCGGGCTGGGTCAACTCCACGTCGCCGCCCTTCAACCTCGTCATATCCAACGTGCCCGGGCCCCAGGAGCAGCTGTATTGCGGCGGCGCCCGGCTCGACGGCAACTACCCGCTGTCCGCCATCCTCGACGGGCAGGCGCTGAACATCACCCTGGTCAGCAACGCCGGCAACCTCGACTTCGGTCTGGTCGGCTGCCGTCGCAGCGTTCCGCACCTGCAGCGCCTGCTCGCGCACCTCGAGTCGTCGCTCAAGGATCTGGAACGGGCCGTCGGGGTCTGACGGTCGATGCCGAAGCTCAGCGCGGGTGTGCTGGTGTACCGCGGCGTCGAGGGCGTCGTCGAAGTGCTGATCGCGCATCCGGGTGGCCCGTTTTGGGCCCGCAAGGACGACGGCGCCTGGTCGATTCCCAAGGGCGAGTACACCGACGGGGAGGACCCCTGGGAGGTCGCCCGGCGCGAGTTTCACGAGGAGCTGGGGCTGCCCGTGCCGCCCGGGCCGCGGATCGACTTCGGCGCGCTGAAACAGCCCAGCGGCAAGGTGATCACCGCGTTCGCCGTCGAGGCCGACGTCGACGTCACCGACGCGCACAGCAACACCTTCGAGCTGGAGTGGCCGAAGGGCTCGGGCCGGATGCGGGAGTACCCCGAGGTCGACCGGGTGGGCTGGTTTACGGTGGCGCGGGCGCGCACGAAGCTGCTCAGGGGTCAGCGCCCGTTTCTGGATCGATTGATGGCCCATCCGGCGCTGGCCGGCCTTGACGAAGGGACTTGACATGCAAACGCTGCGCACACCCGACGACCGATTCGACGGCGTGCCCGACTTCCCTTACGCGCCAAGGTATTGCGAGGTATCGGACGGCGAGGACGGGACGTTGCGGATCGCCTGGGTCGAGGACGGGCCGCAGGACGCCGACCCGGTGCTGTTGCTGCACGGCGAGCCGTCGTGGTCGTACCTGTACCGCAAGATGATCCCGATACTGGTGTCCGCCGGGCATCGCGTCGTCTGCCCCGACCTGGTCGGGTTCGGTCGCTCGGACAAGCCGACCCGGCGTGAAGACCACACCTATGCCCGCCACGTCGAATGGATGCGCGCCGTCGCCTTCGACGTCCTCGACCTTCGCGACGTGACCCTGGTGGGCCAGGACTGGGGCGGGCTGATCGGGTTGCGGCTGGCGGCCGAGCATCCCGAGCGGTTCGCCCGGCTGGTCGTCGCCAACACCGGCCTGCCGAACGGCGAGCAGCCGATGGCCGACGTGTGGTGGCGCTTCCGGGAGGCCATCACGACGGCGCCCAACCTGAACATCGGCTGGTTCGTGCAGGGCGGCTGCCGCCAGCAGCTCAGCGACGAGGTGCGTGCCGGTTACGACGCCCCGTTTCCGGATGACGCGTACTGCGCCGGGCCGCGCGCGATGCCGACCCTGGTGCCGACGTCACCCGAGGATCCCGCCGCGGCGGCCAACAAGGCGGCGTGGGCCAAGCTGTCCGTGAGCCCGACGCCCATGCTGGTCGCGTTCAGCGACAGCGACCCCATCACCGGGCCGATGGCCGCGATCTTTCAGCGCGGGATGCGCGGCGCGCAGGGCATCAAGCATCCGACGATCCGCGACGCCGGGCACTTCCTGCAGGAAGATGCGGGCGAGGAACTGGCCAAACACATCGTGGAGTTTCTGCGGCGCTGAGCCGGCCCGCGGCGCGGGCAGAATGTGAGCATGACGACCGCCGCCCGAGCCGAAGCGCAGGGGCTGCTGCTGCAGCTGCTCGACCCGGCCACCCGCGCCGACCCGTATCCGCTCCTGGCGCAATTTCGCGACCTGGGGCCGCTGCAACTGCCGCAGAGCAACCTCACCGTGTTCTCGGCGTACCGGGACTGCGACGAGGTGTTGCGGCACCCTTCGTCGAGCAGCAGCAACATGAAGTCGACGGTCGCGAAGCGCCAGCTCGAGGCAGGCTTGTTACAGCCCCGGTCGTTTCCGCCGGGATTCTTGTTTCTCGATCCACCCGATCACACGCGGCTGCGCAAGCTGGTCGCCAAGGCGTTCTCACCGAAGGTGGTGAGCGCGCTGGAGCCCGAGATCGTCGCGCTGGTGGACGGACTGCTGGATCGGATCGCCGAGAAGGGCGAGTTCGACGTCGTCGAGGATTTCGCCTATCCGCTGCCCGTGGCGGTGATCTGCCGGCTGCTCGGTGTGCCGCTCGACGACGAACCGCAATTCAGCCGGGCGTCGGCGGTGCTGGCGCAGGCGCTGGACCCGTTCTCGACGATCACCGGCGTCCCGCCGGACGTGGTGAACGAGCGGATGCAGGCGGTGCGGGGGCTGCGCGGCTATCTCCACGACTTGATCGAGCGGCGCCGGTCGGAGCCGGGTGACGACCTGTTGTCGGGCCTGGTCGCCGTGGAGGAGTCCGGCGACCAGCTGACCGAGGACGAAATCGTCTCCACCTGCAACCTGCTGTTGATCGCCGGACATGAGACCACGGTGAACCTGATCGGTAACGCGATTTTGGCCATGCTGCGAAACCCCGTGCACTGGGCGGCCTTGGCCGCCGACGCCAATCGGGCTCCGGCGATCGTGGAGGAGACCCTGCGTTACGACCCGCCCGTGCAACTGGCCGGGCGGGTTGCCGCCGCGGACATGACGATCGGCGACGTCGACGTCCCGGCGGGCGACATCATGATGGTGCTGCTCGCCGCGGCCCAGCGGGATCCCGTGGAGTTCGACCGGCCCGACAGCTTCGACCCGGATCGGGGAACCCTGCGGCACTTGGGGTTTGGTCGCGGCATTCACTATTGCCTGGGCGCGCCGCTGGCGCGGTTGGAGGCCGGCGCCGCCCTGTCGGCACTCACCGCACGCTTCCCCGAGGCGCGGCTGGCGGGCGAACCGCGCTACAAGGCGAACGTCACGCTGCGCGGTTTATCGGAGTTGACGGTTGCCGTCTAACAACGGCGCGAGCGTGCGTGTCTGTCCAGCGACACGCCGTATTTCGCGTACAAGTACGCACCCTCGCGGCCCACGCACCCGCGCCTACCCACGCTCCCATGGCGCGCTCTCGTCCATCTTCTTGTAGTACTTCGCCAGGTGGCTTTTGACGCGGCCGACGTCGGCCTTGGGCAAATCGATGCCGCCGCGGGCGCCGTCCATTATGGCGCCCGCGATCATCACTCCCCGCGGCACCGCCTTGAGCTCGCCGCCGATCACGTCGGCGAACAGCAGCTTGTAGGCGGTGAAGTTGTCCTTTTTGCCGCTGTCGTACCAGATGTGGGCGTCCCGGTATTTCTGGTTCGGTTTGTCCTGGGCGCCGGCCCATTTGCGCACCCGCTTTTCGGCGGCGCCGCCGTCCCACTTGCGGTTGCGATCGGCCAACGGCAGGTCCCTGAATGTTGTTACCGACATTCGTCTCGCGTGCCCGCTGCCGGCACCGGATAAACGTGGCGGATTGAGGGTTAACTCTCGCCGCTTGCGGCCAACGCAATCGAAATCGGGATGGACGTGGACATCTCGATCTTGCCCTGCTTGTCGTAGTAGGCGCCGATGGTGTACTCGCCCTCGGCCTCGACCGGGAAGGTCAGGTTTTCGGTGAAGCAGCGGTATTTGGACGGTCGGTCGCCGTCGTCGGGCCAGTGCCACGACGCCTCGAGGCTGCCGCAGGGCACCCCCGCGGGGTCTTTGCACACGACGTGCAGCTCCGCGTCGTAGTCACCCCCGGACCGCGCGTGCACCACCAGGACGATCGGAATCGTTGCGGTCAAAGGAATTTGCTCCACCTGATACCAGGTCGTGGGTATGCCGGTGGCGCAGATCGCGCCGCTTTCGTCGAGCGCGGCGGTGCCGGCCACGAAAAGCGCGGCGATGTTCAGCATTGCGACAGCTTAATTCCGCAAGAATTTCGCAAGTGATCGGCGGTAGCTTTCAGTCCGGCGAACCGAAGTTGGGACCGGTAGCAACGCGGGCGATGTCGAATTGCAGGGCAACGCGGCCCAGCAGGGCCCCACCATCGGAAAGGACAACGATGAGCAGCGTTCGTTCCATCACACGACGAATCACGCGGGCGGCAACGACTGCGTTGGTGGCCGGCGGTCTCGGGGTGGCCGGCTTAGGCCTGACCGCGGGCACCGCCCACGCGCATCCCGGCCCTGTGCCGCTGAACGCCTGGCCCGGCTGCCCGGAGGACCACCCGAGCGGCCCCTGCCATTGGTGCCCCGGCCAACCGCTGCCGCCGACCGGCAACCACGTCACCAACCCGGTGGTTTGGGACAACAACATCTGCCACACGTACTACTACGTGTACTTCGGGCAGGGCAACGTCGCCCAAAACATCTGGGATGGGGAGAACCCGCCGCCGCCGCCCCCGCCTCCGCCGCCGGCCCTGATCAACAAGGACAACTGCCAGCAGATCCTCGGGATCTTCTGCCCGCACGCGTGATCCGACGGCCCTAGGCCGGCCCGAGGCCGGGCACGATGTCGCCGAGGCTGAAGGTCACCGGCTGCTCGAGTTGCGCGTAGGTGCACGAGCGGGGGTCACGGTCGGGGCGCCACCGGCTGAACTGGGCGGTGTGCCGGAACCGCGGACCTTCCATGTGGTCATAGCGGACCTCGACCACCCGCTCGGGCCGTAGCGGCACGAACGAGAGATCCTTGCCGGCGTTCCAGCGCGAGAATTCGTTCTTGCGCGGCGTCCGTTCGCCGGCCTCGTGCGCGGCCCAGTTCCACGGGTGGTCCTCGAAAGTCGTGACCAGCGGCTGCAATTCGGCGAACAGCCGCCGCCTTTCGGCCATCGGCAAGGCGCCGATCACGCCGACCGACGCGAGCTGACCGTCGTCGGTGTAGAGCCCCAGCAGCAGCGAGCCGATCGCGTCACCGCCCGACTTGTGGACCCGATAGCCGGCGACCACGCAGTCGGCGGTCCGCTCGTGCTTGATCTTGAACATCACGCGCTTGTCCGGCTGATAGGTGACCGTCAGCGGCTTGGCGATGACGCCGTCGAGGCCGGCGCCCTCGAACTCGGAGAACCACCGTTGCGCGGTTTCGGTGTCGGTGGTCGCCGGCGTCAGATGGATCGACGGCCCGGAGCCTGCCAGGGCGTCGACGAGGGCGGCGCGCCGCTCGCTGAACGGGCGCCCGGTGTAGTCGTCGTCGCCGAGCGCGAGCAGGTCGAACGCGATGAAGGAAGCCGGCGTCTTCTCGGCCAGCATCCGCACCCGCGAATCGGCCGGGTGGATCCGCTGCTGCAGCGCCTCGAAGTCGAGGCCGTGGTCGGTCGCGACGACGATCTCGCCGTCGATCACGCAGCGCGGCGGTAGTTCCGCTCGCACCGCGGCGACGAGTTCGGGGAAATAGCGGGTCATCGGCCGCTCGTTCCGGCTGCCCAGCTCGACTTCGTCGCCGTCGCGGAAGCAAATGGACCGAAAGCCGTCCCATTTGGGCTCGTACGACGCGTCCGGCGGGATCGACCGCACCGGCTTGGCCAGCATCGGCGACACCGGCGGCATGACAGGCAAGCGCATGAGGTCATTGTGCTGGAATCGTCATGTGGCTGTTGCAGCGGAGGAAATCGATGTCGACGGCATCTCGGTGCGGCTGACCAACCCCGACAAGGTCTACTTCCCCGCGCTGGGGTCGAACGGGACGAAGCGGCGGCTGGTCGAGTACTACCGTGCCGTGGCAAGTGGCCCGATGCTGACCGCACTGCTCGACCGGCCCACCCATCTGCAGCGCTTCCCCGACGGCATCGACGGCGAGGAGATCTACCAGAAGCGGGTGCCGCAGCACCATCCCGACTACCTGGAGACGTGCCGGGTGACGTTCCCGTCGGGACGCACCGCCGACGCGCTGAAGGTGACCCACCCGTCGGCGATCGTGTGGGCCGCGCAGATGGGCACGGTCACGCTGCACCCGTGGCAGGTGCGCTGCCCGGACGTCGACCATCCCGACGAGTTGCGCATCGACCTGGATCCGCAGCCCGGCACCGGTTTTCAGCAGGCGCGCGCGGTAGCCGTCGACGTGCTGCGGCCGCTGCTCGATGAACTCGGCCTGGTCGGCTACCCGAAGACGTCCGGGGGCCGCGGGGTGCACGTGTTCCTGCGCATCGCCACCGACTGGGGCTTTGTCGAGGTGCGCCGGGCGGGCATCGCGCTGGCCCGCGAGGTGGAGCGCCGCTCGCCCGACGCGGTGACCACCTCGTGGTGGAAGGAGGAGCGCGGCGAGCGGATCTTCATCGACTTCAACCAGAACGCCCGCGACCGCACCATGGCCTCGCCGTATTCCGTGCGGCGCACGCCGATCGCGACGGTGTCGACGCCGCTCACGTGGGACGAGCTGGCCGGCGCCGATCCCGACGACTACACGATGGCGACCGTGCCCGACTTCGTGACGCGCCGCGGCGACCCGTGGGCCGGCATGGACGACGTGGCCCAGTCGATCGCGCCGTTGCTGGAGATGGCCGACGCCGACGACGAGCGCGGGCTGGGCGACATGCCGTACCCGCCGAGCTACCCGAAGATGCCGGGCGAGCCGAAAAGGGTGCAGCCGAGCCGGGATACGGATCGGAAGAGAAACGACGAGCCGTCGGGCTGAGCGCGAGGTCAGCCGCGGTTTACGGGTAGGTTTTCGCGGGCTTGGTCCGCCGCCGGAGGCGGTAACGGGCGCTGATGACCACCACCAGTGGCCAGAGCATCTCCGCGGTGGCGGCCGAACGTTCGCTGAGCCCCAGGTGCACCCCGCGCCACGCGTCGTAACACATCCAGCTCAGCAGTGCGGCCAAGATGACCGAGGCTGCCACCGCCCAGCGAACGCGCCGACTCCGACTGATCGGGCGGGCCCAAGGCACCGTGAGCAACGGCCAGATGGCCAACAGGGTCGCGCCCAAGCCGGTGGCCGCAATGTGGGCGGTGGCCGTACCGAGGCGATCGGGAAGCGCGGCGACCGCCAGACCACAACATCCGGCAAGCGCCAAGGCCGCGCGCGGTAGCAAAGGCAACACGCGCAGCCCCACGGCGGTGACTATCTGGCATCCGGCGCTGATGGCCAGACCCGCCGTCATGACCCATTCGCCGCGCCCGTCGGCCGCCAACGCGCTGAGGGTCTCGCTGACCGGGTTGTACGACTCGATGCGCACCGACCTGGCGATACCGGCGCTGGCGAGCAGAACGACGGGCGCGCATGCCGCCGACAAGACAGTCCACCAAGGCACCGACAACCGCGTTGCCATGAGGCGTGGGTTACCCGGGCCACCGCCCGTCAATAGTCGGATCGCCCCATTTTTCTCAGCCCCCTCTCACAATTGCGGCGCCGGTCCTGGGTAATACGGCAAAGAGGATGTCGGTTCTGTTCGATCTGGCGCAGCTGCCGATTCGCGTCGCGCGTCGGCTTGGCGGCGCGATGCCAATTCCGGCCCATCCCGAATTGCCGACGGAAGCGCCGCTGGTGGTGGTCGACGGCATGCCGGAGGGTGTGCCGCCGGCGGCGCGGCGACCCGAGCCGCGGTTGCCGCGCCCGGCCGGCTGGCCGTTCGGCGAGGATTTCCCCCGCACCTGTGGCACCGGACGCCTGGCCGCGGGCGCGTCGTTTTGGACCGACTTCGTCTATGACGACCACGGGGCGACCGGCACCAGGATGAGGTTGCCCGCGGCGGGGCGCATCGTGCCGCCCAAGGGCACGTTCGTCTATCCCGATGGCCCCGCCGCCCGCAACGGCGCCGACATCTTTCGCGTCGCCGTCGGGCTGACGGACACCCACACCTGGTGGCGGGTCGACTGGAACACTTTGCAGGACCCGTCGGTGCCGATCGCGTTGTTCGCCTTCGACACCGGCCCGGCGCGGGGCGGCATCGAGGATTGGCCGGCCGGGGCGGGCGTGCGCTCCGCGGGCATCGACTTGGCCCTGCTGATCTCCGGCGCGGGCGCGTGGGTGATCGATCTGACGACGCAGGCCACCACGCCGGTCGGTCACACCGTCGACCGCCAAGCGCGCTCATTTGTCGCGCAGGTGCCGCGGGCGCTGGTCGAGCCGGAGGGGAGTTGGACGGTGCGGCTGGTGGCCGGTCTCGCCAACGACGCGGGTGACCGGTTCGCCGATGTGCCGCCCGAGCGCGGCGCACGGTCGGGTCAGCCCAACGTCTACAACGTCGCCTTCCGCCGCCACGAGCAGGAACTCGTCCACCACAACTTCTGGATGGACCAGGCGCAGGCCGCGGCGCTGACCGACGGTGACGTGTCGCAGTTTTCGCTGGCCGTCCAGTGGGACGAACTGGCCTCCGGCGTCACCACCGACGAGCCGGTGCTGACCGGCATGTCGACGCGGTGGTACGTCTCCTCGGTGGAGCTGGGTCAGGGGATCGCCGACACGGATCTCTTGGCGACCGAGCCGCAGTTCCTCGGCCGTGTGCAGCCCTACTCCGTCTGCCTGCCAACCACATTCGCGCCGGGCCGGCGGCTGCCGTTGACGCTGCTGCTGCACTCGATCGCGATGGGCCAGAATCAGTTCGCGGCGGTCGATCCCGAGCTGCTGGAGCAGATCTGCGAAAAACGCGATTCGGTGGTCGCGACGCCGCTGGGGCGCGGCCCGGCGTGTTGGTACCTCGACGAGGGCGAGCTCGACTTCTGGGAAGTCTGGGCACGGGTCGCCGAGCAGCTCGGCACCGACCCGAATCGCACTGTGCTCGCCGGCTTTTCGATGGGCGGATACGCGACCTACCGGCTGGGCCTGACCTACCCCGCGGTGTTCGCGCAGGCCATCGTTCTCGCCGGGCCCCCGACGTGCGGTGTGCGCCTGATGCCCGGAATCGACATGGCGGCGGACGTGGACGCCGACTCACACTGCTCCCGCGAGGGCGAGACGTGGCCGCTGCTGCGCAATGCCCGCTGGCTACCGTTCGTCATCGCGCACGGTCTGTTCGACGAATTCGTGCCGATCTTTTCGGTGCTGCAGCAGGTGCTTCGCCTCGATCGGCTCGGCTACCGCTACCGCTTCACGGTGTACCTGGGCGAAGACCACGTGGCGCTGGCGGTGCAGGGCAAGTTCGATGACGCGGTCGCTCACATGCGCTCCACGACCCGGCAGGCCGACCCGGGCCACATCACTTACGCGTGGTATCCGCAACTCGTGCGACCCGATCTCGGCATTGGGCCCCAGAGGGTTTGGTGGATATCGGGGTTGCGTGCCGCCGACGAGATCGCGGCGCGGCGCGGCGCCGTCGCCACCGTGGACGCGCGGTCGTACGCCCGACCTGATCAGAAGCACCGCGCCCACCGGCGTGGCGGGGGCATCCTGAACTTCGATCCGACGCCGGGAGCGTTCGCGGAAAGGGTGTGGCGGTTCGGCCCGCCCGCCGAGGCGCAGCCCCGACTGTCGCTGCGGCTGACCGGGGTCGCCGCCCTGACCGTCGATGCTGCCCGCGCCGGGCTTGCGGGATGGGCGCGCTCGACCGTCACGGTCCGCACCGACGGCGCGGCCGACGTCACGTTGGACCGGCTGCCGCCTGCCACGACCGTGCGCATCGACGGTTCCATCACCCGCAGGACCGTGACCGTGCCGCCGGGGCGCCATCGGATCACCCTGGAGTCGGGCGTGGCGACCCCCGAGGACCCGTCGTGAGGGCGGTTGGGCGGCGCTCAAACGGTTACCCCCTTTCTACGGGCACGGACCGCGATGCCCGGCAAGCCGGCGGGGAGGACGCACATGGGCATCGGAATTTCGGTCGCGGGGCTCAGCAAGTCGTTCGGGCCCTCCCGAGTCTGGGAAGACGTGACGATGGACATCCCGCCGGGTGAGGTCAGCGGGCTGATAGGCCCGTCGGGAACCGGCAAGTCGGTGTTCTTGAAGTCACTGATCGGCCTCTTGCAACCGGAGCACGGTTCCATCGTCATCGACGGCCAGGACATCATCACCAGCACGGCCAAAGAGCTGTACGACATTCGCAGGCTGTTCGGCGTCATGTTCCAGGACGGCGCGCTGTTCGGCTCGATGAACTTGTACGACAACACCGCGTTCCCGTTACGCGAGCACACCAAGAAGACGGAGAGCGAGATCCGTGACATCGTCATGGAGAAGCTCGAGCTGGTGGGGCTGGGCGGCGACGAGCAAAAGATGCCCGGAGAGATCTCGGGGGGCATGAAGAAGCGTGCGGGCTTGGCCCGCTCGCTCGTCCTCGACCCGCAGATCATCCTCTGCGACGAGCCCGATTCCGGTCTTGACCCGGTGCGTACGGCCTACCTGTGCCAGCTGCTCATCGACATCAATGCGCAAACCGACGCGACCATCCTCATCGTGACGCACAACATCAACGTCGCCCGGACCGTGCCGGACAACATCGGCATGCTGTTCCGCCGCAGACTGGTGATGTTCGGCCCGCGCGAGGTGCTGCTGACCAGCGACGAGCCGGTGGTCGGGCAGTTCCTCAACGGCCGGCGCATCGGCCCGATCGGCATGTCGGAAGAAAAGGACGAGGCGACGATGGCCGAGGAGCAGGCCATGCTCGATGCCGGTCAGCACGCCGGCGGCGTCGAGGATGTCGAGGGAGTGCCGCCGCAGGTCGTCGCCACACCGGGTATGCCGGAGCGCAAGGCCGTGGAGCGCCGCAGGGCCCGGGTGCGCGAGATGCTGCACACGCTGCCCCCCAAGGCGCAAAAGGCGATTCAGGACGACCTCGAGGGCGCCGACGGTCGCCGATCGGGCGACCGGGGCTACGACGATCACGAGAGCGACACGGCGGCGATGCCGGCCTCACGGCAACGCTGAGCAAGCGGGCCGCGACGCCCGAACCTCCATTGCCGAGCTAGGCAGGCGCCGGTTGCGGCACGAACTCCGGGATTTCGTTGCGCGACCGCGAAATCTGGCCGGCAAAGAGCGCGATCAGCACGCCTGCCAAACCGGCGACCGTCGTCTCCGCGGACGAGCCCGACAGCACGAAATACGCGAACGCGGCGCCTCCGATGAGCAACGCGACACGCGCGGGAGTCCAGTGCGCCGCCGACGGCAGGCGATGCGACAAGCCGATGCCGAGTAACAGAGCCAGGACATGCCCGGCGGCGGTGAAGTCCGCCCCCGAGGCCGCCATCAACGCGATGCCCAGCCACCACCCGACCCACACGTGGCGCCAGCGCGACGGTATGGACGCCGTCAGAGCGCCCAGCACGCACACCGCGCCGTAACTGACCCCGACATCGCTCGCCCGCGCGATGGAGAACGGCAGCCATCCCGCCTTGAGCGCGACCACCAGCCCCGCGGCGACGAGCAGCGTGGCGCCGACATGGCCGACCACGAACGCGACCACCAAACCCTTGCCGCGCCAGATCAATTCGCCCAGCGCCAGCAGGCAGACCAGCCACGGCAGCCAGAGATAGACCTCGCCGCCGTCGTCGACGAACGCGCTGCCCACCAGCGTGCTCAGGTGGCCGTGCGCGAGGTTGTGCAAGTTGGTGCTCATGCGGCTCACCGCAACTTCGCGCGCGTGGGGACCGAGCGCATTCAACACGACCGAGATCGCGGCCAGCAGGACGGTGTAGGCCGCCGTGACGCGCACCGATGCCGCGCGGGACAACGCCCGCGCGACCCAGCCCTCGCCGACGGCTAAGGCATACATCGTGATTCGCCTCCGGCCGAGTGGCCCGACCAGCCGCGGTCCCGGGCGAGCAGGTCGGCGATGGTCTCGCGGCGCACCAGCTCACGTGCCCTGCCGTCGGCGGCGGCGACCAGTGGCGGGCGGCCGACCAGGCTGCAGCTGGATCCCATCGAGTAGTGGTAGGCGCCGGTGCAGGCCACCGCCACCAGGTCGCCGGGGTGAATGTCGGCCGAGAGTTCGACATCGCGGGCGATCTCGTCGCCGGCCTCGCAGTGCCGGCCCACCACCGTTACCGGCGCGGTGTCGGCAGAAGGGCGCCGATTGGCAAGTGCCACGGTGTATTTCGCGTCGGCGCCGGCCACGCGCGGATTGTCGCTCATGCCGCCGTCCACCGCCACGAAGGTGCGTCCGTCGCCCCGGCGTTTGACGGCGACCACCCGGTACAGCGTGATCCCGGCGCGGGCCGCGATCGCGCGGCCCGGCTGAATCACGATCCGCGGTCGGGGATAACCGTATTTGGTGCAAGCGGATTGGAGTGTGGCGTCGACGACCGCGCCCAACGCCCGTGGATCGAGTTCGGGGTCCCCGGACCGATAGGGGACCGCGTGGCCGCCGCCGAGATTGAGCTCGCCCAGCACGATCCCGTGGCGGTCACGCACCTGGGCCATCAAGGCGATCACCTGCCTGATCGCCTCGCCGTACAGCCCGACACCGGCGAGCTGCGACCCCAACTGGCAGTGCAGCCCGACCAGGTCGAGCCACGGCTGATCCAGCACGCGCTTCACCGCGCCGTAGGCCTGGCCGCCCGCCAACGCGAAGCCGAATTTCTGGTCGAGCACCCCGGCGCTCACGGCGCCGGGGTCGATGTCGGGGACCACCCGGATCAGCACGCGTTGCCGACGGCGCACCCGCCCGGCCAGCAGCGCGATCTCGTTGGGTGTGTCGATCACGATGCGCCCCACCCCGGCGGCGACCGCGTCGTCCAGCTCGCCGGCGGTCTTGGCGTTGCCGTTGAGGATGATCTTTGACGGCGGCACCTCGCCGGTGAGGGCGGTGGCCAGTTCGCCGCCGGAACAGACGTCGACGCCCGCGCCTTCGTCGGCTGCCCACCCGGCGACGGCCGCGCACAGCAGCGCCCGACCGGCGTAGATCACCTCGGCGCCGGGAAGCGCCGCCCGATAGTTGCGGATGCGGGCGCGGAAATCCGCCTCGTCGACGACGTAGGCGGGGGTACCGAACGCGGCGGCCAGCTCGGTGGCGGCCACCCCGCCGACGCACAACCGGCCCGTCTCGTCGACGTCGCTGCCCAACGGCCAGATCGCCCGGTCGAGTTGCGGGCGCAGCTCCCGCCGAGGCGGCGAAACCAGCTCGAACAGCGTCATACGTCCACGGTGCAGGGGCACGGCGGGATCCGCCTCGCTCTTAACGAAGCTTTCACACCGGTGTGATCAATCTTCACAGAACCTGCATGGCCCCGAGGCCGGTCCGCGCCTTGACGAGCTCGTCCCGGTGCTGCTACACATGGCGTGCGGCGGAAATTGGGCGATCGCCCAAAATCGCGGGGAGTCGAGGTGGCTATGGCGGGCCGGATGGACGGCAAGGTCGCGTTCGTGACCGGGGCGGCGCGCGGGCAGGGCAGGAGCCACGCGGTCCGGCTCGCGCGGGAGGGCGCCGACATCATCGCCGTCGACATCTGCCGCAAGTTCGACGCGTCGCCGGCCGACGGCGCGACGCCCGAAGACCTCGACGAGACCGCGGGATTGGTGAAGGACGCCGGCGGCCGCGTCGTCACCGCCGAAGTCGACGTTCGCGATTTCGACGCGTTGCGGGCGGCCGTCGACAGCGGGGTCGAACAACTGGGCCGCCTGGACGTGATCGTCGCGAACGCCGGCATCGGGACAACGGCGGGGAAGCTGCACAAGACCGACGAGGCGCTGTGGCAGGAGATGATCGACGTCAACCTGAGCGGGGTGTGGAAGACGGTGAAAGCCGGCGTTCCGCACATCCTGGACGGCGGCCGGGGCGGCGCCGTCGTCCTCACGTCCTCGGTGGCCGGCTGCAAGGCGTATCCGCACATGGGCCACTACGTCGCGGCCAAGCACGGCGTGATCGGGCTGATGCGTTCGTTCGCCGTCGAATTGGGCCAGCGCATGATCCGGGTCAACGCCGTCCTCCCGACGCACGTGAACTCGCCGCTGCTGATGAACGAGGCCACCTACCGCGCCTTCCGGCCGGAACTGGAAAATCCGGGACCCGACGACCTGGCGCCGGTGTGCCAGAGCTTCCACTACCTGCCGATTCCCTGGGTGACCCCCGAAGACATCACCAACGCCGTGCTGTTCTTGGCCTCCGACGAAGCGCGCTACATCACCGGCGTCGCGCTGCCCGTGGACGCCGGCAGCTGCCTGAAGTAAGGAAGCATCGATGACGGTTACCAGCGACACCGACGTCTACTACGACCCCTACGACACCGGCATCATCGCCGACCCGTACCCGACCTATGCGCGGCTGCGCGAAGAGGCGCCGATCTACTACAACGAGCGCTACGACTTCTGGGCGATATCAAGGCATTCCGACGTCGAACGCGCCCTGGCCAACTGGGAGGTGTTCTCCAACCGCCGCAGCGACATCCTCGAGTTGATCCAGTCGAAATTCGACATGCCCGGCGGCGTCATGATGTTCCAGGATCCGCCCGAACACACCAGGCTGCGCGGGCTGATGTCGCGGGTGTTCACTCCGCGCCGGATGGCCGAGCTCGAAGACCAGATTCGGCGGTACTGCGTGCGGTGCCTGGATCCGCTCGTCGGGTCGGGCGGCTTCGACATCATCGCCGAACTCGCGTCGATGATGCCGATGCGGGTGATCGGAATGCTGCTGGGAATTCCGGAATCCGAACAGGTTTCGGTGCGCGACGCCAACGACGCGAACCTGCGCACCAGGCCGGGCACGCCGATGAAGGTCGTCGACGCCGACTCCATCGCCGACGGACGCATCTACGCCGACTACGTCGAATGGCGGTCCAACAACCCGTCGGACGACCTCATGACGACGTTGCTCAACGTCGAGTTCGACGACGAGCACGGGGTGCACCGAAAGCTGACACGCAAAGAGGTGCTGCATTACACCCAGGTGGTCGCGGGCGCCGGGAACGAGACGACGGGCCGGCTGATCGGCTGGCTGGCCAAGGTGCTCGCCGAGCACCCCGACCAGCGGCGCGAGGTCTGCCAAGACCGGTCGCTGCTGACCCGGACCGTCGACGAGACGCTGCGGTTCGAGCCCACCGGCCCCCACGTCGCCCGTTGGATGGCAAAGGATTTCGAGTGCTACGGCAGGACGGTTCCGGCCGGCAGCGCCATGCTGCTGCTGTTCGGCGCGGCCAACCGCGACCACCGCCGTTACACCGATCCGGACACGTTCAACATCCGCCGCGACAACATCTCGCACATCACCTTCGGCAAGGGCGTGCACTACTGCCTCGGGGCGAACCTGGCGCGGCTCGAGGGCCGGGTCGCCCTCGACGAGATCCTCAACCGCTGGCCGGAGTGGGACATCGATTACGACACGGCGCAATTGGCGTCGACCTCGACCGTCCGCGGCTGGGAGCGGCTGCGGGTCGTGCTGCCCTAGGTCGGGTCAATCACGCCGCTTCGTTGGCATCTCGAACCGGTCCAGGAATCGGTTGACCAGTGCGACGGCCTCGTCGTGGCCGCCTTTGGTGCCCAGCGTCTGCTCGAGGATCAGGGTGCGCCCGACCGCGGCGATGACGACCGCGATGCCCGCGGGCGGGAATTCGCTTGTGTCGAGGCCGTGTTCGCGAACGATGAAGTTCAGCGCGGTGATCTGCATCTCGCGCCAGCGCTCCTGCCAGGCGGAGATCTCCGCCCGGATCTCCTTGCGGTGGTTGGCAAGTCCCATGAACTCCAGCAGCAGCCTCGCGTCCTTGGGTTCGACGAGCGTCTCCCAGAAGGCGTGCAGGGGCTTCTCGGCGGCCAGCGCCTCCCGTTGGCGTTCCAGGTAGGCGGCGGCGCCCCGGCGGAAGACGTCGAGATACAGGTCGTCCATCGTCGGGAAGTAGTAGTGCACCAGCGCCGGTTTGACCCCGGCTTCGGCGGCCACGCGCCGCGACGTAGCCGCGGCGTACCCCTCCTCGACCATGATTCGACTCGTCGCGTCGATCAGCATGTCCCGAGTAGTGGTGTCCCTGGCCATCACCGGACCCTAAGTTGGGCGATCGCTAAAAATCAACTCCCTTGCCCACCGGAATCGGGCCGGCTTGACCCGCGTCGCGCGGGGGTGATAGGTAATGTCAGGCCCCTCATGCTGGGCGGTCGCTCAGGAAGGTGGGTGTGCGTGAAGACTGCGGTGGTGACGGGCGGTGCGTCCGGGATCGGCCGTGCGGTCGCGGAACGATTGCGCAGCGACGGGTTTCGGGTGGCGGTCATCGACCTGTCGCCCACCGACGACGGCTTCGGCTACGTGGCGGACGTCACCGACCGTGCGCGGGTCGACGCCGCGATGTCGGCGATCCGGGATGCGCTCGGCCCGATCCTGGTGCTGGTCAACGCCGCCGGCGTGGAGGGCTTCAAAAAATTCCTGGGCATGTCGTTCGAGGAATGGTCGAAGGTGATCGACGTCAACCTCAACGGGGTGTTCCACACGATTCAGGCCGCGCTGCCCGACATGGTCGAGGCGGGCTGGGGGCGCATCGTCAACATCTCGTCGTCCAGCACGCACTCCGGTCAGCCGTTCATGGCCCACTACGTCGCGGCCAAGTCCGCGGTGAACGGCCTGACCAAGTCGCTGGCCCTCGAGTACGGGCCGAGCGGGATCACCGTCAACGCGGTTCCGCCGGGGTTCATCGACACGCCGATGCTGCGCAGCGCCGAGCGCCGGGGACTGCTGGGCGGCACCGTGGACGACCACATCGCGCGCACGCCGGTGCGGCGGGTGGGCACGCCGGGGGACATCGCCGCGGCGTGCGCGTTCTTCGCCTCCGAGGAGGCCGGCTACATCACCGGCCAGATACTCGGTGTCAACGGCGGGCGCAACACCTGAGGGTTAGGAAGTCGCGTCAACGGGGAACTGTTCTGCCGTGCCTCTCCGCTTTCAGGACGTCATCGCGTCCAAGTACCTGCTGCTGACCACCTTCACCAAGGACGGCCGTCCCAAGCCGACCCCGATCTGGGGCGTGCCGGACGGCGACAAGCTGCTGGTCATCACCGACGACGGCTCGTGGAAGGTCCGGCGGATCAACAACACGCCGCGGGTGACGATCGCCCGGAGCGCCGCACTGGGCAAGCCCAAGAGCGAAGCGGTCGAGGCGGTCGCCCGGGTGCTGCCGAAGTCCGAGACGCGGCGGGTCTACAACGCCGTGCTCAAGCGGTACTGGTACCACGCGTGGTGGTTCTACGCGCACTCGATCGTGCGCGGCGGCATCGACAAGGTGCACGTGGGGTTGGAGATCACGCCGGCTGCGTAGCGTCGCTGCGGGGGTCGATGAGGATCTTCGCGTGCGCCTCGGGGTCGCCGAGCGCGTCGAACGCGGCCTCGACGCCGGCCAGCCCGACGGTGCCGGTGATCAACGGCGCGACGTTGACCTTGCCGTCGGCGAGCATGTGCAGGGTGTCGCGGAACTCCAGTGGGGTGTAGCCGAGCACGAACCGGAGGTCGATCTCCTTGTTGATCGCCATCGCCGGCCGGATCTGGTCCGCGCCCATGCAGACGCCGACCACGACGACGCGCGAGAACAGCGGCGCGCTCGCGATGATGCCGTCGATGATGCCCGGGACGCCGACACATTCGAAGATGATGGGGTGCTTGGGCGTCGCGGCGCCGGCCGCTTCCGCGGCGCGCCACACGTGCCACCAGGGCAGCCGCAACCGTTGCAGCTTCTCGATCGTGCCCACCGCCAAATCGAACGCCTCGAGGATGCCGTGCAGGTGTTTGCGGCTCGCGTCCGTCTCGTACGGCGAATCCTGCGCGGGGTCGACGACAATGTCGGCCCCGCAGGCGGTGGCCAGCGCGCGCCGGCCCGGCGCGAAGTCGCTGGCGATCACCGTATGCACCCCGTGCGCCTTGAGCATGCAGATCACCGCGAGACCGATTGGCCCGCAGCCGATCACGATCGCCACGTCGCCCTTGCCCACCTCGCCGCGACGGACGGCGTGCCAGCCGACGGCCATCGGCTCGGTGAGGGCGGCCAGCTCGGGGGACAACCCGTTCGGGACGGCAAACGTCAGCGACTGCTCGACGAGGAGCTGTTCGGCATAGGCGCCCGGCGCCATTGTGGACAACCCGATCCCGTGCACCTCCTTGCCGCGGCCCAGCAGCGGCAGGGCGACCACCGTGCTGCCGGGCCGCGGGGCCTTGCGCGTGCCGGGGCCGTAATCGAGCACCTCGCCGCAGAATTCGTGCCCGAACACGACCGACTGGTTCGATCGCATGAACGCGTCGTACCCGGATTCGACCATCACGTCGGCGAGTTCGTCGCAGTGGTGGCGCGCATGCAGGTCCGAACCGCAGATGCCGCACCGCAGGACCTCGATCAGCAACTGGCCCTTCGCCGGGGCCGGGGTCGGGGTGTCGACCACTTCGAGTTTCGCGTTGGTGCAGGTGACGGATTTCATCCTTCGGATCGTCCTCGGGCGCACGCGAAAGTGCAACTGGCAACACGTTTCCCGAGAAGGGACGCCCGTAGTAGCACTTTCGCGGCTAATTGCCGGCGGCCCGCAGGGCCTCGAAGGTGTCGGCGACGGTTTCCTTGGGATCGCGATAGGTGATGCCGAGTTCCCGCTCGCTGGGCGAATCGTCCGATGCCGGCATCTGCGTGTAGTACTGCATCCCCGCCGACGTGAACGGCGTGTCGAAGGGCAGGAACCGGCCCGCCCGATCCATGACCGCCCCGGCCACGCGCAGGGCGGTGTCCGGGATGGGAACCGCGACCATCGGGGTGCCGGCGACCTCGCCGAGCATGGTCGCGAGCTCGGCCGCGGGCACCCGGTGCCCGCCCGCGGTGTAGCGGCGCGGCCCGCGCCCGGGCTCCAGCAGCGCGGTGTGCAGCGCGGCCAAATCGCGGGCGTCGACGATCAGCCAGGCCGCGCTGCGCCCCGGGATCGCGTGCATCTGCACCGCCGCCTTGACGCCCTCGCCGGCCTCGCCGAACTGGTTGCCGACCGGCGGGCCGAGCACCATGCCCGGGTAGGTGATGTTGACCGGTGCGCCGGCGTCCTGCAGGCCGCGGGCATAGATCTCGACCTGCGCCTTGGACGTCCCGTAGCCGTCCGCCCCGCCGACGACCGGGAGGTCCGCGCTCAGCGTCTGCAGGCCCGGATGGAACAGCGCCGTGAAGCTCGACACGTGAATGATCGGGTCCAGGCCCAGCTCGACGGACTGCCCGAGGACGTTCTGCGCGCCCTGCATGTTGGTGGTCAGCATCTCGTTGGTCTGCCGGGGGTCGACGGCCACCAGGGCGGCGCTGTGCACGACGGCGTCGCAGCCGCGCAGGGCCTCGCGCACCGAAACGCGATCGGTGATGTCCCCGACGGCGAAGTCCGAGACGTCGACGCCGAGCTGGGCGACGGACGTCTTGAGCCGATCGGGGTTGCGCACCAGGAACCGGATGGAGTGCCCGGCGTCGGCGATCGCCTTGGCGGTCCACCCGCCGACGAACCCCGTCCCGCCCGTGACCAGAACGTGCATGGTGCGATTCTGCACGGCGCTACAAATGGTTGGCCGCGTAGGTCGCCGCTTGGCCCGTCATGCCGTTCATCGGATAGGACACGTGCGCGAAGGCGTCGTTGCCGTCACCGCAGATCCCGTCGCCCGGCGCGCACAACTCGAGCGTCTTGGGCTGATACAGCGGGCCGATGGTGATCACCGGCGCGCCGTACTTCTGCAGCCACGGACCCGACGGCGTCCCGAACAGCGTGACCGCCGCGACGTGGTTCGCGATCTCCGGTGGCATCGGCGGGGGGACCGCGGAAGCCGGGACGCCCGGCGGCACGGCGGCCGAGGTGGTGAAACCCGCCACCGCGGCGCCCTGGGAATACCCGCCCAGCACCTCCTTGGTATTCGGGCAATTTTTCGCCATCGACTCGATGTGGCCGCCGGCGTCACGGATGCCGTCGATGACGGTCGCCGGGAAATCGGGGTTGGAAAAATCGGTGCTCGCCGGGTAGTTGACCGGATACACCCCGAGCGATCGGCCGCCGAGCTGCCCGCGCAACGCGTCGATGAAGGACCCTCCGACGCCCCCGACGCCGGGCGGCTCGCCCGAGCCGCGCGCGAACACCACCTCGACATCGGGACACGGGTCCGCGGACGCCGCGGGGGCGGGGGCGCCCAACAGTGCGAAGCCGGCCGCGACCGCCGCAGCTCCCATGGATGTCGTGTATCGGCGCATGTTCGTAGGCCTTCGCATTGTCTGGTCCTTTACCCATTATTCGGCGCCAATTGCGGGGTGGACTGCCGATCGGCAAGGAAAGACCAGCGGGGCCAACGGCCGTCACCGGCCGACCCGCTGGTCAGCGGTCACTTACTTCTTGAAGGCGTCTTTGATCTTCTCGCCGGCGTCCTTGAGGCTGGATTTCGCCTGATCGGCCCTGCCCTCGTCCCGGGTGTCGCGATCGCCGGTGGCCTTGCCGATGGCCTCCTTGGCCCGGCCGCCGAGATCCTCGATCTTGTTCTTCGCCTTGTCTGTCCCACTCATGCCGCTGTGACTACCCGGCGGTGGGTGGTCTTGAAACCGCAGTTCGTCGAGGCTGTCATCATGGACTGCGTGGGCACCGCAATCGTGGTGGCGATCGTCGTGACGCTGATGCTGCTGGGCATCGGGATGGTGGTCAACCAGCTTTTCCGGCTCAGGAAGTGGCTGAACGCCCCGCCCCCGGGGCAACCGCCCGGCGAAGACGCCCACGGCCCCCCGGATTGACCCGTGTTCAGCCCATTTACCGGCTGATAGCTTGATTTCCGTGATGGCCTCGCGTCGCGGATCGGACTTGCTGGTGAGCGGCGATGGCCTGCCGCGGGGCGTGTCCGGGGCCGCCGACCCGCATTTCGCCAACGTCATCGGGATTTTCGCGCGGCTGTTCCCCGGCCGCCGGTTTGGCGGTGGAGCGCTGACCGTCTACATCGACGGCGCGCCCGTCGTCGACGTCTGGACGGGCTGGTCGGACCGCGCCGGCACCGAGCTCTGGACCGCCGACACCGGCGCGATGGTGTTCTCGGCCACCAAGGGCGTCGCGTCGACGGTGATTCACCGGCTGGCCGACCGGGGCCTGCTGTCCTACGACGATCCGGTCGCCGAATACTGGCCCGAATTCGCGGCCAACGGCAAGGCCGACATCACCGTCCGCGACGTCCTCCGGCACCGGTCCGGGCTGTCGCACCTGCGGGGCGTCACCAAGGCGGATCTGATGGACCATCTCCTCATGGAGGAGCGCCTGGCCGCCGCGCCCGTCGACCACCTGCGCGGCGTGCAGGCGTATCACGCGCTGACCTACGGATGGCTGCTGTCCGGTCTGGCCAGGGCGGTGACGGGCAAAGGCATGCGAGAGCTGATCCGGCAGGAGATCGCGCGTCCGCTCAATACCGACGGCCTGCACCTGGGCCGCCCGCCGCAGGGTGCGCCGACCCGCGCGGCCCAAATCCTGATACCGCAGGGAAAGCTGCGCGCCCCGGTGTTCAATTTCATCGCACCGAAATTGGCCGGGCTGCCGTTCTCGGGCGCGCTGGGCGCGATGTACTTCCCCGGCGTCATCTCGCTCATCAAGGGGGACACCGGGTTTTTGGACGGCGAGGTGCCGGCGGCCAACGGCGTGGTGACCGGACGCGGGTTGGCCAAGATGTACGCGGTGCTGGCCAACGACGGCCGCATCGACGGCAAGAAGTTCTTGTCCAAGGAGTTGGTGCGCGGCCTGACCGGCCAGCCGCAGCGCAAGTGGCCCGACGCAAACATGGTGGTGCCCATGCCTTTTCATCTGGGCTACCACGAGTCGCCGGTTCCCGGCCTGCTCAAGGGTTTCGGGCACGTGGGGCTGGGCGGGACGCTCGGCTGGGCGGATCCGGAATCCGGCAGCGCCTTCGGGTTCGTGCACAACCGGTTGTTGACGCCGTTGCTGTTCGACATGGGATCGTTCGCGGGGCTGGCCGGCCCGTTGCGCAACGCGATCGAGGCCGCTCGTCGCCAGGGCCCGCTGGAGGTGCCGCGGCTGGGCGCGACCTACGCCAAACCCGCCCGGCGCAAGGCCGTGCCGGCGACGGCGGCGTCGGCCGAAGGTTAGCCGTCAGAAGCCGAAGAAGCCCGACTGGTTGGCGCCCATGTGGAAGGCGCCCGAGCTCAGGAACGCGCCAGCCATGTTCGCCAGGCCCGTGCTGAATGTGGCGCCGGAGTTGAAAAAGCCGACGTCGAAGGCGGCGTTGCCGAAGTTGCCGATGCCGACGTTGAAGTCGCCCGGACCGGAGTTGAAGAAGCCGACGTCGAAGCCGTCGCCGGAGTTCATGAAACCGATCGAGGGGCTAGTCGACGAGTTGAAGTAGCCCACGTCGCCGTTGCCGCTGCCCGAGTTCATGCCACCCGACGTGAAGCCGCCCGCAGCCGTGTTGAAGAAGCCCGAGCTGAAGCCGCCCGCACCGGTGTTGAAGAAGCCAGAGTTGTCCGTGCCGGTGTTGCCGAAACCCGAGTTGGCAACGACCCCAGTCATGTTGGCGGTGCTGCCCACGCCGGTGTCGAGGATTCCCGCATTGAAGATGCCCGTGTTGATCAAACCCGAATTCCCGTAGCCGGTATTGAAGTCGCCCGCGTTGCCGTCGCCCGTGTTGTCGACCCCCGCGTCGAAATTGCCGGTGTTGCCCACGCCCGAGTTGAACATTCCCATGTTCTCCGAGCCGGAGTTCCCCATGCCGGCGTTCAGGGCGCCGGCATTGCCTACGCCGAAGTTGTTTTGGCCGGAGTTGCCGATGCCGAGGTTGTTGCCGGTGAACATGTTCGCGCCCGAGTTGCCGAACCCCATGTCGAGGCCGCCCGAGTTGCCGATGCCGGTGTCGACGTGACCCGAGTTGAAGAAGCCGGTGTCGGTGACACCCGAGTTGCCGATGCCGAAGTTTCCGTCGCCGGAGTTGAAGAAGCCGATGTTGTTGTTGCCCGAGTTGAACAGGCCGATGTTGCCGCTGCCGGAGTTCAGCCCGCCGAAGTTGAACTGATTGGTGGCGGTATTGAAGTAGGTGTCCCCGATGCCGATCTCATTGTTGCCGGTAAGCCCGAGGCCGATGTTGTTGTTCCCGGTGTTCCCTGCGCCGATGTTGCCGTTGCCCGCGGTACCGCCGGGGCCCGAGTTGCCGAAGCCGACGTTGTTGCTGCCGAAGTTGCCGAAGCCATAATTGGCGTTCCCGTTGTTGCCGCTGCCGTAGTTGCCGCTGCCGAGGTTGCCGCTGCCGTAGTTGGCGTCGCCGTTGTTGCCCGAGCCGAAGTTCCCGCTGCCGGTGTTCCCGGAGCCGAGGTTTTGGTTGCCGATGTTGCCGCTGCCCAGGTTGAGGTTGCCGGTGTTGCCGTTGCCGAGGTTCTGGTTACCGAAGTTGCCACCGCCCAGGTTGGCGTTGCCGACGTTGCCGCTGCCCAGGTTGTTGTTTCCGAGGTTGCCGTGACCGAGGTTGGTATTCCCGGTGTTGCCGCTGCCCAGGTTGTTACTGCCGAGGTTGCCGACGCCGAGGTTCACAGAGGGCGCGGCCGTGGCCGCGCCGGGGAACGGGCGTATGCCGACGCTGCGCTCGACCCTGGCGACCGCGGTCTGGCGCAGGATCTGCGCTTTGGACACCGACCCGTCGCACGCCGACCTGACGGCGGCGGCCATGGGATTGTCGGATATGGCGACCGCCGCCGCCTGGCTTGCCGCGGCGGGCAGGCCCTGCAGCAATTGCGGTAGCGAAGCCAGCTGCGCTGCGGCGGCCGAGGCGCCGCCGTGATACCCGACCATCGCGGCCACGTCCTGGGCCCACATCAGCTCGTACTGGCCCTCGGCGGCGGCGATCGCAGGGGCGTTGAAGCCGAACAGGTTTGAGCGCACAAGCTGCACCAGCTGACTGCGGTTGGCTGCCACCAGCACAGGGTGGACCGTGGCCGCCAGGGCCGACTCGAACGCACCGGCGACCGCGTTGGCCTGCGCGGCCGCATTTTGCGCCTGGGTCGCCGCCGTGCTCAACCATGTCGAATAGGGAGCCGCCGCGGCCACCATCGCCGCCGACGCGGGACCCTGCCAGGCCTGGCCCGCCAGGTCGGAGGTCACCGACGAGAACGAGTCGGCCGCCGCTCCCAGCTCGCCGGCGAGCCCGTCCCAGGCGGACGCCGCCGCCAGCAGCGGACCCGAGCCTGCGCCGCCGAACATCAGCGAGGAGTTGATTTCCGGTGGGAATATCGAAAAGTTCATCGCCGCAGTCCCTTCTGGGCGCCCGGGGCCGCGTCGGTGCGCGCTATGCCCACCTCACAGCGCCCGCCCCCGCAGCGGAACGAAGCAGACTATACGAGCAGACCGTTTGAATGTGGCTGTTTTCGCGAGTTCGTACCAAATCCAGATGTTGCGCCGGCTTTAGCCCGTCACACCTTCGCGAAGCCCTTGGGAAGCGTGAGCGGCAGATCGGTGTACGTCACGATGCCCGGCGGGGCGGCGACGACGGCCGGGATCGCGTTGATGACGGGCAGCGCCGTCATGATGTGTCCGAGCGCCATGAAGTCGGCGATCGTCTCGGCCTGGAAGTAGGGGGGCGGCAGGAACCCGACCTTGGTGCTCACCGTTGGCTGCCCGTCGATCTGGATGACCCAGCCGTCCTGGTCGATCTTCCAATCGGGCTCGAGCGTCTGCCCTTTGCGCCACCGGACGTTCAGATCGATCAGGGTCTTGTCGCCGACGATGCCCTGCCAGCTGATGTAGACGCCCGCCACGCATCCCGCGGCGATCGTCCAGGATGCCATCTCGAGATCGGCTGTGGTCTGGGCGAATTCGGCCACGCAACGCACCTCGTCGAGCTCGACGCCGAGCGCGTCGGCCACCAGCCGCACGGCCTCGCCGAAAATGGCGGTCCCCTTCCGGGCCATCTCGGCCAGCTCCGGGTGGTCGATCGGCTGACCGAACCCCACCGGCTTCTCGGTGTCCGGAGAGTCGTAGAACGTGGTGTCGGCCGCCTCGATCACGCTGACCTTGTCGATCCTGTTGCACACCATCGCCGAGACGATGGCCAACAGCTCGGCGAAGCCCGGGCTGACGCCGGAGCCGAACATCGTCGACCCACCCTTCTGGCAGGCTTCGACGATGCGGTCGCGGCCCTCACCCAGGTTGGCCCCGGTGATGAAGGACGCCGTCGTCACCACGTTGACGCCCGCGGACAGGATGCGGACCAACTCGTCGACGTCGATCCACATCGGGTTGTAGACGACGCAGTCCGGCTTCAGGGCGAGCAGCGCGTCGACGTCGTTGGTGGCGGCCACGCCCAGCGGCGCAATGCCGACCAGCTCGCCCGCGTCACGGCCGACCTTCGACTCTGACCAGGCATAACAGCCCACCAGCTCGAGCGCGGGATTGTCGGCGATCGATTGCAGCGAGCTCTTGCCGACGTTCCCGGTGGTCCACTGGACGACGCGATAGTTGTTTGGCACTCGCTCAGCATAGGGAATGGGGCCCGGCCGGGCGAGAGAGGTCAGTAATCGGATTCGGCGGCCAGGATCTCGGCCAGGAAGGCGTCGTCCGGCGGCCGGTCCAGCCGCGCCCGCGCCCACCGGCGGACCCTGTCCCGGGTGTCGCGCGTCTCGATCCCGCCCGCCGCCTCGGCGCCGACGATCACCGACGTCGCCGACCAATCGTGGCCCCAGGCGGCCGATTCCGGCACCGGCCGTCGCTCGCGGTCGACCAGGGGGAGGGTGGCGTCGCCGTCGGCGTCCAGAGCGCCGCTGCCGGTGATGGCACCGGACCGCAGGTGCACCGCGATTCCGGTGGCCGGGACGGGCCCGATCACGGCCGCCCGCACGACGGCGACCACCTCGGCGCCGGCCACCTCGACGCTCCAGTCGACGGTGTTCTCGCCCGCGTCGAAGATCCCGGGCGGCACCGCGCTCCAGCTGACGGACGCGACACCGCGGGCGATCGGCGCCGTGCCCCGTGGCCCCGCTCCGGCGCCGGCGGCCAACGCGTAGTCGTCACGACGCCCGCCCGGCCGGGTCAGCTCGCCGTCCGGTGCGGCGCCCGAATCATCCAGCAGCGCCAGCAATTGCGGCCATCCGGCGCCGTCGACGCCCACCTCCTCGGCCAGCCCGGCGCCGGCTCGCACCAAGTCGAGGACCCGCGGATCGCCACCGCGCGCGTGGCCGATCAGGGCGAGGGCATGCGGCGCGAGCAGCTCCTCCACGTCCGAGTCCAGGGTGTCGTCGGTGAAGAAACCCTGCGCGCCGGAGGTGAGCAGCGCGACCTCCACGTCGAGCAGCGCACGGTCGAGCCCGGCGATGCCGTCCAGGCGGCTGACGGGCCACCACCGCCGCAGCCAATGGCCCACGGCCAGCCGCCGGAGCGGGGCGAGCGATCCGGGCACGATCTCGACGCCGGCGAGCTCGATGCCGTGCGGTTGCTCGGCCGCGCCGTCGACCGCCGCCACCAGGGCGACGTGCCCGGAGTCGCCGAGGACGCGCCAAAGCCAGTCGGCGCGGGACAAATCGGTGAAGGCGATTCGGGTCCCGGCATCGCCCGGGGGCTCGTCGATCATCCAGGACAGCACCGCGCCACTGACTTCCAGCACCGCGGCCAGCGGCGTCTCGACGGGGGCGGCTCCGGTCGTCCACAGACCGGACTCGGCGACCAATCTCATCCGGCCACCTGCAATTCCAGCATCGCCTTGATCCGTTGCCGGTGGTCCAGGCTCACCGACCGCGCGACACCCTCCAACAGGGACCGCACCTCGTCGACGTCATCGCACGGCTCCTGCCAGACGTCGCGTCCGTGCAGCCGCGCCCAGAGCCGGCTCAGGTACGGCTGCGCGTAGGCGGCGAGGTCGTCGACGACCTGACGTTGGCGGGGATGGATCGGACCGCCCTCGGCGAGGTAGCGCCGGGCGTGCAGCACGTAGGCCTCCTTGCGCAGCCGGGCCTGGATCTGCGCCGCCAGCGGGTAGCGGCTGGAGACCGACGGGTCCAAAGGCGCCAGCTCGACGGCCACCTCGATGCCGGCCACCAGGGTGGCCTGCTTGTCCTCGGACAACAACCCCCACGGCGCCGACGCCCGGTCCACCTCCTCCTCGCACAGCAGCGGGATGTCCGGCAGCGCGTCGCGGTCCAGGCCGCGCCGTAGCGTCGCGCGTACCCGGTCCACCACGCTGCGGTCCAGCGGACGATCGCTGTCCGACTCGCCCGCGATCCGCGGTTGGCGTTGGGGCTCAGCCGAACTCAAGCCGAGTTCGACGATCGACCACGGCAGCGCGGCCCCCTCCAGCCGCGCCAGCGCGCCCAGGTTGTACGGGGTCGCGTCGGCGATCACGGCCGACCAGACGCGCTGCCGGGCCGTCGCGGCCCGGTGGCCGGTGGCGGGTCCGAGCACCGTGCCGAGTTCGGCCAGGAACTCCCCGGTTTCCGGCTGGGTGGCCCGCACGTCACGCCAGCTGCGGTCGAGCTGCTCGGCGAGCCTGCCGACGACGTCGGGGCCGGCCACGTATTGGCGCAGCACCTCGATCGCGGTGCGGTCGCGGCCCTGGTGGAGGTCGGTGAGCACGGCGGCGGCGGTCTCCCGATCTTGCGGCGCCGGTACGCCTTTCGTCACCGCCAGCTCGAAGCACACCGGGAAATACAGCTCCTGGGCGTTGCCGGTGCGGATCCGCTGCCTTCGGCGCTCGAGCTTGAGCGTGTCGAACCATGCTGCCGCGTAACGCAGTTCGCGTGCGCTGCCGACGATCAGGTCGTGCATCGCGGCCGCGGTTTCCGGCGCCACGACGGGGGCCGAGTACTGAGGGTTGGCGCGTAGCCGCAGCACCAACGGGTCGAGGATGCGTTTGACGGTGCGGCTCAGGGGGCCGCCGTCGTCGCTGCTGAGCACCTCGACGCCCGGGCCGATCGCCCGCCACGCGGCCTCGATCACCGACCGGCGTGGGTGGCCCACGGCGATGTCGGTCGCGATCTGCGAATCCGCGCTCATCTGGACAGGATAGGGGCATTGGGAAAATATCGGCAGCCGAAAAGTTGGGTTCGGTAGCCCCCCGGCGGTTGCAGCCTGGTGGCATGAACAAGCTCATCATGTTGCTGGACCGGTTCCCGTTCACGCGGCGCCGCGTCCCCGCGGGCCCCACCGTCGGGGTCGGCACGGTGCGCGACGTCGGCGACGAACGCCAGGTTTTCGTCGAGGTGGTCGCCGTTTCGGGCGAGACGTTCATCGGGAAACTGGCGGGCGGTGTGGGTGATGCGGACGTGTCGATGCTGCGGCCCGGGCTCGTCGTGTTGGTGGCGTTCGATCCCGCTGCCCGCGAGGAGCTTTCGCTGCCGGACGACGTGCTGGCCGTGCACGCCGCCTGGCCGGCGTCGGTCTGAGCGCTAGCGGGCGCCGTCCACCGCGAACGTGACCAGGGCGCCCCAATACAGCGGGCTGGCGGTGACCTCGCCGTCGCGCCAGCGCCGCATCTGCGCACGCTGCCAACGATTCACCGCGCACCCCGCGTCGGCGCCGTCGTGCGCGTCGTCCACGGCGACAACGACATCGGCCATCGGGTCGGCGTCGTCGTCCGAGGCGAACCGCCGATACGCCGCGGAGGTGGGCAGCGACCACAGGGTGGCGGTGACCAGTTCGGCGCCGCCGAGGATCATCGCCGCCACCAGGCCGGTGGCCTCGTCGAATTGGTAGTCGCCGCCCGATCCGCAGGCCAGCAGCGCGACCCGCGGCGGGATCGGCACCTGCAGCGACATCAGGTCCGAGGCGGTCAGCGGGCGGTGATCACCGATCGACTCGGCGTCGCCGGGGATCCCCGCCGCGCAGGCCAGGTGCAGCGCGGCCCGGTCGGCCCGGCCGTGCGCCGAACTGGCGTGGCCGACGTACACGAGCCGGCTCGGGGCCTGTGCCAGCTGCTTGGCCAGCCAAAGGCGGTCGGCGTCCTGGCGGCGGAACAGCTCGACCGATGCGCTGACCTCCGGCAGCACGGGGCGGCGTGCCATCAGCTCCCCGAAGTGTTGCGCCAGTGGCGTTTCCGGCGACGGCCTGCCGAGCACCGAGCCGAGCGCGGAGTCGGGGCGCTGCCCCGGGACCCGGGGGTCGAGCAGCAACACCGGCGGGGCGCCCCGCCTGGCGTCCCAGCCGGCCGGCGCCCGCGGCGAGTGAACGATGTTGGGCGGCACCGCCATCAGCACGTCGACCAGCTCCATCAGCCGGTGGCCGTCGGTGTGGGTGCCGATGTCGGCCAGCTGCCACGGGATTCGGGCCGCGACGCGCCCGCTGCGGGTGATCGCGTCCTGGCGGGCGCGCACCAGCTCTTCCTTGCTCGGTCCCGATTTCGGCACCGCCAGCAGCCCCCAGGGAACGCGCGCCAGCCGGGCGCTGGGCGAGACGAACAACACCGCCCGCGGCGACGCGGCGCACGCAAGCAACAGCTCCCACCCCGCCGACCCGATCAGCAGCACCCCGAGGATGTAGGCCAGCGTGAGTTCGGCTTCCGGCGTCGCGAACGGACCACTGGTCAGCGCCCGCTCGATGGCATCGGACCGGGTCTCGGCGCCGTGTGGCTCGGGGAGGGCGTCGGTCAGCTCCTGCAACGCCGCGAGCAGAATCGGTTCTTCCACCACCCAATTGACGGTCTTCGCGGGTTGCCCGACGATCCGCAAACTGCCGTAGGTGGCGATCCCGACGTCGGCGAACCGCAGTACCAGGGTCAGCCGGTCCGAATCGCTCATGGCCAGGTGGACCACGCCGGCTCGGCGGCGGTGACGTCGCGTCCGTAGCGCCGCCGCGCCAGGTCGCGATAGTGGCTCATGATCGGCGGGCTGTCGGGCTGCATCTGCAACGGCGGCAACGGGCCGAGCCGCGTCAGCGAGCCGCCGGGGCGCGTCGCCGCCGTGCCGGCCGCCGCCAGCGCCACGTCCTCGTCGGTCTCGGTGCCGAGGACGACGGTCGCGGTGGCCGTCGACGCCCATTCGCCGATCTTCGGCCGCTCTAGATCCGTATCGAAAGTGCCGCGCGCGCTGTGGTATTCGACCAGCTCGCTGATCAGTTGGGTGTTTTCCCACTCCCACGCGACGGCGAAGGCGCCGGCCAGGATGGGCGCCGAAATGCTGGCGGCCCAGCGCGCCCTCGCGTCGGCGTCGGCGATCGAATACCGCACCGAGTCGACCGCGAGCGCGGCGGGCACCTTGAGCTCCGCGGCCTGTTCCAGCTTGCTCATCCCGCGCCAGTATTCCGGGGTACCGATCTCACCCTTGAGGATGCCGAGACCCTCGGCCTGGCGCGCCTCGGTTTCCTCCAGCGTCTCGTCCGGGTCGCCCGAGCTGTCGAAACCGAGGTCGGCCAGCGCATCCGCGCGCCACACCGTGCCGAGATGGCTGTCCAGCTGGGCGTACTGCAGCCAACTGCTGCGCGGCGAGGAGTCGAGCAGCTCCCGCGCCTGGGCGATCAGCTCGACCGCGTCGGCAAACCGGCTCCAGAAGATGGCAATCCAGCTGCGCTGCAACAGGATACGGTGCAAATGCAAGGGCTTCCCCAGTTCACGCCAGTGCCGCTCGGCCTGCTCCCAGCACTGGTCGGCGGCTTCCAGCGCGCCGGATCCCAGCCGGGTGAACCCCATATACAGCCAGCAACGCGCGGCGTCGTGCGCGCGGGCGTATCGGGCGATGACGGGCTGGGCCTCGGAGGCCAGCTGCTCGGTCGTCGCGTGGTCGCCGACCGACCAGCTGGCCGCGGCACGCTCTAGCTTCGTTCTGGCGCTTGCCAATTCCCATCCGCGCGCCTCGGCCCTGGCCCCCGCGCGACGCAGCCAGGGCTCGGCCTCGGTCAGCCTGCCGGTTTCGACGCAGAATCTGCCGTATGCGGTGCCGGCGGCGATCAGGAGGTGATCGGCCAACTCGCTGCCGTCCCGGAGGCGGTCCACGCCGGCAAGCGCCTCTTCCCACAACGGGACCGATTGCACATGCAGGTCGTCGTCGCAGAGCGCCGTGGCGCACAAGACTTGCGCGTGGGCGCGCAGGTAGGTGTGCTCGTCGGCCAGGTCGTCGACGTCGGAGCCGGTGTCGCTCAACGCGCTCAGCGCCGACGCGGCGCCCTCATGGTCGCCGACGGCCGCGGCCAGGCCCGCCTCCAAAAACAGCGCCCGCCGTGAGTACCGGCAGATGAGGTGCGCCACCTCGGCGTCGGACATGCTCACCCGCGCCGCGGCGTCCGGCATCGTTCCGGCGATCCCCGAATAGACGGCCAGGCAGTCGCGGATGCGCCGAATCGACTCGCGCACCCCGTCGTTAGTCCCGCGCGCCAGGTAGATCTCGCCAAGCTGCGCAAGGACTTCCAGCATCAAATCGTCACGATCTTCGCGCTCGATCTGCGGCACCAGCGACAACAGCAGATCCCGCGCGCGCGTCTCGTCGGCGGCGTACGCCAACCGGCGGGCGTTCGCCAATTCGGCGGGGATCGACACGGCTGCATCATAAGTCCGCCGCCGCGGGCGTGGCGAGGTTCCGGAGCGGCGGACGTGTGAGTGAGGGCACGCCCGCCGCCCCGGAGTTCGGTCGATCAACCGCAGGTCACCTTGATGTTGAAGTCCTTGGTGATCATTCCGGCCATCGGGTTCTTCATGTCGGCACCCTGCGCCTGACCGGTGATGGTGTAGGTCTTGCCGTCCACCGCCACGTTGGCCGAACCGACCTTGGCGCCCATCCCGTTGCTGACGGACAGGGCGCTGCCGTCGACGAACAGGGCCAGCGACTCGACCTTGGGGGTGGCCTCGTCGGTCATCACCACGGCCAGCGCCTGCTGGGTGCCGGCGTTGCCGCTGCCGATGTCGATCTTGCCGCCGGTCCGCACACAGGTCACCGACGACGGGTTCAGGCCGGCCAGGTCGGTGCCGCCCACCTTGACCTGCGCGTTGGTGCCGGCGGGGGCGGCGCTGGGCGCCGCGCTCGACGCGGGGCCGGCCGTGTGGCCCCCGCTCGAGCAGCCCACCAGCGCCGACGCGACGCCGAGGGTTCCGATCGCTCCCGCGATGAGACGATTCACTGGTTTTCCTTCCTTCATGCGCCGCCCCATTGGCGCCGCCATGGCCGCCAGTACAGACGTGCCGGGCCGCTACCGATCCCAATTTCCGGCCCGGCCCGGTAGGCTGCCCGACACGCCCGATGAAGGGAGACGCGCGATGGCGAGCGTGAAATGGCTGGAAAAGCCTGAGGCGCATGACTTCCCGGCGGCGGCCGACTACCTCGCCTTGCTCGCGGAGCCGGGGACCGCCGATCAGTTGGCCGAAAAGCTGAAGGCCGGAATCGTCAGCCACCAGAAGGCCAAGGACATTCTGCGGGCGGCGAGGCTGCGGCTGCTACCGGACGACAACCCGCATGTCGCCGCCGACCTCGCCAAGATCAAGAAGGGGCAGGCGTTGTCCCCGATCCTGCTGGTGCGCGGCGACTTCACGACGGGCGTCCCGCTGCAGATCGCCGATGGCTACCACCGGGTGTGCGCGAGCTACCACACCGATGAGAACACCGACATCCCCGTCGTTATCGTCTGATCGTGATCGAGATCGAAGCCGCCGGCGCGGTCCAGGTACTGACCCTGTCCTCCGGGCGCGTCAACGCCCAAGATGTCGAGCTGCTCAAGGAGCTGACGGACGCGCTGGGCGAGCTGCAGCGCTCCGGCGCCGGAGCGCTCGTCGTCACCGGCGCCGGCCGCGCGTTCAGCGCCGGGGTCGACCTCAACCGCGTGGTCGGCGGCGGCGCCGACTACACCGACCGGCTGATCCCCGCCCTGTCCGAGGCGTTCGAGGCGATGTTCTGCTACCCCGGCCCGACGGTGGCCGCCATCAACGGCGCCGCCATCGCGGGCGGCTGCGTGCTGGCGTGCGCCTGCGACCGCAGGCTGATCGGCCCCGAGGCGCAGATCGGGGCCTCCGAGGTCCGCGTCGGGGTGCCGTTTCCGGTGGCCGCGCTCGAGGTGATGCGCTACGCGTGCGGGGACCGCGCCGAGGACGTGCTGCTGGGTGGCCGCGTCTATCGGGGTGACGACGCTGTGGCCCACGGGCTCGCCCACCGGATCGTGGCCGACGACCTCGTCGGGGCGGCCGTGGCGGAGGCCGCCGACCTCGGCGCCATCCCGGCCGACGCCTATCGCCATACCAAAGTGCAGCTACGGGCCCCCGCCCTGGCGCGGATGCGCGAGGGCGCCCTCGTCGACAGCGAGGTTCGCCATGTGTGGGGCGCCGACCAGACGCAGCGGCGCATCGCCGCCTACGTGGACAGCCTCAAGCGCCGCTGACGTCGCGGGCCGCGATCTATTCGTCTATTCGTCGACCGCGACGCCGCCGCGGGTGCGCCGGCGCCGCATCCGGTGGGAACCCTTGCCGGTCGGGCGGCGGTTCTGCAACCCACTCTTGGCCTCGTCGGTTTCCTGCGCCGCCGGTGCTTCCTCGGCGGCTTCGGCCGTTTCGACCGGCTCTTCGGCCTGCTCCGGCGCGTCGGCTTCTTCGGTCGCCTCGGTGTCCGGGGCCTCTTCGGTCTCCTCGGCCTCGGGCTCGGCGCCCTCCCCGGTGACTTCTTCCGTCACCTCGTCGGTCTCGTCGCCCTTCTTGCCGCGGAGCCGCCGCTTCTTGCGCTTTTCCTTCTTCGGCTTGATCGGCTTCGGCGGTGGCGGCGGCAGCTCGGCGACGAACGACAGATAAAACGCGAAGACGCCGAGCACGCCGATCGCGGCCGCGGCGCCGTAAATGCCGAACAGCCAGCGCCCGGCGGCGTCGAGGCTGAGCCAGATCTCGCTGATCGCGGTGCCGATGATCAGCGCGCCGGCCAGCACGTGGGCCACGATCGACCACAGCCTGATGGTCAGCGCCAGCTGCGGGGTGCCCAACTCCGGCTTGCGGGTCCGCAACTGGGTGAACACCACCGGCAGCGCGGCCAGGGCGATCAGCGCGCCCGTCACGATCCGCAGCGTCGTCCCCACCGAATGCGTGATGTCGCCCATCAGCTCAGG
The DNA here is from genome assembly GCF_001667015.1 of Mycobacterium sp. E3198. GTDB lineage: Bacteria > Actinomycetota > Actinomycetes > Mycobacteriales > Mycobacteriaceae > Mycobacterium. The sequence goes on along the minus strand of NZ_LZIS01000015.1, from coordinate 32,643 downwards.
CCAGCGGGGCAGCACGAAAAAGAAGTAGAGGAAGCCGGCAGCGATCGAAAAGAGCGCGTGCCACGGTATGGCGACCTTGCGCCCCATACGCCTCCTCATGCTGCCGGTCAGCCTTGTCGGCCGGTAAGCCAGCCTAAAGGCCGGTCAAAGCGATTCCAAACAACCCCCGTGCGTGGACGCGCCCCATCGAGCGCGACCGGTGGCGGAGGATGCGGGATTTGAACCCGCGAGGGCTATTAACCCAACCCGCGTTCCAGGCGAGCGCCATAGGCCACTAGGCGAATCCTCCGTGGGCCATGGTAACCGAGTGCGTCACGGCCGCCGCCAAGCACTTCCGGCCAGGTACTAGACTCGCCGAAGGACCCCGCGCGGCGTCTATCCTGTGAACTCCCCCAGGGCCGGAAGGCAGCAAGGGTCAATGGGCTCTGTCGGGTGCGCGGGGTCCCCTATGTCGGGGCCCACGGCATGTCCAACACCTCACCCCGAAACCACCGCCTCGACAGCGAAAGGGTCCATGGTGTCGTTCGATTCGCTCAGCCCCGACGAGCTGACCGCGGTGCACGTGCGCAACCAGCAGGATTATGCGGAGCTGCAAGCCAAGAAGCTGGCTTTGGACCTGACCCGCGGCAAGCCCTCGCCCGAGCAGCTCGACCTGTCCAACCAGCTGCTGAGCCTCCCCGGCGACGATTTCCGCGACTCCGAGGGCACCGACACCCGCAACTACGGCGGCCTGCACGGCCTGCCGGAGCTGCGGGCCATCTTCGGGGAGCTGCTCGGGATCCCGGTGCAAAACCTGATCGCCGGCAACAACTCGAGCCTGGAGCTGATGCACGATCTCGTGGCCTTCTCGATGTTGTACGGCGGCGTGGACTCGCCGCGGCCCTGGAAGGACGAGCCGGCCGTCAAGTTCCTGTGCCCGGTCCCCGGCTACGACCGCCACTTCGCCATCACCGAGACGATGGGCATCGAGATGATCGCGGTCCCGATGCTGCAGGACGGCCCGGACGTCGACCTCATCGAGGAACTGGTCGCCGTCGATCCCGCGATCAAGGGCATGTGGGCCGTACCGGTGTTCGGCAACCCCACCGGCATCACCTACTCCTGGGAGGCGGTGCGCCGGCTCGTGCAGATGCGGACGGCGGCGCCGGACTTCCGGCTGTTCTGGGACAACGCCTACGCGGTGCACACCCTGACGCACGACTTCATCCGCCAGGTCGACGTGCTCGGGCTGGCGGCCACGGCCGGCAACCCCAACCGCCCCTACGTGTTCGCGTCCACCTCGAAGATCACCTTCGCCGGCGCCGGGGTCAGCTTCCTGGGCGGGTCGCTGGGCAACATCGCCTGGTACCTGCAATACGCGGGGAAGAAGTCGATCGGCCCGGACAAGGTGAACCAGCTGCGGCACCTGCGCTTCTTCGGCGACGCCGACGGGGTGCGGCTGCAGATGCACCGTCACCAGCAGATCCTGGCGCCGAAGTTCGCGTTGGCGCTCGAGATTCTGGCCGAGCGGCTGGGCGACTCCAAGATCGCGTCGTGGACCGAACCCCAGGGTGGCTACTTCATCAGCCTCGACGTGCTGCCCGGCACCGCGCGGCGGACCGTCGCCCTGGCCAAGGACGCGGGCATCGCGGTGACCGAGGCGGGTGCGTCGTTCCCGTATCGGAAAGACCCGGACGACAAGAACATCCGGATCGCGCCCACCTTCCCGTCGCTGCCGGACCTGCGCGACGCGGTCGACGGGCTGGCGACGTGCGCGCTGCTGGCGGCGTCGGAGTCGCTGCTGGTGACCTCCCCGTCGAGTGTGAGCTGACGGCGACGACACGCCGGGCGCGTCGACCGCAGCTGCACACTCAAAAGCCGGCGATGCACACTCGACGCCCGCCGGGCTCCAGTCAGCCCGCGCCGGTAGCCTGCTGACCGTGGCCCTCTACCGCAAATATCGACCGGCAACCTTCGCCGAGGTGGTGGGGCAGGAGCACGTCACCGAGCCGCTGTCGATCGCCCTGGAGGCCGGCCGGATCAACCACGCCTACCTGTTTTCCGGGCCGCGCGGCTGCGGCAAGACGTCGTCGGCGCGCATCCTGGCCCGGTCGCTGAACTGCGCGCAGGGGCCGACGGCCAACCCGTGCGGCGTCTGCGAGTCCTGCACGGCGCTGGCGCCCAACGCGCCGGGCAGCATCGACGTGGTGGAGCTCGACGCCGCCAGCCACGGCGGCGTGGACGACACGCGCGAGCTGCGGGACCGCGCCTTCTACGCGCCCGCGCAGTCGCGCTACCGGGTGTTCATCGTCGACGAGGCGCACATGGTGACCACCGCGGGGTTCAACGCTTTGCTCAAGATCGTCGAAGAGCCGCCCGAGCATCTCATCTTCATCTTCGCCACCACCGAACCGGAGAAGGTGTTGCCGACGATCCGGTCGCGCACCCACCACTACCCGTTCCGGCTGCTGCCGCCCAAGACCATGCGGGCGCTGATCGGGCGGATCTGCGAGCAGGAGGACGTCGTCGTCGACGACGCGGTGTACCCGCTGGTGATCCGGGCCGGCGGGGGTTCGCCGCGCGACACGCTCTCGGTCCTGGATCAGCTGCTGGCCGGCGCCGAGGGCAACCACGTGACCTACCAGCGCGCGCTGGGGCTGCTGGGGGCCACCGACGTCGCGCTGATCGACGACGCCGTGGACGCCCTCGCCGCCTCGGACGCCGCCGCGCTGTTCGGCGCGGTCGAATCGGTGATCGACGCCGGCCACGACCCGCGGCGCTTCGCCACCGATCTGCTGGAACGGTTCCGGGATCTCCTGGTGCTGCAATCGGTTCCGGATGCCGTCAGCCGCGGCGTGGTGGACGCGCCCGAGGACGTGCTGGACCGGATGCGCGAGCAGGCGGCGCGGATCGGCCCGGCGACCCTGACCCGGTACGCCGAGGTGGTGCAGGCCGGGCTGGGGGAGATGCGCGGTGCGACGGCGCCGCGCCTGCTGCTCGAGGTGGTGTGCGCGCGGCTGCTGTTGCCGTCGGCCAGCGACGCCGAGTCGGCGCTTCTGCAGCGCGTCGAGCGGATCGAGACCCGGCTGGGCGTGTCCCTGCCCGCCTCGGAGGTGCCCGTCGAGCCGAGCCCGCCGCCGAAGCGAACGGCCGTTGCCAGACCCGAACCGAAACCCGAGCCGGCGCCGACACCGGCCGCGCCACCTGAGCCGGCTCCGCCGCCGCCTGAGTCCGAATCACCCGCTGCCCCAGGCGAACTCAACGCGGCCGCGCTGCGATCGATGTGGCCGACGGTGCGCGACAAGGTGCGCCAGCGCAGCCGCACCACCGAGGTGATGCTGGCGGGCGCCACGGTCCGGGCGGTGGAGGACAACACGCTGGTGTTGACGCACGCGTCGGCCCCGCTGGCCAAGCGGCTGTCCGAGCAGCGCAACGCCGACGTCATCGCCGAAGCGCTCAAAGACGCGCTGGGGGTGAGCTGGCGGGTGCGCTGCGAGGTCGGCGCGGGCGAGCCGGCCGCGAGCACCCCGACGCCCGCCCGTCCGGAAGCGCCCGTGGACGAGCCCCCCGAGGCGGATTCGGCTCGGCGCGACGAAGAGGAGCACCTGCTCGCCGAGGCCGGCCGCAGCGAGTCGTCGGCGCCGCGCCGCGACCCCGAGGAGGTCGCGCTGGAGCTACTGCAGAACGAGCTGGGCGCCCGCCGGATCGACGGGGGCTAGTGGCGACCGTAAGCGCGGCGTAGCCGGGCGCAACGGGTCGCCGCCATCAGGCTAGGGCGTCCACCACGGCCGCAGCGGCAGGGCGTCGTCGCCGCGCGCCGCGACATTGGCCGCCAGCACGTGATGCAGCTGAAGGTTGTTCTGCTCGAAGGCCACCCGGGACGCCGCCATGTACAGGCCCCACACCTTGGCCGTCGCCAGCCCGACCTCCTCGACCGCCGCGTCCCAGTGCGTGACCAGGTTGCGGCACCAGTCCCGCAGCGTCATCGCGTAGTGATGCCGGAAGTTCTCCTCGTGCAGCACCTCCAAGCCGGCGTCTTGCGCCTCGGTGACAATGCGGCCCGAGCCGGTGAGCTCGCCGTCCGGGAAGACGTAGCGGTCGGTGAACCCGCCGGCGAACGAGGTCGATTTGTTGTCGTGGCGGGTGATGCAGTGATTGAGCAGCAGGCCGCCGCTGCGCAGCTTGGACTTCAGGAAACCGAAGTAGGCGGGGTAATTCTTGACGCCGATGTGCTCGGTCAGGCCGATCGAGGAGACGGCGTCGAACTCCGCCTCCTCGACGTCGCGATAGTCGGAGTGGCGCACCTCGGCGAGGCCGGCGAGACCGTCGTCCTCGATCGCCTGTTGCGCCCATTTCGCCTGCTCGGCCGACAGCGTGGCGCCGATCGCGTGGACACCGTGCCGCGCTGCGTAGCGCACCATGCCGCCCCAGCCGCAGCCGACGTCGAGCAGCCGGTCGCCCGGCTGCAGGCGCAGCTTGTCGAAGATCAGCCGGTACTTGTTTTCCTGCGCCTCTTCCAGCGTGGCGTCGGCGTGGGGGTAGACCGCGCAGGTGTAGGTCATCGACGGACCCAGCACCCACTCGTAGAAGGTGTTGGAGACGTCGTAGTGGTGGTGGATGGCCTCGGCGTCCCGGGTCTTGCTGTGCATGACCCCGGCCGCGACCCGGCGCCACCGCGGCGGCGCCTCCTCCGGCGGCGGGGCGACGGGCAGCAGGTGCTCGACGCCCATGGAGCGGACGACGTTGGCCAGCGTCCGCGCCGACGGCCGCTTGAAGTTGACCCGGTCGGTCAGCGTCTTGAGCAACGGGTACGGGTCGCCGGGATGCACGCCGTAGGTCTGCAGGTCACCCGACACGTAGGCGCGGGCCAGCCCGAGCTCGCCGGGGGCGGTGGCCAGATAGGTGGCCCCGCGCGGCGAGCACAGGTCCAGGCCCAGCTCCGCGTCCTCGCTGCCGGCGGTGCTGCCGTCGTACGCGGTGAACTTCAGCGGGTGCCGTCCGGTCGCGGCGAACAGCTCCAGGATCTCCGCCATGCTGAGCTTCCCGGTGGTGGTGTGGTGGGGTTCTCGGGTGGTCGTCATCGCCGTTGCACCGCCTTTGCGTACAGGTCCAAGAGACGCGAATCCGGGTCGTAGGTTTTCTTGACCGTCTTGTAAGCCTCCCCGCCGTAGAGCTCGTCAAACTCCTCGCGGGTGTAAAAGGAATCGGAGTACAGCGACTTGTGCCCGTCCAGCTCGCTGACCTTTGCCTCGATCGCCCGATTGGTGGCGCCTTCGGTCGCGCCGGCCGGCACCGACGACCAGAACCCGATGTTGACGTAGGTGTGGTCCGGGCGGATCGGATACAGCGGCCAGCCGTCGTGATCGCGCAGCCGCAGCGGGCACAGCCAGATCGGCGTGATCGGCACGTTGGCGGCGAACCACTCCAAAAACTCGCAGGTCCGTTCGACCGGCACCTCGACGTCCTGCACCACCCGCTCGCGCGGCGGGCGGCCATTGCGCTTCTCGATGCGATCGGCGATGCCGAAACGCTGGTCCAGGGCGACGAGCTTCCAGTAGAAGCTGCTGCGCCGGTACCGGCGGGGCCACCAGCGCCGCACCCGCGGGTTCTGGGCGCCGAACGCGCGGGAGCACCAGAACCAGTCGGTGTCCCAGCGCCACAGGTAGTCGTGAATGGTCAGCCGGTCGTCCTTGGTGGCCTCCGCGCCAACCGAGTCGTGCCGAATCGATTGGTAGTAAATGCTTTTCCCGGTGTAGTCGCTGACCGGGCCCGGGGTGGCGGTCCGGCGGCCCACGCACAGGTAGCTTTCGCCGGGGCTGAAGACCACACCGTCCAGGTAGTCCACCGGCGTGCCGCCCTGCCCGCCGGTGTCGATGATGCGTTCCATGGCCGCGACCATGTCGGGCAGCGAGCGGAATCGGATGTGCCGCAGCGCCACAAACGGCGCGACGGGCTCCAGCTCGATCCGCAGCCTCGTCGAATACCCCAGGGTGCCATAGGAATTGGGAAAGGCGCGAAACAGGTCGGGGTGTTGGGTGCGCGAAGCGGTCACCAATTCACCGGCGCCGGTGAGGATGTCCATCTCCAGCACCGATTCGTGGGGCAGGCCGTTGCGAAAGGACGCCGACTCGATGCCCAAGCCGCTGACCGCACCGCCGAGGGTGATGGTCTTCAGCTGCGGAACCACCAGTGGCGAAAGGCCGTACGGCAGCGTCGCGGCCACCAGGTCCTCGTAGGTGCACATGCCGGCCACGTCGGCGGTGCGAGCGTCGGGATCGACCGAGAGAACGCCGGTCAAACCGGAGGTGTCCAGGCCGCGCGCATCGCGTTTGGCGCGGGCGCGGAACAGATTTGAGGTGGGCTTGGCGAGCCGGACGGCGGACGTCGCGGGGATGGATCGATAACTCGCCATCAACCGGTCGACGCCCGCCGCGTGAGCCGAGAGTGCAGATCCAGGGACAGGCACCACATATACCCTAGTCTTCGGATACAGCCCGTGCACCCGCGCGCGGCGGGATCACAAGACATCGCAAAGCTATCGATAAAGAGGAGTCGCGCCCGATGGGCCAGGTGAGCGCAGCCAGCACGATCTTGATCGACGTCGAGCCCGGGGCAACCCTGGCCGCGGTTGCGGACTATCAGAAGATGCGCCCGAAGATCCTGTCCCCGCAGTACAGCGAGTACCAGGTGCTGCAGGGCGGCCAGGGCGCGGGCACCGTCGCCAAGTGGAAGCTGCAGGCCACCAAGTCACGGGTTCGCGACGTGCAGGTGAACGTTGACGTGGCCGGCCACACGGTCATCGAAAAGGATGCGAACTCGTCGATGATCACCAATTGGACGGTGGCTCCCGCCGGGCCGGGGTCCAGCGTCACGGTGAAGACCAGCTGGACCGGCGCCGGCGGCGTCAAAGGCTTCTTCGAGAAGACCTTTGCGCCCTTGGGGCTGAAGAGGATTCAGGGCGAGGTGCTGGCCAACCTGAAGAAGGAACTGGAAAGCTAGCGCGCCTGGCCCTGGGTGGCCAAGAAGCCCGCGACGCCGCGGACCAGGGCGTCGGCGTACTTCTGTCGGCCCTCGGCCGACTCCATCAGCGCCGAGTCCACGGGATTCTTCATGTTGCCGCACTCGACGAGGATCGACGGATACTGCGCCAGGTTCAGACCGGCGAGGTCCGAGCGCCCGTACAGCCCGTCCTGACCGATGTAGTTCGCGGGCGGAATGCCCGACGCCTGCATCTGGTCGCGCATGATTCGGGCGTACTGCACCGAGGGCCCGGCCTGCGCCTGGTTGAGCGGCGGCGCCGAGTAGTTGACGTGGAACCCCCGCCCCGACGGCGGGCCGCCGTCGGCATGGATGCTCAGGACCGCGTTGGGGTGCAACGCGTTGGCCATGTTGGCGCGCTCGTCGACGCAGGCCCCCAGGCCGGTGTCGTTGCCGCGCGACAGGGCTGTGCGGACGCCCAGCGCGTTGAGTTCGGCGCGGACCCGCAGCGCGGTATCCCAGGTGAACGTGTGCTCGGCGTACCCGGTGTTGGTCGACGTCCCGCTGGCCTGGCAGTCCTTCGTGCCGCCGCGCCCGGTGGGCACCTGGCGGGAGATGGACGCGTCGTTGGACCCGTTGTGGCCGGGGTCGATGAAAACGACCATGCCGGCGATGTTGGACGGAACAGCCCAGGCGGCCGGGGTTGCCGTCGGCAGGATCGCCGTCGAGGCCGCGACCAGCGCACCGACCACCAGTTTGATTCCGACACGCCTGCTCACTCGTAGGTCCACGGCGCAAAGGTAACCTCGCGCGGTCTACGCTGGGTGTTCCGAATCGCCCGGCACCCGCAGGCGAAACCAACTCGAGACCAAGATGCGAGGGGATTGTCATGCAACCCGGAGGCGACATGTCGGCGCTGCTCGCTCAGGCGCAGCAGATGCAGCAGAAGCTGCTGGAGGCCCAGCACCAGCTCGCCAACGCCGAGATACACGGCGAGGCCGGCGGGGGCCTGGTCAAGGTCGTCGTGAAGGGCAGCGGCGAGGTGATCGGCGTCGAGATCGACCCCAAGGTCGTCGACCCCAGCGACATCGAGACCCTGCAGGACCTGATCGTCGGCGCCATGCGCGACGCCTCGGGACAGGTCACCAAGATGGCGCAGGAGCGACTCGGGGCCCTGGCCGGTGGCATGGGCGCCGCGCCGGCCCAGCCGCCGGCGCCACCGCCGACTCAAATGCCGGGGCTGTGACGCTGCACCGACATGTTTGAGGGACCCGTCCAGGATCTGATCGACGAGCTCGGCAAGCTGCCGGGCATCGGGCCCAAGAGCGCGCAGCGCATCGCGTTCCACCTGCTGTCGGTCGAACCGCCGGAGATCGACCGGCTGACCGCGGTGTTGGGGAAGGTCCGCGAGGGCGTCCGGTTCTGCGCGGTGTGCGGCAACGTGTCCGACGACGAGCGCTGCCGTATCTGCGCCGACCCCCGCCGGGACGGCTCGCTGGTCTGTGTCGTCGAGGAGCCGAAGGACATCCAGGCCGTCGAGCGCACCCGCGAGTTCCGCGGCCGTTACCACGTGCTGGGCGGCGCGCTGGATCCGCTGTCCGGCGTGGGGCCCGAGCAGCTGCGCATCCGCGAGCTGCTGAGCCGCATCGGTGAGCGGGTCGACGACGTCGACATCACCGAGGTGATCATTGCCACCGACCCCAACACCGAGGGGGAGGCGACGGCCACCTATCTCGTCCGGATGCTGCGCGACATCCCCGGCCTGACCGTGACCCGGATCGCGTCCGGGCTGCCGATGGGCGGTGATCTGGAGTTCGCCGACGAGCTGACGCTGGGTCGCGCGCTCACCGGCCGCCGGGCCATGGTCTGACTCATCAGCTGGTGACGACGGCGAAGTTGTCGCTGGTCTGCCACGCCGCTTCGAAGGTGGCAACGGAGACCTGCTCGTCGCGGCCGGCCGCGATGCCGCTGTCGTTCAGGTGCACCACGTTGCCCGAGTTATCGATGCCGATGACGACCACGAAGTGGTTTTCCTGGGAGCGGTCGCCGCGCGTGTTCCACAGGATCTTGTCGTTGACCCCGACGATCACCTTGCGCCCCTGATCCAGGTCCCGCGCGAGGGCGTCGAGGTTGGGGTGGACCGCGGCGGCCGGGACGCCGTAGTGCGCCAGCAGCACGGGCAGGTCGGAGTTCTTGGTGTTCTTCCCGGGCCGGTAGATCGGTCCGGGGTGGCTGACGCTGAGGATGTTTCCGGCGACGTCGGTGATCTCGCCCTCGGTGGGCTCGCGGCCGGTGACCTGGCCGACGACGTCGGCCACTGCCATCTCCCCGCAGTCGAGGTCCTGCTGTTGGTAGCGCCAGTAGGGCGCCGCGGCGGCCGGGTTGCCGTGCATCCCGTCCTGGGCGGCGTCGGCCCTGGCGGCGAGCGCGACCATCGAGCCGACCGCGGCGCTGAGTGCGGCCGCGAGCCCGACGGCGCGGGCCGCGCCGGCGACGGTGGTTCCGAAGTTGCGCATGGGCTTCCTTCTCTCGATGGGTGCGTCGAGAGAAGGTTGAGTGCGGCCGCTAGTCGAATCCTTGACGGATTCTTGGAGCGCCGCGAGACATAAACGGTTGCGACTCACCGCGGCGTGTCGTCGCAGACGTTTACGTGTCGCGGAGGAAGGCGCCCTAGCGGGCCGCGAGCCGCTCGCGGCGCAGCAGGTCCACCTCGGGCAGCTGCAGCGGCGACAGCTCGCCCACCACTTTGCCGAGCAACAGGTCGGCCAGCTCCGGGTTGCGGGCCAGGCACGGCCCGTGCATGTAGGTCGCGACCACGCTGCCCTGCACCGCGCCGTCGAAGCCGTCACCCGCCCGGTTGCCCGCGCCCTTGACCACCGCGCCCAACGGCGTCGCCGCGGACCCCAACACGGTGCCGCCGCGGTGATTCTCGAAGCCGGTGAGCCGCTGGGTCAGGCCGGCCAGCAGCGGCTTGGTGACCAGCTCGCCGATGGTGCGCGCGCCCTGCGGCGACGTGGTGGCGTCCAGCATGCCCACCCCGTCGACGCGTTCGCCCGACGACGTCGCGTACCAGTGCCCCAGCACCTGGACCGCCGCGCAGATCGCCAGCACCGGCGCGCCCCGCTCGGCCGCGCGCTGCAGGCCCGGGTAGCGAAGCAGGTGCCGGGTGGCCAGCCGCTGCGCGTAGTCCTCGGCCCCGCCGAGCGTGTAGAGGTCCAGCGACTCCGGCACCGGGTCGGCCAGGGTGATCTCGACGATCTCGGCCGCGATGCCCCGCAACCGCAGCCGTTGACGCAGCACCAGGGCGTTGCCGCCGTCGCCGTAGGTGCCCATCACGTCGGGCAGCACCAGCCCGATCCGCACGGTGGAGTCAGCCACGGCGCGCCAACGCTCGCTGCAGCTGCAGGAAGGCGGTGTAGTTGGCGACGACCTCGACGCGCCCGGGCGGGCACGACGCGATCGCGGCCAGGGTGTCGTGCACCAACGTGTGCTCGACGCCCGCGTAGCCGAGGCGCACCGCCAGGTCGGTGCCGCGTTCCCCGGCCGCGACGACTTCCGTCTCTTCGAAGTGCTCGAACTGGACATCCCACAACCACGACAGGTCCTCGCCGTCGGGCACCTGCCCGTTGACCGAGATCACCACCCCGGCCGCGTGCTTGTCGACCATCGACAGCGCCTCCTGCCAGCCGGCCGGGTTCTTGGCCAGCAAGATCCGCGCCTCGTGGTCGCCGACGCGGACGCTGCGGTAGCGCCCGGCGACCTCGTCGACGTTGGAGACCGCCGCGACGGCCTGGGCTGGGTCCGCGCCCAGCGCGACGGCGGCGGCCACGGCCTGGGCGGCGTTGCCCCGGTTGACCGCGCCCGGCAGCGCCAGCCGCATCGGCAGGGACAGCCCGTCGGGCCCGTACAGCGTCTCGTCGTCGAACCACCACTGGGGGCTGGGCCGCTTGAAGTCGGCGCCGGTGGAATACCAGTGCCCCTGGTCGCGGACGATGACCTCGCCGCTGCGCGGGCAGCTGACCGAGTCGTTCGCCCAGGCCCCGCCGGCGGCCACCCACACCACGTTGGGGCTGTCGTAGGCCGCGGACGTCATCAGCACGTCGTCGCAGTTGGCGACGACGACAGCCTCGGGATGCCGCGCCAGGCCGGCCCGCAGCGTGCGCTCGATTACGTTGATCTCCCCGACCCGGTCCAGCTGGTCGCGCGACAGGTTGAGCAGCACGATGACGCTGGGGTCGACGGCGTCGGCGACGTGCGGCACGTGCATCTCGTCGACCTCCAGGGCGGCCAATCCGGCCTCGCGGTCGGCGGCCAGCGCGGCGACCAGGCCGGCGTCCATGTTGGCGCCCTCGGCGTTGGTGGCCACCGGGCCCAGCGTGGCGAGCGCGGCCGCCGTCATCCGCGTGGTCGTCGACTTGCCGTTGGTGCCGGTGACGACGACGGTGCGCCGACCGTCGGCGAGCTGGTGCAGCACCGAACGGTCCAGCGTCATCGCGACCAGGCCGCCGATCATGGCGCCGGCCCCGCGTCCGGTCACCCGCGATGCCCAGCGCGCGCTCGCTCCCGCGGCGAGGGCCAGGCGGGCACGGGTGGTGATCACCCGGGCAGTTTATGTGTTAAGTGGCGACACGGATTCGCAGCGACCGGGCGATGTCGGTCTCACGTGCCATGCTCAGGTCATGAACCGGGTGTCCTGGGGGCGGCCGGCCGACGAGCCGGGTGGGGGCTGGGCAGTCATCGACGTCGAGACCTCGGGATTTCGGCCGGGTCAGGCGCGCATCATCAGCGTCGCCGCGCTCGGGCTCGACGCCGACGGCCGAGTGGAGCAGTCGGTGGTCAGCCTGCTCAATCCGGGGGTGGACCCCGGTCCCACCCACGTGCACGGGCTGACCGCCGCGATGCTGGAGGACCAGCCGCAGTTCGCTGACATCGTCGGTGACCTGGTCGAGGTGCTGCGCGGCCGGACGCTGGTGGCGCACAACGTCGCCTTCGACTACGCCTTTTTGGCCGCGGAGGCCGAGGTCGCCGAGGCGGAGCTGCCCGTCGACCACGTCATGTGCACGGTTGAGCTGGCGCGGCGGCTGGACCTCGGGGTGGAGAACCTGCGGCTGGAGACCCTCGCGGCGCACTGGGGCGTCGTGCAGGAGCGCCCGCACGACGCCTTCGACGACGCGCTGGTGCTGACCGGCGTGCTGGAGTCGGCGCTACAGCGGGCGCGCGAACGCGACATCTGGCTGCCGGTGCACCCGGTGACCCGGCGGCAATGGCCGAACGGCCGGGTGACGCACGACGAGCTGCGCCCGCTCAAGGTGCTGGCTTCGCGGATGCCGTGCCCCTACCTCAACCCCGGGCCCTTCGTGCGGGGCAGGCCGCTGGTCCAGGGCATGCGGGTCGCGCTGGCGGCCGAGGTGCGGCGCACCCACGAGGAGCTCGTCGAGCGCATCCTGCACGCCGGGCTCGCCTATAGCGACGTCGTGGACGGCGAGACCTCGCTGGTGGTGTGCAACGACGCCGCCCCCGAGCAGGGCAAGGGCTATCACGCCCTGCGGCTGGGGGTGCCGGTGCTGTCCGACGCGCAGTTCATGGAGGGCGTCGGTGCCGTCGCCGGCGGCACCAGCATGGAGGAATTCACCGACGTCACCGCGGCCGACGCGCAGCTAGCGCTGTTCTGATCAGCCCCGCGAGGCGCGGTTGACCGCCGACACCACGGCGCGCAGCGACGCGGTGGTGATCGACGGGGCGATGCCCACGCCCCACACCGTCCTGCCTGCGACCGAGGCCTCCACGTACGCGGCGGCCTGGGCGTCGTCACCCGAGCTCATCGCGTGCTCGGAGTAATCCAGCACGGCCACGTCGAAGCCGACGGTCCCCAGCGCGTGGACGAAGGCGGCGAGCGGGCCGTTGCCGGTGCCGCTGATCTCGGTCTCCACGCCGTCGATCTTGACGGTGGCCTCGATCGTCGTCGCGCCGCCGTCCTCGTCGGAGGCGTCGACGCGCTGCCTGATCCGCTCCAGCGGCCGCACCGGGATCAGGTACTCCTCGGAGAACGCCTCCCACATCTCCTTCGGAGAGACCTCGCCGCCCTCCCCGTCGGTGATCTTCTGGATCACTTGGGAGAACTCGATCTGCAGCCGCCGGGGCAGCGCGAGGCCGTGATCGGCCTTCATGATGTAGGCCACTCCGCCCTTGCCGGACTGCGAGTTGACCCGGATCACCGCCTCGTAGGTGCGCCCGACGTCCTTGGGGTCGATCGGCAGATAGGGCACCTGCCAGAGCATGTCGTCGACGTCGCTGTCGGCCTCGTCCGCGGCGATCTTCATCTGGTCCAGGCCCTTGTTGATGGCGTCCTGGTGGCTGCCGGAGAACGCCGTGTAGACCAGGTCGCCGCCGTAGGGGTGGCGCTCGGGCACCGGCAGCTGGTTGCAGTACTCCACGGTGCGGCGGATCTCGTCGATGTTGGAGAAGTCGATCTGCGGGTCCACGCCGCGGGAGAACAGGTTGAGACCCAGCGTCACCAGGCACACGTTGCCGGTCCGCTCCCCGTTGCCGAACAGGCAGCCCTCGATCCGGTCGGCACCGGCCTGGTAGCCCAATTCGGCTGCGGCGACGGCGGTTCCGCGGTCGTTGTGCGGGTGCAGGCTCAGGATCACCGATTCCCGGTTGGCCAGGTTGCGGCTCATCCACTCGATCGAATCGGCGTAGACGTTCGGGGTGGCCATCTCCACGGTGGCGGGCAGGTTGAAGATGATCGGGTTGTCCGGCGTCGGGGCGATGATGTCGCCGACGGCGTCGCACACCTGCTTGGCGTACTCGAGTTCGGTGCCCGTGTAGGACTCCGGCGAGTACTCGAAGCGCCACTGCGTGCCGGGGTGCTTGGCGGCCTCCTCGACGCATTTGCGCGCGCCGTCGGTGGCGATGGCCTGGACCGCCGCCCGGTCCGCGCGGAACACGACGCGACGTTGCAGGATCGACGTCGAGTTGTAGAAGTGCACGATGGCCCGCGGCGCGCCCTCGCACGCCGCGAAGGTGCGCTCGATGAGCTCCGGCCGGCACTGGGTCAGCACCTGGATCGTGACGTCGTCGGGGATGGCGCCCTCGGTGATGATGGCGCGGACGAAATCGAAATCGGTCTGGCTGGCCGACGGGAAGCCGACCTCGATCTCCTTGTAGCCCATGCGCACCAGCAGGTCGAACATGCGGCGCTTGCGGGCCGGGCTCATCGGGTCGATCAGCGCCTGGTTGCCGTCGCGCAGGTCCACGGCGCACCACAGCGGGGCGTGGGTGAGGACCCGGTCGGGCCAGGTGCGGTCGGCCAGGCGGACGGGCTCGACCTCGTCGGCGAAGGACCGGTACCGGTTGATCGGCATCGACGAGCCGCGCTGGGGATTCCACGCGGGCTGGTCGGGCCCCGGCGGGCCGGCGGGTTTGACGATGGTGCGGGCCGACTTGTAGGCGTCGGGCGAATCAGGATGGGTCACGGTAGTTGCTCCGGGGTTTGGAAGGAACCTCAGACCGGCGCATCGCGAACTCCCGCGACGGGAGGCCGGTCTGGATCAGACCCCGTCGCGGCGTCCGAGGAGGAGCACCCGCTGCACGGTGTGCACTCTACCGCGATCCGCGCCGCGAGGGAAAACCGGCATCGAGTGTGCGGTGACGGCTTTGCGCGTGCGTTCAGGGCGAAAACATCGCGAAAGCCCCGCCCTGGGCTCACACGCAAAGCCCAGAGCGCACGGGCATCGGCCGGAAAATCGAGATGCGCCCCCACGTATTCTGTTGTGGACTTTGAGACCAGCGGGGAAGGGAAACAGTGGCGCTCGTCGTGCAGAAGTACGGCGGATCATCCGTGGCGGATGCCGACCGGATCCGCCGCGTCGCGGAGCGCATCGTCGCGACCAAGAAGCAGGGCCACGACGTCGTCGTGGTCGTGTCCGCGATGGGCGACACCACCGACGACCTGATGGACCTGGCCCAGCAGGTCTGCCCGGCTCCGCCGCCGCGCGAGCTCGACATGCTGCTGACCGCCGGTGAACGCATCTCCAACGCGCTGGTCGCCATGGCGATCGAATCGCTCGGCGCGCAGGCCCGGTCGTTCACCGGTTCGCAGGCCGGCGTGATCACCACCGGCACGCACGGCAACGCCAAGATCATCGAGGTCACCCCAGGCCGGCTGCGGACCGCGCTCGACGAGGGCCGCATCGTGCTGGTCGCCGGGTTCCAGGGCGTCAGCCAGGACACCCGCGACGTCACCACGCTCGGCCGCGGCGGCTCGGACACCACCGCGGTGGCCCTGGCCGCGGCGCTCGGCGCCGACGTGTGCGAGATCTACACCGACGTGGACGGCATCTTCAGCGCGGACCCCCGGATCGTGCACAACGCCCGCCGACTGGACACCGTGACGTTCGAGGAGATGCTCGAGATGGCGGCGTGCGGCGCCAAGGTGCTGATGCTGCGCTGCGTCGAATACGCTCGCCGCTACAACATTCCGGTGCACGTCCGGTCGTCATACTCGGACAAGCCGGGCACCGTCGTTAAGGGATCGATCAAGGACATCGCCATGGAAGACCCCATCCTGACCGGAGTCGCGCACGACCGCAGCGAGGCCAAGGTGACCATCGTCGGGATCCCCGACATCCCCGGTTATGCCGCCAGGGTGTTCCGGGCCGTCGCCGACGCCGACGTGAACATCGACATGGTGCTGCAGAACGTCTCCAAGGTGGAGGACGGCAAGACCGACATCACCTTCACCTGTTCGCGCGACAGCGGGCCCACCGCGGTGGAGAAGCTCGACGCGCTGCGCGACGAGATCGGGTTCACCCAGCTGCTCTACGACGACCACATCGGCAAGGTGTCGCTGATCGGGGCGGGCATGCGCAGCCACCCGGGCGTCACCGCGACGTTCTGTGAGGCGCTGGCCACCGTGGGCGTCAACATCGAGCTGATCTCCACCTCCGAGATCCGGATTTCGGTGCTGTGCCGCGACACCGAACTAGACAAGGCCGTCGTGGCGTTGCATGAGGCGTTCGGGCTCGGCGGCGAGGAGTCGGCGACGGTGTATGCGGGGACGGGCAGATAGATGGTCGCGATTGGGGTAGTGGGGGCCACCGGTCAGGTGGGCCAGGTGATGCGCACGCTGCTCGAGGAGCGTGATTTTCCCGCCACGACGGTGCGGTTCTTCGCCTCCGCCCGCTCGCAGGGCCGCAAGTTGGGATTCCGCGGCCAGGAGATCGAGGTCGAGGACGCCGCGACCGCGGACCCGACGGGGCTGGACCTGGCGGTGTTCTCGGCCGGCAAGACGACGTCGCTGGCGCAGGCGCCGCGGTTCGCGGCCGCCGGCGTGACGGTGATCGACAACTCGTCGGCGTGGCGCAAGGACCCCGACGTGCCGCTGGTGGTGTCGGAGGTGAACTTCGACCGGGACGCGCACCGGAGACCGAAGGGCATCATCGCCAACCCGAACTGCACGACCATGGCCGCCATGCCCGTCCTCAAGGTGCTGCACGACGAGGCGCAGCTGCAGCGCCTGGTGGTGTCGAGCTATCAGGCGGTGTCCGGCAGCGGCCTGGCCGGCGTCGAGGAATTGGCCACCCAGGCGCGCGCCGTCATCGACGGCGCCGAGCAGCTGGTGTACGACGGCGGCGCGTGCGACTTTCCGGCGCCGAAGACCTACGTGGCGCCCATCGCGTTCAACGTGCTGCCGCTGGCCGGATCGTTGGTGGACGACGGTTCCGGGGAGACCGACGAGGACCAGAAGCTGCGCTTCGAGAGCCGCAAGATCCTCGGCATCCCGGACCTGCTGGTCAGCGGTACCTGCGTGCGCGTGCCGGTGTTCACCGGGCACTCGCTGTCGATCAACGCCGAGTTCGCGCGGCCGCTGGCGCCCGAGCGCGCCCGCGAGCTGCTCGAGGGCGCCCCGGGCGTGAAGGTCGTCGACGTGCCGACGCCGCTGGCCGCCGCCGGGGTGGACGAGTCGCTGGTCGGGCGCGTCCGGCGCGACCCGGGGGTGCCGGACGGGCGCGGCCTGGCGCTGTTCGTCTCGGGAGACAACCTGCGCAAGGGAGCCGCGCTGAACACCATCCAGATCGCCGAGTTACTCGCCGCGCAGTTGTGAATCCGCGGGTGAGTTCCGCGACGCGGTTCTCGCTAGTTGTGGCCGCTCTGGTTGTGCCGCAATGCTTTTGGGTAGCGCGCGCCGATCCGCCGGCGCCGGCGCCGGAGCCGATCCTGCAGCCGCTGGCGCCGGGCCAGGTGGTGCGCATCGGGCCGACGGCCGGCACCGGAACCCCGACGGGGGACTACGGCGTCGGTGCGACGGACCTGTGCGAGTTCCTCGAGTTCCCGACCGAGCTCCTGCAGGTCTGCGGCGACAGCTTCGCCGGCCAGGGCGTCGGGTTCGGCGGCTGGTACTCGCCGATCGCGCTGCACGTGGACACCGCGTCGGTCGACGACCCCGCCGGGGTGCGCTACACCGGTGTCACCGGAATCAACAAGCCGCTGCTGGCCGACCCGACGCCGCCCGGCGATTCCCAGCTGCCCGCCGGGGTGGTGCAGGTCAACCGGCGCAACTACCTGATGGTGACGACCACGAAAAACCTCGAGCCGCAGAACTCCCGGCTGGTGCTGGCCGAGCCGGCGCGCGGCGGCTGGCGGACCGTCGCGGGATCCCGCCGCGACGGCTCCTACCAGGGCGGGCGGCAGTCGCAGATCAGCGGCTACTACGACCCGATCCCCACCCCGGACTCGCCGGGCGGCTGGGTGTACATCGTGGCCAACAGCTTCACGCGCCGCGATCCGGTGCTGCTGTACCGGGCCAAGCCGCAGACGTTCATCGACCGGTCCCGGTGGCAGGGCTGGGCGCCGGGGCCCGACGGCGGGTGGGGCAAGCCGCCCACGCCGCTGTGGCCCGATCAGGTGGGCGAGATGTCCATTCGGCAGATCGACGGCAAAACGGTGCTGTCCTACTTCAACGCCAGCACGGGCAACATGGAGGTCCGGGTGGCCGACGACCCGACCTCGCTGGGCACCGCGCCCGTGACCACCGTGGTGCAGCACGACGAGTGGCCCGATCCGGCGGAGAGCCTGCCGCCGCCGTACGACAACCGGCTCGCCCAGCCGTATGGCGGCTACATCTCACCGGGGTCGACCCTGGATGAGATGCGAATTTTCGTTAGCCAGTGGGACACCAGGACCAGGGCGACCGCGCCGTACCGGGTCATCCAGTTCGCGGTCAACCCGTTCAAGCCGGATTAGCCTGCCGGGCACGGGTTCTTGCAGGTAACGGCGTTTTCAGCTCATAGCCGGTACTTAAGTAGCGCATAGCCACCACTATCGTTAACGCCCGCATCATGAGTCTCATGAGTGAAACATCTGACACACCAACTGTGCGGACCTCAACCGCAACCGCGCCCGCGCCGGCGGTCGAGCCGGCGCTGTTCCGGACCCCTCGGGTCTTCATTGCCGCGGCATGGGTCGCCATCGTCGCCGGCGTCGTGTTCATCGTCTCGGTGATCTTCTTCACCGGGATGGCGCTCGGGCACCACGGCCATGGCGGCATGCACCACCACAAGCACCACGCCGCCTTCATGCACCCGCACCGCTTCGGCGGCCCGGGCGGTCCCGGCGGGCCGGGTGGCCCGGCCGGCGGCCCCGGGGCGGTCCAGGGCGGCGGGCCCGCGTCGGCGACACCCGGCGCTCCCGGGCCCAGCCAGATCCCGTCGTCGGTCGCGCCGCCTCGCACGCCGTAGGCGGGTCGTCAAACCTCCACCGATAGCCCGGCGCTCGAACGAGCGCCGGGCTACACAATTCACAGCAACTTTTGTCGGCTCAACCTGTTATCGCGGTTGACGGGATGGGCAATATTCAAGGCATGACCCAAACACCTGAACCGTCAGCGCAACCGACTTCCGTCGCCGCGCCGCCACCGCCGGCGCCCGCGTACGAGCGGGTCAAGCCCCCGAAGCTCTACGTCGCCGCGGCGTGGGTGGTGATCGTGGCCGGGATCGTCTTCATCCTGTCGACCGTCTTCTTCGCCGGCGCCATGGTCGTCGGGTTCAACCATCACTGCCACCACAAGCACCACCACGGCATGATGTACGGCCCCGGCGGCCCGGGCGGCGGGCCGTGGCAGTTCGGCGGTCCGGGCGGTCCGGGGATGGTCGTCGGCCCGTGGGGGCCGCCGCCGGGCTTTGGGCCTGGCGGCCCCGGCGGTCCGGGTGGTCCGGGTGGCCCGCCTCCGGGCGTCGGCCCGGGTGGACCCGGCGGTCCCAGCCAGTCGCAGACGCCCAGCCCGCCCGCACCGGCGCCGAACACCCCGGGGAATCCGCGCCCGTGAGCCGGCCGCCCACGTCATCGAAACTTATTGAGCTCATTCGATTTAACGAGGAGGCAGTGAAATGACGGAGCGCCATACCACCACCGACGCCGGCATCCCGGCGCCCAGCGACGACCAATCGTTGACGATCGGCCCCGACGGGCCGATCCTGCTGCAGGATCACTACCTGATCGAGCAGATGGCGATGTTCAACCGGGAGCGCATCCCGGAACGCCAGCCGCACGCCAAGGGCGGCGGCGCCTTCGGCCACTTCGAGGTGACCAACGACGTCAGCCGCTACACCCGGGCGGCGGTGTTCCAGCCGGGCACCAAAACCGAGACGCTGATCCGGTTTTCGACCGTCGCGGGTGAGCGCGGCAGCCCGGACACCTGGCGGGACCCGCGCGGCTTCGCGCTGAAGTTCTACACCACCGAGGGCAACTTCGACCTGGTCGGCAACAACACGCCGGTCTTCTTCATGCGCGACCCGATGAAGTTCCAGCACTTCATCCGGTCCCAAAAGCGCATGCAGGCAACGAATTTGCGCGACCACAACATGCAATGGGATTTCTGGACGCTGTCGCCGGAGTCCGCGCACCAGGTCACCTGGCTGATGGGCGATCGTGGGATCCCCAAGAGCTGGCGGCAGATGAACGGCTATAGCAGCCACACCTACAGCTGGATCAACGCCGCCGGCGAGATCTTCTGGGTGAAGTACCACTTCATCACCGACCAGGGCGTCGACTTTTTGACGCAGGAGGATGCCGATCGGCTGGCCGGGGAGGACGGCGACTATCACCAGCGGGACCTGTACGAAGCGATCGAGCGCGGCGATCACCCGAGCTGGACGCTGAAAATGCAGATCATGCCGTACGAGGAGGCCAGGAGCTATCGGTTCAACCCGTTCGACCTGACCAAGGTGTGGCCGCACGGCGACTATCCGCTGATCGACGTCGGCAAGCTGACCCTGGACCGCAACGTCACCGACTACCACACCCAAATCGAGCAGGCGGCCTTCGAGCCCAACAACACCGTGCCGGGCACCGGATTGAGCCCCGACAAGATGTTGCAGGCCCGCGGCTTCTCCTACTCCGACGCACACCGCGCCCGGCTGGGGACCAACTACCGGCAGATCCCCGTCAACACGCCGAAGGTCGAGGTGAACAGCTACTCCAAGGACGGCGCGATGCGGATGAGCAACGTCTCCGATCCGGTGTATGCGCCCAACTCCTACGGCGGTCCGCAGGCGGACCCGGCGCGCGCCGCCGAGGTGCGCTGGCACGCCGACGGCGACATGGTCCGCGCCGCGTACACGCTGCACGCCGAGGACGACGACTGGGGCCAGGCCGGAACCATGGTCCGCGAGGTGCTCGACGACGCGGCCCGGGAACGCTTGGCGCACAACATCATCGGGCACGTCTCCAAGGGCGTCAAGGAGCCGGTGCTGTCGCGGGTGTTCGAGTACTGGCGCAACGTCGACCCCGACCTCGGTAAGAAAGTGGAGGAGGGGGTGCGGGCGCAATAATCCGGCGTTCGCTATCGCGCGCCCGCCCCTGGCATGATCGAAACCCATGACCATGCGGATCTGGGCCGCGGTGGTGACCGTCGGGGTGGCGGTCGGAACGGGGGCGGGCGCTCCCGTCGCCGCCGCGCATCCGTCGGAGCCCGGGGTGGTCAACTACGCGGTCCTGGGCAAGGGTTCGGTCGGCAACATCGTCGGCGGGCCGATGGGCTTCGAATCGACGTTCACGCAGCCCTTCCAGGGCTTCTCGGTCGACGTGCCGGCGTGCAACAACTGGGCGGACATCGGGCTGCCCGAGGTGTTCGACGATCCGGATCTGGCGTCGTTCAACGGGGCGACCACCCAGACGTCGGCCAACGACCAGACCCATTTCGTCAAACAGGCGGTGGGGGTGTTCGCCACGGACGACGCCGCGGCCCGGGCGTTCCACCGTGTCGTGGACCGGACCGTGGGGTGCTCGGGGCAGACCACCGCGATGCACCTGGACAACGGCAGCACCCAGGTGTGGTCGTTCGACGGCGGCCCGGCGACGGGTACCGACGCGAATTGGACCAAGCAGGAAGCCGGTACCGACCGGCGCTGTTTCGATCAAACCAGGCTGCGCGAAAACGTGTTGCTGCAGGCCAAGGTGTGCCAGTCCGGCAACGCGGGTCCCGCGGTCAACGTCCTGGCCGGGGCGATGCAGAACGCGCTGGGTCAGTAGCGTGGACCCGCGTACTCGGGTGGGTCACGGCTTGGAATTCCGGCGGAACGGGAATATGTCGGTGCGATCTGCAAGATGAAGTAGTGGCGATATTTCTCCGCTCGTTGCGCAATCAGCGGTCCGCGTCGTCAGCCCGGGCCCCGAAGGGATCGTGATATGACGTCCGCCGCCGTCAGCGCCGCCCAAGCCGAAATGGCCGACTCCGCCGCCGCCGCGAAATACATCGCCGAGAGCTGCCTGATCGACGGACCGCTGCGGCGTATCGGCCTGGAGCTGGAAGGCCACTGCCACGACCCCACCGACCCGCACCGCCGGCCCGGCTGGGACGAAATCGCCGACGTGCTCGAGCAGCTGCCCGCCCTGCCCGGCGGCAGCGTCGTCACGGTGGAACCCGGCGGGGCCGTCGAGCTGTCCGGCCCGCCCGCCGAGGGCGTGGCGGCCGCCATCGATGCGATGAATCGGGATCAGGCCGTGCTGCGGTCGGCCTTCGCCGCCGCCGGGCTGGGACTGGTTTTCCTCGGGGCCGATCCGTTGCGGCCGCCGAAGCGCATCAACCCGGGTCCGCGCTACCGCGCCATGGAGCAGTTCTTCGGCGCCAGCCGCTCCGGGGAGGCCGGCGCGGCGATGATGACGTCCACCGCGTCGATTCAGGTCAACGTCGACGCCGGGCCGCGGGACGGCTGGGCGGCGCGGGTCCGGCTGGCGCACGCGCTGGGGCCGACCATGATTGCGATCTCCGCCAACTCCCCGATGCTGGGCGGCGAGTTCACCGGCTGGGTGTCGACCCGGCAGCGGGTGTGGGGCGACATGGACTCGGCGCGCTGCGGACCGATCCTGGGCGCCAGCGGCGACGACCCGGGCACCGACTGGGCGCGCTATGCGCTCAAGGCTCCGGTGATGCTGGTGCACGACCCCGACGCGGTGGCCGTCACGCGGTGGGTGCCCTTCGCGGACTGGGTGGACGGCAGGGTGTTGCTCGGCGACCGCCGCCCGACGATCGCCGACCTGGAATACCACCTCACCACGCTGTTCCCGCCCGTGCGCCCGAGGCAGTGGCTGGAGATCCGCTACCTCGACAGCGTGCCGGACGCGTTGTGGCCCGCGGTGGTGTTCACGTTGGTGGCGCTGCTCGACGACCCGGTCGCCGCCGACCTCGCGGCCGAGGCGGTCGAACCGGTGGCCACCGCCTGGGACACCGCGGCCCGGGTGGGCCTGCGCGACCGTCGGCTCCACCAGGCCGCCAACACGTGCGTCGCGGTCGCCGCCGAGCGGGCGCCGGCGGAGCTGACCGAGTCGATGCAGCTCCTGCTCAGCGGCGTCGAGCAGGGCCGATGTCCGGGCGACGACTTTTCCGACCGCGTCATCGAACACGGCATCGCGCCGGTGGTGGCGCGGATGGCGCAAGGGGGCCTGTGACGTCCCGGGCGAGGCTTGCCGACGACATGGCGCGGGCGCGGGCCCGGACGCTGCGACTGGTCGATTTCGACGACGACGAGCTGTGGCGGCAGTACGACCCGTTGATGAGCCCGCTGGTGTGGGACCTGGCGCACATCGCTCAGCAGGAAGAGTTTTGGCTGCTGCGCGGCGGCGACCCGGCCCGGCCGGGGATGTTGCCGCCGGCCGTCGAGGGCCTCTACGACGCGTTCGAACACTCCCGGGCCAGCCGCGTGGAGCTGCCGCTGCTGTCGCCGGAGCGGGCCCGGGCCTATTGCCGGACCGTGCGGTCGGCGGCGCTGGACGCCTTGGACGCGCTGCCCGACGACCCGGTCGGCGAGCAGGCGGCGTTCGCCTTCGGGCTGGTGGTCAGCCACGAAAACCAGCACGACGAAACCATGCTGCAGGCGCTGAACCTGCGCACCGGCGCGCCGCTGCTGACGAACGGTTCCGCCCTGCCCGCAGGCCGGCCGGGGGTGGCCGGAACGTCGGTGCTGATCGGAGGCGGTGAGTTCGTGCTGGGCGTCGACGCCGCGACCGAACCGTACTCGCTCGACAACGAACGCCCCGCCCACGTCGTGGACGTGCCGGCGTTCCGGATCGGCCGGGTTCCGGTCACCAACGGCGAGTGGCGCCAGTTCATCGACGACGGCGGCTACCACCGGCCGCAGTGGTGGTCGCAGCGCGGCTGGCAGCACCGTCAGGCCGCGGGCCTGACCGCGCCGCAGTTCTGGAGCGCCGACGGCAAAACCCGCGCCCGGTTCGGCTACCTCGAGGACATCCCCGCCGACGAGCCGGTGCAGCATGTCACCTACTTCGAGGCCGAGGCCTACGCGGCCTGGGCCGGCGCCCGGCTGCCCACGGAAGTGGAATGGGAGAAGGCCTGCGCGTGGGACCCGGCGACCGCCGCCCGTCGGCGCTATCCGTGGGGCGAGCAGCAGCCGTCCGACGCGGTCGCCAACCTGGGCGGCACCGCGCTGCGGCCCGCGCCCGTCGGCGCGTATCCCGCCGGTGCCTCGGCCTACGGGGTCGAGCAGCTGCTCGGCGACGTGTGGGAGTGGACCTCTTCGCCGTTGCGGCCCTGGCCGGGGTTCGTCCCGATGATTTACGAGCGCTACTCGCAGCCGTTCTTCGACGGCGACTACCGGGTGCTGCGCGGCGGCTCGTGGGCCGTGGAGGCGGCGATCCTGCGGCCCAGCTTCCGCAACTGGGACCATCCGATCCGGCGCCAGATCTTTTCCGGCGTCCGGCTGGCGTGGGATGTGGGCGACTGATGTGCCGCCACCTGGGCTGGCTGGGCGCCGACGTGACCGTCTCCTCGCTGGTGCTGGACCCGCCGTGCGGGTTGCGGGTGCAGTCGTACGCCCCGCGCCGGCAAAAGCACGGCCTGATGAACGCCGACGGTTGGGGGGTGGGGTTTTTCGATCGCGACGTGCCCCGGCGCTGGCGCAGCCCGGCGCCGCTGTGGGGCGACGTGTCGTTCGACTCGATCGCGCCGACGCTGCACAGCCATTGCGTGGTGGCCGCGGTGCGCTCGGCGACCGTGGGGATGCCGATCGAGGCCAGCGCGACCGCGCCGTTCACCGACGGCCGCTGGCTGTTGTCGCACAACGGGATCGTCGATCGCGCGGTGCTGCCACCCACCTCGTCGGCCGAATCGGTCTGCGACAGCGCAATACTCGCGGCCGTCCTGTTCGAGCGCGGGCTCGACGCGCTGGGGGACACCGTCGCCGAAATCGGCACCGCCGACCCGCTGGCGCGGCTCAACGTGTTGGCCGCCGACGGCTCCCGGCTGCTGGCGACCGCCTGGGGGGACACGTTGTTCGTCCTGCGCCGCGACGACGGGGTGGTGGTGGCCAGCGAGCCCTACGACGACACGCCCGACTGGGAGGACGTGCCCGACCGGCACCTGGTCGAGGTGACCTCGGCGGGCGTCAGGATGACGCCGCTCAATTCGGAAGGAACTCGATGACGCTGACGCTGTCCAACCACCTCGCCGCCGACTCCGCGTATCACGCGCTGCGTCGCGACGTGCTCGACGGCCTGCAGCAGACGCCGAAAACCTTGCCGCCCAAGTGGTTCTACGATTCGGTGGGCAGCGACCTGTTCGACCAGATCACCCGGCTGCCCGAGTACTACCCGACCCGCGCCGAGGCCGAGATCCTGCGCGCCAACTCGGGTGAGGTCGCGTCGGCCAGCGAGGCCGACACCCTCGTCGAGCTGGGAGCCGGGACGTCGGAGAAGACCCGACGGCTGCTGGACGCGCTGCGCGACCGCGGTTCGCTGCGTGGGTTCGTGCCGTTCGACGTCGACGCCAGCGTGCTGTCCGCCACCGCCACCGCCATCCAGCGCGAATACCCGGGCGTCGAAATCAACGCCGTCTGCGGGGATTTCGAGGAGCACCTGACCGAGATCCCCGACGGCGGCCGGCGGCTGTTCGTCTTCCTGGGATCGACGATCGGCAACCTGACGCCCGAGCCGCGCGCGGAGTTTCTGGCCACCCTGGCCGGGGTGATGCGGCCCGGCGACAGCC
The DNA here is from genome assembly GCF_001667015.1 of Mycobacterium sp. E3198. GTDB lineage: Bacteria > Actinomycetota > Actinomycetes > Mycobacteriales > Mycobacteriaceae > Mycobacterium. The sequence goes on along the minus strand of NZ_LZIS01000015.1, from coordinate 7,187 downwards.
TGCTGCTGGGCACTGACCTGGTCAAGGACACCGAACGGCTGGTGCGCGCCTACGACGACGCCGCCGGGGTGACGGCCCGGTTCAACCGCAACGTGCTCGCGGTGATCAACCGGCAACTCGACGCCGATTTCGACGTCGAGGCCTACCACCACGTGGCCCGGTGGAACGCCGACGAGGAACGCATCGAAATGTGGCTGCGGGCCGCCCGGCGCCAGCGGGTGCGGGTCGGCGCGCTCGACCTGACGATCGATTTCGCGGACGGCGAGGAAATGCTCACCGAGGTGTCGTGCAAGTTCCGCCCGGACGGGGTCAGCGCCGAATTGGCCGAGGCCGGGCTGCGTCGCGTCCGGTGGTGGACCGACGGCGCGGGCGACTTCGGGCTGTCGCTGGCGGTGAAGTGACGCCGGATTCGCTGGCCGACCGGTGGCGGTCGGCCCGCCCGCCGGCGGCCGGACTGCACCTCGACAGCGCGGCCTGCTCGCGCCAGAGTTTCGCGGCGCTCGATGCCGCCGCCAAGCACGCGCTGCACGAGGCCGAGGTCGGCGGCTACGTCGCGGCCGACGCGGCCGCCCCGGTGCTTGACGCCGGACGGGCCGCGGTCGCGACCCTGTGCGGCATGCCCGACGCCGAGGTCGTGTTCACCACCGGCTCGCTGCACGCGCTGGATCTGCTGCTGGGCGCGTGGCCGGCCGACCGGCGCACGCTGGCCTGCCTGCCCGGCGAGTATGGGCCGAACCTGGCCGTGATGGCCGCCCACGGGTTCGAGGTGCGCACCCTGCCGGCCCTGGACGACGGCAGGCTGGCCCTCGACGACGCGGCATTCCGACTCGACGAGGACCCGCCTGATTTGGTTCACCTCACGCCGCTGGCCAGCCACCGCGGCGTCGTGCAGCCCCTTGCCATGGTGGCCAAGCTCTGCCGTCAGCTGGGCGTGCCGCTGGTGGTGGACGCCGCACAGGCGTTGGGGCACATCGATTGCGCCGTCGGCGCCGACGCGATGTATTCGTCGTCGCGCAAATGGCTCGCCGGGCCGCGCGGCGTCGGCGCGCTGGCCGTGCGGCCCGGGCTGATGGACCGGCTGACGCCGCGGCTTCCGGCGCCGCGCTGGGCCGCGGACCTTTCGGTCGCGCAGCAACTCGGCTTCGGTGAGGCCAATGCCGCTGCGCGCGTGGGCTTTTCGGTCGCAGTCGGCGAACACCTGGCGTACGGGCCGGAGTCGATCCGTGCGCGGCTGGCCGAGCTCGGGAGCATCGCCCGCACGCTGCTCGCCGACGTCGACGGCTGGCGGGTGGTCGAAGAGACCGAGGAGCCGAGCGCCATCACCACGCTGGCCCCCGTCGACGGCGCCGACCCCGAGGCCGTGCGGAGCTGGCTGCTCGCCGAGCGGCGCATCGTGACCACCTACGCGGGGGTGGCGCGAGCGCCGCACGAACTGTCCGCGCCGGTGCTGCGGATCTCGCCCCACGTCGACACCACGGCCGACGACCTGGAGGGCTTCGCCGAGGAGCTGATCGCGGCGACGGCGGCGACGGGCACCTAGCTGTACGGCCGGGCCGCGGCCCAAGAAACCGACTTGGGAAATCTAGCGGCGAATTTTGACGAAAAGTATGAAAAGCGCTGTGCTTATTAGGCACGTGTGGGGTAGGTTTTTTCTAGCGCGCCCCCGGGGTCAAGGGTCGGCCCGCGACGGCACGCCTCTCGATGACGAGTTGGTGGAGAAAGGGTGCCGGATGAACTTCTCGATGTTCCTCGCCGGCGAATTGGGTTCAACCGCAGCGTTATTCAGCTCGGTAGGCACAGGGCCGGCGCCCGACCTTTCTCTGTGCGGCGTGCCTGGAAGGAGATGGAGATGTCGTATCTGATCACCGTGCCTGACGTGGTCCAGGGAGCCGCTCAGGACTTGGCGGGTATTCGTGCCCTGCTGACCGAGGCCGCCGCCACCGCGGGCCCCACCACCGGCATAGCGGCGTCGGCCGGCGACGAGGTGTCGATCGCGATCGCTTCGCTGTTCGGCAGCGCTGGCCAGCAGTTTCAAGCTCTCAACGCTCAAGCGCAGGCATTCCAGGCAGAGTTCGAAAGCCTGTTGCGTGTCGGCGCGGCGGCATATGTCGGCGCCGAGGCCGCTAACGCGGGGCAGCTTCTGGGCAACGCGGTGGTCGGTGGCGCGCCGGCGGCCGCCGCGGCCGTACCCGCCGCGACCTACAGAACCTTCAACCTTTTCAACGGCGCCCTTGACATCAACATCGGGACGGACGGCATTCTCTTCACACTCAGCACACCGGGAATCATCGTGCCGGCAGTGCACATACCCCCGATAAACGTCGCCGCCTTCAATCTGCCCCAGCTCACCATCCCATCGATAAACATTCCGGCGGGGTCCACGGTCGCTAATGTCACGGTGAGTCCGTTCAGCTTGCCGCAACTGTCGATACCGTCGATCAATATCCCGGCCGGGACGACCCCCGCCAACATCACTGTCGGCGCATTTGACCTGCCGCAGATAACCACCCCCGCCATCACGGTGCCGCCGATCAACCTGCCCGCGGTGACCATACCGGCGTTTCAGACGCCCCTCGTTCAGGTGACGGGCTGGAGCCTGCCTTCGATCACCGTGCCCCAGATCAACCTTCCTCAGATACAGATCCCGGATATCAATGTTCCGGGTGGCGGCCAGACAGTGGTCCACTTGCATACCGGCAACGTCCTCTTCCCGGACTACGACATCAATCTTCAGTCGTTCGATTTCGCGCCGTCACTTGGCTTCAACACACCTGGCTATATCACCCAATTCGGGATCCCCAGTATCCAAATCGGGGCTTTCACTTTGCCGTTCCTGAGCATCAGTAACCCGAGCGGCGGCAGTTACGTGTTCCCGTCCGTCGGTCTTTCCGGCTTCTCCATCCCGTCGGTCACGGTTCCGCCCATCGGTGTCGGCGGTTTCACGCTGCCGCAGGTCAGCTGGCCGGCTGTGACCACGGCGCCGCTGACCGTTCCGCCGATCGGTGTCGGCGGTTTCACGCTGCCGCAGGTCAGCTGGCCGGGGTTCGCCACGGCGCCGCTGACCATCCCGCCCATCGGGGTCGGCGGCTTCAGCTTGCCCGACGTCAACATCCCCAACATCACCCTGGCGCCCGTTCAACAACAGCAATTCATAATTCCGCCAATACCCACCTGGTTGAACGGGGCCACGTACGAGCTGAACAACGTCATTTCAATAGCCAGGGATGTCGCGGCCAGCCTGTTGGGTGTGAGCCCCTGACCCTTCGCGTGGCGCGGTTGAAACCTCAACCGGCCTTGTGCGCCGCCAGCAGGTAGGCCGGCAACTTCATCCGGCCCTTCTCGTCGCGGTCGTGCGGCGGAAATTCGAAGGGCGCGTTGGTCAATGGGGGAATGCTCGCGTGGATGAAGGCGGGCCGGATCTCGTCGATCTCCCAGTACTTGCTCACCGCGGCGCGCAACTCGTCCTCGTCGACTTCGTTGGGCTTCGGCTCCATCTCGGCGGGGAAGGCGCCCTTGGCGAACACCAGCACGAAATAGCCGGCCCCCGGGGCCGCCGCGCGGTGGATCGAGCGCAGGTAGCCGTCGCGGCCCTCGACGGGCAGCGAGTGGAACAACGTCGAGTCCGCGACCGTCGCGAACCGTCCGTCGTAGCCGCTGAAGGACGTGATGTCGGCCTGAACGAAGCTGGCCGAGCCGAGGCCGCGGTCCCGCGCCGCCCTGGTCGCCGCGGCCACGGCGGTCGGCGTGAGGTCGATGCCCACCACGGTGTAGCCCCGCGCGGCCAGCTCCAGCGACAGCTCGGCGAAGCCGCAGCCGGCGTCCAGCACGTCACTACGGAACTTTCCGGCCTCGATCAGCGCCGCCAATTCGGGCTGGGGCTCACCGATGTTCCACGGCGGCGGCCCCTCGAATTCGCCTTCCTCGCGATACGCACCGTCCCAATCCATGATGTCGGACGACATGGTTACCCCTTTGCGCTGCTATAAATCCCAGGTGTGCACCGGCTCGTTGGCGTGCATGTGTTCGCAGTACCGTCGCAGCATCTCGGCCAGTGCCGCGGGCCGGCCCATGCCGCCGTCCTCCAGGCTACGCACGGTGGACACCTGCCAGGTCGCCCCGTTGCGCCCGGCGCGGGCGCGGCCCTCGATGACGCCGAGGAAACGGTCGCGCACCTCGGCGTCGACGCCCCAGCGGCGCAGGCCGTCGTCCGCGATCGGCAGCAGCGTGTCGAGGACCAGTTCGGTGGCCGTCACCTTGCCCATGCCGGGCCAGAGCAGCCGGGCGTCGATGCCGTGGCGCGCCGCCTCGAGGAAGTTCTCCCGTGCCACAAGGAAACCCATCCTGTTCCACAGCGGGTCCTGGGCCTCGGACAGGCCACGCAGCACCCCGTAGTAGAAGGCGGCGTTGGCGAGCATGTCGACGACGGTCGGCCCGGCCGGCAGCACCCGATTTTCCAGCCGCAGGTGCGGGCGCCCGTCGACCACGTCGTACACCGGCCGGTTCCACCGGTAGACCGTGCCGTTGTGCAGCCGCAACTCGGCGAGCTGCGGGGTGCGGCCGGCGGTCAGCTCGGCGACCGGGTCTTCGTCGGACACCTCGGGCAGCAGGGACGGGAAGTAGCGGATGTTCTCCTGGTAGAGGTCGAGGACGGAGGTGATCCATTGTTCGCCGAACCACACCCGCGGTCGCACGCCCTGGGCCTTGAGTTCCTCGGGCCGGGTGTCGGTGGATTGCGAGAACAACTCGATGCGCGTCTCCGACCACAGCTGGTGGCCGAAGAAATAGGGGGAGTTGGCCGCCATCGCCAGTTGCGGGCCCGCGAGCACCTGGGCCGCGTTCCAGTTGGCCGCGAATTCCGCGGGCGCCAGCTGCAAATGCAATTGCATGCTGGTGCAAGCGGATTCGGGCGCGATGGTCGCGGCGCGCCAGCTCAGCGGCTCCGGGCCGGAGATGTTGATCGGGATGTCCTCGCCGCGGGCGGAAAAGATCGAATCGTTGAGGGCCGCGTACCGCCTGGATTCGCTCATCCAGTTGTCGTCGAGGTGCTCGGGCATCAGCGTGGGCAGGATTCCGATCATCACGATGTGGGCGCCCCACGAGTTGGCCTTGAGCTCGGCGTCGTTGAGGCTGGTCCGCACCTCGGCTTCCAGGTCCAGGCCGGTGTGCCCGGGCAGCGGCCGGGGCGGCACGTTGAATTCGATGTTGTAGGCGCCCAATTCGGTCTGGTAGGCAGGGTCCGCGATGGCGTCCAGCACGACACGGTTCGACATGGCCGGCTGGTAGTCGGCGTCGACGAGGTTGCACTCGATCTCCATGCCGGTGAGCGGCCGGTCGGCCTCGAAGCGCGCCCGGGCAAGCATCGTCTCGAAGACGTCCAGGCACAGCCGCACCTTGCGCCGGTATTCCTCCCGCTGCGCGCGGTCGTACGTGGTGCGCTTGACCTCTTCGCCCACAACGCCGATGGAACAGGTTTACCGGCCGCAACGCAAGGGCGACAGGCTGACAGGTGCTGACGGGGGCGGGCGGGTAGACCATCATGGACGTGCACGTCCGAACTGGCTGGAGGAGAGCTCGTTGGCCGAGTCCGCGGAATTCATAGCCGCCATCGATCAGGGCACCACCAGCACCCGGTGCATGATCTTCGATCACGACGGTGCCGAGGTGGCCCGCCATCAGCTCGAGCACGAGCAGATCCTGCCCCGCGCCGGGTGGGTCGAGCACGACCCGGTGGAGATCTGGGAGCGCACGTCGTCGGTGCTGATGTCGGTGCTCAACCGGGCCAACCTGTCGTCGAAGGAGCTTTTGGCCCTGGGCATTACGAACCAGCGGGAAACGACCCTGGTGTGGAACAAACGGACCGGGCGGCCGTATTGCAACGCGATCGTCTGGCAGGACACGCGCACCGACCGGATCGCGTCGGCGCTGGAGCGGGACGGTCGCGGCGACGTGATTCGCCGCAAGGCCGGCCTGCCGCCGGCGACCTATTTTTCCGGCGGCAAGCTGCAGTGGATCCTGGAAAACGTCGACGGGGTGCGCGAGGCCGCCGAAAGCGGCGACGCCCTGTTCGGCACCGCCGACACCTGGGTGTTGTGGAACCTGACCGGCGGGCCGCGGGGCGGCGCGCACGTCACCGACGTGACCAACGCCAGTCGCACGATGCTGATGAACCTCGAGACGCTGGACTGGGACGACGAGCTGTTGTCGTTCTTCTCCGTGCCGCGCGCGATGCTGCCGTCGATCGCGCCGTCGTCGCCCCTGCAGCCCTACGGCGTGACGCTGGAGTCCGGCCCCTTAGGAGGCGAGGTGCCGATCACCGGCGTCCTCGGCGACCAGCACGCGGCGATGGTCGGCCAGGTGTGCCTGGCCGAGGGGGAGGCCAAAAACACCTATGGCACCGGCAATTTCCTGCTGCTCAACACCGGCGAGACGATCGTGCGGTCGCACAACGGCCTGCTGACGACGGTCTGCTACCAGTTCGGCGACGCCAAACCCGTTTACGCGCTTGAGGGTTCGATCGCGGTCACCGGCTCGGCGGTGCAGTGGCTGCGCGATCAGCTGGGCATCATCAGCGGCGCCGCACAGAGCGAGTCGCTGGCCCGTCAGGTTCCCGACAACGGCGGCGTGTATTTCGTCCCGGCCTTTTCCGGGTTGTTCGCCCCGTATTGGCGATCCGACGCCCGCGGGGCGATCGTGGGGCTGTCGCGGTTCAACACCAACGCGCACCTGGCCCGCGCGACGCTGGAGGCGATCTGCTACCAGAGCCGCGACGTGGTGGACGCGATGCAGGCGGATTCCGGTGTGCGCCTTGAGGTGTTGAAGGTGGATGGCGGCATCACGGGCAACGACTTGTGCATGCAGATCCAGGCCGACGTGCTGGGTGTGGACGTGGTCCGGCCGGTCGTCGCCGAGACCACGGCCCTCGGCGCCGCCTACGCGGCCGGACTGGCGGTCGGGTTCTGGGCGGACCCGTCCGATCTGCGGGCCAACTGGCAAGAGGACAAGCGCTGGACGCCGACGTGGGACGACGACCAGCGCGCCGCGGGGTATGCGGGCTGGCGAAAGGCGGTCCAGCGGACCCTGGATTGGGTGGATATTTCTTAGCCCCCATCGCCGCGAGCGTGCGGGGCCGCTAGCCGCGAGCGTGCGCAGAATGACGGCGCACACGGCGTGTCGCCGTACAAACACGC
>NZ_LZIS01000014.1 GCF_001667015.1 Mycobacterium sp. E3198 | reverse complement strand
AAGCCAGCGACGCGGATTCCCGGCCGGGGCGGTGCTGTCCCCCGACGAGGCCTTCGAGGACGAACACATCGCCGCCCGAGGCTTCCATGTGCCGGTCCACCACCCCGAACTGGGGGAGACCTTCCGCTATCCGGGCACGCCATACGTGTTCGGCGCCAACGCAGCAAGCGGCCCCGCACGACCACCCCTGCTCGGGGAACACAACGCGCTGCTCGACGAACTCGTCGACGACACCGCATGACCTCCGGTGGCCGCCTCACCCACATCGGGCTGTGCGTCAGGGATCTCGCAAGGTCGGTCCGATTCTATTGCGCGGCTTTGGGATTCGACGAATGTGGTCGTCTGCGGGTCGACGGGCCCGAGACGGCGCGGCTGCTCGGTGTGCCCGGGCTGGTGCTCGACCTCGTCTACCTGCAGCGCGACGGGTTCCGCCTCGAGTTGCTCAGTTATCCGGCGCCGGGGGTTAGCGAGAAGCGCTCGCCCCGGCGGATGAATGCGGTGGGATTCACCCACCTGTCGTTCCGTGTCGATGACCCGGACGCTTTCGTCGCAGGTATCGAGCGCCTGGGTGGTCGGGCTCGGCCGGAACGGACGGTGACATTCGAGGGCGGCAATCGGGGACTGATGGCCACCGACCCCGACGGCAACTGGATCGAGTTGATCGAACGCGCACCGTCGACCAACTGATCAATTAGTCACTCAGCGTCCGATTGTTCATTGCGATGATAGAGTCATGGCTGTGCCAGCGACCAGCGAGTTGATGTATTCGCCGTTCTCGAGGGCGATCTTCGACGATCCCTATCCGGTGTACCGGAGATTGCGTGACGAGGCGCCGGTCTACCGGGATCCCGAGAATCGCTGGTGGGTTTTGTCCCGGTTCGACGACGTGTCGCAGGCTCTGAGGGATTGGCAGACGTTCTCGTCCAAGCGCGGGCCGGCGCCGGAGAATCCGGACAACGACGGACGCAAGTACTCGGTGATCTCGATGGACCCGCCCCGCCACGATCGCATTCGCGGGGTCCTCAAGGGTTTTTTCACCCCAAAAGCGGTCGCCGCGATGGAGTCTGCCCTGCGGGCGGTGGTCGACACGCACCTGGGCCGGCTGCGGTCGGGTACGACCGTCGACGCGATGGAGGCCTTCGCGTTCTCGGTGCCCACGGACGTGATCGGTGATCTCCTCGGCGTGCCGCACGGCGACCGTGCGCAGTTGCGCGTTTGGTGGGAGGCCTTCCTCACCCGAGAAGAAGGGCAGGTCGCGATGCCCGCCCGGGCCGTCGAGGCCAACCGCATGATCAGTGAGTACATCGGGGACCTGATCGAGCGGCGCCGCACCGACCCGGGCGACGACCTGATCAGCATCGTGCTCCAAGCCATGTTCGACGACCCCGAAGCCGGCGGCCACCGCTGTCTGACCGCGCACGAGGTGCTGATGTTCTGCAATCTTCTGTCGGCCGCCGGCTCGGAAACCACGCAGAAGCTGATCTCGAACGGCTTGGTGGCGCTTGCCGAGCATCCTGATCAATGGCGCCGAATAGTCAACGACCGCAGCATCATTCCCGTCGCTGTGAACGAGGCGCTTCGCTACGACACCCCGAGCCACTGGGTGGCCCGCACGCTTACCCGGCCGATCGAGCGTCACGGCGTCACCATGCGCGAAGGCGATTGGGTGCTCCTGCTGCTGGGTAGCGCCAACCGGGACGAACGGCGCTACGACGATCCCGACCGATTCATCATCGGGAGGCCGCGCGGCACCGACGTGTACTTCGGGTGGGGCATTCATATCTGTCTCGGGCAGTGGTTGGCGCGCCGGGAGGCGCAGCTGGTGTTCGAGTACATCGCGGACAAGTTCCCGAACTATGCCATCGGGGCGCGCGAGCGTGTGCTCACCGCGACGGTGCGCGGATACACCAGCGTGGAGATGACCCTGCGCTGACCATGGAGATCGCCTTCACCGACGAGCAGCAACTGCTCCATGACACCGCCGCGCAGCTGGGGGAGAGCATCGGCGTCACCAACCCGAACGAGATCCCCACAGGGGATGCGCTCGACACGCAATGGCGCCGTCTCGTGAATATCGGTGTGCCAACGCTGCGTTCGCCGGGCCTGTGCGGACTCGACGCGAGCGGTGTCGAAACCGTCATCGTGATCGAAGAACTCGCCAAGACCCTCAGCGCCGTTCCGGTGCTGGGCCAGGCGGTGCTGGTCACGGAACTCCTCGAGGCGGCCGGAGCAGAGAGGGAACTGGAGCTCATCGCGCACGGCGGCCTTCGGCTGGCGCCGGTACTGGACCCCGGCTTGATGGGTTTCGGCTCGGCCCACCGGCCGGGGGTGGCATTCGACGCCGCGGGGGCCACCCACGTGCTACTGACCGCCCGCACCGACGGACAACGTCGGCTGGTGTGCGCACCGGCGGGCGGCGCCGACCCGCACGGCCTGGACCTGACCCGTGAAATCCGTTGTCTACCGGCCGATGCAGCCGCCTCAGCGGTCGTGACCGGCGAGGCTATCGATGACGAACGCTGGCAGCGGGTGCAGTCGTTGGCGATGACCGCCGTCGCCGCCGACCTGGTCGGCACCATGCAGGGCGCCCTGGACGACGCGGTCCGCTACGCGGGTGAGCGTTCGCAATTCGGGGTGAAGATCGGCTCCTTTCAGGCCGTGGGCCATCTCCTCGCCGACGCACTGGTGCAAGTGGAGGGCGCCCGCAGTTGTCTGTGGCACGCCGCGTGGGCGATCGACCACTTGCCGCCCGACGAGGCGCGCCTGGCGGCGATGACGGCGAAGGCATACGCCTCGGCCGCGGGACGAGAGGTGGTGGAGACCACGGTTCAGGTCTTCGGCGGCATCGCGATCACCTGGGAGCACGTTTCGCACCTGCGCCTGCGCCGGACTCTGTTGGACCGGCGGTTGTTCGGTGACGAGACGGTGCACTACGAGGCCATCGCCGCGCTGCGGCTGGCGAACCGGGAACTCGCGTAGGCATGGACTTCAACGACAGCGAACCCGAAGCGCAGTTCCGCGCCGAGCTCAGGCAGTGGCTGTCCGATCACGTTGCCGACGCCGCGATCCCGGACGACCCGGCTGCGCGCGCTGACGCGCAAAACGCCTGGCATCAAACGCTTTACGAAGCCGGATACATCGGCTTGTCCTTTCCCGTCGAGTACGGGGGGCACGGCAAGGGGCAAGTCTACGAGGCGATCCTCAACGACGAGCTCGGGCGGGCCGGCGCCGCGCCCATCGAGGGCGTCGGTCACCTCAGCAACGCGTTACGCCTGTTCGGAACCGACGAGCAGCGCGACACGCTGCTGCCCGGGCTGTTGTCCGGCCGCGTGCGCTGGTGTCAGGGTTTCTCCGAACCCGAGGCCGGATCCGACCTCGCCGGCCTCAGGACCCGGGCCGATTTCATCGATACTGGCGGGCGGGCGGTGTTCCGCGTCAACGGCCGCAAGATCTGGACGAGCTTCGGTGCGGTCGCCGACTGGTGCTTTTTGCTGTGCCGCACCGAGCCGGACGCACCGAAGCACGCGGGCATCTCCGTGTTGCTGGTGCCGATGTCGACGCCCGGCATCGAGGTGCGGCCCATCGTTAACGCCGCGCGAAACCGCGAATTCACCGAGATCACGTTCGACAATGTGGACGTACCCGCGACCAACTTGCTCGGCACGCGCGGGGAAGGCTGGTCCATCGCCAATCAGCTGCTCGCCTACGAGCGCGGTCCCAGCGACATCAACTGGATCGGCCGGCTCAAAACGCAATTACGGCGCCTCGAGGACGACGTTCGCGTCGGCTGGCTCGAAGACTCGCCGTCGGCGCGGGCCCGGCTCGGCCAGGCCTACGTGGAGCTGCGGGCACTGCAGATCAAGGTCATGAGATCCCTCACGGAGCGCCAGAACGGCCGGCTTCCCGGGCCCGAGGGTTCGGTGGACAAGTTGCTCATGACGCGTGCCGACCAGTTCTTCGCCCACGCCATGATGGACCTTTCGGCCAGCGGACCCCTGCTCACCGAAGGCCTGGAATGGGACATTTACGTGTGGTCGCGCGCCGCCGGCATCTACGGCGGAACAGCCCAGGTCCAGCGCAACATCGTCGCCCAACGGGTGCTGGGCTTGCCGCGGGCCTGAATGGGCCGGGTCAGCCCTGCGGGTCTCGGGTCAGATGCTTGTAAGCCTCTTGCAGCCCGTTGAGTCGTCGCATCAAAGTCTCGTCCTGATCATCCGACGCGTTGAGTTTGGCCGCGACCTCGGCGATCTCGGCGGCGAGGCGTTCGGCCGCCTCACCTTTGGTGAGCAGGTCCTGGTCGGCCCAATCGTCGTGCGGGATGCGCGACTGGGGGGTATCGGGTGTTGTCATGCTTCTCCTTGATGCGCTGTTCGTTTGGGCTCTGGCCGCCATCGGCGCTATAGTCAAATAGTCAGAATCTGTTCACTTGTACCGTATCGCACCACTTCGAGAGACGACTCCCACGATGCCGCTGCAACCTTCGATGAAGCTCCTGTCCGTCGATGATCACCTGATCGAGCCACCGCAGGTCTGGGCGGACCGGCTGCCGAAGAAATTCCTCGACGACGGTCCCCGCATCGTCGACTTTCCGCGCGACGGCGCTCCGCCGGTGCAGCAGTGGGTCTATGAGGGCAGGCCCTATCCCAACATCGGGCTGAATGCTGTCGCCGGGAAGTCGCCGGAGGAATTCGGTGTCGACCCGATCCGCTACGCCGACATGATCCCCGGGTGCTACGACCCGAAAGCCCGACTGGCGGACATGGACATCGACGGCGTGCACGCCATGTTGTGCTTTCCGTCCTTCCCGCGCTTCTGCGGCACCGTTTTCCTGGAAGGCGAGGACAAGGAACTCGCGCACCTGTCCGTCCAGGCGTGGAACGACTTCTCGCTCGACGAGTGGTGCGCCACCGACCCCGCCCGGTTCATCCCGATGGCGATCACGCCGCTGTGGGACCCGGCCCTGCTCGTCGCCGAGATCGAGCGGGTGGCCGCCAAGGGGGCGCGGGCGATCGGGCTGCCGGACAACCCGACCAACCTGAAGCTGCCCAGCTACCACACCACGTACTGGGAGCCGGTGTGGTCGGCGCTCGAAGAGACCAACCTGACCGCGGTGATGCACTTCGGCAGTGGTGGATTCCCGCCGCAGACCGCGCCGGAGGCGCCTTTCGCGGTGATGATCACGTTGATGGGTACCACGTCCATGGCCGCGGCGACCGAGCTCATCTTCTCGCCGGTGTTCCACAAGCACCCGAACCTCAAAGTCGCGTTCTCCGAAGGCGGCGTCGGCTGGATGCCGTACCTCGTCGAGCGCGCGGACTACGTCTGGCGCAAGCACAAGTTCTACCAGAACATCCACCCCACGGTGGCGCCGTCGGAATTGTTCCGGCGCAACATCGCCGGATGCTTCATCGAAGACGAAGTCGGCATGTCGATGCGCCACCAGATTGGCATCGACAACATCACCTGGGAATGCGACTACCCGCACTCCGACTCGTTCTGGCCCAAGAGCCGCGCGCGCGCCGAGGAGATGCTCGCGAACGTGCCCGACGAGGAGGCCGCCAAGATCGTCGAGCTCAACACGCGACGCTGGTATGCCTTCCCGGAGGACGGCTTCAAATCCTGTACCGCGGATGCCGGGTGGCGCCCCAACGGGGGCAATCCGCCAGAGTACGACTACGACGAGGTCATGGCCGACCACGGCGGCATCGGATTGGAGGCCTTCCTGAACAAGATGGAAGAGCAGAAGTCGCGCAAGGTTTGAACTCGCTCATTCGCCTAGCAGTTAATCGACCGGGACGGCGATATCGGTCGGATTGGCCCGCCCACGAAGCACTTTGGAGTCGATGACTCGCCACCGGCGCGACTCCTCCTGACTCGCCATGTCCAGCGCCGCGGCCGACGCGGCGACGCCAACCGACAGCTTGGCGACGTCGGTGAGCCGCGCCGCCTCGTTGACCGGGTCGCCGATCACCGTGTATTCGTAACGGCCGGGGTGGCCTACGTTGCCGGCCACCGCCATGCCGGCCGAGACGCCGATGCCGGCCCTGATCGGCGCGCCGGGCGGATTCAGAATCCTGTTGAGTTCGCGCGCGGTCGCCAGCGCATGCGCGGCGCGGTCATCGTCGTCGAGGGGGGCGCCGAAGATCGCCAGCGCGGCGTCCCCTTCGAACTTGTTGACAAAGCCCCGATTCGCTTCGACGGCGTTCACCACCATCGTGAAGAAGTCGTTGAGCGTCGCCAGCAACTCGGGGGGTTCCAGTGTGGTGGCCAGTCGCGTCGAGCCCACCAGATCCACGAACAACACCGCGACTTCGCGGTTGACCCCGTCGAACCCGATCCGGTCACTCGCGCAGGCGAGTTGCTCGGCCCGATGGGCCACCTCACGGCCGACGTGGCGGCCGAACAGGTCGCGCAGTCGCTCCCGTTCACGCAGTCCGGTTGCCATCGTGTTGAACCCGGCTTGCAAGAGTCCCAGCTCGGAAGCGTCGAAAACGGGTACCGATGCCTCGAATTCGCCGCGCTGAACCTTTTGCATGCCGCGCGTCACTTCGTCGATGGGATCGGCTAGCGCCGACCCGTTGAACGCCGCGACCACCAGGCCGCACGCCATGGCGCAGCCCCCGAGTAACAGCACGGTGAGCGCGAGGCGGTGCACCGGATAGTCGAAGGCCAAGGCACTGGTGGCGACCAGCATGACCATCAGGAGCGGAACACCGGTTCCGATCACCCAGGCGCTCATGGCACGCAGCCGAAGGCCTGGCCCCTGAGGCCGTGTCGGTGGGTGGTCGGTGAGCAGCTTGGCCGTTGTTGGCCGTAGCGCGATCTTGCACATCCAGTAGGACAGCGCGGTTGTCACGATGGCGCCCAGGATCATCGACACGCCCAGCGTTGCCGCCAGCCACGGTCTGCCGAGATTGATGAGCACGAAAACAGCGCTGGCCGTCGACCACACCGCCCCGTGGAGGACGGCCATTCTCCTCGGTATCGCCAAGACGACGCGCCGTGCTGTGGCGTCGCTAGCGCCCGATGGCAGGCTCATCCACAAGTAGCCGCAGATCACCGCAAATGGCAGGCTGACAACGCAATAGCCAGCCGCCACAACGATGTTGAACTTCAATACATGTTGTTGGGCCAGCGCCGTGCCGGTCGGAAGACCCCACAGGGCCAACGCAGCGATCACCGCCGCGCCAACAATGGTGGGGATGACCGCGCCGGATATGAGTAGCGGTCTTCCGGCGGGAGCGAATGGCGAACGCAGCCGGCGCCGGCCCAGCTTCACGGTGATGCGCGGGTGGCGCCCAAGCGATCCCGCCAGTTCTCCACCATCATCAGTCGTCCCGATGAGGCGAGCGTCATGAACACGGTGTCACCGTCGGGGCTCAGCGCGACGTTGGTGGTCATCGGGTCGTCGGCGGAAATGGTGCCCAGCAGTTCTCCGGTTGGCGAGAAGACCGTGACACCGCCCGTACCCAATGTCGCGACGAGTATCCGCCCGGCCGCGTCCACGCAGAGCCCGTCGGCCCCTCCGACATTCAGCGGACCACCGCTGGGCACAGTTGCCAGACCGCGCGCCCGGGACACCACTCCGGGCCCGTCGAGGGTGAACTCCCAGACCCGGCGCGTGCGGGTCTCGGCCACGTAGAGCAACGCCCCGTTGGGGGACAGGGCCACGCCGTTGGGCATCTCGAGTGGGTAGACGATCTCGCGAAGCCCACCGTCGACGGTGCCGTAGAGCAGTCCCGTCATGCCGCGGCTGCGGTTGCGCACGGTTCCGCCGTCGGTGACATAGAAGCCGCCATCGCCGTCAACGCAGATGTCGCTGGGCCGCATCAGCGGCAGCGTGCCGCCGGAGCGCGTGGCGAATTCGGTGCATAGAGCGCTGACCCGACCGTCGGCTTCGACCAACTGCAGCCCGGGAACGAAGGGGCGATCGGGCGGCCCCACCGGCCGGAAAAGCGTTGCGCAACCGACGAAGTCGTACGGCCAGGGGCCGAACCCGAAGGTGGAGCCACCGTTCTGGCAGACCACCAGTCGACCGTCCGGAAGCCGGGCCACCCCGTTGGGGCCGCCGCCGGTCTCGGCGACCGTCTCGATGACGCCGTCCGGGCGGACGCGGGTGATCCTGCCGGCCGCCATCTCCGAGACCACGACGGAACCGTCGTCGTACACGACCGGGCTTTCGGGGAAGGCCAGCCCCTCGGCCAGGCAACGTGCGGCGCTCACGGCCGCTGTTCCCCGTCGGTCCGCGTCGCCGCGTTGCTCCGCCACCAAGCCGCGAACACCGGGTCCGTCAGCGGTAGGTCACCGACCCCGATCTGGTTTCGTGGCCAGGAGGCGGCTTCTTGCATCAGGGGTGACGTCGGGCGGCTCACGCCGTAGAACAGGCGATGCCTTCGGTGCAGGAAAAGCCAACGCCCGCCGTGAAGCTCGTAGCGGTCCTCGTACTTGATCAGCTGCTCGATGAACCCATCGGCGTTGGTCTGCGCGAAACACTGGGCCCAGACCCGCCCGTGGGCGCGGTCCTCGGTGTCGAGCTCGACGAGGTGGTTGGCGACCAGGATGACGGCGAACACGCTTGCGTCCACGCTAGCCGACATCAACCGGCGCAACGCCTTACGACCCTCACCGTGGTCGCCGAACCGGGCGTGCGGGACGAACAACTCGGCCATCGCGTCGACGTCCCGCGCTTCGATCGCCGCGGCGTAACGGTAGGGCAGTTGACGAATCTCCTCCTTCGCCAACAGGTCCCGAACTTCAGCGTCGTGCATCGGGGCTAGGGCACCGGTCTCGGCGGGCCGAGCACGTACTGCCACGATTGCGGATGGTGATACCAGCCGCAGGCCGCTGACGTTCCGCCGTCGACGTGCAGCGTCTGCCCGGTCACGTACGCGCTGAGGTCGCTGGCGAGGAAGATTGCCGCCCCGGCCATTTCGTCGACGTGGCCGGCGCGACCCATCGGCACCATGAATTTGGCGTTCTCGACGCCGTTGGGAGCCATCTTCTCCAGGCTGTCGGTGAGCGTGAAGTCGGGTGCGAGCCCATTGACGCGGATGTTATGCGGTGCCAGTTCCAGCGCGGCGGTCTTGGTGAAGTTGACCACCCCCGCTTTGGCCGCGGCGTAGGCGGCGAACCCAGGCGCGGCGCGTACCGCCTCGATGGTGCTGATGTTGATGACGCTGCCGCCTTGTCCCGCCTCGACCAGGGCCCGCGCTACGCGCTGCGTGCAGAGCAGCACCTGCGTCAAATTGATCCGGATCAGGGCATCCCAGCCGTTGGGCGAGGTGTCCAGCAGACCGGACCAGAAGACCCCGCCGGCATTGTTGACCAGGATGGTCGGAACCCCTAACGCGTCGACGGTGGTGGCCAGCGCCGCGTCGACCTGTTCGGGGTTGCGCACGTCGGTGACGCAGGCGAGGCCGCCGACGCGCGCGGCCACCGCCGCGGCGCTCTGCTGGTCCTTTTCCCAGATGGCCACCCGGGCGCCGAATTCGGTGAGGGCCGCGGCGATGGCGCTTCCGATCCCACCGCCCCCGCCGGTGACGACGGCGACCCGGCCGTCCAGCGACGTGGCGTTCCGGTGCAGCGTCATTCGCGTCTCTCAGCGTCCACGAAAGTTGGGGTCGCGGCGCTCGGTGAAGGCCGCTATGCCCTCGGCGACGTCGTCGGTCGCGGCGACCTGCTCCACCAACAGCGCCTCGGTGCGAAACGCGGCATCGCGGTCGACGTCGAACGCCTGATTCAGCATCGTCTTGGCCGCCGCCAGCGCGCGGGTGGGCCCGCTGGCGAGCCGTTGGGCCCAGGCGGCCGTCTCGGCCTCCAGGTCATCGGCGCCAACGACCTTGTTGACCAGTCCGATGCGCTCGGCCTCCGCGGCGGAGAGCTCCTCGCCGAAGAACAGCAGCTGCTTTGCGACGTTGAGCGGGACCTTGCGCGCCAGCAGGTAGGCGGCGCCCCCGTCGGGTGCCAGCCCGCGCCGCGCGAAAAGCTCGATGATGCGGGCGCTTTCGCAGGCCACGATGAGGTCGCACGCCAGCACCATGCTGGCGCCCACGCCGGCGGCGATCCCGTTGAGCGCGCACAGCACCGGCTTCTCGCAGTCGAGCAACGCGGACACCACCGCCTGAGACCCGGTACGCAGGATGCGGGCGGCGTCGCCCGCAACCCGATCCTTCTTGGGCTGCATTCCCGGGTCCCGCAGATTCGGTCCCGTACAAAAATGCTTGTGCCCGCGGCCGGTGAGCACCACCGCCCTGACGGTCGGGTCGTCGGACGCGGATCGTAGGTTTTCGATGAGGGCCTGCTGCATCGCCCGCGTCACCGAGTTGCCGGCGTCGGGGCGGTCCAGGACCAACCAGAGCACTGAGTCGTCGGTGTGGACTGCAAGGTCGGGCGTCATAGTTGCAGCGGCACGCTGGCGGGCCCGCGCACGGAATTGGTGTGCACATACGTCACCGCGCCCTGGTCGACGTCCCAGGTCGGAAAACGCTTCAACGTCTCTTCGAGCGCGACCCGGGCCTCGAGGCGGGCCAGCGCCGCGCCCAGGCAGAAGTGTGAACCGTGGCCGAAGCTGATGTGCCGGATTCCGCTGCGCTCGACGTCAAGGGCATCCGGGTTGTCGTATTGGCGTTCGTCGCGGCCCGCCGATCCCGTCAGCAGGGCAACGCGCGAGCCCGCGGGGATGAGCGTGCCGTTGTAGGTGACATCGCGTTTCGTGTAGCGGCCCTGCACGGGCGACGGCGCGTCATAGCGCAGCAGTTCCTCCACGGCGTTGCCGATCAGGTCGGGTTTGTCGACCAACTTGGCCCGCTGGTCGGGGTACTGCGCGAGTGTCAGCGCGGCCCATCCCAGCAGGCGCGCGACCGTCTCGTTGCCGGCGACGTTGATCATCGCGATGAACATCAACACTTCGCCATCGTCCAGCCGACGGGTCTCGCGACCCGCCTGAACCAGGTCGGAGTTCATCAGGTTGCCGACGATGTCGTCGGTCGGGATGGCCCTGCGACGCTGAATCTGATCCGCGTAGTAGCCGAGCAGTTTCCCCTTGTCCTGTTGGCCCTGCTCGCTGAGCTCGGTGCTGCCCTCGTCGCGGTGGAGCTGGGCGTCCGACCACTCGCGCAGGTTGTCGTGGTCTTCCTCGGGGAAACCCAGCAGCGAGCTGATCACCATCACCGGTAGCTTCATCGAGAAATCGCGCACGTAGTCGAAGCCGTCGGTGCCGACAAAGGCATCCAGGTAGTCGCAGCACAGCGAGCGCACCCGTTCCTCGAGCCGGGCGATCTGGGTGCGAAAGAACGTGCGATTGACCATTTTCCGCAGTGCGGTGTGGTCGGGTGGATCCATCATGATCATCGCCCGTGGTGACGGCCACGGTTCGTCGGTGATCGCGTCGAGAGTGATCCCGTGCGACGAGGAAAACGTCTCCGTATCCAGCGACGCTTCCATGACGTCGGCGAACCGGCTCAAAGCGTAGAAGCCGTACTGGTCGTTGTAGTAAGTTGGCGCTTCGTCTCGCAGCCGTTTCCAGACCCCGTACGGATTCTGGTGCAACGCGCGGTCGAACGGATCCCAACGTAGCTCGATCGTCGTCATCGGCACCACCCCTTCGCCAAAGAACACTAATACATAATATGTATAGTTGCACCATGCTGACGGCGTGGTGATCGTCTGCCCGGTGTTGAGGAGGACGAACGATGGAAACGCGAGAACTCGAGCACGTGATCTACCAGAAGGACGGCCCGATCGCGCGGATCATCCTCAACAACCCGGACGCCGCCAACGCCCAGAGCTCGGACATGGTCCACAGCGTCAACGAGGCGCTCGACGACGCGCAGTACGACTACGACATCAAGGTTGTCATCATCAAGGCCAACGGCAAGGGGTTCTGCTCCGGTCACATCCCCACCGGTGCGTACCCGGAGTTCATGGCGGAACTGCAAGCGTCCGGGAAGGTGTGGCGTTCCGCCGCGCAGTTGTTCCTGTGGCCGGTGCTGAAATTGTGGGAATTTCCCAAGCCGGTGATTGCCCAGGTGCACGGGTACGCGATCGGTGGGGGCACGACCTGGGCGCTGATCCCGGAAATCACCGTCTGCTCCGAGGACGCGTGGTTCCAGATGCCCCTGGTCCCGGGCTTCGGGCTGCCCGGCGCCGAGACCATGTTCGAACCCTGGGTCTTCATGAACTACAAGCGGGCCGCCGAATACCTGTACACGGCTCAGCGGTTGAGCGCGGCGGAAGCGCTCGAGTTTGGTCTGGTGAACCGCGTTGTCCCCGCCGACCAGCTCGAGGCCACCGTGGAGGAGCTTGCCGCCCAGATCGCCAAGGCGCCGCTGATCACGTTGCAGGCCGTCAAGTCCGGCGTCATCCGCGCGTGGGAGACGATGGGATTTCGCACTCATCAGCAGGCCACGAACGACCTGCAGGCGATGGTGACCGGCAGCAAGGAGTTTCAGCAATTCATGGCGGAGCTGATGAAGAAGGGCTCCAAACCCACCGAACGCATCTAGCCATGCCGTGCAAGCCCATCATCCAATTCGGCGGTGACGAGAGCACAGAGGCGCTGCGGACTGCGATCCGCGGGTGGCTGGCGGACAACCTCGCCGACGAGTTCCGGCGCACTGCGGCCAATCCCGATTACCTGCCGCGCGACGCCCACGGGCGTGCGGTCGCGTTCTGCAGGGCATTGCACGAGCAGGGCTGGTTCGTGCCGCATTGGCCCGCCGAATACGAGGGCGGCGGGCGCGGAATCGTCGAACAGGTGGTCATCCGCGAGGAGCTCGCCTATGCGGGGGCACCGCTGGTGAATACCAATGGCGTGAACATGTTGGCGCCGGTGCTGTTCAAATACGGGACGCCCGAACAGAAGGCGGAGCACCTGCCGGCCATCGCGCGCTCGGAACGGATGTGGGCACAGGGTTATTCGGAGCCGGAGGCCGGCTCGGACCTGGCGTCGCTGCGCATGACGGCCCGGCGAGACGGCGACGAGTACGTCCTCGACGGGCAGAAGACCTGGACCAGCAACGGCGTGCTCGCGGACTGGATCTTCGTGCTGGCTCGCACCTCGCCCGTGGCGGACAAGCGCCAGGCCGGAATCTCGTTCTTCTTGGTGGACCTGGAGAGTCCGGGGATCACGCGCCGGCCCATCCGGTCCATGACCGGGTATCCGACGTTTGCCGAGGAATTCTTCGACGCTGTGCGGGTGCCGGCCGCCAACCTCGTGGGCGCCGAGGGGGAGGGCTGGACGGTCGGCAAGGCGCTGCTTGACGCCGAGCGGTCGAACATCACCCGGGCGGCTCAGGCCCAGCGTTATCTCGATGAGCTGATCGACTGGTGCCATGCGCAGAGGGGCTCGACGTGCGACCCGCTGTCCGATCCCGCCAACCGCATCGCGCTGGCGCGCGCCGTCGAACGCGTCGAGGTGGGCCGCGCGCTGTCCTATCGGGTCGCGCACCTGCAGGCGGCCGGCGCGCTGGATCCCGCGCTGCCGTCATTGTCGAAGCTCTATCACTCCGAATTGACCGCCGAGCTGCGCGGACTCGGAGCTCAGATCCTCGGTCCGGCAGGCGAACTCATGCCGGACGACCCGGACGCCGTGCTCGACGGGCACTTCTCCGAGGGTCTGCTGCTGTCGTTGCTCCACACGATCGGCGGTGGCACCAGCGAGATCCAACGCGACCTGATCTCGACGGTCGGTTTGGGAATGCCGCGCTGAATTCAGGAGTAGGCGGCTCGTCCTTTGGCGGCCGCCGATCGCTGCTGCGCCACCGTCGCCATCGCTAGCTCGAGCGGATGGAACGCGGCAAGCTGCGCGGCCTCAGCGGAATTGATCAGCCGCTTGGTCATTTCGACCGCCCCGGCGTCGGCTTGCGCCAGCTCGAGGGCGATGGCCCGCGCACGCGCGATCGCCGAACCCGGATCCACCACATCGGTGACCAATCCCAGCCGCTCGGCCTCGGACGCCGACAGGCGGACTCCGCGTAGCAGCAGCGACGCCGCGGGTTGCTTGCCCAACTGCTGGGTGAGGCGCCACGCCAGCCCGCCGTCGGGAACCACGGCGCGGGCCACGAACGGGGCGGCGAAGTAGGCGTCGGATGCGCACACCACCAGGTCGCACGACAGCGCCAGGCTCCACCCGAGGCCGATGGCCGCTCCCTCGACCGCGGCAATGGTCGGCACCGGCAGTGCTTTGAGTTGCTCCATCACCCGTTGGGCATGTTCGACGCGCCCGGCCGGGCCCAGCGGGCCACTGCCGTGTGCCGGTCCGGTCTTCAAATCACCACCCGCACAAAAGAATCCGTCCGCACCCGCCAGCACCACGCCGCGAACGTTGTCGTCGACGACGGCGTAAAGCGCCTCCGACAGTTCGGTCCACGACTCGTAGCGCAGGGCGTTGCGCTGTCGCGGCCGGTTGAGCAGGACCAAGGCGACGCCGTCGTGGTCCTCGCGGCGAATCAGAGGATCGCTCACTGTCACTGTCGGCCGAGGAACTTGTCGATGGCAGCCCGGTGTTCGGGTGTGGTGAAACACTCTGTCTCGGCCGAGATCCCGTATTCGAGGATGCCGGTGATCGCGCGCTGGGCATGCAGGTTCAGCGTCCGCTTCGTGTCCTGCACCGCCCTCGGTGGCAGGGCGGCCAGGCGGTGGGCGATCGACAGCCCCTCCAGCTTGATCTCCGCGTGCGGCACGACCCGATTGGCCAGACCCAACTCGACGGCCTTGTCGGCCTTGATGCGCTCGCCGAGCATCAAATACTCCTTGGCCTTCAACAGGCTCATCAGCAACGGCCACAGCACTGAACCACCATCGCCGGCCACCAGCCCGCTCGCGACATGTGTATCTGCGAAGAACGCCCGATCGGACATCAGGACGATGTCGCACAAAACCGCGATGCTGCACCCGAAGCCGACCGCGGGCCCGTTGACGGCCGCGACCACGGGCAGCGGGAAGTCGATCATGTCGCGCACGATGCGGCGGGCGTCGCGCATCCCGGCGCGCCGTGTCACCGGGTTGTTGACGTGGGTTTCCAACCACTCCACCAGGTTTCCGCCGGCGGAAAAGTAATCGCCCGTCCCCGTGATCAGCACCGCCCGCGCATCAGGGTCTTCGGCCAGAGTCGCCCACAGCCGGGTGAACGCGGTGTGCATTCTGTTGTTGACCGCGTTGGCGTCGTCCGGGTTGTTCAGCGTCACGATCCGGACGGGACCGTCGTCGGCCACGAGGATCTCCTCGCAGCCGGTCAGTTCCGGCGTGCCCTGCGGTAGCTCGGTCATGGGCTGTCAGCCGTCCTCTTGCGGAGCCAGCCACGCCGATCGTCTGGTTTGGACGAACGCGTCTCGATCATGGTTGACTGCCCAATCTGGAGATCGCTTCTGCAGGAACGCCGTGAAGGCCTCGATCTGTTCGGCGGTTCCTATTGAAGACCAGTAGCCCGTCACGTCGACGGGCGGTAGCGCGCGCGCCATTTCGCGCTTGACTGCCGCGCGCGCGGCGGGGCCCGTCTTCCGCACTCGCTCGAGCAACGCATCGACTTCCGACCGAAGGGAGTCGTGCGCAACGACCTTGCCGACCAGTCCGAGACGCTCGGCCTCCTGCGCATCGACCCAATCATTGCCGTAGATCAGGTGATTGGCCCTTAGCGTGCCCAGTCGTTGTGGCAGTCGGGCGGCGACGAACGCCTCATACACGCCGCGGGTGAGGTCCGGGACCCGGAACCGGGCGCGATCGGAGGCGACGACCAGATCGGCGAACAAGGTCATCACCAAGCCGCCGCCCATGGCGATGCCGTTGACGGCGCAGACCACGAGTTTCGGTATCCTGACCAGCGTTTCGAACGGTGTGCCGTCATAAGACTCGGTGAACGCGTCCCACCTGCGGTCTGGATTCTGCACCGCGTTCATGTCGCCGCCCGCGCAGAACACGTCGCCCGTCCCGGTGATCACCAGGAAGTTCAGGTCGGGTTCGTCGGCGACGATCATCGCTGCCCGTTTGATCCCGTGATAGCCGTCCGCGGTGACCGCGTTCTTCTTCTCCGGTCGGTTGATGGTGACGGTCAGGGTGTCGCCGTCGATCCTGCCGTCGAGCTCGGGGGCGCAGAGGTCGACGTCGACGGAATCCGGTAGCGCGTTCACCGTGCCTCGATCACTGCGAGCAGTTCACCGACGTCATAGGTCGTCCCGGCGCTGACCTTCCACGTGACGATGCCACTGGCCGGTGCTTCGATGTCCATCTCGACTTTGTCGGTGGCGATCTGGTACAGCGGATCCCCCTCGGAGACGTGCGCACCGTCCGCCACGTAGAGGTCGGTGACCTCGGCCTCGGTGATCGCGTCGCCCGGTTTCGGCATCCGCACCTCCGTCACGCGATCCTCCTGACCGCTTCGACAAGCCGCGCGGCGTCCGGGCGGCAGGCGGCTTCCAATGTCGCCGCCCGCGGCACGGGCGTGTAGGTGCCGGCCACGCGCTGAATCGGGCTCGCCAGCACGCCGAAAAGCTCCGTCCCCACGGCCGCGGCGATCTCGGCGCCCGGGCCGCAAAATCCGACGGATTCGTGGGCGACGACCAGGCGACGGGTGACGCGGACGGATTCAAGGACGGTGGCCAGATCCAACGGCACCAGGCTGCGCAGGTCGACCACCTCCACCGAAACGCCCTCGGCGGCAAGCTGATCGGCGGCATCGAGCGCGGCGTGGACCAGGCTGCCGTAGGTGCAGATCGTGACGTCGGTGCCCGCGCGTTTGACGTCGGCCTGGCCGAGCGGGATGACGTAGTCGGCCTTCGGCACGGGTCCCTTGCCGCCGCCGTAGTAGAGCTTCATCGACTCGATGAACAGGCATGGATCGTCCTCAGCCAGGCAGGCATTGAGCAGCCCGACCGCGTCGGCGGCGGTGCTGGGCCACACCACCTTGATGCCCGGCGTATGCATCGCCCACGCCTCGAACGCCTGCGAGTGTTGCGGCCCGGCGGCCGTACCCACCATGGCGCGGATGACCATCGGGGCGCCCTGTCGGCCGCCTGACATATAGCGGATCTTGGCGGCGTGGTTGGCGATCTGGTCCATGGCCACGCCGAGAAAGTCCATGAACATCAGTTCCGCGACCGGTCGCAGCCCGCCCAGCGCGGCACCAACGGCGGCGCCGATGATCGAGGACTCGGCGATCGGGGTGTCGCGCACCCGGTGGCTGCCGTACTTGGTGGACAGCCCGGCGGTGATCTTGAACATGCCGCCCGATGGGTCGGCGATGTCCTCACCGAGCAGCACGATCGACTCGTCGGCCGCCATCGCGCGGTCCAGCGTGCGGTGGATCGCCTGGACGAGGCCGAGGGTCTCGGTTTCGCCCTCGGGGATCGCGGCGCGCTCTGTCGCCGGTGCCGCAAGCTCGCTGCCGTGCGCGGCGAACACGTCGCGGGTCAGTTCGTCGTCGCCGGGGGGCTCGGCGTCGCGCGCGGCGGTGAAGGCCGCGTCGATCGCGGCAATGAGATCCGAGTCGATGCGGTCGAGATCGGCCTCGTCGGCCAGGCCCTCGTCGATCAGCCGCCGCCGATACCGCGCGAAGGGCGGGTCCGCGCGCTTGGCCGCAAGCTCGTCGGGGTCGGCGTAGGGCATCTGGTCGCCGAAGTAGTGGCCCTGCAGGCGGTAGGCGGCGGCTTCGACGAACGACGGGCCGCCCCCGGACCGTGCGCGCTGGGCCGCCTCGGCCACGGCCTGGTACACCGCGCGCGGGTCCGTGCCGTCGACCGTGACGCCGGGCATCGCGTAGCCGGCGGCGCGGTCGGACAATCGCGCCGTGCGGGTATAACCCGCCACCGGCGTGCATTCGGCCCACGCGTTGTTCTGGCAGAAGAACACCACCGGAAGCGCCCACAGCGCCGCCATGTTCATTGCCTCGTGGACATAGCCGATGCTGGTCGCCCCGTCGCCGAAGCTCACCAGCACCACGCGGTCACTGCCCTTGATGGCCTCCGCCGATGCGATCCCGTTCGCGATCAGCGGGCCCGCACCGACGATGCCGGTGGTCCACGCGATGCCGTGGTCGGGGTCGTAGATGCCCATGGCGCCGGCCTTGCCCTTCGACAGACCGGTGCCGCGGCCCAGGATCTCGGCGAAATACCCGGGCAGGTCGATGCCCTTGGCCACCACGTCGCCGAGTCCGCGATAGGTGGTGACCAGTTGGTCGGTGTTTGACAGGGCGAGCGCGGCCCCGGCCGACATCGCCTCCTGGCCGTCCACCGGCCAGTAGCTCATCGCGATTTCACCGGAAGACAGGCCCTTTCGCACGCGTTGGTCGCTATGGTGCACCTTGCTCATCAGGCGATACAACTCCAGCGCGTGGTCGTCGGTAAGCGGCCGGATCCCGGCGTCTAACGGCGTGGCCATCACGACTCCTTCACGGATGTGCGGTACGCCAAGGAGTCTACAATATGACGAAATCTGTTCAATCGTTCGATAGTGACGAGGCCCTCGTCTACGCCTTCCCGATCGAACCCAATTGTTCCGCCAGCAGCATCCGGTCGAAGTAGCAGCGCTCCAAGACGAGGTCGGGTCCTCGGAAGCCGAAGAGGTTGATGCTCAGCATGTCGATCGGTGTGCCGGGTGCGGTGGTTCGGGTTTCCACGATCAACCCGTCCTCCCCGTGGTAGAGCGCCTCGGCGGAGTATTGCAGCATGGGGAGATCCGCCCACTGCTGCATCAACATTGCGCGGACCGCCTCGTCACCGTCGAAAACCATTCCCGTAGGGATGATCTCGTAGCGGGGATGGGTGAAGGTGGCCATTGCCGCCTCCAGGTCGCGCGCATTCTCGGCCGCGACGTGCCGTAGCACCAGTTCTTCGCGGGTACGTCGCAGCGCGGTCTCGGAGCTCACTTCGGCTCGAAAACCATAAGGTTGCGACCGTCCTCGAGCGGCACCCACGCCACGGCGACGCGGTCACCGACCGCGGGAGGTGGACCGAACACGTTCGACATCAGGCGAACTCCTTCGTCCAGATCGACCAGGACCACCGAGTAGGGCACCTTGTCGGCCAGAGCCGGGATCGCGGCCCGATGGTGCACGCTGACCGCGTAGACGACCCCGTCTCCGCTCAGCTTCTCCCACACCAGCGACGATCCGCCGCAGTGCGGGCAGACGAACCGTGGGTACCAGACGAGCAGGGCGCACGATTCGCATCGTTGGACCGTCAACTCGCGACGCCGGGTCGCGTCCCAGAAGGGCGCGGACGCCGGGCCGGGCTCCGGGACCGGCAGCGTATCGGTCACAGCGTGGCCTCCGTTCCCAGAATCACCGTCGAGGTGGCCGAGAGCACCCCGCCGGTGCCATGTGCGACAGCCGTTTTCGCGTCCGGGACCTGGCGTTCGCCGCATTCCCCGCGCAACTGCCGCGCGGCCTCGACGAGCAGGAAGGCCCCGAACGCCCCGGGGTGGGTGTAGGCGAGGCCGCCGCCGGACGTCTGACCGGGTAGCGTGCCGCCGGGCCCCAACGCGCCGTCCGCGACAAACGGACCGCCTTCGCCCTTGCCGCAGAATCCCAGGTCTTCGAGCGCCAGCAACACCGTGATGGTGAACGAGTCGTAGAGCTCGACGACGTCGATGTCGGCAGGGGTGAGCCCCGCGGCTCTGAACGCGGCCGGCCCGGACACCGCCCCGGGCGTGACGGTGAGGTCGGGCATTTGGGAGATCATCGCGTGCGAAGCCGACGACGCCGCACCCAGGACGAAGGCCGGCGGCTTGGCCAGGTCGCGGGCGCGCTCGGCGCTCGTGACCACCAGTGCCGCGGCGCCGTCGGTGACCAGGCAGCACTCCAGCTTGTGTAGCGGTTCGGCAAGGAAGCCGGAGTCCAGGACGTCCTGCACGGTGATCGCCTCGCGCAGGTGAGCCCGTTCGTTCATCGCCGCCCACCGCCTGGTGTCGACGGCTATCTGTGCCAGTTGCTCGGCCGTCGTCCCGTAGGTGGCCATGTGCCGGTTGGCGGCTAGGGCGTAGGCGCTGATGGGGAGCATCACCCCGAACGGCGTCTCCCATTCCAGCCGCTCGGGCGTGGCGAAGACGCCGAGGCCTTTTTGGCCACGCTTGCGCGCGGCGCGCGGCGTCGAGGCGTAGACGATCACCACCGTCTCTGCCTCGCCGGCCGCGATCGCCGCGGCGGCGTGCTCGACGTACAAACCGTAGCTGGCGCCGCCGGTCTGCGTCGCGTCGGTGAAGCGAGGCGCCATCCCCAGGTACTCGGCCAGCTCCACCGAATGCATGAGCGTTCCGCCGGTGCAGGTGCACAGCCCGTCGACGTCGCGCAGCGACAGGCCCGCTTCGGCCAGGGCGGCGGTGATCACGCGCGCCTCGAGCTCGCGCAGTGGCACATCGATCACACCGCTGGCCGAAACCTCGTCGGCGACACCGACAATCGCGGCCACACCTCGGGTCGTCAACTTGCTGTCCCTTCGAAGAGTTCGCGCAGCGCTGGTTGGCTGACCTTGAGCGACGGCGTGCGGGGCAACTCCTCGACCACGATCAGCCGGGCGGGGACGTAGTAACGGCTCACCCGTTCACGCACGTAGGCGAGCAGGTCCTCCGGCGTGGCGCGCGCGCCGTCGGCCAACTCGACCGCAGTGACCGGCACCTGGCCGAGCCGTTCATCGGGCAGGCCGGTCACGCCGGCATCCCGGACGGCCGGATGGCTCCGGAGCACGCCGACGATCTCGTCCGGATTGACCTTGAAACCCCCGCGAATGATGACGTCGTCGATGCGCCCGTCGATGAACACGAAACCGTCGGCGTCGACCCGGCCGAGGTCGGTGGTCCGCACCCAGTCCCCGCCCGTGGTGCGAACCTCGATGCGGCCCTGCTCGCCGGCCGGCATTTCGGTGTCGTCCTCGAGGGACATGACACGGATCTCCCGGCCACTCTGCGGGCGTCCCACACTTCCGCGTTTGGCTGTCGCCCACTGCCGGTGCAAGGCGAGGTTCCAGCCGGCCACACCGCCGGCGAATTCCGTTGCCCCGTAGGACGGCAGCACCGCGACGCCGTAGCGGCACTCGAACTGTGTCTGCACGTCGACCGGCAGGTGCGCGGTACCCGAGGTCACCACCTCGACGCTGGAAAAGGCCTCCGGATCGACGCCCGCGTCGAGCACCATCGCCATCGCCGACGGCACCAGGCTCACGGCCTTCGGGCGATGCCGAAGTAGCAAATCCACAAAGTCCGGAACCCGGAATCGCTCCAGGAGCGCGATCTTTCTTCCCTCGCAGATGTTGAGCAAAGTGCGGAACAGCCCGGACATGTGCACCAGGGGAGAGGAGACGATGGCGACGCCCGAGCGCAGTCTCAGTTGCGCGTCATGCCCGCTGCTGACGCGGTAATGCGCGCCCGCCGCTGCGACGGTGTGCTCAAACGAGCTGTAGGAAAGCGGTATTCGCTTAGGCGGACCCGTGGTGCCGCTCGTCAGCATCTCGACGGCGACGCCGTCGGCGGGCGGGCGGAACGGCCCCGGTCCGGGACGTTCGAGACCGTCCACAGCGGTGACGCCGAATGGGGCATTCGACACCCGAACGCCCAGCGACCCGGCCGCGGCGTCGACGACTCCCGAGCGCTCCCAGTCGGTCTGCACCGCCACCACCGCGGGCAACCGCAGGTCCCGGACATCCGCGCAGAGCCCGGCGTCGCCCTGTGACGGGTTTATTGTGACCACGCAACCACCGGTGAGCAACACGCCGAGCATGGCCCCGACCATCGCGGGCTCATTGCGGAGCACCAGGCCGACGGGAGATCCCTGCCCCAAATCGGCTGATTTTAAACAATTTTGAACGCCCGCGGCGATGTCCGACAACACCTGCCAATCCACCCACCGGCCCTGAAACTCGATCGCGGGCGCCCGCGGATCGAGTGAGAGAACCGCGCGGATGCGGTCGGCGAGTTGCTGGCTCAAGCCGCGGCTGCCGCGAGCTCGGTCGCCGCAGGGATCACCTCTTGGGCGAACAACTTCATCGACTCGTACACCTTCGTGCGGTCCATCGCGCCCCCTCGCGACATGCGCAAGATGATGTTGCGCCAGCCCATGTCGATGACGGTGCGCATCTTCTCGACGATCCGGTCCGGATCGCCCATCAGCGTCAGGTGCGAATTCAACACCTGCTCGTAGCTTTGCTTGTCGTGCTTCTCGAACCAGTCCGAGTAAGCCTTGTAGTCGGCCGGAATCTCCCCGCCCCGCTCGAATGGGCTCGAATACTTGCGATGGGTTTGAATGGACAACTCGACGCTCTCGCGCGGATAGCTGCGGGCGAACGCGTCGTCCTGGTGGCAAAAGGCGTTCAGCAGCGCCCACACGTTGCCGGTGGCGGCGTCAAGTCCCTTCTGGGACTGCACCTTCAGATAGATGTCCAGCGCTCCCTGCAGATCCGGGTCCACCTGGTAGGGATTGCCGATGATCGCCCCGAAGCCTTTCTCGGCCAGCCACTCGAAACTCGACGGCGTCTTCATCACGGTGCCCCACACGGGGATCGGCTGCTGCGCGGGCCGCGGGTAAATCGTGACGTCCTCGAGTTGGAAGTACTTGCCTTCAAAGGTGACGTTCTCTTCGGTCAGCAGGCGGCTGACGATCTCTACGCACTCCTGATATCTACCGGTGGCCTCGTCCATCGAGATGCCGAAGCCCTTGAACTCATGGGACTGATAGCCGCGCCCGAAGCCGGCGTCGAAGCGGCCGCCGGACAGAACGTCGACCATAGCGATCCGTTCGGCCAACTGAATAGGTTCGTGGAAGGGCGCCACCATGCATGCGGTACCGATGCGGATGCGTTCGGTCTGCGCGGCGATCGCGGTGGCCACTTGTGGCAGGTCGGGAAGCATGCCGTAGGGGGAGAAGTGATGTTCGGCCAGCCAGATCTCGTCGTAACCGAGTTCCTCCGCCCAGCGCGCCTCCTCGAGCACGTTGGCCAGCACCTCCCGCTCGCTGAGGTGGTTGGGCTTGTCGCCGAGGATGAACACGCCGAACTTCATGTCGGTCCCTCCCGCTGTCCGTCGAGAAAAGTAGTTGCACTGACTGCGACAATACTGCACGATTAGACAGATATCGTCAATCCGTCTAGTGGGGAGGTGCCGTGACTCTGTCAGACTCTGCCCTCGGAACCGCTTTGCCGCCGAGCACCTTCCGCTGGGGCGAGACTGACGTGATCCTCTACGCGTTGGGGGTGGGCGCCCGCCCGCCTTCCGAGCTGAGGCTGCTCAACGAGGCCTGCGGTCCGGATGTCCTGCCGACGTTTGCCCTAGTGGCCAACTGGTGGGCCGTCAAGGACCTGCGCAGCGTGCTCGACCTGGGGACGTACCCGATCGTTCACTCTGCACAGTCGCTGGAACTGCACCGGCCTATCGGCGCCAGCGGGGAATTGTCTGTGCAAGCCGAGGTGTCGGCCGTGTGGGACAAGGGCAAACACGCCGTGGTGGAGTTGACCAGCCTCGGCGCCGATCCGGACGGGACCGTTTTCGTCGCCAGGTCTCAAACCATGGTTCTCGGTGCGGGGGGTTTCGGCGGCGAGCGTGGACCCGCTGCCGAACCGGACCCCGACGGGCCGCCGGATGCCGTGTTCGACGACGTCGTCCGACCCGAGCAGGCCGCGCTCTACCGGCTCTCGGGCGACCGCAACCAGCTGCACATCGACCCGGAGGCGGCTCGCAAGTACGGTTTCGAGGACGTTTTCCTGCATGGGCTGTGCACGCTGGGATTCGCCGCCCGGGCGGTGATCGGCCGGATCGCCGACGGGGATCCCCGGTCGTTGGCATCCTTAGGCTGCCGATTCTCCAAGCAGGTGAAGCTCGATGCCCCGCTGCGGACAGAGATCTGGCGAACCGAAGATTCGGTGCGTTTCCGAACGCTGCAGGATGACGTCGTCGCCCTGAGCTCCGGAACCGCCACGCTTGCAGGGGTGTGAGCATGGACCAACGACGGGCCCGCGGGTTGCGCAACCGGCAGGCGCTCCTCCATGCGGCGATCGAACTGTTCACCGCGCAGGGCTACGAGGGGACCACCGTCGACCAGATCTCGGCGGCGGCGGGGGTCGCGCCGCGCACGTTCTTCCATCACTTCGCCAGCAAGGAAGACATCCTGTTCGACGGCTACGCCGAGCGGCTGCAGGAGGCGATCCGCCGGTTCCGCGCCGCGGGCTCCGACTCCCTGTGCGACGCCCTTGCCGAGACCTCGATGGCCGTGGCTCGGGCCATCGTCGATCAGCCCGACATGTTCCTGGTCCGCGCGCGGATGTATCACGGCCTCCCGGCGTTGCGCGCGACGATGCTGCGGATCAACGAGGACTGGATCGATCAGCTCACCGCCGAAGTGGCGCGCTGGCTGGGCAGCGACACCCAACCGGACTTGCGGCCACGGCTGGCCGCCACGCTGATCAACGCCGCCAACCGCGCCGCGATCGACTCGTGGGTCGCCGGCGGCGGACACGGTGATTTGTCGTGTCTGATGGCCGAATCCGTGGAGTTGGTCCGGCCCTCGATCGCCGCGATCGAGCGCACCGGCACGACCTCCGGACCAGGACGGGGAAGTGGGCAGCGTGTCGGGTGACTCTCGTCCCCTCGCGGTCGTCACCGGAGGAGCGCGTGGCATCGGAGAATCGATTGTGGCCGCGCTGATTTGCAGCGGGCACCGGGTAGCCGCGATCGATGTGAACGCGAAGGCCATTGCACGAGCGCAGGAATCGGACGACGCGAGATCGGGGTGGCTCGTCCCGATGAACGTATCGATCACCGACCGTGACGCGGTCGAGGAGGCGCTGAGCGGATTGGCTCACCGGTATGGGCCCGTTCGGGCGTTGGTCAACAACGCGGGAATGACACTGCCAGGAACATTTCTCGAGCAGACGGACGAGGACTGGGACCGCATCGTCGACGTGAACCTCAAGGGCACCTTCGTGATGGCGCAGCTCGCCGCCCGGCAGATGGTCGCCCACGGCGGCGGGGTCATCGTGAACGTCAGCTCGGTGTCCGCCCACGGGGTGCGGACCGGACCCCCGGCCTATGCGGCCGCCAAGGCCGGTGTGGAAGGGCTGAGCCGCCTGATGGCCGTTCAGCTCGGTGCGCATGCCATCCGGGTCAACACCGTCGTGGTCGGCACCACCGCGACGCCGTGGCTGTTGTCGCGCAAGACGCCCGACGAGCTGGCACAGATGCGCCGGACAACGTTGACCGGAAACATCGGTGAGCCGGACGACGTAGCCGGCGTGGTGGCCTTTCTGTGCTCCCCCGCGGCCAAACATGTCACCGGCCAGCTGATTTCGGTGTCGGGCGGGCAGTGGATGCCATGACGTCGATCCGGAACGACAGGACAGATGCTGCTGTAGTGTTTACTGCTACGAATCGATGCCAGGGGATGTCGTGGAACTGAAGAGAATCCTGTTCGACGTCAGCGAGCGGGTCGCCACCATCACGATCAACCGACCGGAGCGGCTCAACGCCACCGACGACCTGACCCGCACCGAGCTCGGCATCGCGTGGGCACGGGTGCGGGAGGACCCGAACGTCCGGGTGGCCATCATCACCGGAGCCGGAGACCGCGCGTTCTCCGCGGGCCAGGACATCCGGGCAACGGCCGAGGGCGGCATCCGCAACAAGGTTCCCGGCTCGCGGCTGCACCACAACGTGTGGAAACCGGTCATCTGCGCGCTCAACGGAATGGTCGTCGGCGGCGGCCTGCACCAGGTCGCCGACGCCGACCTCATCATCGCGGCCGAGCACGCCGAGCTGATCGACACGCATTTGGCCGTGGGCAACGTCTTCGCGCTCGAGCCCGCGGTGCTGCTGCGCAGAATGCCGCTGTCGATGGTGATGCAGCTGGGGCTCATGACCAAGCAGGGCCGGATCAGCGCGCAGCGGGGCTACGAGATCGGCCTGATCAACGAGGTCGTGCCCGCGGACCGGCTGCAACAGCGAGCGCGCGAAATCGCCTTGGACATCGCGAAACTCTCGCCGGCGACGGTCCAGGCATCGATCAAGGCGATGTGGAGCAGCCTCGATGTCGGGCTGAGCGCGGCCCACGACGTCGCATACCGCTATGTGCTGCAACACCAGCTGACCCACCCCGACTACCGGGAAGGAATGCTCGCGTTCGCGGAGAAGCGGGAGCCGCGGTGGGTCGTGGAATGAGTTGTGAAACGACGCGCCATGGGTGAATCCGCACGAACGTTCGGCTACGACCCGTTGCCATATGCACCCGTCGTCCCGACGATGCTGACCAACCTGGTCGCTGCGTACGGCGACAACGACTTCGTCGTCAGTTCGGCCGGCGGGGGGACGATCGAGCGGATCACCTACGCGCAGGCCGATTCACGGTCCGCCGAGATGGCGCGGCGGCTGCTGGCGGCGGGGATCACCAAAGGCGTTCGGGTCGGAATCTTGGCGCCCAATGGACCCGACTTCGCGGTCGCCTTCCTGGCGGCCACCCGGATCGGCGCCGTCGCGGTGCCGATCAACACCTTCTTTCAGCCGCAGGAGCTGCGGTGGCTGCTCCGCGACGCCGACATCCACACCCTGCTGTCGGTCGATTCACTGCTCGGCAAGGACATGCTGGCGCGGGTCACGGAGGCCGCGGGTGATTTTCCGACCTCGGGAGCGCAGCTGGCCCTGGAGCGACTACCCCAGTTGCGCAACGTCTTTCCCCTCGGCGACACCGAGCGGGCCTGGCCCAGTGCGTGGCCAGACGCGGTGCCCGAAGCGTTTCTGCGCGCGTGCGAATCGACCGTCCGCGCTTCCGACGACCTGGTCGTCATCTACACATCGGGAAGCACCTCGGACCCGAAGGGCGTCATCCATACGCACGGCACCGCGATCACACACTCTCGCTTCGTCGCAACGCAGCACGAGTGGAAACCCGACGACCGGGTCTACATCCCAATGGTGTTCTTCTGGGTTGCCGGGTTGGTCTTCGGTCTGCTCGGACCGATGCAGACCGGCGCCACCATTCTCACCGAGCACAAGTTCGACGCCGGCGACGTGCTGCGCCTGCTCGAATCCGAACGGGCCACCTACGCAACGGGATTCCCTCACGTGGGCCGGGCACTGGCGAATCATCCCAACTTCTCGTCCACCGATCTATCAAGTTTGCGCGCGGGATACCACCAGGTCCTGCTGCCGCCGGAACTGCGCGCGGCCGATCCGTCGCTGCTGGTCACCCAGTTGGGGATGACCGAAACGTGCAGTTCGCACACCTGGTGGCCGCCACACGAACCGGTGCCCGAAGGCAAGCGCGGTTCGCTCGGGGTATCGGCACCCGGCTACCAGCACAAGGTTGTCGACGAGTCGGGCGTGGAGCTGCCCCACGGGATGGCGGGGGAAATCTGCGTGCGGGGGACGGCCATGATGCGCGGCATGGTCGGACGGCAGCACAGCGACCTGTTCGACGACGACGGCTGGTATCACACGAAGGACGCCGGATACCTGGACGACGACGGCTTCCTGTTCTTCGCCGGACGCACCGACGACATGATCAAGACGTCGGGCGCGAACGTCGCGCCGGTGGAGGTCGAGGCGGTGATCGGCGGCGTCGACGGCGTACGGATCGCCTATGTCGTCGGCGTTCCGGACGCGGACAAGGGCGCGGTCGTCTGCGCCGTCGTCGTGCTCAATCAAGGGCGGCGCATCTCACAAGACGAGCTCATGGCGGCGTGCCGAAAGGAACTGGCCGCGTACAAGGTTCCGAAGCGGTGGGTGATCCTCCCCGACGCCGATCGGCTGCCGTACACCACCACGAACAAGATCGACAAGCCACGGCTGGTGCAGCTTGTGGCGTCGGGGGGGCTGGCATGACCGGGTTGGAGGCGCGTATCGCCCGCCTGGAGGCCATCGAAGACATCCGTCAGCTGGCGGCGCGGTACGCGGTGGCGTTGGACATGCGCGACTTCGATTCCCTGGCAAACCTTTTCGTCGATGACGTCGGGGTGCCGGGCAAGCGCCGCGGACGCGACGCGATGCGCCAATGGTACGACGCAGAGGTCCGTCCGACGCTGCTGGGCAGCGCGCACGGCGTCCTCGGCCACGTCATCGACGTTCACGGCGCCGACACCGCGAGCGGACTTGTCTACTCGCGCAACGACTTGGAAACCGAGACCGCGTGGTTCATCGAGATGCTGGCCTATCTCGACCGCTACGAACGGCGCGACGGCCGTTGGTATTTCGTGCGTCGCACTCCGCTTTTCTGGTACCGCAGCGACATCACCGACCCGCCGGTCGGCCCACAGAAGGTGCGTTGGCCCGGCAGCCCCGGCCAGGACGGCTCTTTCCACGACGCGTTTCCCTCGTGGGAAGAGTTCTGGGCCGCCGATCCCGGACGATTCGACGCACCGGTCCCGGCCCCCGCCGCCGTCGGTGAGTGGCTGCGCACTTTGCGCCGGGGTGCGCAAATACCACGGGTCAGCGCGACCGGCCGCGGGACCGCGGAGTCTTGAGATGTCTGGCCACGGAATAAGCTTCGGATTCACCGATGAGCAGAACGAGTTACGCCGCGTCGTGCGCAGCTTCTTCGAGAGCAAGGCCGACGAGGTGCAGGTGCGTCGGCACATGGAAGCACCGCTGGGCTACGACCCGCTGTTGTGGGCGCAGATGTCCCACGAGCTGGGCTTGGTGGGGCTCGCGATCCCGGAAGAATTCGGCGGGCAGGGCTTCACCTTCGTCGAACTCGGTGTCGTCGCCGAGGAGCTGGGGCGCGCCCTGGTTCCCTCGCCGTACTTCGCATCGGCGGTCCTGGCGTCGAGCGCGCTCCTCGGTTCGGGCGACGACGCGGCCCAGCGGCGATACCTGCCGGACATCGCCTCCGGGGCCGTGATCGCCAGCCTCGCGGTCACCGAGGAGTCGGGCCGCTGGGAGGCCGGCGCCATCCAAGCGCGGGCGCGAGAAACGGCCGACGGGTGGGTGCTGGACGGAGCCAAAACCTATGTCGTCGATGGCTGCAGCGCCGCTGTGCTCTTGGTAGCCGCCCAGACTGACTCCGGATTGTCGTTGTTCGCCGTCGAGCGCTTCGACAGCGTCACCCGGCGCGGGCTGTCCACCCTGGACCCGACCCGAAAACAGTCCCGCATCGAATTCAGTGCTACGCCGGCGTCGCTCGTCGGTTGTGAAGGCGGCGCGGAAGCGGTGTTGCGGTCGACCCTCGCACTTGGCTGCGCCGCACTGGCCGCCGAACAGGTCGGTGGCGCGCAACGCTGCCTCGAGATGGCCGTCGCCTACGCGAAGGCCCGCAGGCAGTTCGGCAAGCCCATCGGCTCATTCCAGGCCATCCGCCACAAGTGCGCCGATGTATTCCTCGACGTCGAATGTGCCCGCGGGGCAGCCTATTACGCGGTGCGAGCCGCGGCCCGACGCTCGCCCGAATTGCCGGCGGTGGCGTCGTTGGCGAAGGCGTGCTGTTCGGAGGCGTACGCCCGGGCCGCCGCCGCCAACATCCAGATCCACGGTGGCATCGGGTTCACCTGGGAACATCCCGCCCATCTGTACTTCAAGCGTGCTCAATCGTCGGGACACCTGCTGGGCGACGCCTCCTTTCACCGGCGACTGCTCGCCGACGAGATTGGTATCTGAGAGCGTCAGAAATCCGTGCCCCCGTCGATGTTGACGGCCGCGCCCGTCATGAACGCCGCCCTGTCGCTGAGGAGGAAGGCGATCAGCTCACCCGCCTCCTCGGGGCGGCCGCCGCGGCCGAGGGCGACCCGCATATTCCAGTCCGGATTGCTTGCCAGATGCGTGTAGATCGCGTCCTCCAGCGCCACCCCGTACTCTGCTGCCCGCTGGGCGCGAATGAAATCGTTCACCTCGGTGTCGAACAGTCCCGGGCACACGGTGTTCACCCTGATGCGGTCGGGACCGTGCGTTTTGGCCAGGATCTTCGACAACGTCAGCACAGCCGCCTTCAGCGCGTTGTAGGGCGGAATCAGAATCTTTGGCGCCCGTACCGAGTACGCGGCGGTGGTCACAATCGTCCCGCCCCCGTTGCGCTGCAGGTGGGGGATTACGGCGCGGCAAGAGCGCACCGTTGCCATCAGGATCAGCTGGTAGTACCAGTCCCACGATTCGTCGCCGTGTTCGAGGAACGGCCCTTGCTGGTTCATCGGACCCGCTGTCACCGCCAGGCCTCGTAGCGGACCGAGGCTCGCGGCCGCATAATCGATCGCGCGATCCACGCCATCACCGGAGGCGGCGGCGTCAACGGCGATGCCGACCGCACGGACGTCGTGGGCGGCACTCAGTTGCCCCGCGCGGTCGCGGGCCCGGTCGCCGTCCCGAGCCAAAAGCGCCACGTTCGCGCCGTTTTCGGCGAGTTGCTGGGCGGCGGCGAACCCCATCCCGGTGGTGCCGCCGACGAGAACGAAGTTGCGCCCCGCCACACCCAGGTCCACGCCCCAGTCCCTTCCGCGCGATCAAGCCCTGACGCAACGTCCGGCAAAGATCCATACTAAACAAGTAGACGGTATATGTAGAAATGACCACTAACCACCGGTTCGATGCCAGTAATTCTGGCCATCGATGGAACACATCGGGCATATTTGTCGCGTAAGATAGTTGTTTCGGGGCGGGCGGCAATCAGGGCACGAGGAGCGAAATGTCGACGGAACGGGCCACTGCCGAGCTGGATTCTGCCGAGGAGTTCGATCGCCGGGACCAAATTCTGGGGGCGGCGAACGAATGCTTCACCCAGCTCGGGATCGCGCGCACCAGCGTTCAGGATGTCGCGCGGACGGCGAACGTGTCGCGCGGCACTGTATACCGCTACTTCGAGGACCGCAATGTGCTCATCGAGGCCGCCATCGAGTTCGGGGCGCAGCGGTTCTATCGCGAAGTCGCGGTGGCGATGGCCGCGAAGGCCACGCTGGCCGAGCAAGTCGGCGCGATGGCACAAACCCACGCGAAGATCCTTCTTGACCATCGCACCCGTAATCGATTGATGGCCGATGACGCCGAACTGATGCGGCACATGATCTCTGACGGTGACACCGCGGTGCGCCGCACCACGGCATTCTTGGTGCCATACGTGCGCGACGCGCAAAAGCGCGGTGAGGTCGGCGCTGGAGTCAACGTCACAGCGGCCAGCGAGTGGCTGGCCCG
>NZ_LZIS01000013.1 GCF_001667015.1 Mycobacterium sp. E3198 | reverse complement strand
GCCCACGTTTCGAGGGTCGTCGCGTAGTGCAGCCGCAGCGACTGGGTGCGCGTGATCTTGAAGCCGACCTCCTCCGCGTGCTCCTCGACCGACGGGATCGTCGGTAGCCAGCCGCCCGGGAAGATCTCGGCCAGGATGAACTGGGTGAAGTGGACCACTTCGTGGGTGAGCGGATTGCCCTGCGCCCTGGCCTCTTTGAACGTGGGACGCGTGATGGTGTGCAGCATCATGACGCCCTCGGCCGGCAGCACCCGGTAGGCCATCTTGAAGAAGTGGCCCCAGCGCTGGCGGCCGAAGTGCTCGAAGGCGCCGATGGAGACGATGCGGTCCACCGGCTCGTCGAACTTCTCCCAGCCCTCCAGCAGCACCCGCGTCGAGCGGTTCGTGTCCATCTGGTCGAACATCTTCTGCACGTGGTCGGCCTGGTTCTCCGACAGCGTCAGGCCGACGACGTTCACGTCGTACTTCTCGATGGCGCGGCGCATCGTGGCACCCCAGCCGCAGCCGATGTCGAGCAGCGTCATGCCCGGCTCGAGCCCGAGCTTCCCCAGTGACAGGTCGATCTTGGCGAACTGGGCTTCCTCGAGCGTCATGTCGTCGCGCTCGAAGTATGCGCAGCTGTACCCCATCGTCGGGTCTAGGAAGAGCGCGAAGAACTCGTCTGAAACGTCATAGATCGATTGCGACTCTTCGTAA
>NZ_LZIS01000012.1 GCF_001667015.1 Mycobacterium sp. E3198 | reverse complement strand
CCTCGGCGGCCGAGCGGGCCGCGACGCCGGGCCAGGATCCGACGCCGCTGGCGGTCGCGAAAACACTCACCGGCCAACCGTATTCGACGTCGGATCGCACGCCGGTCGCCAGGGGTGTGTGGGGCGGGTAGGTTCAATGCCCAGAAGGGTGCGAAGGGTGTGGCGCGGAGCGAGACTCACGGGGCGGCTGCTGGTATGCGGCGCGGTGCTGCTGACGGCATGCACCCGGGTGGTGGGCGGCACCGCTCTGCCGGGGTTCGGGCCCGGCGCCAAGGGCGTGCAGGGCGTCAACGTCGACACCATCCTGCTGGACCAGCCGCGGATGCGCGCGATCACCGGCGCCGGTGAGCACCTGACGATCATTCCCTCGATGGACGGCAGCCGGCCGGTGGACATCGACGCGCTCGCCGACACCACGCCCGCCGAGTGCCGGTTCCTCTACGCCGAGACGGCCACGTTCGGGCCCGACATCGAGGAGTTCCACAAGACCACGTTCCAGGACCCGCCCGACGGCGCGCTGATCTCCGAGGGCGCCGCGGCCTATCCGGACGTCGACACCGCGCGGCGCGCCTTCGGCGCC
This sequence comes from Mycobacterium sp. E3198, assembly GCF_001667015.1. Lineage (GTDB taxonomy): Bacteria > Actinomycetota > Actinomycetes > Mycobacteriales > Mycobacteriaceae > Mycobacterium. The sequence continues at coordinate 77,045 of NZ_LZIS01000012.1, read as the reverse complement.
CTGGTGACCGCCGTCGGGAACTGCGCGGGCGGCTCGTCGGGCCAGCTTTTGGTCGGTGACTGGACGGCCAACGCCAACTCGCTGCACCTGGGTCCCGGCGGCTGCGGGCGCGACTACCGGGTGCTGTCGGTGGCCATGGTGGAGGTCACGTTCTGCGGCTTCGCGCAATCGGTGTCCGACATCGTGATGACGAACATCACCGCCAACGTGCCCGGTTAGCTCACCAGTGCGCCGTCGTGAACAGCTCGAAATTCGGCCGACCGCAGTGGATCCACATCACGACGTGGAGGGCGGTGAAGGCCACCGAGACCGCCAGGGCGGCCACCGCCAGCGCGTAACCGCTCTGCTCGCGGTGCTGGGCCTGGCGCAGCGCGACGGCGGCGAGGACGCCGCTGAAGATCGGGCTGCCGTACATGCCCATCAGGCTCAGCACGAACGCCGCGATGGCAAGGGCGTTGGTCTGAACTGTCGGCACCTCCCGCGCCGCGACCTGGTGTGTGCTCATGTCTGCCGATTCCTTTCCTGGCTGTCACGGAAAGGCTGCACGACGGCCCTTGGCGCATCCTCAACGAATTCTTGGAGCGCGGCGCTCAGCGCGAGGTAGCGGCGATCGTGGCGCTGCCGAGCACCTCGTCGCCGTCGGCGTCCGGGCGGTACAGCACCAGCGTCTGGCCGCACGCCACCCCGCGCAGCGGGACCCGCAACCGCACGACGAGCTCGTCGTCCACCCGCTCGGCGACGGCTCCGGCCGTTTCGCCGTGCGCCCGGACCTGCACCGCGCACTCGACGGGGCCCCGGGGCGGGGTCCCCGCGGTGAACACCGGGGACCGCCCGACCAGCGCGCGGACGTCGAGGTCGGCGGCCTCGCCCACCCGAACCGTCCCCGTCGCGGCGTCGATGGACGTCACGTACCGCGGGCGGCCGTCGGGTCCCGGCCCGGCGATGCCCAGGCCCTTGCGCTGCCCGATCGTGAAACCGTGCACGCCGTCGTGGGTGGCCAGCACGGCGCCGTCGGCCGCGACGACGGCCCCGCGGCGCACCCCGATCCGCTCGCCCAAAAAGGCCCGGGTGTCCCCCGACGGGATGAAGCAGATGTCGTGGCTGTCGGGCTTGTCCGCGACGGCCAGCCCGCGCCGGGCCGCCTCGGCCCGGATCTGCGGTTTGGGGGTGTCGCCGATCGGAAAGGCCGCGTGCCGCAACTGTTCGGCAGTCAACACGGCCAGCACGTAGGACTGATCCTTGTCCTGGTCGACGGCGCGGCGCAGTCGCCCGTGCGACAACCGCGCATAGTGTCCCGTCGCGACCGTATCGAAGCCCAGCGCAAGGGCTTTCGCCGACAGCGCGGAGAACTTGATCCGCTGGTTGCACCGCACGCAGGGGTTGGGCGTCTCCCCGCGGGCGTACGACTCGACAAAATCGTCGATCACGTCGGCGGAGAACCTCTCCGCGAAATCCCAGATGTAGAAGGGGATTCCGAGGATATCGGCGACGCGGCGCGCGTCCGACGCGTCCTCCTTCGAGCAGCAGCCGCGCGAGCCGGTGCGCAACGCGCCCGGCGCCGAGGACAGCGCCAGGTGCACGCCGACCACGTCGTGCCCGGCGTCGACCATGCGGGCGGCGGCGACCGACGAGTCGACGCCACCACTCATCGCGGCGAGGACCTTCACTTACGGCGCCCCCGCGGCGGCCAGCGTGGCCCGTCGGGCGCGGTCCACGGCCCCGGGCAGCACCCGCAATACGGTGTCGACGTCGGCGTCAACGCTGGTGTGTCCCAAGGAGAGCCGCAACGATCCGCGGGCGCTGGCCGGATCGGCGCCCATCGCGGTCAGCACGTGCGACGGCTGCGCGACACCGGCCGTGCAGGCCGAACCGGTCGAACACTCAATCCCGTTGGCGTCCAACAGCATCAACAGCGCGTCGCCCTCGCAGCCGCGGAAGGTGAAATGCGCGTTGCCGGGCAGCCGTTGGGGGTACCTCCCGCTTGCGGGGGACGGGTCGCGGGCGCCGTTGAGGCTGACGTCGTCGATGCCGGCCAACACCCCATCGACCAGCCGGTCGCGCAGCGCCCGCAGCCGGGCGGCGTTGGGTTCGAGCCCGTCCACCGCGATCCCGGCCGCCACCGCCATGCCCACGGCGCCGGCGACGTCGGGTGTGCCGGAACGGATGTCGCGCTCCTGGCCGCCGCCGTGCGACAGCGGCACGCAGGTGACGTCGCGGCGCAGCAGCAACGCCCCGACGGCGGGCGGACCGCCGAACTTGTGGGCCGTGACGCTCATCGCCGCCAGCCCGCTGGCGGCGAAGTCGACGGGCAACTGCCCCACCGCCTGCACGGCGTCGCTGTGCATCGGAACCCCGAACTCCGCCGCCACGGCGGCCAGTTCGGCGACCGGCAGCACGGTGCCGACCTCGTTGTTGGCCCACATCACCGACACCAGCGCGACGTCGTCGTGGCGGGTGAGCGCCTCGCGCAGCGCGGCCGCCGGCACCGAACCGTCGGCGGCGGTGGGTAGCCAGGTCACCTCGGCGCCCTCGTGCTCGACGAGCCAGTTCACCGAGTCCAGCACGGCGTGGTGCTCGACCTCGCTGGTGACGATGCGCCGGCGCTGGCCATCGGCGGCGCGCCGGGCCCAGTAGATGCCCTTGACGGCCAGGTTGTCGCTCTCGGTGCCGCCCGCGGTGAACAGGACCTCGGACGGGCGCGCGCCCAGCTTGGCCGCGATCAGCTCGCGGGATTCCTCGATCCGCCGCCGCGCCGCCCGGCCGCTGGTGTGCAGCGACGACGCGTTGCCGACGGTGCCCAGCACGGCCGTCATCGCCTCGATTGCGGCGGGGTGCATCGGGGTGGTGGCGGCGTGATCGAGATAGACCATGACGCGCCCCACGATACCTGCAGGTCTGGCTAGCTAAGCCACCAGCACATGGCGCCGGCCCGGGCGCTGCGGCACCCCCACGCCCACCGCCGACTGGCAACGGCGGGCCAGCGCCCGCCGATCGGTGCCCGGCAGCTGCAGAGATTCGACGTGAACGTGCGCCCACGTGCGGCGCACCGCCAGCAACCGGCACATCGACCGCCACAGGGTGTCGTCCCCGACGAAGGCCGGGGCGGTCGACACGCAGCCGTCGACGTGGTGGTAGGTCAACCGCAGCGGCTGCACGGGACGACCGGCGTCGATCGCCGCCTGGAACATCGCCGGATAGAACGACCCGCAGGCCAGCCCGCACCACGTGGTGCCCTCCGGAAACGCCACCACCGTCTGGCCCGCGCGCAGCCGGTGCGCGACGGTGTCGACCACCCCGGGGAGCCGGCGCAGGTTGGCGCGTTCGATGGGGATGATCCTGAGCAGGCGCACCGCGAGGTCGCCGAACAGGTCGGCGCGGGCCACGAAGGACCCGGGCAGCACCGACCCGATGGCGAACACATCCAGCCACGACATGTGCGGGCTCACCACCAGGACCCCGCGCAGGTTCCGGATCGGGCTGCCCGACACGCTGATCCGGACACCGAAGCAACGCAGCACCACCCGGCAGTAGAACCTTTGCACCCGCACCTGGCCCGGCAGGGGCACCAGCGCCAACGGCACCACCGGCGCCAGCAACAGCGCCAGCATGACGCGCAGCGTCACCCGCAGCACCACCCGCCACCTCGGCGAGGCGGGGCCGACAGCCACGCAGCCGCCGTCGCACGTCGCGCGTGGCAGCCAGGAGTGGCCGGCGACGGCCATCAGGCGCCGCCCACCATGTCGGCGGCCGCCGACACGGACCGCAGCCGTTTCAGATATCGGATATCGGCGCGTCGCTTGTCCAGCAGCACGCAGAAGTCGCCGACCCCGAAGTCCGGGTCGTGCGCGGGCTCGCCGCACACCCGGGCGCCCAGCCGCAGGTAGCCGCGCATCAGCGGAGGCACCGCCGGGCGCGGCGGCGCGGGGATGTCGTCGAGGGCCCGCCCGCCGACGCGGACCGGCCGGTACGGGTGCACCCGGTACTGCGGCGGGGCGGCGTGCCGGTCCAGGATGAAGTCGCGGACGCCGCGCAGCTGGCTGCCCGGCACGTCACCGTCGGAGGCTTCGCCGATGGGCACCGACACGCAGCCGGTCACGTAGTCGTAGCCGTAGCGGTCCAGGTAGGCCAGGATGCCCGCCCACATCAGCAGCACCACGCCGCCGTTGCGGTGGCCATCCCGAACCACCGCGCGCCCCATCTCCACCAGCGACGGCCGCAGCGAGTCGAAGGCGCGCACGTCGAATTCCGTTGCGGTGTAAAGCCCCCCGGCCGCGATGGCGCCCGCGGGCGCCAGCATCCGGTAGCAACCCACCAACTCGCCGGTGTCGTCGTCGCGGACCAGAAGGTGGTCGCAGTGCTCGTCGAACCGGTCGACGTCGAGGTGCGCCGCGCCGCTCGTCGGCAGGGTGAATCCCGGTGTGCTGCTGAACACGTCGTACCGCAGCCGCTGCGCCGCCTCGATCAGGCTGGGGTCGGTGGACAGCAACAGCGAATAGCGCGGCCCGGCCGGGCCGGCCGCCGCGCCGTCCGGCTCATCGCTGGCTATCAGGACAGAAGCGATGCTCATGGCAACCAACGTCGCGTAATCGATGAGCTAATCGGCATCGCCGCGCTGACGTGTCGGTGCACGTCAGATGACGAGATATGCGCTGGGTGAACAAAGGTAAAAGCCCCCGACACGCCGGGGTGTCAGGGGCTTTTACGCGGGGTCGTGCCGGAAGGGTTAACCCTTGCGGGCCTTGATCGCGTCGGTCAGCTGCGGGGCCACCTTGAACAGGTCGCCCACCACGCCGTAGTCGGCGATCTCGAAGATCGGCGCCTCTTCGTCCTTGTTGACCGCGATGATCGTCTTGGACGTCTGCATGCCCGCGCGGTGCTGGATCGCCCCGGAGATGCCCAGCGCGATGTAGAGCTGCGGGGACACCGTCTTACCGGTCTGGCCGACCTGGAACTGGCCCGGGTAGTAGCCGGAGTCCACCGCGGCCCGCGACGCGCCGACGGCCGCGCCCAGCGAATCGGCCAGCGCCTCAACGACATTGAAGTTCTCCGCGCTGCCGACGCCGCGGCCGCCGGAGACCACGATGCTGGCCTCGGTCAGCTCCGGGCGGTCACCGGCAACCGCCGGTTCGCGGGCGGTGATCTTGGTGGCGTTCTCGGCGGGCGCCGGAACCTCGACGGTGACCTGCTCACCGGCGCCGGCCTGCGGCTCGGCGTCGATGGCGCCGCCGCGCACGGTGATCACCGGGGTGTCGCCGTTGGCCTGCGACTCGACGGTGAACGCGCCACCGAAGATCGAGTGCACGGCTTTGTTGCCCTCCTGGACGCCCACCACGTCGACCAGCAGGCCGGACCCGATCCGGGCGGCGAGCCGGCCCGCGATCTCCTTGCCGTCGGCGTTGGCGGACAGCAGGATCGCGGCGGGCGAGTTCGACTCGGCCAGCGAGGCGAGCACGTCGACGACCGGGGTGATCAGGTAGTTCTCCGCGTCGTCGGACTCGGCGACGTAGATCTTGGCGGCGCCGGCCTCCTTCAGCCCGTCGGCCAGCGGCGCGGCCGTGCCTGACTTGCCGACCACGACGGCGGCCGGCTCGCCCAGCGCACGGGCGGCGGTGATCAGCTCGGAGGTGACTTTCTTCAGGGCGCCTTCGGCGTGCTCGACGAGCACCAAAACTTCAGCCATGGGTTATGTCGCTCTTCTCGTGTCTAAGGGATTGCGCTAGATGATCTTCTGGCCGACCAGGTACTGGGCGATCTGGTTGCCGCCCTCGCCCTCGTCGCTGACCTTCTCGCCCGCGGTCTTGGGCGGCTTCGGCGTCGACGACAGCACGGTCGAGCCGGCGCTTTCCAGGCCGACCTCGTCGGCCCCGACCTCGATCTCGCCCAGGGTCAGCACCGTGACCTCTTTCTTCTTCGCGGCCATGATGCCCTTGAAGGACGGGAAGCGCGGCTCGTTGATCTTCTCGGTCACGCTCACCACCGCGGGCAGGGTGGCCTCGAGGCTGAAGACGCCGTCGTCGGTCTCGCGCTCCCCGGTGATCTTGCCGCCCTCGACCGACAGCTTGCGCAGGTGGGTCAGCTGCGGCAGGCCCAGGTACTCGGCGATGATCGCCGGGACCGCACCGCCGGAGCCGTCGGTGGATTCGTTGCCGGCGATCACGAGCTCGGTGCCCTCGATGGTGCCCAGCGCCTTCGCCAGGGCCCAGGCGGTCTGAACCACGCAGGAGCCGTGCATGCCGTCGTCCTTGAGGTGGACGGCCTTGTCGGCGCCCATGGACAGCGCCTTGCGGATCGCCTCGGTGGCGCGCTCGGGTCCGGCGGTCAGCACGGTCACCGAGCCCTCGGTGCCGTCGGCGGCTTCCTTCTCGCGAATCTGCAGCGCCTCTTCCACGGCGCGCTCGTTGATCTCATCCAGCACCGCGTCGGCGGCCTCGCGGTCCAGCGTGTAATCGCCGTCGGTGAGCTTGCGCTCCGACCAGGTGTCTGGGACCTGCTTGATCAGGACCACGATGTTCGTCATGAGTCTGGTTCGTCCTCCTCGAAGGGGCCCGCAGCGGTCGACTGCGGGGCCTCGGTCACGCACTTTTGTCTGCACTTGCGTGTTACCGGCGGGTAACTTTGTGCGGTCTGCTCTCACACCATAGCGGGTCACGCAGGCAGTTCTTTCGCCCTGTCCGCCGCTGCCGACAGGGGTGCCCACTTCCCGGTTCGCGAATCGGACACTTCGCGTTAGCCTGCCTATGCAATGAGCGCATACCTGTCGGACGTTCCCCGCGACGTGCCGGGCGACCCCTCGCCGGGGCCCGACGCGGTGTTGACGCTGACGGGCGAGCGCACCATCCCGGATCTGGACATCGAGAACTACTGGTTCCGCCGCCATCAGGTCGTCTACCAGCGCCTGGCGCCGCGCTGCGCGGGCCTCGAGGTGCTCGAGGCGGGCTGCGGCGAGGGGTACGGGGCCGACCTGATCGCCGACGTGGCGCGCCGGGTCGTCGCGGTGGACTACGACGTGGCCGCGGTGGCCCATGTCCGCGCGCGCTACCCCCGCGTGGAGGTCCTGCAGGCCAACCTCGCCGAGCTGCCGCTGCCCGACGCGTCGGTGGACATTGTGGTGAACTTCCAAGTCATCGAGCACCTGTGGGACCAACCACAGTTCGTCGCCGAATGCGCCCGGGTGCTGCGCCCGTCGGGGTCGCTGCTGGTGTCGACCCCTAACCGGATCACCTTCTCCCCGGGCCGTGACACGCCGATCAACCCGTTCCACACCCGCGAGCTCAACGCCGCGGAGCTGACGGAGTTGCTGGTCGACGCCGGCTTCTCCCAGGTCTCGGTCGCCGGCCTGCACCACGGGGCGCGGCTGCGCGAGATGGACGCCCGGCACGGCGGATCCATCATCGACGCGCAGATCGCGCTGGCGGTGGCCGGACAGCCCTGGCCGCCCGGGCTGGCGGCCGACGTCGCGGCCGTCACCTGCGACGACTTCGACATCCTCGACACCGACGTCGACGACAGCCTGGACCTCATCGCGATCGCGGTGCGCCCGTGAGCCCCTCCGGGGCGAGGGTGCCCGGCATGTTCACGCTGGTGCTGCACACCCACCTGCCGTGGCTGGCCCACCACGGCCGCTGGCCGGTCGGCGAGGAGTGGCTGTATCAGTCGTGGGCGGCGTCCTACCTGCCGCTGCTGCGGGTGCTGCACACGCTGGCGGACGAGGATCGGCACCGGCTGATCACACTCGGCGTCACCCCGGTGGTCAACGCCCAGCTGGATGACCCGTACTGCCTGGACGGCATGCACCACTGGCTGGCCAACTGGCGGCTGCGCGCTTATGAAGCCGCCACGGCGCGCACCGCCCCCACCTCGAAGTCGGCCGGCTACCAGTCCTGCACACCGGAAGCGTTGCGGGCCTTCGGTATTCGCGAATGCGCGGAGGCGGACCGGGCGCTGGACGAGTTTGCCACGCTGTGGCGGCACGGCGGCAGCCCGCTGCTACGGGGCCTGGTCGACGCCGGCACGGTCGAGTTGCTCGGCGGTCCGCTGGCCCACCCGTTCCAGCCGCTGCTGAATCCGCGCCTGCGCGAGTTCGCGCTGCGCGAAGGCCTGGCCGACGCGCAGCAGCGGCTGGCGCATCTCCCGACCGGCATCTGGGCGCCCGAGTGCGCGTACGCCCCCGGCATGGAACACGACTACGCCGCCGCGGGGGTCGGGCACTTCATGGTCGACGGCCCGTCGCTGCACGGCGACACCGCCCTGGGCCGGCCCGTCGGCGACACCGATGTGGTCGCGTTCGGGCGCGACCTGCAGGTCAGCTACCGCGTGTGGTCGCCGAAATCCGGCTACCCCGGCCACCCCGCCTATCGCGACTTCCACACCTACGACCACCTGACCGGCCTCAAGCCGGCCCGGGTGACCGGGCGCAACGTGTCCTCGGAGGGCAAGGCGCCGTATGACCCCGAACGCGCCGACCACGCCGTCGACGTCCACGTCGCCGACTTCGTCGACGTGGTCCGCAGCCGGCTGACCAGCGAATCGGAGCGCATCGGGCGCCCCGCCCACGTCATCGCCGCCTTCGACACCGAGCTGTTCGGCCACTGGTGGTACGAGGGCCCGACGTGGCTGGAGCGGGTGCTGCGCGCGCTGCCCGACGCCGGGGTGCGGGTGGGCACGCTGCGCGACGCGATCGACGGCGGCTTCGTCGGTGCCGCGGTCGCCTTGCCGGCCAGCTCGTGGGGTTCGGGCAAGGACTGGCAGGTATGGGCGGGCGAGCAGGTGACCGACCTGGTCCGGCTGAACACCGAGGTGGTCGACACCGCGCTGAGCACGGTCGACAAGGCGCTGTCGCAGACGGCGTCGCTGGACGGGCCGATCCCGCGCGACCACGTCGCCGACCAGATCCTGCGCGAGACGCTGCTCACCGTCTCGAGTGACTGGCCGTTCATGGTGAGCAAGGACTCGGCCGCCGACTACGCCCGCTACCGCGCCCACCTGCACGCGCACGCCACCCGCGAGATCGCCGGGGCGCTGGCCTCGGGCCGGCGCGACGCGGCGCAGCGGCTGGCCGAGGGCTGGAATCGCGCCGACGGTCTGTTCGGCGCCCTGGATGCGCGTAGGCTGCCCCGGTGATGGCAGTTTTCTGCCGCGAGCGTGCGTGTTCGTACGGTGACACGCCGGCGCAGCCGGCATTCTGCGCACGCTCGCGCCGCACGTTTCTCGGGGGGCTCCGCGCGTGAAGATCCTGATGGTCTCGTGGGAGTACCCGCCGGTGGTGATCGGCGGGCTGGGCCGCCACGTGCATCACCTCTCGACCGCGCTGGCCACCGCCGGCCACGAGGTCGTCGTCCTGTCGCGCCGCCCCACGGGCACCGATCCCAGTACGCACCCGTCGTCCGACGAGTCCAGCGAGGGCGTCCGGGTGATCGCCGCGGCGCAGGATCCGCACGAATTCACCTTCGGCGACGACATGATGGCCTGGACCCTGGCGATGGGCCACTCGATGGTCCGCGCCGGGCTCGGCCTGAAGAAACCGGGCACCGACCGGCCGTGGCGTCCCGACGTGGTGCACGCCCACGACTGGCTGGTGGCCCACCCCGCCATCGCGCTCGCCGAATTCTACGACGTACCAATGGTTTCCACGATCCACGCCACCGAGGCCGGGCGGCATTCCGGTTGGGTCTCCGGGCCGATCAGCCGCCAGGTGCACGCGGTGGAATCGTGGCTGGTGCGCGAATCCGACTCGCTGATCACGTGTTCGGCCTCGATGGGCGACGAGATCACCGAGTTGTTCGGCCCCGGCCTCGCCGAGATCACCGTGATCCGCAACGGCATTGACGCGGCGCGCTGGCCGTTCGCGGCGCGACGCCCGCGCCCCGGCCCGGCCGAGCTGCTCTACCTGGGACGCCTCGAGTACGAGAAGGGCGTGCACGACGTCATCGCCGCGCTGCCCCGCGTCCGGCGCATCCATCCGGGCACCACGCTGACCATCGCCGGGGAGGGCACGCAGCTGGACTGGCTCGTCGAGCAGGCGCGTAAGCACCGGGTGCTCAAGGCGATTCGCTTCGTCGGACACCTCGAGCACGCGGAATTGCTCGCGCTACTGCACCGGGCCGACGCCGCGGTGCTGCCCAGCCACTACGAGCCGTTCGGCATCGTCGCGCTGGAGGCCGCCGCGGCCGGCACCCCCCTGGTGACCTCCAACATCGGCGGCCTGGGCGAGGCGGTGATCAACGGGCACACCGGGGTGTCGTGCCCGCCCCGCGACGTCCGGGCGCTGGCCTCGGCGATCCGCGCCGTGCTCGACGACCCACAGGCCGCGCAGCGGCGCGCCCGCGCCGCCCGCGAACGGCTCACCTGCGCCTTCGACTGGCACACGGTGGCCCAGGAGACCGCGCAGGTCTACCTGGCGGCCAAGCGCGGCGAGCGGCAGCCCCGGCCGCGGCTGCCCATCGTCGAGCACGCGTTGCCCGACCGCTGACCTCATGGGCCTGGAATATTCGAGCGTCCTCGACGCGCCCCTCGACGAGGTCTTCGCCTGGCACGCCAGACCGGGCGCCTTCGCCCGACTGTCTCCGCCGTGGCAACCCATGCGGCTGGTCACCGAGGCCGACTCGCTCGAGGACGGCCGCGCCACGCTGGCGCTGCCCGGCGGCCTGCGGTGGGTGGCCGAACACCAGGCGGATTCCTACGATCCACCGCGGCGATTCGTCGACGCCATCGGCGGCGCGGGGGCGGCGTCGCTGCCGGCGCGAATCATGGTGCGGTGGCGGCACACCCACGACTTCGAGGACGCCGGCGACAACCGCACCCGGGTCATCGACCGGGTCGACACGCCGGTGCCCGGGTCGCTGTTGCGCCCCATGTTCGCCTACCGCCACCGCCAGCTGGCCGACGACCTGGCCGCGCACCGGCTGGCCGCCGAGCGCGGCCTGACGCCCAAGACCATCGCCGTCAGCGGATCGTCCGGGCTGGTCGGTTCGGCGCTGACCGCGTTCCTGCGCACCGGCGGGCACCGCGTCATCGCGCTGGTCCGGCACACGCCCACCGGCGGCGACGAGCGGCGCTGGAATCCCGATGACCCCGACTCCGAGCTGCTCGCCGGGGTCGACGCGGTGATCCACCTGGCCGGCGCCTCGATCGCCGGCCGGTTCACCGACGCGCATCGAAAAGCCGTTCGCGACAGCAGGATCGGGCCGACGCGCCGGCTCGCCGAGCTGCTGGGCCGCACCGATCCGCGGCCGTCGGTGTTCGTCTCGGCCTCGGCGATCGGGTACTACGGGTACGACCGCGGCGACGAGACCCTCACCGAGGACAGCGCGCGCGGCGACGGGTTTCTGGCCGACGTCGTCGCCGAGTGGGAGGACGCGACCGGGCCCGCGGAGCGGGCCGGGGTGCGGGCGGTGCGGGTGCGCACCGGCATCGTGCAATCACCCCGCGGCGGCACGCTGAAGCTGATGCGCCCGCTGTTCGCCGCGGGGCTGGGCGGCCGGCTCGGCGACGGCCGGCAATGGCTGTCGTGGATCGGCATCGACGACCTGGTGGACGTCTATCACCGCGCGCTGTGGGACACGGAGCTGTCCGGGCCGGTGAACGCCGTTGCGCCGCAACCGGTCCGCAACGCCGAGTACACCCGCACGCTGGCCCGGGTGCTACGCCGGCCCGCGGTGTTGCCGGTGCCGGCGCTCGGGCCCCGGCTGCTGCTCGGCGAACAGGGCGCCCGCGAACTCGCCTGCGCGAGCCAACGAGTGGTCCCTCAGAAGCTGACCGGTGCCGGGCACCGGTTTCGCCACCCCGATCTCGATGGGGCCCTGCGTCATCTGTTGGGGCGTTAGCCCGCGTCCCGGCCGTCGCGGCTGCGCTGGTAGGCCCGCGCCCGCAGGGCCGCGAGCCAGTCCGGGTAGAGGCTCACCCCCGGCGCGGTGTTGGCGACCGGATCGAACGAAACGTCCGGCTCGGGGTCGAGGACGCCGGTCAGCGTCAGCCGGGCCAGCGGCGCGAAATCTGCTCTGCCGCAGGCCTGGTCGATGGTGAAGACGATGCCGCCGTCGTCGACGGCGCCCCGAACGCTGTCCAGCGACAGGCCGAAACCGTTGACGGTGCTGATGCTTTGGGCCCGCAGCCACCAGATGTTTCCGCGATAACGAAAGGGCATGAGGCTGGTCAGCGTCTGCCCGGTCCACGACGCGGTCGGCCGCAGCGCCGCCGCCCGGGCCAGCACGCCCGAGCCCGCGGACACCAGCAGGATGTCCCAGGGGCTCGCCGTCTGTTCCTGCGGTCCGACGCGGAATGCCAGGCCGACGAAGTCGGGCAGTGCCCCCGGCGTCCCGGCGGCCTTGGAAACCCGCGCCACGACCTCCGAAGACGGCAGGGGCAGCCCGTCGGCCGCGGGCGCGATCCGTTCGATAAAGCCTTCGGCCAGCACGCCGACCGGATGAAAGAACCGGCGGCCGCGCAAGGCGGCTCCCCACTGGAAGGGTTTGGTGACCAGGTCGGAAACGTTCACCGGCGCCGGGTTCCCGTTCTGTCGCGGGAGAAACCACCCGGCCGATCAGGCGGTGCGCGCGGCCGACCGCACGTCGGACGGCGATTGCGGGCGCTGCTCGCCATGGGAATCGATGTAGAGCTGCCGCATCACCGCCTGCCACGTTTCCAGCTCCGGCGTCGAGTTCCACATGCCCTCGTACAACCCGACGATGACGGCGTCGCCGTCGTCGGTCAGGGCGTACACCGGACCACCGAAGTCGCGATTGTCGACGGCCAGGTCGGCAATGGTGAAGCGACCGTTGCTGACCGGGCCCACGGATCCGCACCGCTGGCCGCCGGCCACCCGGAACTGGCACACCGGCAGGCCCTGTCGCGCCTCGACGGTGGGCCCGTCAAGCAAATGGCGTCCGGTCGGCAGCAGGTCCGTGGCGGTCACACCGGCGGCCAGCTTGATGACTTCGTATTCGACGGGCGGCGCCCCGTCGTCGCCGGCGGCGGCGCCGGCCTGTCGGCGGGCCAGCATGACCGTCCCCACCGGATGGCTCTTTTGATCCGTCACCATCGACCCGTCGTCGCATTGACCGCTTGCCAGCGCGACGTGCAATCGCGTTTGCACGAACCCCAGCATGCAGGCCGTGTCACCCTGACGAATTTGCATGCCGGGAAAAACGGTGGTGCCGGCGTCGGCGCGAGCCGTCGGGGCCGCTCCGAAAAGCGTCAGCGCGCATACAAACGCACCTGCCAAACGACAGCCACAAATCGCTTCCATTGGGCCACACCGTCCCTCGCATTGCGGACGGCAGCCGCGTACCCGCTATCGAAACGGCCAAACGGGGCGCTATCGAGCGTCGAGCGGCGGGGCCGGCGAAGCCACGAAACGAAGACTTCGCGGCGCTCGCCGGCTTCGAGATCGCCAGGGAAAGCGCTGATCGGGTCGGCGGCGCGACCGTCGCCGGGCACGGACTCTCCTTTGCAAAACCCGACTCACCGGGGCCGTCGGCGCTAGGCTGGCGTCAGGTTGAGTTCACAGCTGAGTGTCTTGGAGCCCGGTGCTTCCTACGCCGGTCACTCCCCCTTCACCACTCCGATCGGTGCATCCCATGACCGCTCATCGCTTCACAAATTCGCCTGACCCGGGCCGACCCGACCGCTGCCGGTACATGGCCGACTTCAATGGCGCACGGTTGTACGTTTTTGCACGCAGCCTCGGCACCGTGTTGCGCGTCGACGGCGAGATCGACGCGTCCAATGCCAACGACGTGGCCCGCGCAATCCGGCAATTCGCCCGGCTGAAAACTCCCCTGATCCTGGATTTGAGCCGCCTGGAATTTCTGAGCACCGACGGCTTCCGGGCGCTGCTCGTGCTCAACCACGACAACCAAAGGTCCCGGGTGCACTGCAGCGTGGTCGCGGGCGCCGCGCTGCGCCCGCTGCTTCGCATCGTCAACGACCACGGTCTGCCCGTAGTCGGGTCGGTCGCCGAAGCCCTGCAGCTCATCGAGGACATCGTCAGGGCACGGCGGCGGCTGCTCTCGCGGACGCCGCGGCATCTGCGACCGCTGCCCGAACAGCTCACCGCCATCGGTTCCTGACGCCACACGCGTTGCGCGGCTGGCGCATTCGCGTCCGCGGCGGCTCGATCGCGCCCGCACCTCCCTCGGCCCTGTCAAAACACCACTGGCGCACCGCGCGATCATTCAGTAAGTTAATGTTTCAATAACTGAACCGAGCGTGCCGGCCGGGCATGGCCGACCAGTCACGTCGGTGATCGGCCGGAGTTTGTTTTCTCGTCAAAGGGGTACCAACGCGTGAATTCGAGCCGTTCGAGCCAGCGGCTGACCGATCCTGCGAGGGAGGCTTCGGTGCGAGCCGTGCGCGCGTTCCCGGGTGTGCGCCTAGCCGAAGCCACCCTGTGCGGTTCGGCCGCCCTCCCCCATCCCGACCAATTGGACGCCTGGCGAGCGGGTTTGCGGCAGGCGGTGCTCTCGCGCGTCGCCGAATTCGTCGCCGACCGGTGCGTCGAAGCGCTGGGCGCATGCGGCGTCGACGTGGCCGGCGACATCCTGATGGAGTTCGTCAACGGCGGCAAATGCCTGCGCTCGACGTTCATGTTTCTGGGCTGGCTGTGCGGCGAGCCGGCCAGCGACGCGGCGCTGTCGGCGACGGCCAGCCTCGAGCTGCTGCACGCGTTCGCGCTGCTGCAGGACGACGTGATGGACGAATCGGCCTCGCGACGGGGCCGCCCCGCCGCCCACGTGCAATTTGCCGCGTGGCATCGCCGGCGCGGGCTGTCCGGCTCCTCGCGGCGGTTTGGTGAATCGGCCGCCATCCTGCTTGGCGACCTGTGCCTGATCTGGGCCGAACAGATGCTGCGCGACAGCGGTCTGCAGCGCCACCAGTTGCAGCGCGCGTGGCCGCGCTACGACGCCATGCGCACCGAGCTCGCGGTGGGCCAGTTCGCGGATCTTGCGATCGATGGGCGCGACCTGCCTACGATGGAGGCCGTGCTGGCAGTGGCCCGGCGAAAGTCGGGAAACTATACGGTGCGGCGGCCCCTCGAGATCGGCGCCGCCATGGCCGGTTGCGACGACCGGGTGCTGGCAACGCTGGGCGCCTACGGCTCCGCCATCGGCGAAGCGTTCCAGCTGCGCGACGACGTCCTCGGCATCTTCGGATCACCCGCGACGACCGGCAAGCCCACCAACGACCTGGTCGAGCGCAAGGCGACCAGCGTGGTGGTGGCCGCCCATCAGTTGGCCGATGAGCCGACGCGGCGGCAGTTCCGGGAACTGATGACCACCGACCGGCTCGACGGCTCCGCCCTGGACCGCTGGCGAAACCTGATCCTGGACACCGGGGCCGTACACTACATCGAAGAATTGATCGCCGAGCGCGTCGACGAAGCGGTAAAGGCGTTGGATCACATCGCCTTTGGCGACCATCTGACGGCGGCGCTGGTCGATATGGCGGGCCTGTGCACCAGGCGGGCGGCATGAGCGCCGAGGTGTCGCGCTGATGCGTTCGGTGCGGGGGCGAACCGACCGCGTCGTGGTGGTCGGCGCGGGGTTCGCGGGCCTTGCCGCCGCGCTGCATCTGGCCGGTCGCGGCCGCGAAGTCACGGTGCTGGAGCGGGAACCGTGGCCCGGCGGGCGGGCGGGCCGGCGCGACATCGACGGCTACCACATCGACACCGGCCCGACGGTGCTCACCATGCCGGACATCATCGACGAGGCGTTCGCCGCCGTGGGCGAAACGTCCTCGGGACGGCTCGAACTGCTGCCGGTGGATCCCGCCTACCGGGCGATGTTCGACGACGGCAGCGCCCTCGACGTCCACACCGACGCCGACCGGATGGCGCAAGCGGTGCGGGATTTCGCGGGCCCGCACCAGGCCGATGGTTACCGGCGGTTGCGCGATTGGCTGGACCGGTTGTACCGCACCGAATTCGACGGCTTCATCGCGGCGAACTTCGACTCGCCGCTGTCGCTGCTGAACGGCCGGCTGGCCAGGCTGACGGCGCTCGGCGGATTCCGCCGCTGGGACACGATGGTCAAGCGCCACATCAGCGACGCGCGGTTGCGCCGGGTCTTCACCTTCCAGTCGTTGTACGCCGGTGTCGCGCCGCAACACGCGCTGGCGGTGTATGCGGTGATCGCCTACATGGACACCGTCGCCGGCGTGTTCTTTCCGCGCGGCGGCGTGCGCGCGCTGCCCGACGCGCTGGCGGCGGCCGCCGCCGACGCGGGGGTCCGGTTCTGTTACGGGTCGACGGTCACCGAGCTCGAGCGCACCGGCGAGCGGATCACCGCTGTCCACACGCAGGAGCGGCGCTTCGCCTGCGACGCGGTGGTCCTGACGACCGAGCTGCCGCAGACCTACCGCCTGCTCGGCCGGCGGCCGCGGCGGATCCTCCCGCTGCGCGCGGCGCCGTCGGCCGTGGTGCTGCACGTGGGCTGCCGCCCCGCCCCGTCGCAAAGCGCCCACCACACCATCCTTTTCGGCTCGGCCTGGGACCGAACATTCGACGACATCATCCGCGACGGCCGGCTCATGACGGACCCGTCACTGCTGGTCACCCGCCCGACGGCCGGCGACCCGAGCCTGGCCCCCGCAGGCCGCGACCTGCTCTACGTGCTTGCCCCGGCGCCGAACCTCTCCCGCGGCGACATCGACTGGTCGCGCACCGGCGGCGCGTACGCGGACTCCCTGCTCGAGGTCGTGCAGGACAGGCTGCTGCCCGGCCTGCGCGACGACGCCCGCCTGTTGCATGTCGACACCCCGGCCGACTGGGCCCGCCAGGGCATGGCGGCCGGCACGCCGTTTGCGCTGGCGCATACGTTCGCCCAGACCGGGCCGTTCCGGCCGGCCAACACGGTGCGCGGCATCGAGAACGCGGTGCTGGCCGGGTCGTCGACGCTGCCGGGCGTGGGGGTGCCGACCACGCTGATCTCCGGGCGATTGGCCGCCGACCGCATCACCGGGATGGCCGGCCGGACAACCACAACCGTCGACCTGCGGGCGGGATCGCGATGATCCGCGCGGAGCTGGACGCCGCCGGGATCTCGGACGCCCGCCTGCGCGCGGCCTATCGGAGCTGCCGGCAGATCGCCGCCGCGCATGGCCGCACCTATTTCCTCGCCACGCGCCTGCTCGCCCCGGACCAGCGACCGGCCGTGCACGCGCTGTACGGCTTCGCCCGACACGCCGACGACATCCTCGACGAGCTCGACCCGGCGCTGGACGTCGGGGCGCGAGCCGAGCGGCTGCAGCGGCTGGCGGAGCGCTTCTTCGCGGGCGGCGATCATTGCGACGAGCCCGTCCTCGCCGCGGTCGACGACACGGTGCGCCGCTACGGGATCCCCGCGGATCTGTTCGAGGACTTTCTCGACTCGATGCGGATGGACCTCACCGTCACCGACTATCCGGACCGGGCGGCGCTGGGCCGCTACATGCGCGGCTCCGCGGAAGTCATTGGCCTGCAGATGCTTCCGATCCTGGGCACGGTAAGTTCCGCCGACGAGGCGGCCCCGTACGCGGCGGCGCTGGGCCGCGCGTTCCAGCTCACCAACTTCCTGCGGGACGTCGACGAGGACCTGGCGCGGAACCGGATCTATCTGCCGGCCGACGAACTCGACGCGTTCGGCGTGGACCGCGAGCTGCTGCTGTGGTGTCACGCCCACCGGCGCACCCACGCCCGGGTGCGCGCGGCGCTGGCGGCCCAACACGACATCACCCGGGCGATCTACCGCTACGCGGCCGACGGGATCGCGATGCTGGCCCCACGGTCCCGGCCGTGCGTTTCCACCGCGTTGACGCTGTACTCCGAGATACTGGATTGCATTGAGGACAGCGACTTCTCGGTGTTCACCCGGCGTGCCACCGTCGGCAACGCACGGCGGCTCCGGGTCGCCGGTGGCGCGCTGCTGCAGTCGTGGCGGGCCCGGATCAGGGGTGCGGCGTGAGCGACCGGTGGCAGTACCTGATCGTGCTCGGCCTCTGCCTGGCGATCACGGCTCCGCTGGAGCTGTTCGGCACCGGCGTCTACCGCCAGCCGCGCCGGCTCGCGCGGGCCGTGCTCCCGGTGGCGGCGCTGTTCCTCGTCTGGGACGCGGTGGCGATCGGCGCCGGGGTGTGGACCTACAACGGCGAGTACATCACCGGCCTGCACATCCCCTTCGGGGTGCCCATCGAGGAAGTGCTGTTCTTCCTGGTGATTCCGCTGTGCGGCCTGCTGACCTACAACGCCGTGAGCGCCATCCTCGATCGGAGCAGGCGCCGGTGACCGGCCTGGGCTACACCGTTCCGGCGATCGCGTCGGTCCTGGCGGTCTGCGCGCTGGAGTTCGCGCTGTTGCGCACCGGCCTGTTCCGGCGGCCCGCCTACTGGCTGTCGATGGTGATCGTGCTCGGTTTTCAGGTTCCGGTCGACGGCTGGCTGACCAAACGCAGCGCCCCGATCGTGATCTACAACCAACGCCAGACCAGCGGCGCGCGGTTTCCCTTCGACATCCCCGTCGAGGACTTCCTGTTCGGCTTCGCGCTGGTCACCGCCGTGCTGCTGCTGTGGGAGCGTCACCGTGCGGGTCGCTAAGACGGGCCTGCCCCGCGCCGACGTGCCCGGGGCCTTCGACGGCGGCGCGGCGGCCTACGACCGGCTGGTCGGCGCGAACCCGTCCTACCACGCGAACCTTGCGCGCTCGGCGCGCCGCATGCGGCTGCCCGAACGGGGCCGCGGCCTGCGCCTGCTCGACGCGGGCTGCGGCACCGGGGCGTCGACGGCCGCGCTGCTGGCGGTGGCCCCCGACGCTCAGATCGTCGCCGTCGACGCCGCGAACGGAATGCTCGACGCCGCGCGGGCAAAGGCGTGGCCACCGTCGGTCCGGTTCGTGCACGCGCGCGTCGAGGAACTGGCCGAGCACGGCGTCACCGGGCCGTTCGACGGCATCCTGGCCGCCTACCTGCTGCGCAACCTCGCCGACCCGGACGCACAGCTCCGCGCGTTCCGCGCCCTGCTTCGCCCCGGCGGCACGCTGGCGCTGCACGAGTACTCCGTGCGCGATTCGGCTGCCGCGACCGCTATCTGGCACGCGGTGTGCTGGGGCATCATCATCCCGGCCGGCTGGTGGCGCACCCGCGACACCACCCTGTATCGGCATCTGTGGCGCAGCGTCCTCGCGTTCGACGGGGCGGCGCGGTTGCGGCGGCGGCTGCGCGATGCGGGATTCACCGGCGTGCGCAGCGCCACCATGCCGGGCTGGGAACACGACGTCGTGCACACCTTCTTGGGCGAGGCCCCGCAATGACCGACCGCCGCCGACGCATCCACCCGGCAACGCCGGGCCTGCCCGACGCGGGCGCGCTCCCGTCGCGGCCCCGCGCGGTGGTCGTCGGCGCCGGAATCGCCGGTCTGACGGCCGCCACCGCGCTCGCCGAGCGGGGCGTCGCCGTGGACCTGCTGGAACGCGAGGCCTACCTCGGCGGCCGGGTCGGCGGCTGGACCGAACACCACGACGGCGCCGAACTCGCGATGAACCGCGGGTTCCACGCCTTCTTCCGCCAGTACTACAACCTGCGGGCCCTGCTGCGGCGGGTCGACCCACGGCTGCGCATGCTCGTGCCCGTCGAGGATTACCCGCTGATCGACGGTGCCGGCCGCCGCGACAGCTTCCGCGGATTGCCCCGCACCCCGCCGTGGAACGCGTTGGCGTTCGCGTTGCGCAGCCCGACGTTTTCACTCGGCGACCTGGCGCGCATCAACGCCCCGGCCGCCGCGCCACTGGCGGCGGTGTCGGTGCCCGACATCTACCGACGGCTGGACCACGTCGACGCCGAGACCTTCCTCAAGAGCATCAACTTTCCCGAGTCCGCGCGCCACCTCGCGTTCGAGGTGTTCTCGCGCAGCTTCTTCGCCGAGCCGGCGAACCTGTCCGCCGCCGAGTTGGCGACCATGTTCCACATCTACTTCCTGGGCTCCAGCGAGGGCCTGGTCTTCGACGTCGCCGCCGCGAACTTCGATGCCGCACTGTGGAATCCGCTTGGCGACTACCTGCGGGACCGGGGCGTCCGGGTGCACCTCGGCGCGCGCGTGTCCCGCATCGACCCCGGGGCCGCGAAAACCCTTCGCGTTTACACCGATTCGGGCGAACACCTCGACGCGGACGCGGTCGTGCTGGCGCTCGACGTCGGCGGCCTGCAGCAGGTGGCGAGCGCGTCGCCCGGGCTGGGCGACGATCCGTGGCGCACCCGGATCCGGCGGCTGCGCACGGCACCGTCGTTCGTGGTGCACCGGCTCTGGCTCGACCGGCCGGTCGAGTCGCGCCGGCCCGCCTTCCTCGGCACCGCCGGTCACGAGCCGCTCGACAACATCAGCGTCCTCGAGCGCTACGAACGCGAGGCCGCCGCGTGGGCACGGCACCACGGTGGATCCGTCGTCGAATTGCACTCGTACGCCGCAGCTGCCGACCTGCCCGCCGGGGCGGCGATCGGGCGGCTGCACGCGCTGTATCCCGAAACCGCCTCGGCGCGCATAGTTTACGAACGCGAACTGCGCCGCAGCGATTGCCCGCTGTTCGCGCCCGGCATGTACCCGCAACGCCCGACGGTCGCCACGCCGCACCCCGGGCTGGTGCTGGCCGGCGACGGGATCCGCATCGACCTGCCGGTGGCGTTGATGGAACGCGCGGCCACCACCGGGTGGTCGGCCGCCAACCGGCTGCTGGGGTCGTGGGGCCTGGCCGGCCACGAACTGTGCACGGTTCCCACCCGCGGGCGGTCGCCGCTGCTGCGCGCGCTCGCCGAGCGGCAGGGGCGGCGGCGATGAGCCTCGTCGACCGCTTGCGCCGGCGGTCGAAGGACTGGCCCGTCGGTGTGATCCCGCGCGCCGCTTGGACACAGCAGCGCCCGACCTATCGAGAGGCGCAGCCGGCGATCATCGACGCCGCGCTGGAACGCTCCCAGCGGCGGCCGACCGGGAACTGGTATGCGTTCGCCGCCAGCCGTGACGTGCGCGCCGGTCACCCCCACGGAGCGCGCGTCGCGGGCGTCGACCTGGTCGCCTGGCGGGACAGGCACCGCCGGCTGCGGGTCGGTCCCGCAAGCTGCCCGCACCTGGGCGCCGACCTCGCGACGGGGCTGGTGCGCGATGGCATCCTGTACTGCCGATGGCACGGGCTGGCCCTCGACGGCGAGAGGTGCGAATTGCGTTGGCGGCCTTTCCCCAGTCACGACGACGGCGTGCTGGCGTGGGTGCGCCTCGACTCCGTGGGCGGCGAAGCCCCGCTCGACGAGCCGGTCATTGCGCCGAGGCCCTCGAAGGGCACCCTGACGGCGGTCACCCGCCTGGTCGGCCGCTGCGAACCGGCCGACATCGTCGCCAACCGGCTCGACCCCTGGCACGGGGCGTGGTTCCACCCTTACTCGTTCACCCGGCTCGACGTGCTCACCACCCCGACCGAGGAGGACGACCGGTTTTTGGTCTCGGTCACCTTCCGGATGGGCCGCTTCGGCGTGCCCGTCATCGCCGAGTTCACCGCCCCCGAGGCGCGCACCGTCGTGATGCGCATCATCGAGGGCGAGGGAACCGGCAGCGTCGTCGAAACCCATGCGACGCCAATCGGTTTGGGGTCCGACGGCCGACCCAGCGTTGCCGTCGTCGAGGCCACCGTCGCGACGTCGCAGCGCCCCGGTTTCACCGCCGCCCGCCGCGCGGGCCCGCTGATCACCCCGCTGATGCGCTATGCCGCCACCCGGTTGTGGCGTGACGACCTGGCCTACGCGGAGCGCCGCTACCGAAGACGCGCGGGTGGCTAACATGGACGTGCCGCAGCACGTGCCACCACCGGAAGTACGAACCAGCGATGAAAAAGGCGCGATTCGCCTTCTTTAGAAGCCTCGCGATCGCCAGCGTGGGTGCGCACTTCGCCTACCTCCTCTACCTGCCCAGTGGCGGCTTCCTGGCGCTGCGCTGGCCGCGCACCGTCTGGCTGCACCTGGCGAGCGTGTGCTGGGGCGTGGTGGTCGTGACGCTGCCGGTGCCGTGCCCGCTGACTTCGCTGGAAGACTGGGCTCGCACGCGAGCCGGCATGCGGCCGCTGCCATCCACGGGGTTCGTCGACCGGTACGTCGAAGGTGTTCTCTATCCGCCGGGCCGAACCGGCGCCGCGCAGGCGCTCGCCTTCCTCGCGGCCGCCGTCTCCTGGGTCGCGCTGGCCAGCCGGCGGGCAAAGTAGCGGCTCAACGGGTCACCCGGCCCCGCGCGGGGTACCCGGCAACGAACACCCGCGACGAGGAAAGCGAAGAGACTTGACCGACAGGAAGTTCCGCAAGGGCGACAAGGTCGAATGGCGAAGCCACGGCACCACCGTCACAGGAACCGTACAACGCGAGATCACCTCGGACACCCAGGCGGCCGGCCGTACCGTCCGGGCGTCGAAAGAAGATCCGCAATATCAGGTCCGCAGCGACAAGACCGGCGCCGACGCCGTCCACAAGCCGAGCGCGCTGCGGCGCCACCACGACCGATAGCCACCTGGCACGACCGTGAACATGAGTGCCTCTGAACTCGAGAAGTGGCCCGAGACAGCGCAATCACGAGGCCCGGGGCGCGACCCGAATCGGATCTGGCACCGATGAGTTACCGCTCCGGCAGGTCACGCTAGGCCCCGGCGCGGCGCACGGATACGCTGGTGGGTCTGATGAGCAAGCGCCGCGCACCGGATCCACCGCCCGGCCGGGACGAGCTGGAGAGGCAGCTGTCGGCCGACATGCGGGCGATCACCGCGCAATCGGACCGTATCGGCCGTCACTTCGCGCGCACGAACGAGGTCGGCAGCAGCGATTTCCACGCCCTCCTGCACATCATGGTCAGCGAAACGGCGGGAAAGCCGTTGACCCTGGCCCAACTGCGGCAACGCATGGACGTGTCGCCCGCGGCGATCACCTATCTCGTCGATCGGATGATCGACGCCGGCCACATTCGGCGCGAACCCGATCCCGGCGACCGGCGCAAGTGGTTGCTGCGCTACGAGGAGAGCGGGATGACGTTGGCGCACGCTTTCTTCAGGCCGCTCGGCATTCATCTCAGCAAGGCCATGGCGGAGCTGAGCGACAAGGACCTGCTCGCCGCTCATCGCGTTTTCTCGGCGATGATCGCGGCGATGTCAGCGTTCGAGGATGAGCTTGAATCTCCCCGCTAGGCGCTCCTCGATCAGGTCGGCGCCGCGGCCCACGCCGCCGGTCGCCGCGAAACCGGCGGCCACCCGGCGGGCCCCCTCGGCCATGGTCATCGCCTCGCGCACGGCGGCGCGCAGGCGCGCCGCGGTGAGCCGCTTGGCCGGCAGCCGGGTGCCGCAGCGGGCCACCTGCACGCGCCGCGCGACTTCGGCCTGATCGCGGGCAAAGGGCACCGCACAGACCGGGACACCGCGGGCCAACGCCTTGACCGTGGTGCCCATCCCGCCGTGGGTGACGGCGCAGATCGCACGGTCGAGCACCGCACCATGGTTCAGGAACCGGCACACCGTCGCGTTGGGGTTCCGCGGCAGCCCGGGGGGCACGCCCGCCGGAAACGTCGCGACAACATGGACGGGTTCATCGGCCAACGCCTGCAAGGCGATTCGGCCGAGCCGGGCGTCGGCCTGCGCGAGGGAGGACGTGCTGACCAACACGATGGGCCGGTCGACGGCGGCGATCCGATCCGGGACGACGGCGGGGCCCGCCTCGAACTCACACGCCCCGATGAAATGCACGTCGCGCCAATCCGGATGCGGGTACTCGAAGGGCTCCCCGCCGACGGCCAACAAGAGCGGCGCGCGGCGCATGAGCCCGTCCACCGACCTGACCGGCGGCACATCCAGTCGCGCGCGCAGGTCGTTGACCCGTGGCACGATCCGGCGATCGAAGAGCCAGCTCACGAAGGGCCGCATCGACGCGTCGCGGACCGTTCCGATCGGGCCGGGCAGCGGCCGCAGGCCGGGGCCGAACGGCGGCGCCGCGCGAGACCTCAGGTAGGGCGTGAACGGCGAAAAGACCAGCCAGGGAACATCGCTGGCCTCGGCCGCCGAGATCGCCCCCCAGCAGTTCGCGTCGACGATGACCGCGTCGGGCCGGACGCGTGCCAGCGCGCCTCGCAGGTCGTCCACCTCGAACACCGCGCGCCGGCACAACACGTCGATCGTCTCCTTGAGGACCCCCAACGCGTTGGGCGCAAGCCAATCCCGGCCGGCGATGGCCTCGATCCGCGGGTCGACCGCCTCGGCGAGGACGCCGGCCGCGCGCACGGCGGGCACCCCGCCGGCCAGGGTGCAAAGGTGCACCCGGTGGCCGCGCTCACCGAGTTCCCGCAGCAACGCGGCCAGGGGATACAGGTGCCCCAGCGCGGGCGACCCGTAGGCCAGGATCACAGCCATGCGCCGTCGCCGCTCTTACGAGATGGGCGTCACGCCAAGGTCCCGCAGGGCCGGCAGGTCGGCCACCCCACACCCGTGCAGGCAGATGCGGAGCTCGTCGACGAATCGCTGCAGCCAGGCCGTCGCGGCCTCAGCCGACTCGATCGCCGCCGCTAACAGCGGCCGCGCCACGGCCACCACGTCGGCGCCCAGGGCCAGCGCCTTGGCCGCGTCCATGCCGGTGCGGATCCCCCCCGAGGCGACCAGCGGGATGTCCGGCAGCGCCGCGCGCACCTCCCCGATCGCCTGCGCGGTCGGGATGCCCCAGTCCGCCAGGTCCGGGTAGCGCAGTTCGCCGTAGCGGACCAACTGCTCGACACGCGACCACGAGGTTCCGCCGGCTCCGGCCACGTCGATGGCCGCCACCGGCGGCTCCCCCGACAGCCGCAGCAATTCGCCGATCGCGGCGGCGCCGATCCCGTGCCCGACCTCCTTCAGCAGCACCGGGTAGCCCAGCGTGCCGGCCAGGTCATGCAGCCGGTCCAGCGACCCGGCGAAGTCGGTGTCGCCATGGTGCTGGACGGCCTCCTGGAGCGGATTCGTGTGCACCGCAAGCGCGTTCGCGCCCACCCGGTCGAGCGCCGCGACGATGTCCGGCACCGCATCCTTGGTCAACTGGGACAGGCCGATGTTGCCGAACAACAGCACGTCGGGCGCCACGTCGCGCACGGTGAAGCTGGGCGCGGCCTGCTCGCCCAGGACGCTGTCGAGCATCACCCGCTGTGACCCCAACATCATTCCGATGCCGAGGCGTTGCGCGGCGGCGGCCAGATTCCGGTTGATGGTCCCGGACAACTCCGCTCCGCCGGTCATCGCGCCGATCAGAACGGGCGCTTGCAACCGCGCGCCGAGAAATTCGGTGCCAAGGTCGATGTCGTCCAGGTTGGTCTGGGTCAGGGCGTCGTAGGGCAGCGTGTAACGCTCCAAGCCCGTCGTCACACCCTGATAGCCCACATCGCCGTCGAGACACACGTCGATGTGGCGGCGCTTGCGGGTGGTCATTTCGCCACGGTCGGCCGTCATGGCACGTCAATCCTAACGCGGCGATTCAGCAACCAGATGTGGGTCGACAGCACGAAAGCGAACGCGCACCAGGCGGGATACAGGCCCAGCCACGCGGCCCGCCTACCGCCGACCGCGATGGCGCGCCGGGCCAAGTCGGCGCTGCTCGCGGTCAGCGCGGCGTTCACCGCGACCGCTGCCGCCAAATCGCGCCGATTGAAGAACACCCACGACCAGCCGGCATTCAGCAGCAGATTGACCGCCAGGGCGCGCAGGTAGGAGCGGGCCGCCGGCGCGTTGCCTGCCTGGTGCAACCGGTCGAAGGTGGCGCCGGATACCGCCGCGATGTCGGCGTACAACACCGGCCAGACGACGGGAAACGCCGACCGCGGCGGCTGATAGGCGGGTTTGCGCAGTTGCCGGTACCACACCGACTGACCGGCCGGCCGGGTAGCAAGACCACCCGCCGTTGCCGTCGCGACCACCGCCGCGGCGCTGGCGACGAGTGTGGTTGTGCCCATGGTTATGAAACCGGCGCTACCGGCACCGCAATCTCGTTGCGGCGCAGCGCCGGAACCGTCCAGGGCGGATCGTAGAACCAGGCCTCCGGCGTATCGACGGGCTCGAAACCGGTCTCGCGCAACGCGGTCATCAATTCGGCGGTGTGCGCGGCGATGGCGCGGCGGCTGCGGCTGCCCGTGAAGCGGTGCACCGCAATCGTCTCCGGCGGCACGTCCACCAGCCTGACGTCGCCGTCGTCGGGCTCGGGTAAGGACTGCAGCGTCTTGTCGGCCGGCATGAAGAACCGGATCACCCACTGGCGGTCGGCCGCCGCCTCTTGCGCCACCGGCGCCGTCATCGCGATCTTCTCGTGCACGCGGTTGCCGCCGAAGATGTAGCGGGCGAGGCGGCGAAAGCCGGTATTGCGCGCAGCCTCTTCGCCCGCGGTGACGGTCGTCTCCGCGGCGACCCGGGCGCCGTAGCGGCGGATCTCGACGTCGCGGCTCAGCTTCTCGGCGCTGTAGCCCGGCTCCTTGGTGCCGTGCCGATAACCCACCACCGTGCCCGCCGCATCGATGGCCTGGCCCAGCACGGCTCCGATCGATCCGAACACTTGCCACCTCGTTTCTTCGTCGTTGGGTGGTACCCCGCCTGCCACCGGACAACCGTCAGCCTAGCGGAATTTTGAGATTTAGTTAATTACTTGAATGGTTAAGAAACTTAACCTACTCTCGAGGTGGCGCGCGGACCGCCCAAAGCGCTGCTGGGCGTCGCCATCGCTGCCGCGGATCACTGCAGAGGGCGGTGCATGTTAGCGCGAATGGCCCGGCTGGCCGTCACCACGCCGCGATGGATCGTCGGAATCACGATCCTGTTCGTGATTGTTGCCGCCGTGTTCGGCATACCCGCCGCGAGCAAGCTGTCGCCCGGCGGATTCCTCGACCCGGCCTCCGAGTCGGCCCGCGCCGCCGCGACGCTCGCCGACAAGTTCAACCAGGGCGACATGGATCTGGTGCTGCTGGTCAGTTCGGCAACCGACGCCGACGACGCACGCGCGCAAGCCGTCGGCACCGACATCGCCCAACAGCTTTCCGAATCACCGTTTGTCTCGAAGGTGACGTCACCCTGGGGCGCGCAACCCACTCCCGGATTGTTCAGCTCCGACGGCAAGACCGCGATGATTCTCGCCGCACTCAAAGGCGACGAACGCAGCGCGCCCGGGCACGCCCGGGCACTGGCGGAGCGGTTCGCGCACGACCACCAGGGCGTCACGGTGGAAGCCGGCGGCTCGGCGCTGGTCTACGAACAAGTGAACCGGCAGACCGAAACAGACCTGCTGCGAATGGAAATCATCGCGATACCGCTGAGCTTCCTCGCGCTGGTGTGGGTGTTCGGCGGGCTGCTGGCGGCCGCCCTGCCCGTGGCGGTCGGTGGCGTCGCGATCCTGGGCTCGCTCGCGGTGTTGCGCGGGGTCGCGCTGTTCACCAACGTGTCGATCTTCGCCCTCAACGTGACCGTGGCGTTGGGATTCGCCCTGGCCGTCGACTACACGTTGCTGATCATCAGCCGGTACCGCGACGAAGTGTCCGCGGGGTCCGGCCGCGACGAGGCGCTGCTGACAACCGTGACGACCGCGGGCCGCACCGTGCTGTTTTCGGCGGTCACGGTGGCCCTCGCGCTGGCCGCGACGGCACTGTTTCCGATGTACTTCCTCAAGTCCTTCGCCTACGCCGGGACGGCGGTGGTGGCGTTCGCCGCCCTGGCGGCGGTGGTGGTGGCGCCGGCCGCGCTCGCGCTGAGCGGAGACCGGCTCGATGCCCTCGACATCCGGAAACTGGGCCGTCGGCTGCGGGGCCGCCCCGCGCCGCCGCAGCGACCGTTGGAACGTAATTTCTGGTACCGGACGGCGAAGCTGGTGATGCGGCACGCGGTCCCGGTTGGCTTGGCGCTCAGCGCTTTCCTGCTTGCGCTGGGCGCGCCGTTCCTCGGTGTCAGATGGGGCTATCCCGACGACCGGGTGCTGCCGACGTCGGCGTCCGCGCGGGCCGTGAGCGACCGGATCCGCAGCGAATTCCGCACGGCCTCCGAGGCCAAGGTCGTCCTGCCCGGCGCGACCGGCCTCACCACCGCGGACCTGGATGACTACGCCAGGCGGCTGTCGCTGGTCGCCGACGTGGCGGCGGTGTCCGCGCCCACCGGCGCCTTCGTCGCGGGTCACCTCAGCGGGCCGTCGTCGGCTCCGGGCGCTATGGCGGCCGGCAGCGCCTACCTGACCATTGAGACCACCGCCCCCCTGTACAGCCAGGCGTCCGAGGCCCAATTGGCCCGCCTGCATGCGGTCGCGCCGCCGGGGCACCGACCGGCGCTGTTCACCGGGATGGCGCAAACGAATCGTGATTGCGTGAACGGCATTACGTCGCGGTTGCCGTTCGTGTTCGGTTTCATCGCGGCAGTGACCTTGGTGCTGCTTTTCCTCCTCACCGGCAGCGTGGTGCTTCCGATCAAGGCGGTACTGCTCAATGTCGTGTCGCTTACCGCCGTGTTCGGCGCTCTGGTGTGGATCTTCCAAGACGGCCACCTCGGCGCGGCGGGAACCACGTCAACCGGCACGCTGGCGGCCAACGTCCCGGTTCTGATGTTTTGCATCGCTTTCGGATTGTCGATGGACTACGAGGTTTTCCTGCTCGCCCGGATCCGCGAATACTGGCTGGATTCGCCACGAACCGGCGCAGCCAACGACGAAAGCATCGCGCTGGGCCTCGCCCGCACGGGCAGGGTGATCACGGCCGCGGCGCTGCTGATGTCGATCTCGTTCGCGGCCCTGATTTCCGCCGGGGTGTCGTTCATGCGCATGTTCGGGTTGGGCCTGACCGTCGCCGTGTTGGTGGACGCGACCGTGGTGCGCATGCTGCTGGTGCCGGCCTTCATGCACGTGCTCGGCGGCCTGAACTGGTGGGCGCCCGATCCGTTGGCGAGATGGCACCAACGAATTTTCAGTGGGGCGAGCCCAATTCGCCCTGGAAGTGGCGCATTGCGGCGATAAGCGCAGTGAAGACCCGGTGCGCCGCGGCCAAATCGGCGTCGGACAAGTCGTCGAGCGCGGCGCGGGTGTGCGTTCCCAGCGGGGTGAAGAACGAGCGCGCGGTGTCCAGCCCGGGATCCGAGTAACGCAGGATGACCTTTCGCCGGTCCTCGGCGTGGGTGTCGCGCCGGATATGGCCGGAGTTGATCATCCGCTCGACGAGGTAGGTGATCGCTGCCGCTGACAGGCCCATCCTCTGGCGCAACTCCCCCGACGTCAGCGGAGCGCCCGCCGTCTCAGCCACCAGGATATGCAGCAGGGCGCGAAAGTCGCTCGGGCCCAACCGATGCACCGCGGCGAAAACGCGACCCAACTGGTCGGACTCGGCGGTGAGGGCACGCGCATCGGCTGCGATCAGAGCTTCGAGCCGCACCCGTTCGGTGGTGGCTTCCATCAGAATCGCAGCATACCGCGCCGAATCCGGATTGTTAACTTGATTAATGGTTAAGTGACTGAAATGCTTGGATGCGTGATCTGGGACGCTGCTGCCGCCGCCGTGACGGGCCGGCGGTCGTGGCTGCCCGGATTAGCCGCGGTCCTGCTGGGTATTGGCCTCATGGTGGTCATCGGCGGGAACGCGGCGGCGAGCCGGGCTCCGGTGTCGGTGCCCCCGGCCTCCGATTCCGCCAGGGCGGACGCCCTGGCCGGTGAGTTCCCGCGCGGCGACCGGGCTCCGCTGATCGTCGTGGTCAGCCGGGCCGACGGGGCGGCGCTCGCTCCGACGGACGTCGCCGCCGCGCAAGCGGCCCGCGACCGGGTGCTCGGGCTCACGCACGACGCCGCCCCGGCACCCGTGACGGTCTCGGCCGACGCCCGCGCGGCCATCGGCATGGTCTCCGTGGACGCCGGCCTGTCGGGGCTGGCCCTGAGCGGCGCGGTCACGTCCCTGCGCGCCGCCGCCAATGATGGACTGCCCGCGGCCCTGCGGGCCCACGTCACCGGGGGCCCGGCGTTCGGCGCCGACATAGCCAACGCGTTCACCGACGCCAACCTCACCCTGCTCGCGGTGACGGCGGCGGTGGTGGCGCTGCTGCTGGTCGCGACCTACCGCTCGCCGGTGCTGTGGCTGGTGCCGCTGCTGGTGATCGGGTTCGCCGACCGGGTCGCGGCCGCGGTGGGCACGGCGGTGGCGGGCCTGACCGGGCTGAGCTTCGACGGCGCCACGTCCGGGATCACCAGCGTCCTGGTGTTCGGCGCGGGCACCAACTACGCGCTGCTGCTGATTTCCCGTTACCGCCAAGAACTTTCGCGTTGCCCCGAGCATCGCGAGGCCCTGCGTCGGGCCGTGCGCAGGGCCGCGCCGACCATCGTGGCCAGCAACGCCACCGTGGTGCTGGCGCTGCTGACGCTGCTGTTCGCCTCGACCCCGAGCACCCGCAGCCTGGGCGCCCTGGCCGCGTGCGGACTCGTCGTCGCGGCGGTGTCCGTGCTGGTGGCGCTGCCGCCGGTGCTGGCGCTGTGCGGGCGGCGGTTGTTCTGGCCCTTCGTCCCCCGCGCCGACGGGGCCGCAGTCGAGTCGGGGCCCTGGTACCGGGTGGCCGAGCGGGTGGCGCGGCACCCTGCCGCGGTGGCTGCGGTCGCCATCGCGCTGCTGGTGGTCCTGGCGACCGGCCTGCTGGGGACCCGAATCGGCTTGTCGCAGACCGAGCAGTTCCGGGTCCGCGCGGATTCGGTGGCCGGCTACGACATTGTGGCCGCGCATTTTCCGGGCGGCCTGGCCGGCCCCACCGTGGTGGTCGCCCCCTCCGCCGAGGCGCCCCAGGTGCAGCGGGCGATCCGTGCCACCCCGGGCGTGGTCTCGGCGACTGAGACGAGCCGGTCGGCGACGGGACTGACGAACTGGTCTGTCGTGATCGACGCCCCACCTTCCTCCGATGCGGCGTTCACGACGATTGCGGCGCTGCGGAATTCGACCAAGGCCGCCGCCCCCGGCGCGCTGGTCGGCGGCCCCGACGCGCAGGCACTCGACATCCGCGACGGCGCCGCGCACGATCGGCTGGTGCTGATCCCGGCGATCCTGGCGGTGATCCTGGCCGTGCTGTTTGTGCTACTGCGCTCGGCCCTGGCGCCGCCGGTCCTGCTCGGCGCAACGATCCTCGGGGCGCTGGCCGCGCTGGGCCTCGGCGGCTGGGCCAGCACCCACGCCTTCGGCTTCCCGGCCTTGGACAACAGCACCCCGCTGTTCGCGTTCCTGTTCCTGGCCGCCCTCGGCGTGGACTACACCATCTTCCTGGTCACCCGCGCCCGTGAGGAGGCCACGCGGCATGGCGCACGGGACGGCATGGTCCGCGCGGTGTCGGCCACCGGCGGCGTCATCACCAGCGCGGGCATCGTCCTGGCGGCCGTGTTCTGCGTGCTGGGTGTGCTGCCCCTGATCGTGCTGACGCAGCTGGGCATCATCGTGGGCCTGGGCATCCTCCTCGACACCTTCGTCGTGCGGACTCTGGTGATCCCCGCGCTGTTCGCCCTTGTGGGCGACCGGATCTGGTGGCCCACCGACCCGACCCAACCGGAAGGAAGCACAACGTGAAACCCTCGACGCTCGCCGCAACCACCGCCGCCGTCGTGGCGGCCGCCGGCACCGGCAGCATCGCCAGCCCGGCGCGAGTGCCCGTGTGGTACTCAAAGCTTCGCAAGCCGCCGTACCAGCCGCCCGGCGCCGCGTTCCCCCTGGTGTGGACCACCCTCTACGGCGACATCGCGGCAACGTCCGCCGTGGTCATCGACCGATTCCGCGCCACCGGACGTGACGGCGAGGCGCGCCGCTACGCCGCGGCGCTCGGGGCGAACCTAACGCTGAACGCCGGCTGGAGCTGGCTGTTCTTCCGGTATCACCGGCTCGGCGCTTCCGCGCTCGGCGCCGCGGCACTGACCGCGAGCAGCGCCGACCTCGCGCGCCGCGCCGCACGGGCCGACCGACGGGCCGGTGCGGCGCTGTCGCCCTACGCGTTGTGGTGCGCGTTCGCCACCGTCCTGGCCACCCACGTGTGGCGGCTCAACCGCTGAATCATGCCTACGCTGTTGTGGTTTCGCCGCGATCTGCGGTTGCACGACCATCCCGCCCTGGCCGCGGCCGCCCGGGACGACGGGGACGTGCTCGCCTGCTTCGTCGTCGATCCGCGGCTGGAGGCCTCCTCGGGCCGGCGCCGGCTGCAATTCCTGGGTGACTCGCTGCGCCGGCTACGCGACGACCTGGACGGCCGGCTGCTGGTGACGCGCGGGCGGCCCGAGGTGCAGATCCCGCGCATCGCCACCGAGATCGGCGCGTCGGCGGTGCACGTCTCGGAGGACTTCGCACCGTACGGGATGCGCCGCGACGAAAGGGTCCGCGCGGCACTGGATTCCGTGCGGTTGGTGGCGACGGGCTCGCCGTACCTGGTCTCCCCCGGGCGGGTGGTCAAGAAGGACGGCTCCCCCTACCGGGTGTTCACCCCCTTCCTGCGCGCGTGGCGCGAGGTCGGCTGGCGGGCGCCGGCGAAATCGGGTGCCGCCGTCGCGCGCTGGCTCGACCCGGCGCGGCTGGCTATCCCGCGTTGCGAGATACCCGATCCCGGCGCGGCGCTCGACGTGACCGCCGGTGAGGCGGCGGCCCGCAAGCAGTGGAAGGCGTTCGTGGACAACGCATTACACCGGTATTCCGATGAGCGTGACCGACCCGACGTGGCGGGAACCAGCAGGATGTCGGCGCATTTGAAGTTCGGGTCCATCCATCCCCGCACCCTGGCCGCCGACCTCGACCTGCGCGGCGCGGGGGCGCAAGCCTTCCTGCGGGAGTTGGCCTTTCGCGATTTCTACGCCGACGTGCTGCACCACTGGCCGGCCAGCGCCTGGCACAACTGGAACAACCAGTTCGACGGCATCCAGACCGACGAGGGACCCGAAGCCGAGCGCCGCTTGCAGGCCTGGAAGGCCGGCCAGACCGGGTTTCCGTTCGTCGACGCCGGGATGCGTCAGCTTCACCAGACCGGCTTCATGCACAACCGGGTGCGGATGATCGTGGCGTCGTTTCTGGTCAAGGACCTTCACCTGCCGTGGCAGTGGGGCGCCGCATGGTTTTTGGATCAGCTCGTCGACGGCGACATGGCCAACAATCAGCACGGCTGGCAGTGGTGCGCCGGGTCCGGCACCGACGCCGCGCCGTATTTCCGCGTGTTCAACCCGGTCACGCAGGGCGCACGGTTCGACCCGTCGGGCGATTACATCCGGCGCTGGGTGCCGGAGTTGCGCGCGGTCGACGACGCGCACCTGCGGAAGGGGGAACGGCCGCGGGGCTACCCGGCGCCGATCGTCGACCATGGCGCCGAGCGCGCCGAGGCGCTGCGCCGATACCAGAGCATCTGAGCGATTTCTGCAACTTGAAGCTAGTTGGCATGCAATTATCAGCCGACTCACAGTTGTCGATTCGCCCTCGGGAGGCGCTATGGCTCACTCGATCGTCCGGACGTTGTTGGTTGCCGGTGCCGTCACGGGGCTGATGGCCGGCGTCGGCGCCTGTTCGTGTTCGGTCACGTCGAAACACGCCGTGAGCAAGAGCGACGTCGCCGGCCAGATCACCGCCAAGATGACCGACGGCGCCGGTAACAAGCCCGATTCGGTGACGTGCCCCGACGACCTGGCCGCCAAGGTCGGGGCGCAGCTGAACTGCACGATGAAGGTCAAGGACCAGACCTTCAACGTGAACGTCACCGTCACCAGCGTCAACGGCAACGACGTCAAGTTCGACATGGTGGAGACGGTCGACAAGAACCAGGTGGCCAGCATCCTCAGCAAGAAGCTGACCCAACAGGTGGGCCGCAAGCCGGATTCGGTGACCTGCCCGGACAACCTGAAGGGGGTCGTGGGCGCCACGCTGCGGTGCGAACTCGCCGACTCCGGCGAGAAGTACGGGATCGCGGTGACCGTCACCAGCGTCGACGCCGGCGACGTCAGCTTCGACTACAAGGTCGACGACCACGCCGCATAACGCGGGCTAGCGGGCCGCCTTCTTGCGTTCGATATCGGCCAGGGCGGCCGCGAGTTCGGCGCGCTGCGCGGCCGAGCTCTCCCACGACAGCTGCCGGTTCTTGACCACCTTGGCCGGCGCGCCGACCGCGATCGAGTAGTCGGGGACGACGCCGCGGACCACCGCGTGCGACCCGAGCACGCAGCCGCGCCCGATGGACGTGCCGCGCAGCACCGTGACCTTGACCCCGACCCAGGTGTCGGGGCCGATCCGGACGGGTGACTTGACGATGCCCTGGTCCTTGATCGGCAGGTTGATGTCGTCCATGCGGTGGTCGAAATCGCAGACGTAGCACCAGTCGGCCATCAACACCGAGTCGCCGAGCTCGATGTCGAGATAGGTGTTGATGACGTTGTCGCGGCCGAGCACGACCTTGTCACCGAACCGCAGCGAGCCCTCGTGGGCGCGGATGGTGTTCTTGTCCCCGATGTGCACCCAGCGGCCGATCTCCAGCTCGGACAGTTCGGGTGTCGCGTGGATCTCGACGCCCTTGCCCAAAAACACCATCCCGCGGGTGATGATGTGCGGGTTGGCCAGCTTGAACTTCAGCAGCCGCCAGTAGCGCACCAGGTACCACGGGGTGTAGGCGCGGTTGGCCAGCACCCACTTCAGCGAGGCCAGCGTGAGGAACTTGGCCTGGCGAGGGTCCCGCAGGTTCGATCCACGCCAGCGGCGATGAAGCGGAGCATTCCACATGCTCGTCATGGCCGGAAAGCCTATCGGAGCCGGCACGGGTTACCCTCACGTGTACGCCATCGCCGACCGCTCGACAAGGAGTTGGAAACCCGAGGTGCTTGCCCGACATCTCCTGCGTGGGCTTCGGCGTTCGTCGTGTGCGGCGCTGGCGGCCGCGCTCGCCATCGGGCTCGGGGGCTGCGGCAACACCGACTCGTGGGTCGACGCCTCGGCGGCGCAGGGCTGGCCCGCGCCATACGGCGACGCCGCCAACAGCAGCTACACCGCGACGGGCGGCGCGACCAAGCTGTCGCTGCAGTGGACGCGATCGGTCAAGGGCAGCCTGGCGGCCGGGCCGGCGCTGAGCGCCCGCAGCTATCTCGCGCTGAACGCCCAGACCCCGGCCGGGTGTTCGCTGATGGAGTGGCAGAACGACGACAACGGCCGCCAGCGCTGGTGCGTCCGGCTGGCCCAGGGCGGCGGTTTCGCCGGCCCGTTGTTCGACGGCTTCGACAACCTCTACGTCGGCCAACCGGGGGCCTTCCTGTCGTTTCCGGTGACCCAGTGGACGCGGTGGCGGCAACCGGTGATCGGAATGCCTACCACCCCAAGGTTTCTCGGCAACGGCCAGTTGCTCGTCGCGACGCACCTGGGGCAGGTGCTGGTTTTCGATTCCCACCGCGGCGAGGTGGTCGGCAGCCCGCTCGACCTGGTGGACGGCGTCGATCCCACGGACGCCACCCGCGGGTTGGCCGATTGCGCGCCGGCCCGGCAGGGCTGCCCGGTCGCGGGCGCGCCGGCCTACTCGGCGCGCAACGGGATCGTGGTGCTGGGCGTGTGGCAGCCGGGCGCGCCGGCGGCGGGGCTGGTCGGGCTGAAGTACCACGCGGGCCAGTCCCCGCTGCTGAGCCGGGACTGGACCAGCGACGCCGTGGGCGCCGGCGTCATCGCCAGCCCGGTGTTGTCCGCCGACGGCTCGACCGTCTACGTCAACGGCCGCGACCAGCGGCTGTGGGCGCTGCGTGCCGCCGACGGGAAGGCGAAGTGGTCGGCGCCGCTGGGCTTTTTGGCGCAGACGCCCCCGGCGGTCACCCCGCAGGGGCTGATCGTGTCCGGCGGCGGCCCCGACACCCGGCTGGCGGCGTTCAAGGACGCCGGCGATCACGCCGACCCGGCCTGGCGCCGCGACGACGTGACGCCACTGTCGTCGTCGGGCCTGGCGGGCGGCGGTGTGGGCTACGTGATCGTCGGCGGTCCGGCCGCCGACGGTGCGCCGGGCATGTCGGTGCTGGTCTTCGACCCCGCCAACGGTCACACCCTGGGCAGCTATCCCCTGCCCGCGGCGACCGGCTATCCCGTCGGCGTGGCGGTCGGCAACGATCGCCGGGTGGTCGCCACCACCAGCGACGGCCAGGTCTACAGCTTCGCGCCGGCATGAGCACGCGCCGTCCGGCCGACGTCGCCGCGACGATCGTCCTGCTCATCATGCACGGGTCGTTGCTGGGGGCGACGGTGGTGCTGCTGGGCCTCCTGGTCATGGTCACCGATCCGTGCGGCTCGGTGCGCTGCGGCGATCCCGCGTGGATCGACCGCGCCAGGACGCTGGGTGTGTGGGGCGGCGTCGCCGTCCTGATCGCCGATCTCGCGGTCGCCGTGTACCTGCTCGCCCGGCGCCGCACGGCCTTCTTCGTGCCGATCATCGGCTGCGTGGCGCAGGTCGCGCTGGCCGTCGGCGCCGCGGCGCTGGAGTGGCAGGCCGGTCCCGTCTAAGTCCGGGAAGCATCGAAGGTGAATCCCCGGCTTCGACTGTGCGGCCAGGGCGTAGCTCGTCGGCGTGTCGCCGCCCAGGACTCACACGGAAATCCCTGGCCGCACACGAGTACAGCTAGATCGCCAGCGGCGGAATCGCGTTGCGCGGCACCAGGGCCTGGGCCGGGCCGGCGAACGCCGGGAGCATCTCACCCGGGGCGAAATAGAAGATCAGCTGGTCGTCGGTGATGGCGAAGTTCTGATAGCGCGACGGGTCAAGCCCGGTCGACGGCAAGATCGCCGCCCCGAACGGGTTTTGGCGGTTCAGGTCGCGCTGCACGATCGGGAAGATGCTGTCCAGCGGCGTCGTGCCCGGCGGGAACAGGTTGTCGAAGGTGATGGGCTGCTTGGCACCGAGGTTGTAGTTGAAGGCCTTGTACCAGGTGGACGTGCGCGACCCGCCGACGTCCTGGAAGAACTTCAGCACCACGCTGCGGGTGTTGTGCGGCGGCTGGCCCGCGGTGTGCTGCTCGGTGGTGGCTTCCATCTGGTAGACCTGGTCGCGCGGCCCGGAGCCCTGCGCGACGTTGATGAACCCGTCGCGGTTCTGCGTGATGTAGTCGATCAGCGCCTGCTCGTCCGGATAGTCGGCGGGGAACGTCATGTTGAGCGTGTACATGGGGCCGGTGGCGTGCACGCGGCACATCTGGCCGGCCTCGATGGTGCCGCCCACGCCGGCGCACGACGGCGGCTCGGCGGCCGAGCGGCCGGTCGCCGGCCAGGCCAGCATGACCGCGGCTAACAGCGCCGCGGCCGCTATCGGGTAACGCATCGTCGAATTGTCCTCGCAGATTTAGGGCGGGGCGCCTACACAGTGACCGCCGCCAGCCTACCCGCGGGCTATCGCGAGGCTCGGCAGACGAAGGCCGTCGCGCGGCCGCCGGCCCCGGAGCCGATGCGGGTGATGACGACCGACAGCGGGCGGTCGCCGCGCGGGCGCAGCCGTCCGCGCAGCGCGTCGGGGTCGACACGCACCCCCCGGACCAGGATCTCCAGCGCCCCGCACCCCAGCGCCGCCAGCGCCCGCCGCAGCCTGCGCTCGTCGAACGCCACCTGCTCGAGCACCTCGAAGCCGCGCACGCCCGCCGGCAACCGATCCCCGGACAAATACGCGATCGCGGGGTCGAGTTGCCACAGCCCGTGGCACGCCCCGTAGTGGCGCACCAGGCCGGCCCGGACCACGGCGCCGTCGGGGTCGACGATCCATCGCCCGGCCGGCCGCACACCGCACTCGTCGGGTTCCGTGTCGGTGATCTGCTCGCCGCGGTCCAGCACGCTGGCCCGCCGGCGCACACCCGGCCCCGACAGCCCGCCCGACCACAGGCAGGCTTCCCGGACCGACCCGCCATAAGACGTCACCTCGATCTCGCCGCCGAAGCCGCGGCGGCGCACCTCATCGAAATCGATTCCGGGGGAACACTTTATGGCGAACTCGCGGTCGCGGTAGGTGTCGAGCAACGCACCGAGGCCGGGCTGGTAATCGTCGATGCGGAAGCGCCGTCGCCCACCGTGCCGGCGCCCCGGGTCGGCAACGACGACGGCGTCGCGGGTGACCGGCCGCAGCGCGTCGGCGCGGCAGAGATCGGCGGCCGGCCCCAGGTTGTGGCGGGCCATCGCGAGGCGCACCGGGTCGATGTCGCTGCCGACGGCCCGGATCCCCGCGCCGCGCAGCGCGGCCAATTCGGTGCCGATCGAGCAGGTCGCGTCGTGCACCGGCGCATCCGCCCCCGCGAGCCGGCCGGCCCGGTGCAGCGCCACCGGAGCGGCGGTGGCCTGCTGCAGCGCTTCGTCGGTGAACAGCCAGTTCGACGCGTCACCGAGCTCGCCGAGCTTGTCCACCGCGCGACGGCGCAGCAGCGTCGTCTCCACCAGCGCTGGCGCCCGGTCGCCAAACCGGGCGCGCGCCGCGGCGACGTCGGCGATCCGGGTCGCCTCCGTCAGCTCGAGTGCGCCGACGAAGGCCAGCGCCGCGGCACCGGCCTCGGAACGCAGGTAACGGACGTCGTCGGTGTCGAAGGACAGCCCCGCACTCAGGAGGGTTTGACCCCGGTGACCATCACGTTGTAGAACCAGCCCTTCGGCACCAGGTGCCGCGCCACGTTGGCATCCAGCCAGCTCAGCGCCTTCCAGCTGTTGAACGCAAAGTGCGCCCAGCCCCAGCCCAGCCGCCCCGGCGGCACCGCGCATTCGAACGTGCGCAGCGGCCAGCCCAGCATCGCGGCGGTGAACTCCACGGTGGCGGTCCGCACGTCGACCGCGCCGGCGCCCGCCGCCATGCGCTCCAGGTCGGCGGGGGTGAAGGTGTGCAGGTCGACGAGGGCCTCGAGGGCGGCCGCGCGCGAGGACTCGTCGAGCTCGGTCTGCGGGCGTCGCCAGCCGGTCAGGCCGGGCAACCGGGTGACGTTGGTGACGACCCGCCAGGTCAGCGTCGAGAGAGCCCGCGCGTAGACCTCGCCGGCGTTGCTCGGCTCGCCGGCGAACACGAACCGGCCGCCGGGGCGCAGCACCCGGACCACCTCGCGCAGCGACAGCTCGACGTCGGGGATGTGGTGCAGCACCGCGTGCCCCACCACCAGATCGAAGGTGTTGTCGTCGTACGGGATGCCCTCGGCGTCGGCGACGCGGCCGTCGATGTCGAGCCCCAGCGACTGGCCGTTGCGGGTGGCGACCTTGACCATGCCGGGCGACAGGTCGGTGACCGACCCACGCCGGGCAACCCCGGACTGGATCAGGTTGAGCAGGAAAAACCCGGTCCCGCAACCCAATTCGAGTGCGCGGTCATACGGCAGCTCGCCGAGCACCTCGTCGGGCACGACGCCGTCGAAGCAGTCCCGCGCGTAGTCGACGCAGCGCTGATCGTAGGAGATCGACCACTTCTCGTCGTAGGTCTCGGCCTCCCAGTCGTGGTAGAGCACCTGGGCGAGCTTGCTGTCGTGCCGCGCGGCCTCCACCTGCTCGGCGGTGGCGTGCGGGTTGGGAACGGCGTCGGTCGAACTCGTCGTCATGCAGGGCAGCCTAATCGGCGTGGGGCGGCGGGCCGAAAACGGCATTGATTCCCGCCTTGGCGGCGGCCAGCGCGTGCCGCGGCCCCGCCAAGAAGCGGCGCGCCCACGCCGCGGCGGCGTCGTAGACGTCGTCGGGGGCCACCATCTCGTCGATCAGGCCCAGCGTCAGGGCTTCCTCGGCGTCGAAGAACCGCCCGCTGAACACCAGCTCCTTGGCCCTGCTCGCCCCGGCGGCGCGGGCCAGCCGCGCCATTCCCCCGCCGCCCGGGGCTCGGTGGGCCAGGATCTCGGTCGCGCCGAAGCGCACGTTGTCGCCGCTGACCCGCCAGTCGGCGGCCAGCGCCAGCGTGAGGCCGGCGCCCAGCGCGTACCCGGTGATCGCGGCCACCGTCGGCTTCGGGATCGCGGCCACGGCGTCGATGGCCTGCCGGCGCACCCGGTCCGCGGCGTCGGCCTCCGGCGCGGTCAGCGTCTCGAGCTCGGACGCGTCGTCGCCCGCGGAGAAGATTTCGTGGCCGCCGAAGAGGATCACGGCGGTGACGTCGTCGCGGCGGCCCAGCTCGTCGGCCGCGGACACGATCTCGCGGTAGACCTGCCGGGTCATCGCGTTCGTGGGTGGCCGCGAGACGAGCAGCATGGCCAGGCCGGCGTCCCGGGTCCCGTCGCTGACGACGACGCTGACGAACTCCCTCAATGCCGCCACCCCATCCCGCCCGCCTCGCGGGCCCGGTGGTAGCGGTCGGAGTCGAAGAACTCGAAAACCCAGTTTTCACCCTGGATTTCGAGGTGCGGCTGCACCGTGACGATCTGGCGCTCGACGGCCAGCACGTCGGCGACGGTGCGGCCCGCCAGCGAGTCCAGCTGTGTCCAGGTCGGCGGCAGCAAAAAGCACCGGCCGGCCGCGAAGTCGTCGATGGCGGCCTGCGGCGTCGTCCAGCCGGCGCGGTCGGACTCGGTGTTGTGCCCGTCGGCCCGCTGCCCCTCCGGCAGCGCCCCCACAAAGAAATAGGTGTCGTAGCGGCGGGTGCGCTCGGCCTCCGGGGTGACCCAATTGGCCCACGGCCGCAGCAGGTCGGAGCGCAGTTCCAGGTTTTCGCGGCGCAGGAAATCCGCGAACGACAGCGTCCCGTCGGCCAGCGCCCGCCGGGCGTCGGCGTACACCGAGGCATCGCCGACGATCCCGTCCGGGTCACCGGCCGGCCCGGCGAAGAGCACCCCCGATTCCTCGAAGGTCTCCCGGGCGGCGGCGCAGACCAGCGCCTCGGCCAGGTCGGGTTCGATGCCGAACCGCTGCGCCCACCACACCGGCGGCGGCCCCGCCCAGGCGATGTCGGCGTTGCGGTCCCGGTCGTCGACGCCGCCGCCGGGAAACACCATGGTCCCCGCGGCGAACTCCATCCGGGCGTGCCGGCGCATCAGGAACACCGCGATGCCGTCGGGGTCATCGCGGACCAGCATCACGGTCGCGGCCGGCCGGGGCACCAGGGGCGGCGGGTCCTGCGGTGAAGTCATAGTGGCCTCCGGTGGGCTGCGCGGGTGCGGACGCGGCGGGCGAAATACCGCCCGTCGGCGACGTCGAGGGCGATGGACTGGCCGAACGCGGCCGACAGGTTCTCGGCGGTCAGCACGTCGGGCAGCAGGCCCGCTGCCACCACCTTGGCCTCCGACAGCAGCATGCAGTGGCTGAAACCGGGCGGAACCTCCTCCACGTGATGCGTGACGAGCACCAGCGCGGGCGCGTCGGGGTCGGCCGCCAGATCGGCCAGCCGGGCCACCAGCTCCTCCCGGCCGCCCAGGTCCAGTCCGGCGGCGGGCTCGTCGAGCAGCAGCAGTTCGGGGTCGGTCATCAGCGCGCGGGCGATGAGCACGCGCTTGCGCTCCCCCTCTGACAGCGTGCCGTAGGTGCGGTCCGCGAGGTGTTCGGCGCCAAGGCTTTCCAGCATGTCGATCGCCCGTTGGTAGTCGACGTCCTCGTAGCGCTCCCGCCACCGGCCCAACACCGCGTAGCCCGCCGACACGACGAGGTCGCGCACCAGTTCATCGGTCGGAATCCGCTGCGCCAGGGCCGAGGAGCTCAGCCCGATGCGCGACCGCAGCTCCGACACGTCGACCCGGCCCAGCCGCTCGCCGAGCACGAACGCCAGGCCCGACGACGGGTGCTCGCTGGCGGCGGCGATGCGCAGCAACGACGTCTTGCCGGCGCCGTTGGGCCCGATGATCACCCAGCGTTCGTCGAGTTCCACCGCCCAATCCAGCGGCCCGACCAGGACGCGTCCGCCGCGTTGCAGCGACACGTTCCTGAAGTCGATCAGCAGATCGGGGTCGGCTGCCTCACTTCCGTTTTCGGGCACCCGACCATCGTGCCGTACCGCGATGGCCACTAATCGGGCGGGATCTCCACCCGGCGCAGCTGGCCGTCCACAGCGTCGGCGGCCTCGATCTCGCCGCGCGTCACGCCCAGCAGGAACAGGACCGTGTCCAGGTAGGGGTGGCTCAGCGACGCGTCGGCGACCGCACGCAGCGCCGGCTTGGCGTTGAACGCCACGCCGAGCCCCGCCGCGGCCAGCATGTCGATGTCGTTGGCGCCGTCGCCGACCGCCACGGTCTGCGCCATCG
This sequence comes from Mycobacterium sp. E3198, assembly GCF_001667015.1. Taxonomy (GTDB): domain Bacteria; phylum Actinomycetota; class Actinomycetes; order Mycobacteriales; family Mycobacteriaceae; genus Mycobacterium. Next base: position 34,935 of record NZ_LZIS01000012.1, on the reverse strand, counting down.
GCACCCCCGCCTGCTCCGCGAATTCCCGCAGCGCGGCCGCCTTGCCGGCCCGATCGACGATCGGCCCCACGACCCGGCCGGTCAGCGTCCCGTCGACGATCTCCAGCTCGTTGGCGGCGACGTAGTCCAGCATCAGCTCCTTCGCCAACGGCTCGATGATCCGCCGGAACCCTCCGGAGACCACGCCGCAGTGAAAACCCAAGCGCCGCAAAGTTCGTATCGTGGTCCGCGCGCCGGGCATCAGCTCGAGCTGCTCGGCGACCTCGTCGATCACGGTGGCCGGCAGGCCCCGCAGCGTCGCGACCCGCTGCAGCAGCGACTGCGCGAAATCCAGCTCGCCGCGCATCGCGGCCTCGGTGATCGCGGCGACCGCACCCTGGGCCCCCGCGCGGGCGGCCAACATCTCGATGACCTCGCCCTGCACCAGGGTGGAATCGACGTCGAACACGACGAGCCTCTTGGCGCGCCGCTCCAGGCTGTACTCCTCGACCGCGACGTCGACGCCCTCGTCGGCGGCCACCCGGGTCAGCGCGTTGCGCAGCGCGCCGTCGGCCAGCGGCGGCGCGGACACCCGCAGCTCCAGGCCGGTGACGGGATAGTCCGAGACGCCGCGGATGAGGTCGATGTTGACCCCCAGCGCCGCGAGTTCCCGGGCCACCGCGCCGAACGCGTGCGCCGTGATCGGCCGCCCGAGCACGAAGACGGTGTGAGTGGACGGGTCCCGGATGACCGGCACGTCGTCGCTGCGCTCGATGCTGACGTCCAGGCCCATCCCGCGGACGGCGGATTCGACGTCACCGCGCAACACGCCGCCGTCGGCGACCTCCGGCGGACAGCACAGCAGCACGCCCAGCGTCAGGCGCCCGCGGATCACCACCTGTTCGACGTTGAGCAGTTCGACGCCGTGCCGCGACAGCACCTCGAAGAGCGCCGACGTGACGCCCGGCTGATCCACGCCGGTGACGGTGATCAGCACCGACACCTTGGCTGGAGAGTTCACTCCCGGCTGCCGCCGCTACTGCTCGGCGGTGGAGCGATCCGCTTCGGTCCGCGGCCCGAACCCCTTCGGCGACTCGAGCGCCGTGGCATGCCGCCCGACGTGCGCCTCGGCGCGCAGCCGTTCCACCATATGCGGGTAGTGCAACTCGAAAGCCGGTCGTTCCGAACGGATCCGGGGCAGCTCGGTGAAGTTGTGCCGCGGCGGCGGGCAGCTGGTCGCCCACTCCAGCGAGTTGCCGTAGCCCCACGGGTCGTCGACGGTCACCACCTCGCCGTAGCGCCAGCTCTTGAACACGTTCCACACGAACGGGAACATCGAGGCCCCGAGGATGAACGCGCCGATGGTCGAGACGACGTTGAGCGGCTGGAACCCGTCGGTGGGCAGGTAGTCGGCGTAGCGGCGTGGCATGCCCATATCGCCCAGCCAGTGCTGCACCAGGAACGTGGTGTGGAAGCCGATGAAGGTCAGCCAGAAGTGCAGCTTGCCCAGCCGCTCGTCCAGCAGCCGCCCGGTCATCTTCGGGAACCAGAAGTAGATGCCGGCGAACGTGGAGAACACGATCGTGCCGAACAGCACGTAGTGGAAGTGCGCGACGACGAAGTAGGTGTCAGTCACGTGGAAGTCCAGCGGCGGGCTGGCCAGCAGCACGCCGGTCAGGCCGCCCAGCAGGAAGGTGACCGCGAAGCCCACCGAGAACAGCATGGGCGTCTCAAACGTCAACTGGCCCTTCCACATCGTGCCGATCCAGTTGAAGAACTTGATCCCCGTCGGCACCGCGATCAAATACGTCATGAACGAAAAGAACGGCAGCAGAACGGCTCCGGTGGCGAACATGTGGTGCGCCCACACCGCGACCGACAGCGCGGCGATCGACAGGGTCGCGTACACCAGCGTGGTGTAACCGAAGATCGGCTTGCGGGAGAACACCGGGAAGATCTCGGTGACGATCCCGAAGAACGGCAGCGCGATGATGTACACCTCGGGGTGGCCGAAGAACCAGAACAGGTGCTGCCACAACAGGACTCCGCCGTTAGCGGCGTCGTAGACGTGGGCGCCCAGGTGCCGGTCGGCGGCCAGGCCGAACAGCGCCGCGGTGAGCAACGGGAACGCGATCAGCACCAGGATGGACGTCACCAGAATGTTCCACGTGAAGATCGGCATCCGGAACATCGTCATGCCGGGCGCGCGCATGCAGACCACGGTGGTGATCATGTTGACCGCGCCCAGGATGGTGCCCAGACCGGCCACGATCAGGCCCATGATCCACAGGTCCCCGCCGGGGCCGGGCGAGTGGATGGCGTCGGTCAGCGGCGTGTAGGCGGTCCAGCCGAAGTCGGCGGCCCCACCCGGCGTGATGAAGCCGGCGGCGCCCATCGTGGCGCCGAACAGGAACAGCCAGAACGAGAAGGCGTTCAGCCGCGGGAAGGCGACGTCCGGCGCGCCGATCTGAAGCGGCAGCACCAGGTTCGCGAAGCCGAACACGATCGGGGTGGCATAGAACAGCAGCATGATCGTGCCGTGCATGGTGAACAGCTGGTTGAACTGTTCGTTCGACAGGAACTGCAGTCCCGGCGCCGCCAGTTCGGTGCGCATGAACAGCGCCAGCAGCCCACCCAGGAAGAAGAAGATGAAGCAGGCGACGCAGTACATGATGCCGATCAGCTTGTGATCGGTCGTGGTGATCAGTTTGTAGACAAGGTTCCCTTTGGGACCGGTCCGGGCCGGGTACGGACGGACGGCCTCGAGTTCTCCCAGCGGGGGGGCTTCGGCTGTCAACAGCTCCTCCAAAACATCGTCGGACAGGGCCCGAACCCAGTATTGACTTCGAATCTTAGCCGCCGAAGAACTCGCCGTCAGGGGCAGTCCTACAAACTGTCGTAAATGGGCCCAAAGTCGCCGAATGTTAGCGTGAAACGCGTGCTGGGGAGGCGATCGATCATGACGGCGGCCGCTCTGGCGGCAGTCGTGGCGGCGTGCGCGGGATGCGGTTCGGGGGGCTCCACGGCGTCGTCCCGGTCGCTGGTCACGCCCACCACCCAGATCGCGGGGGCGGGCGTGCTGGGCAACGATCGCCGGCCCGACGAGTCGTGCGCGCGCGATGCCGCCGCGGCCGATCCCGGGCCGCCGACGCGCCAGGCCCGCAACGCGGCGGGCGTCACCCCCGACACGGTGGCGGTTCCCGCCGAGCCGCGGCGCATCGTGGTGCTCTCCGGGGACCAGCTCGACGCCCTGTGCGCGCTCGGCCTGCAGTCGCGGGTGGTCGCGGCCGCGCTGCCGGACGGCGCCTCGAGCCAGCCCGCCTACCTGGGCAGCGCGGTGCACGGCCTGCCCGGCGTCGGCACCCGCAGCAACCCCGACGTGGGCGGCATCGCGGCGGCCCACCCCGACCTGATCCTGGGGTCGCAGGGGTTGACCCCCAGGCTCTACCCGCAGCTCGCCGCGATCGCCCCCACGGTGTTCACCGCGGCGCCCGGCGCCGCCTGGCAGGACAACGTGCGGGGCGTGGGCGCGGCGACGGCGCGCACCGCCGCGACCGACGCGCTGATCAACGGCTTCACCCAGCGGGCCACCCAGATCGGCAGCCGCCACGACGCGTCCCATTACCAGGCGTCGATCGTGCAGCTGACCACCAGCGCCATCCGGGTCTACGGGGCCAACAACTTCCCGGCGAGCGTGCTCGGCGCGGTCGGAGTGGACCGCCCGGCCGCCCAGCGGTTCACCGACAAGCCCTACGTCGAGATTCCGGCCACCGACGCCGATCTCGCCAAGAACCCGGACCTCTCGGCCGCCGACGCCGACGTGGTGTACGTGTCGTGCGCCACCCCGGCCGCCGCCGACCGCGCCGCCGCCGTGCTGGACAGCAACCCGTGGCGCAAGCTGTCCGCCAATCGCGACAACCGGGTGTACGTCGTCAACGACGAGGTGTGGCAGACCGGCGAAGGCGTGATCGCGGCCCGCGGCATCGTCGACGACCTGCGCCTGGTCAACGCCCCGATAAACTAGCCGCGCGAGCGGTCCGCGACCCCGCCAAGTGGCCCGAGAACATTACCTTAGCTAAACTTCTTGAGGACGCATCGACATCAAAGAGGGATACTTCATGAGCACAGTTTCGGCGTACGCCGCCACTTCGCCGACGGCACCGCTGACCAAGACCACCATCGAACGTCGCGACCCCGGCCCGCGCGACGTCGCGATCGACATCAAGTTCGCCGGGATCTGCCACTCCGACATCCACACCGCCAAAGGCGAATGGGGCACCCCGCATTACCCCGTGGTCGTCGGCCACGAGATCGCCGGCGTCGTCTCCGCCGTCGGGTCAGAGGTCACCAAGTACAAGGTGGGCGACCACGTCGGCGTCGGCTGCATGGTGAACTCCTGCGGCGAATGCAGCAGCTGCAAGGCCGGGCTCGAGCAGTACTGCAAGCCGGGCGCGACATTCACCTACAACGCCATCGACAAGGACGGCACGCCGACGCAGGGCGGGTACAGCCAGGCGATCGTCGTCGACGAGAACTTCGTCCTGCGCATCCCCGACTCCCTGCCGCTGGACAAGGCGGCACCGCTGCTGTGCGCCGGCATCACGCTGTTCTCCCCGCTGCGGCACTGGAAGGCCGGGCCGGACACGCGGCTGGCGATCATCGGCCTGGGCGGCCTGGGGCACATGGGGGTGAAGCTGGGCGCCGCGATGGGCGCGCCGGTCACCGTGCTGTCGCAGTCGCTGAAGAAGATGGAGGACGGGCTGCGGCTGGGCGCCAGCAACTACTACGCGACGGCCGACCCGGACACCTTCAAGAAGTTGCGCGGCAGCTTCGACCTGATCCTCAACACGGTCTCGGCGAACCTGCCCCTCGACGACTACGTGAGCCTGCTCGACGTCGACGGCACCCTCGTCGAGCTGGGCATCCCCGAGCACCCCATGCAGGTGCACGCTTTCCCGCTGGCCCTGGCGCGGCGCAGCCTGTCGGGGTCCAACATCGGCGGCATCGCCGAGACGCAGGAGATGCTGGATTTCTGCGCCGAGCACGACGTGACGCCCGAGATCGAGCTCATCGAGCCCGACTACATCAACGAGGCCTACGAGCGCGTCCTCGCCAGCGACGTGCGCTACCGCTTCGTGATCGACATCTCCAAGCTATGACGGGGTTTTCGACACGCCTTGGTACGCAACCTCTTCGGCCGCCTCGGCGTGGTCGTCTCCCGGAATGACCTCACTGACGTCGATGCCGGCCAGCGGCCAGCCCGCAGCCGCCAGCGTGGCCGCCACCCGGATGATGTCGTCCCGGCCGGGTTCGCGGTGGGTGGTCTGCGAGACGAACTCCTCGATCTCGTCGCGGCCCACCGCGCCGTCGCCCTCGGCCTTGTGCTTCGAGATGATGTTGTGCACCACTTCTTCGAGCTGATCCTGGGTCAGCGGCGTGCTCTTGAGCAGGGCGAACAACGCGACCTGATCCGGCCCGGGGACGCCCTGGGGGTACCCGACGTCCAGCCAACGGATCACCGACTTGAGAAACTTGGCGTGCCTGTGCGAATCGTGGGTTGAAGTCACGTCCTAAGTCTCACGTCGGCGCGCTCGCGGGGCGTCGCGGCGGACCCACAATTCATGCGCCGTTCACGACCCGAACACCTCGACCGCCAGGCCCGACGGGCAACGATGACAGGCGCCTGGGACGATAGCGCCACTGCTGCATCTCGAGTCCCTGCGCGGTGGAGGCGAGCTGATCAGAGGCTGGAGCCGTTGGCGTGGTCGACGGAGAGCTTGGGCGTAGAGGCGGTACGACACTCCGCACACGCTAAAGGCCAACGCGCAGGACCGTCTTCGCTCGCAGCCACTCGAGCAGAGGTGGCGGCTCGGCCGATTTAGACCGCCGACTCTTTCGGCAGATCCTGTACGGGTGGGGTGAATCCAGCCGGCCATTTTGTGTCTTCATTGAATAGGGAGCCCGTCAGGTCGATATTCACAAATTCCTGAACTTGTTGAAGGTCAAGGCCACGCAGGTCGACCTTGTCAAGATGCACATTTTGCAGCTTCGTCCCTTTGCCTATCCTGATACCGAAGAATTCGGCAAATAAAGTGCGTTCACTACCACCTAAGTTGGCCTCAGTCAGGTGTGCCCCATACAGAATTGTGTCGGACAACTTCGACATCTCAAGATTGGCCTTCTGCAATTTACTGCCCCTGAGATCCACGCCCGACAGGTTGGCACCTTGTAGGTTGGCCTTCTGCAGGTCTGTACTTCTCAGCATCGCACCGGACAGATCCGCTTCGCGTAAGTCGGCGCATGCAAGGTTTGCGCCGTCCAACCGCACAGCGCGCAAGTCTGCACCCCGGACCGCATACCTTAAAGGTGCCCGCGTGGCGTCATCGTCCTCGGCTGCCCGCCGGGCCAATGCACGCACAATCGTCGCCCGGACAGTGCCGTCTCCCCCCGCGCTCGCCGCGGTGGTCAGCGTGGGATCGACATAGTCGGGATTAGGATTTAAAAGGTACCCAGTGAGCACATCAATACAGACTTGATATTCGGTCTGATTGCCCAAGGCGTACCAGTCGTCGGCAATGCCGGCAAGAACGTATACACCGAAGCTGCGCGTGGACGGGTGGTCGTCGGCCAGTTGCCCCGCGGCGGCGATGAACCGGGCATTGATATCTTTCTCGGTCTCGCGCCGCTGTTCGTCGCGCCACTGCACGGATTCAGCAAGGCGCTGACGTTCTCCGTTATAGAAAGCTAGACCGCCCGCACCGAGTGCGGCCATCCCGGCGATTACAGTCGCAAAAGGTTGTCCGGCATGGATCCAAAATCCGTCCCATTTGAGCCTCGCGGCCAAGACTGCCAAGCCGGCCATCGACACGAAAGTAATAGCGATCACGCCGAGGGCCACGTAGACCCACCAAATTGCCCGGGATTGCGGCGGCGGGGATGCGGGAGGGGTGCTTCCTGCCATGTCAACCTCTTTTCGCAGAGCTACGCGGCAGATCTACGCAAGAATTGAAATGCAACCAGGCAACACACTAAAGCTTTCGCGCTCATTTTTCACCCCCGCGTAAAGAGGTGGTGACCCTCGGGTGGTCGCGCGTCAGGGGTCGGGTTCCGCAACTATTTCGACCTCTGACCAGCGACTTAGAAGTCCCAGTCCTCGTCTTCGGTGACGACGGCCTTGCCGATCACGTACGACGAGCCGGAGCCGGAGAAGAAGTCGTGGTTCTCGTCGGCGTTGGGCGACAGCGCCGACAGGATCGCCGGGTTGACGTCGGTCTCGTCGCGCGGGAACAGCGCCTCGTAGCCGAGGTTCATCAGCGCCTTGTTGGCGTTGTAGCGCAGGAACTTCTTGACGTCCTCGGTCAGCCCGACCTCGTCGTAGAGGTCCTGGGTGTACTCCACCTCGTTGTCGTAGAGCTCGAAGAGCAGCTCGTAGGTGTAGTCCTTGAGCTCGGCGCGCTTGGCGTCGTCGACCAACGCCAGGCCGCGCTGGAACTTGTAGCCGATGTAGTAGCCGTGCACGGCCTCGTCGCGGATGATGAGCCGGATCATGTCGGCGGTGTTGGTCAGCTTGGCCCGGCTCGACCAGTACATCGGCAGATAGAACCCGGAGTAGAAGAGGAAGCTCTCCAGCAGTGTGGAGGCGACCTTGCGCTTCAGCGGCTCGTCACCGCGGTAGTACTGCATGACGATCTCGGCCTTGCGCTGCAGGTTGGGGTTCTCCTCCGACCAGCGGAAGGCGTCGTCGATCTCGGCCGTCGAGCACAGCGTGGAGAAGATCGAGCTGTAGCTCTTGGCGTGCACCGACTCCATGAACGCGATGTTGGTGTAGACGGCTTGTTCGTGCGGGGTGAGCGCGTCGGGGATCAGGCTGACGGCCCCGACCGTGCCCTGGATGGTGTCCAGCAGCGTCAGCCCGGTGAACACCCGCATGGTCAGCTGCTTCTCGCCGGCGGTCAGCGTGCCCCACGACGGGAGGTCGTTGGACACCGGAACCTTCTCGGGCAGCCAGAAGTTGCCCGTCAGCCGGTCCCAGACCTCGGCGTCCTTGTCGTCTTGCAGCCGGTTCCAGTTGATCGCCGAGGTCCGGTCGATCAGCTTCATGTTTTCGGTCACCAGAACCCCACTTCACCAGCCGGTTTTGACTTCACTGTCTAGGCCACAAACACTACCCCTGGGGTACGACAACCCGCGGCAACACAAGAGGTTGTGTTTGCCGTGTCGCCCCGTCAATCCAGCCCGGCGTGGCGCAGCGTCTCGGTGAGGCCGTCTTCCAACGCGCTCAGCGCCATGTCGGTCAGCCGGCTCAGCTCGTCGGTGTCCTGCACGCCCTTGGCCATCCAGGTCTCCAGCGCGACGAACACCGCGGTGGCCAGGCTGTGCGCCGCGATGTCGGCGATCATCTCGCCGTCGGCGGTGGGCGAGGATCGCCGCCTGATGAAGCGCTGGATCTCGGCGGCGAGCTGATCGCGGAGCCGCCGGATGTGCCCGGTGATGATCTCCTGGTCAAGGTCGCGCGACCGAATGGTGGCGGCGTCTTGGACCATCCGGAAGTCAAAGGGGAAGGCGTCCACGGCCTTTCGCACCGACTGGGTGATGGGTTCCCCGTGCGGGCGCAGCGCCAGGGCGCGCGCGAACCATTCGAACCCGATGTCGTAGTCGGCGAAGAGCACCGCGTGTTTGGACAGGAAGTGCCGGTAGAAAGTCCGCTCGGTGACCCCGACGTCCGCGGCGATGTCGGCGACGCTCGTCTCGTTGACGCCGTCGGCGACGAAGCGGCGCATCGCCGCCTTGTGCAACGCCTGACGCGTGCGCGCGGCGCGGCTCATCTCGAGCATGCGACCACGCCAGCCGCACAGGGGCTTCTCACGGGCTCCAGGATGACGGAATGTCACTATTGACGCAACAATGTCAGTTATGACATTGTGCGGGTCAGCCGGGGGATCACACCGAAGGAGTCGCCATGGCGGACTACGACGCGATCATCATCGGGGCGGGTCACAACGGCCTGGTCGCCGCGAACGTGCTGGCCAAGGGCGGCGCGAAAGTCCTTGTCCTCGAACGGGCTAACTTCCTCGGCGGAATGGCCGCCACCCGCGAACTCTTCGACGGCTACAAGCACAGCGTCGGCGCGTGGGCGGTGTTGATCTGGCGTCAGGAGATGACCGAACGGCTGGAGCTCACCAAGTGGGGCTTCGAGCTGATGGATCAGTGGACGTCGACGTGCACGTTCGGCCCCGGCACTGAGGCCGCCGACACCCCGTTCGTGATGTACAACGACCTGGAACGCATGGCGCGCCACCTGCTCGACGACCACGGCGCCGACACCGCGGCGGCCCTGGGCGGCCTGTTCGCCCACATCGGCCGATTCGCACCGTATTTCGTCGACTCGGCGTTCGGGCCGCCGCTGGACATCATCGAGGTGATCGCCTCCCAGCCCACAGCGGAAGACCGCCACGATTTCGCCCAGATGTGGTACGGCAGCACGATGGACACGGTCCGGCGCTTCCTGGCGCCCGACCAGGCCCGCTGCATCCAGGGTTCGCTGGCGGCGATGTCCATCGACGCCTTCGACGGCGGCCCCTGGACCCCGGGCTCGAATGCCTCGACGCTGTACCACTACCTGATCGGCGGCGGCAACGTCGAATACATCATGCCCCGCGGCGGCATCGGCGCCCTGAGCGCCGCGCTGTGCCGCCGCGCCGAAGCGTTGGGCGCCGAGGTGCAACTGAAGCAGCACGTGAAGCGGGTCCTGGTCACCGACGGGCGCGCCACCGGCGTCCAACTCCGCGACGGCACAACGATTTCGGCCGATGTGGTGCTCTCTTCGCTCGACCCCTACACCACCTTCGTGAATCTGGCCGGTGCGCAGAACTTTCCGCCCGACTACATCCGCAAGGTCAAGGAAATCAATTTCAATCTCGGGTACATCCAGGCCCACTTGACCATCGACCAAGCGCCGCAATGGATCGAGCGGCTGCAGCCCTTCATGCACGACAACGGCCAATGGTGCCCGACCGTCGCCTACGCGCCGTCACCCGAATACATCAGCGACGCGTGGGAGCAATACCGCAAGGGCCAGCTTCCCGACGCTCCGCCCACCTATCTGTACATACCCAGCATGGTCGACTCGTCGCTGGCGCCCGAAGGCAAGCACAGCGCAACGATTTTCACGCCGTACTTCCCCACCGGCCTGGACGCCGACGAAAACCGAAGCTGGAAGGAGCAATACGCCGACACCTGCGTGCGCATCTTCGACACGTTCGCGCCCGGCTTCGCCGACTCCGTCACCAACCGCGTCGTGTTCTCCAACCGCTACTTCGGCAGCACCTTCAGCGCACACGCCGGCGACTACTCGCACGGCCTGCTGCAGCCCAACCAGCTGTGGACGGGCCGCGTCGTCGAGGGCGCCGACAAGTTCGCCACGCCGGTCGACGGGCTGTTCCTGTGCGGGCAGTGCACCCATCCGGGCCCGGGGGTGACCGGCATCCCGGGGTGGAACGGCGCCGAGGCGGCCCTGAAGCACCTCAACGCGCGGGTCGCTTCGACTTCCTAGGCAGGGCCCGGCGTTTTATGTACCATTTGGTACATGTTCAACGAGGACAGTATCGAGATAGACGCGCCGCCGCAGCTGGTGTGGGACGTCTTCAGCGACGTCGAAGGCTGGCCGGAGTGGACGGCGTCGGTGACGTCGCTGACCGGGCAGGACGGATCCACCCTCGCCGTCGGCAGGCGGTTCGCGATCAAGCAACCCGGCCTGCAGAAGCTGATCTGGACCGTCGCCGAGCTCGACCCCGGCACCTCCTGGACGTGGGTGTGCCGCTCGCCCGGCGTGCTGGTGACCGCCCGCCATTTCGTCACGGCCCTGCCGGGCGGGCGGACCCTGGTGCGCCAGGAACTCGACCAGCGCGGCGCGCTCGGCGCGCTGGTCGGCCGGTTGACGGTCAAGCGGACCAAGCGCTACCTCAAACTCGAGGCCGAAGGCCTCAAGGCCCGGTCTGAGCAGCTCAGCCGCGCCCATGGCCCGCACGCCTGACACCGAGCGACGCCGCGAACTACTGAACGCGCTGTTCGGCGAGTTCGCCGCGAACGGCATCGGCAACCGTTCGCTCCGCGACGTCGCCGCCGCGGTCGGCACCAGCCACCGGATGCTGTTGCACCACTTCGGTTCTCGAGAAGACCTGCTGATCGCGATCGTCGAGGAGGCCGAGCGCCGCCAGATGGCCCTCGTCCCCGGCTTGCCGGCGGACCCGGCCGACGGCTTCGCCGCGATGTGGGCCGACCTGCGCCGCCCCGAGCTGCGCCAGCTGGAGCGCCTGTTCTTCGAGTGCTATTCGCGCGCGGCCCAGGGCGAAAAGCCGTTCACGCGAATGATTCCCGGCGCCGTCGACGGCTGGCTGAGCGAGGTCGAGTCGGCCACCGCCGGAGTTGCCTACGACGGCGCGATGGCCAGGCTCGGCTTGGCCGTCACCCGCGGCCTGCTGCTCGACCTCGTCGCCACCAACGACGTGGCCGGCGTGGACGCGGCCGCGAAGGCCTTCACCGACCTGTTGGCGCGCCGGCCCTAAAGCACGCCGCTCACAAAGTTTGCGCCCCGGACCGCGCACTGCGTCGCCCCAGTACGACGGAGTTGACGACACTCCAGCTGATCAGGGTGCCCAGCGAGATCGAGAACACGGTCGCGACCGCGCTGATCAACGTTGACAGGTCGGCGGGTCCGCCGGTGGCGGCTTGCGACAGCGTCTCGAAGCTCAGCGCGCCGGGCACCAGCGACCAAAACGCCGCCAGCACCATCACCAGGGCCGGCGGCGCGTGTTTGAGGCGTGCGGCGATCAGCGCAACGGGGAGGACGAGCGCGGCCCCGAGCGCGCCCGCGTGCGCGGGGGTCAGAAACACACTGCCGAGCTTCTGCCCGACCAGCGCCGCCGCGACCGCCACGGTCAGCCAGACCAGCGATCCGCGCGGCGCGGACAGATAGACGTACAGCCCCACGCCGATGACCAGGATCGCCACATAGAAGCCCCAGGGACCGATCTGCGGCGAGGGCTGCTGGGGGGCGACTTTGCCCGCCAGCGCCATGCCGAGCGCCACCCCGAACACCAGCAGCATCAACTGGACGACGCCGTAGATGAGGCGGCTCGCGCCGGCGATGATCTCCGATCCCGCCAGCTCCATCGCACCGACCGTCAACGCCAGCCCGGGCAGCATCGCCACCAGCGAGGGCGCGATCACCCGCATCAGGCCGTCGTTGGCGGCGTCGGCGACGAACCAGGTCGCCAACACCGTCACCAGCATCGCGGCCAGGGTCGGCGCGATGGCGTTCAACGCCGGAATCGACCGTGCCGCAAGGAGAATCACTCCGACAACCGCCCCGAGAAACGCGTGTCCCCACAGCGACGCCCACGTCGGGTTGATGATCATGCCGAAGCCCAGCGTGGTGATCACGTAACCGACCACCGTCAGCAACGGATTGAAGCGCGGTGGCATCGCGCGGGCCTCGGCCAGCGCCGCCATCGCGTCCGCGGGGGCGATGGCGCCGAGGGTGGCCAGGCGGGTGATCTCGTCGATGCGTCCGGCCAGGTCCAATCGGAAACCCGCCGGCCTGGTCACGTCGATCTCGTAACTCTCGTTGCCCAACTGGATCAGCATGACGGTCGGTAACACGACGATCCGCACGTCTTTGGTGGTGTAGCGGGCGATGATGCGCTGCAGGCGCCCCCGCACCAGATGCGTCGGGTGCATCATCTCGATCATCGCGAGCCCGAGTTCGCGCAGCATCGCCGCGATCTCGCCATCGTCGAAGGTGTCGGGCGGGGCGACCGGCGGGGGCGGTTCTTCGCGACGCGCGAGCCTCGCCCGGATGGCCTGACGTGTCCACATAGCGCTCTGATTGTGTCGCACCGGCGCCTCGGTGTGCGGCCCGACGCCCCGGACGACGGGCGAAGCGGTCAGTTTGCGCGGGTGCTACGCGGACACGGCCCGACGGGTGGCGGGTGACGCATGCATCAGCCGGTGGTGTAGACGATCAGCACGTCGGTCTTGGCCCTGCGGGAGACCTCGGATGGCACTGATCCCAGCAGCCGCCCGGCGACGCTGCTGAGCCCGACGTTGCCGACGACGAGCAGGTCGGCAGCGATCTCCTCGGCGAGCTGCACCAGCGCGTTGATGGGGGCACCGACGATCGGCCTCTCCTCCACGTTCTTGGCCCCGGCTTGATGGGCCCGCTCCCTGGCGTTCTGCAGGATCGCGTAGAAAGGGGCCTCGCCCACCGTCCGGTAGTCCTGACCGTGGTCGCTGCCCGGCGGGATGGCGTAGCGGCCCTTCTCCACGGGGACGGGAGTATGCGCGGTCGCGACGACCAGTTTCGCGCCGTGCTGCGCGGCGATCGCGGCTGCGCGCTCCACCGCACGCAGCGACGAATCCGAGCCATCGGTGCCGACCACGACGGTCTGATAGGCGCTCATTGCCCTCCCAGTGTAAAGCCGGACGGCTTAGGGAGCCCGAACTTTTATGCCTGCCCGGTGGCGCTCAGGTCCTTCTCACCGCGGGTCCGGCGCATGCCAAAGAACCGGTACTCCTCCGGCTTGACCCCGCGGGTCGCCCGCCAGTACTGCCAGGTGTAGCCGCCCCACAGCACGGTGTTCTTGCCGTGCTCGTCCAAATACCAACTGCTGCAGCCGCCGCTGTTCCACACCGAGTGCGACAGCTTGCGCTGCAACTCGTCGTTGAAGGCGTCCTGCGCCGCGCGGGTGGGCGCGAGCGCCTGCGCGCCCTTCTTGTCGCAGGTCTTGATCGCGTCGGCGACGTAGCGGATCTGCGATTCGATCATGAACACCACCGAGTTGTGCCCGAGCCCCGTGTTGGGTCCCAGCAGGAAGAACAGGTTGGGCACGTCGGCGACGGTGATGCCGCGATGCGCGCCGATGCCCTCCCGGTTCCAGCGGTCGACCAGGTCCTCCCCGTGCCGCCCCTTGATCTGGACGTAGGTGTAGGAGTCGGTGACGTGGAAGCCGGTGGCATAGACGATCACGTCCGCCTTGTGCTCCCGGCCGTCGGCGGTGACGATCCCGTCGGTCGTGATGCGGCGGATGGGATCGGTGATCAGTTGGGTCTTGGGGTCCGCGACGGCGCCGTAATAGGTGGAGGAGTTCAGGATTCGCTTGCACCCGATGCGGTAGTGCGGCGTCAGTTTGCGGCGCAGCTCGCGGTCCTTCACCGAGCGGCGGATGTTGTATTTGGCGTAGGCCTCGATGAACTTCAGCGCGTTGGGCCGCTGCGTCATGCCGAAGGCCAGCGCCTCCTGCGCCCAGTAGATCCCCAGCCGCGTCAGCGCGCGCAGCCCGGGGACGTTCTCCATGGCCCGCCGCAGGGCCGGCGGCAGATCCGGGTTGGACCGCGGTACCACCCACGGCGGGGTGCGCTGGTAGAGCTGCAGTTCGGCGACCTGCCCGACGATCTCGGGCACGATCTGGATCGCGCTGGCGCCGGTTCCGATGATCGCCACGCGCTTGCCGGTCAGGTCGACGGAGTGGTCCCACTGCGCGGAATGGAAAGCGGGACCGGCGAATTCGTCGCGACCCTCGATGTCGGGGAACGACGGGATGTGCAGCGCGCCCGCACCGGAAATCAGGAACTGGGCCACGTACTCGCGGCCGTCGGCGGTGAACACGTGCCACCGGTTCTCGTCGTCGTCCCAGTGGCCGCGATCCACCAGGGAGTCGAACACGATGTAGCGGCGCAGCCCGTACTTGTCGGTGACGCCCTGGAGGTATTCCTGGATCTCAGGCTGGTAGGAGAACGGGTTGCGCCAGTCCGGCTTCGGTTCGAACGAAAACGAGTACAGGTGTGACGGGATGTCGCAGGCGCAGCCGGGGTAGCTGTTGTCTCGCCAGGTGCCCCCGATGTCGCCGGCCTTCTCCAGGATGACGAAGTCCACGCCCTGCTTCTGCAGCGCGATCGCCATGCCGAGACCGGAGAAGCCGGTCCCGATGATCAGGGCGCGGGTGTGCACCGGTTCGCGTGCCTGAGTCGGCTCGACGTGTGTCATGGCATCGGTCACGGTAGATCGTTCTTCCTGTTGGCTCCCGCAAATACCCAGTACCCAGGGTATCGGATGGCACGAGTGTTGACGATCGGCGGACCGATGTCAACGTGCCGAAAGTCCTCAGCTCGCGGCGGGCTTGCTGGGCACCACGCTGTGTATCGGCTGGTCAGGATCCATCGAGATGCCGAGCACCTCGGCGGTGCCGAGGATGACGCCCATCATGATCGTCGTCAGGTGAGCGACGAATTGCTCGCGCGGCATGCGCCGCGGGCTGTCGGCGTCGGGGCCCAACCACCAGTCGGTGGCCGATGCGGCCGAGCCGAACGCCGCATGCCCCGCCAGCTCCACCGCCGCGTGGTCCAGCTCCATGTCCTGCAGCTCGTTGTCGAACATGTCGGCCACGGCCAGGGTGATGCCGCGGCCCTCCTCGAGGATCTTGGGACTCGCCGCGGAGCGACCCTGGATGAAGACCCGCAGCACGTTCGGGTGTTTGTCGACGAGGATGACGTACTCCTCGACGGCGCGGTGGATCACCTCGCGCGCCGAGTCGGTCTTCAGGTCGATCGAGGGGAAGATCGCCCCCCACAGCATGTCCCGCAGGCGCTCCCCGATCGCCTGGAACAGGTCGGACTTGTCGTGGAAGTGGCGGTAGATCTTCGGCTTGGCGGTGCCGGCCTCCTCGGCGATCTCCCGCACGCTCAGCTCGGGCCCCAGGCGGTCGATGGCGCGGAACGCCGCCTCGACGATCTCGCCGCGCACCTTCTTGCGGTGTTCGCGCCACCGTTCGCTGCGCGCGTCGACCTTGACCCCGGGCTTCACGCTGGGGTGCGGCGGTCGGGGAATTCTCACCACATCAAGCACCATACCGCGCTCTGGGCGCTGACCAGGGCAGACTGCCGCCGCGGGCTCGCCGTCGCCGAGCGTGCACTGGTTGCGAAAATCGGGCCGAAAAGTCGCAACAGCTTCACGTTCGATGCGGCGTCACAGCATGCAGGAGACGCAACCCTCCACCTCAGTGCCCTCCAGCGCCATCTGCCGCAACCGGATGTAGTACAGCGTCTTGATCCCCTTGCGCCAGGCGTAGATCTGCGCCTTGTTCACGTCGCGGGTGGTGGCGGTGTCCTTGAAGAACAGCGTCAGGCTCAGCCCCTGGTCCACGTGCTGGGTGGCCGCGGCGTAGGTGTCGATGATCTTCTCGTAACCGATCTCGTAGGCGTCCTGGTAGTACTCCAGGTTGTCGTTGGTCATATACGGCGCCGGGTAGTAGACCCGCCCGATCTTGCCCTCCTTGCGGATCTCGACCTTCGACACGATGGGGTGGATCGAGCTCGTCGAGTGGTTGATGTAGGAGATCGACCCGGTCGGCGGCACCGCCTGCAGGTTCTGGTTGTAGATGCCGTTCGCCTGGACCGACTCCTTCAACCGCTTCCAGTCGTCCTGCGTCGGGATGCGAATGTCGGCGTCCGCGAACAGCTGCCGCACCTTGTCGGTCGCGGGCTCCCACACCTGCTCGGTGTAGCGGTCGAAGAACTCCCCCGAGGCGTACTTGGACTTCTCGAAACCCTTGAAGTGGGTGCCGCGTTCGATCGCGATGCGGTTCGACGCGCGCAGCGCGTGATACAGCACCGTGTAGAAGTAGATGTTGGTGAAGTCGACGCCTTCCTCGGAGCCGTAGAAGATGCCCTCCCGCGCCAGGTAGCCGTGCAGGTTCATCTGCCCCAGCCCGATCGCGTGGGAATCGTTGTTGCCCTGCTCGATTGACGGCACCGACGTGATGTGGGTCTGGTCGCTCACCGCGGTCAGCGCCCGGATGGCCACCTCGATCGTCTGGGCGAAGTCCGGCGAGTCCATCGTCTTGGCGATGTTCAGCGAACCGAGGTTGCACGAAATGTCCTTGCCTACCTTGGCATACGACAGGTCGTCGTTGAACAGCGACGGCGTGGACACCTGCAGGATCTCCGAGCACAGGTTCGAGTGGGTGATCTTGCCCTCGATGGGATTGGCCCGGTTCACCGTGTCCTCGAACATGATGTACGGGTAGCCGGACTCGAACTGCAGCTCCGCCAGCGTCTGGAAGAACTCGCGCGCCTTGATCTTCGTCTTGCGGATGCGCGCGTCGTCGACCATCTCGTAGTACTTCTCGGTCACCGAGATGTCGGCGAACGGCACGCCGTAGACGCGTTCGACGTCGTACGGCGAGAACAGGTACATGTCCTCGTTGCGCTTGGCCAGCTCGAAGGTGATGTCGGGGATCACCACGCCCAGGCTCAGCGTCTTGATCCGGATCTTCTCGTCGGCGTTCTCCCGCTTGGTGTCCAGGAAGCGGTAGATGTCGGGGTGATGCGCGTGCAGATACACCGCGCCCGCGCCCTGGCGCGCCCCCAGCTGATTGGCGTAGGAGAACGAGTCCTCGAGCAACTTCATGATGGGGATGACGCCCGAGGACTGGTTCTCGATGTTCTTGATCGGCGCGCCGTGCTCGCGGATGTTGCTCAGCAGCAACGCGACTCCCCCGCCGCGCTTGGACAGCTGCAGCGCGGAGTTGATCGACCGCCCGATCGACTCCATATTATCCTCGATGCGAAGCAAAAAACATGAAACCGGCTCTCCCCGTTGCTTTTTGCCCGAGTTCAAAAACGTCGGGGTGGCCGGCTGGAAGCGTCCGTCGATGATCTCGTCGACCAGTTTCTCGGCCAGCGCGGTGTCGCCGGCGGCCAGCGTGAGGGAAACCATGACGACCCGGTCCTCGAAGCGCTCGAGGTAGCGCTTCCCGTCGAACGTCTTCAGCGTGTAGGAGGTGTAGTACTTGAACGCGCCCAGAAACGTCGGGAACCGGAACTTCTTGGCGTAGGCGCGGTCCAGCAGCTCCTTGACGAAGTTGCGCGAGTACTGGTCGAGAACCTCACGCTCGTAATAGTTTTCGCGGATCAGGTAGTCGAGCTTCTCGTCTTGATTGTGGAAGAAGACCGTGTTCTGGTTGACGTGTTCGAGGAAGTACTGGCGCGCCGCGAGAACGTCCTTGTCGAACTGAATCCTGCCGTCCGCGTCGTACAGGTTCAGCATCGCGTTCAGCGCGTGGTAGTCCGTCTCCTCGGGCGACGCATGCGTGCCGGCGGCTACAGGCTCTGCAGTGACGGTTGGTGGCACGTCTGTTCCTTCCAGAATTCGGCGAGACCGGCGCGGACGGCATCCACGTCGTCCGGGGTCCCCATCAGTTCGAAGCGGTAAAGGTAGGGAACGTCGCACTTGCGGGAGATGACGTTGCCCGCGTAGGCGAATTCGGCCCCGAAGTTGTTGTTGCCCGCGGCGATGACGCCGCGGATCAACGACCGGTTGTGTTCGTTGTTCAAGAAAGCGATGACCTGCTTGGGGACGTAGCCCCCCGCGTTGAGGTCCGGCGTGGCCCGGCCGCCACCGTAGGTCGGCAGGATCAGGACGTAGGGCTCATCGACCTCGATGTGCCCGTGCAGCGGTATCCGCGTGGCGGGAACACCCAGCTTCTGCACGAAGCGGTGGGTGTTCTCCGACACGGAGGAGAAATAGACCAGGTTGCGCCCCGTGATGTCCATGGCACCGCAACCTTCCTTACCTAAACGTCTTGCCTACGCGCTGAGCGCCGACTCCGAGAGCGCCTTGATGCGATCCGGCCGGAAGCCCGACCAGTGGTCGTTGCCGGCCACCACCACGGGGGCCTGCAGGTAACCCAGCGCCATCACGTAGTCCCGCGACTCCGCGTCCAGCGTGATGTCCACCTTCTGGTAGGCGACGCCCTGCTTGTCCAGGGCCTTGAAGGTGGCGCTGCACTGGACGCATGCCGGCTTGGTGTACACGGTGATGGTCATGGATGCCGCTCCTTTGCGGAAGGTGGGGACGTGGTACGGACTGGCAACTAACTGCGGTACTGCGACAAACTCTGTCTTCGCTGTGTTCAGCGGCCCGTCAGGGCCCCACATTCCCGTCGTGCGGCCGTCCGCGTCGGAGCAGCGTGCTTCGACATCTTCGAGCCGATTTGGGGAGGTTCCCCAAGCCCGGTCAGCCTGGGGATCCTGGGGTCTGCCGGTGCTCGAAACACTACACCTAGTGGCCGACAAGTTGTCCAGATACAAGATGTTCTGAATAACAATTTTGAAATTCGCTGGTCGTAAGCCCTCCGCCCGGCACGCGCCCGGCGTGTCGCAGGTCACATCGCGATCGAGGAGCTCCACGCGCACAGGTATAGCATCGGCCACCGACAGCGCCGGTGTGTTCGACATCCCGCGGCCGCCCGTCACCGGCCCGCCAGCAAAGTCGCCGGCGCGCGCTGGCGGCTTCGGCCATCCGGCGATCGGAACGGCGCTGGTGGGCGGCGAGCGGCTTGTTTGGTATCGCTAAATTCAGCCCACTTCGGCGGCGAGCTTGCCGACGGCATCGCGCACGCCCGCGGTCAGCTCGGCGTCATCGGCTGGCGCCTTGCCGTCCAGCTTGGCGAACTGCGCGGAGAGTTTGATCGAGTCGACCACCCGGGCGCCCGCGATCCCGAACGACTTGCGGGTCTCGTCGTGCGCCCACACCCCGCCGTAGCGGCCGAAGCCCCCACCGATCACGGCCAGCGGCTTGCCCTTCAGCGCTCCGTCACCGAACGGGCGGGACAGCCAGTCGATCGCGTTCTTGATGACCGCGGGGATGCTGCCGTTGTACTCCGGCGTGACCACCAGGGCGGCATCGGCCTCGGCCGCCGCGGCGCGCAGCGCGGCCACCGGGGCCAGCGGCGGGGCGTCGGCGTTCATGGCGTCGTCGATCTCCTCGTTGTAGAACGGCAGCTCGTGCAGCCCTTCGAAGATCGTGACGGTGACGTCGTCCGGGGCGACGGAGCCGGCCAGCTCGGCGATCTGACGGTTGATCGACGCCGCCCGCAGGCTGCCCACTAACGCCAAGACTTTGATCCCTGCCACTGTTTCGTTCCCTTCGGTCGTTGGTCCCCATCCTTGCACGCTCCAACCGGACCGTGGTCCGGTTTATTCCGGCGGCGTTAAAGTGCAGGAGTGAGCGCCGTCGAGCCGTTGGGCGAGTTGGGAGTGTCCGCGCCGCAGGAGCGCGGCGATGCGGCGCGCAACCGCGCCCTGTTACTGCAGGCCGCCCGCACCCTGGTCGCCGAGCGCGGCGCCGACGCCGTCACCATGGACGACGTCGCCGCGGCCGCGGGCGTCGGCAAAGGGACCCTGTTCCGCCGGTTCGGCAGCCGCGCCGGCCTGATGATGGTGTTGCTCGACGAGGACGAACGCGCCAGCCAGCAGGCCTTCCTTTTCGGCCCGCCGCCGCTGGGTCCCGACGCGCCGCCGCTGGATCGCCTGCTGGCGTTCGGGCGGGAGCGGATCCGCTTCGTGCACACCCACCACGCGCTGCTGTCGGAGGCCAACCGCGATCCGCACAACCGCTACAACGCGCCGGCCACGGTGTTGCGCACCCACGTAAGGCTGCTGCTGGCGTCGGCGCGCACGACCGGCAATCTCGGCGTGCAGACCGACGCGCTGCTGGCCCTGCTCGACCCGGACTACGTGGAGCATCGGCTCAACGAGGGCGGCCACACTTTGGAGACGTTGGGGGAGGCGTGGGAAAGCCTGGCGCGCAAGCTGTGCGGGCGGTGACGAGCTGGATCCTGCACGTCGACCTCGACCAGTTTCTGGCGTCGGTCGAGCTGCGCCGCCACCCGGAACTGGCCGGGCTGCCCGTCATCGTCGGCGGCAGCGGCGATCCGGCCGAACCCCGCAAGGTCGTTACCTGCGCCTCGTATGAGGCCCGGGAATTCGGGGTGCACGCGGGCATGCCGCTGCGCGCGGCCGCGCGCCGCTGCCCGGACGCCACCTTCCTGCCGTCGGATCCGGCCGCGTACGACGCCGCGTCCGACGAGGTGATGGGGCTGTTGCGCGACCTGGGGCACCCGGTCGAGGTATGGGGCTGGGACGAGGCGTATGTCGGCGTGACGGCCGCCGACCCCACCGGGGTCGCCGAACAGATCCGCGCGGTCATCTCGTCGCAAACCGGGCTGTCGTGCTCGGTCGGCATCAGCGACAACAAGCAGCGCGCCAAGGTCGCCACCGGATTCGCGAAACCGGCCGGCATCTTCACGCTCACCGACACGAACTGGATGACGGTGATGGCCGAGCGCCCGGTCGACGCGCTGTGGGGCGTCGGCCCGAAGACGTCGAAAAGGCTTGCGGCCCTTGGTATCACCTCGGTACGGGAACTCGCGCACAGCGACGCGGAGCTGCTGACGTCCACGTTCGGCCCGCGCACCGGGCTGTGGCTGCTGCTGCTGGCCAAGGGCGGTGGCGACACCGAGGTCAGCGCCGAGCCGTGGGTCCCGCGCTCCCGCAGCCACGTCATCACCTTTCCGCGCGACCTGACCGATCGCGCCGAAATGGACGCTGCGGTAACGGCATTGGCGCGCCAGGCCCTGGACGACGTGCTGGCCGCCGGGCGCGTCGTCACCCGCGTCGCCGTCACCGTGCGGACCGCCACGTTTTACACCCGCACGAAGATCCGCAAGCTGGCCGCGCCCACCACCGACGCGCGGACGATCACCGACGCCGCCCTGCGCGTCCTGGACCTCTTCGAGCTGGACCGCCCGGTTCGGCTACTCGGGGTGCGCCTCGAGTTGGTGATGCCCGGCTAGCGGAGCCGGGGCGGGCTTGAGCGCCCGTGTGAAGATCACGTTGACCTGACGCATCGCCACGCTGTAGGGCCACCACGCCAGCCGCTTGAACGCGTACAGCGCGCGGATGTCCGGCGACGTGTAGATGAGGTACCGGTTCTTCGCGACGCCGGCCAGGATCTTCTCGGCCGCCCGTTCCGGGGAAACCGCGTGACCGCTGAAGCGGTCCACCCAGCGGGCGACGCCCGGGTCCTCGCGGTCGACGCCGGCAATCTCGACGGTGTCCACCAACGGCGTCTTCACCGCGCCCGGTACCACGACCGACACCCCGATGCCCTGGCGCGCCAGGTCGAAACGCAGCACCTCGGACAGCCCGCGCAGCCCGAACTTGCTGGCGCTGTAGGCGGCGTGCCACGGCAACGCGACCAGCCCGGCCGCCGACGACACGTTCACCAAACGCCCGCCGCGCCGGGCCGCCACCATCGGCGGGACGAACGTCTCGATGACGTGGATCGGACCCATCAGGTTGATCGCGATCATCTTGCTCCACTGCTCGTGGGTCAGGCGGTCGACGGTGCCCCACGCCGACACGCCGGCGATGTTGAGCACCACGTCCATGCTCGGGTGCGCGGCGTGGATGTCGGCGGCGAACGCCGCCACCTGGCCGTAGTCGGAGATGTCGAGCGCGCGGTGAACGGGCACCCGCGCGCCGAGCGCCCGGGCGTCGGCCACGGTCGACTCGAGGCCGTCCGCGTTGCGGTCGGTGAGATAGAGCTCGGCGCCGTCGGCGGCCAGCCGCAGGGCCGTCGCGCGCCCGATGCCGCTGGCCGCACCCGTGACCAGACACCGCTTACCCGTGAAATATCCCCCAGAAGGCTTGGACGCCATGGCCGTGACCCTACCGCCTTACGTCTGGCCCCCGCCCCACAGCGAATGCAGCCACAACTGCTCGAGCACGCGGACCCGACGCTCCGCGTCGTCCTCGGGGCCGACCAGGATGGAGTCGCCCGTCAGCATCAGCGAGGTGGTGCCGGCCAAAGTGCGCACCAGGGTGGGGATGTCGTCGCTGATCGGGTTGGCGGTGCCGGCCTTCATCTCGGCGTCGACGACATCCGCGATCTGGCGGAGCACCACCTCGAACTGCCGCTCGAGAATGTCGCGGATCTCGATGTCGGTGTAGCGGGCGACGTTGCAGGCCGTCATCACCGGGTCGTTGTGCGCGTACACCGCGGCGGCGCTGCGGACCATCCGCGTGGCGAATTGCTCGGGCGACTCGCCCGGCTGGCGGGGGGCGAAGTACTGGGTGAGCTCCTCGAGCTCCTCGGTCGCGTCGGCCACGATCTGGGCCAGCACGGAGTACTTGGAGTCGAAGTAGAAGTAGAAGCCGGACCGGGCCACCCCGGCCCGCTCGCTGATGGTGCTGACCGACAGCTCCGCGAACGGCTTTTCCTCGAGCAGGTCGCGCACCGCCTGCATGATCGCCTGCCGGTGCTTGTCACCCCGCCGGCGCGCGCCCGGTTCGCCCGGCTGCGGATTGGCGGCGCTGCTCACCCCCACGACCTTGCACCACGCCGTCGGAAAAGCAAACTTGACAGCCGTCAAGTTTTTCCCGAAGGATGTGGATCAGTGACCGCTGTCACCCGTCCCCCGGGCCTGCACAGGAGCGCAAAGGAGCCTCAATGGCCGCCACCATCAGCACCCCGCACTACCTGCTCGACCAGGCGCGGCGCCGGTTCACCCCGTCGATCAACAACTTTCCCGGCATGGGGATCGTCGAGCGCAGGCTGCTGAACACCCAGTTCCCGGAGCGCACCCTCGCCGAGCCGCCGCCGGGCAGTGGTCTCAAGGCGGCCGTCGGCGACGCGGGCCTGCCGGTCATCGGCCACATCATCGAGATGCTGCGCGGCGGACCGGACTATCTGCTGCACATGTACCAGACCAAGGGGCCGGTGATCTTCGGGGACTCGCCCGTGCTGCCGGGCATCGCCGCCCTGGGCCCGGACGCCGCTCAGGTCATCTACTCCAACCGCAACAAGGACTACTCGCAGCAGGGCTGGGTGCCGGTGATCGGGCCGTTCTTCCACCGCGGGCTGATGCTGCTGGACTTCGAGGAGCACCTGTTTCACCGGCGGATCATGCAGGAGGCGTTCGTGCGGTCCCGCCTGGTCAGCTACGTCGAGCAGATGGACAAGGTGGTCTCCCAGACGATCGCCAACGACTGGGTGGCCAACGACGCGCGGTTTTTGCTCTACCCGGCGATGAAGGAGCTGACGCTCGACATCGCGTCGATGGTGTTCATGGGCCACGAGCCGGGCACCGACCACGAACTGGTGACCAAGGTCAACAAGGCGTTCGCGATCACCACGCGCGCGGGCAACGCGATCATCCGCACTCCCGTGCCGCCGTTCACCTGGTGGCGGGGCCTCAAGGCACGCGAGCTGCTGGAGAACTACTTCCGCGAGCGGGTCAAGGAACAGCGCGCGAACCCCGGCACCGACCTGTTGTCCGTGTTGTGCGAGACCGAGGACGAGGACGGCAACACGTTCTCCGACGAGGACATCGTCAACCACATGATCTTTTTGATGATGGCCGCGCACGACACGTCGACGTCGACGGTCACCACGATGGCCTACCAGCTGGCCGCGCACCCGCAGTGGCAGCAGCGCTGCCGCGAGGAATCCGACCGGCTCGGCGACGGGCCGCTCGACATCGACTCGCTCGAGAAGCTGGAGTCGCTCGACCTGGTGATGAACGAGTCGATCCGGCTGGTGACGCCGGTGCAGTGGGCCATGCGCCAGACGGTGCGCGACACGGACCTGCTGGGCTACTACATCCCCAAGGGCACCAACGTGATCGCCTACCCGGGCATGAACCACCGGCTGCCCGAATTGTGGACAGACCCACTGAAATTCGATCCGGAGCGGTTCACCGAGCCGCGCAACGAGCACAAGCGACACCGCTACGCGTTCACGCCGTTCGGCGGCGGCGCGCACAAGTGCATCGGGATGGTGTTCGGGCAGTTGGAGATCAAGACGATCCTGCACCGCCTGCTGCGCAAGTATCGACTCGAGTTGCCCCGCCCGGGATACCAGGCCGAGTGGGACTACGGCGGCATGCCGGTGCCGAAGGACGGCATGCCGATCATGCTGCGCCCGCTCTGACGGCCGTTCAGATCACCAGCCGGTTGGCGCACGCGATCACCGCGCGCAACGCGGCCTGGGTCGGGTCCTCCGCGGCGCCCATCGCCCACTGCGCGCGAATCCCGTTGCTGCCGTGGATGAATGTGGTGGTGATGACGCCCGAGCGCAGCTGGTGAAACCTCAGCGTCTCCACCGTGATCGCGCGCTCGTGCAGCATCGCGGTGAGCGCGGCGATCGGACCGCTGGCGGCGGCCGTGCAGGTAGCGAGCTGATCGCCGACGGCGATCGTGGCCCGATAATTGCGGGCTTGCGGTCCGAGCCGCCCGGCCGGCCGCTCGGCGTCGGTGCAGGCGAAGTGCCCCAGCCGGACGGGGCCGGCGCTGTGACCGTAGGTGGCGAGGAAGGTCTCCCAGGACATCGCCTCGGCCTCCTCCCGCAGACCGCGCGGCAGGTCGGCGCCGAAGTGGTGGGCGAACCACGCGGCCGCCGGGCAGTCGCGGACCGAAGTGAATCGGGATTGGGATAAAGCCATGGTTTCGGTCTTCTCTGATCGAGAGGGCGACCGACGGTAGTAGCTTCCGACCCACAGCGGGGGGTCGGTCTGGGATCAGACCCCGCTGCGGGTGCTGGCTACTACGGCACGCTGAAGAAGACGCACGAGCGCGACGATAGACGCCCGCGTGGCGGCAACGCAAATTCATTTCGCGCGGCCGAGTGCGCCCTTGCCGGCAAGCGCTTTCGCGGGCGGCCACGACGATGCCCATGCCGTCGTTCACCAATAACGCAAAATGTATCGGTAGCGCGGCGACAGCGATAACATCTGAGGGCAGTGGTGTCCGCGAATCACGGACTTCCAGCAAACGAAAGGCGCCACGGATGAACGCAACGCAAACTAGCCGCACAATTCACCCTGTTCGGGTGTTCGCCGCTGCGTTGGCCGCGCTATCCGCGGTCTCGGTGGCGGGCTGCGCGACGCACAACCCCGGCACGTTCGTGCCGGCGCCGGTGAGCCTGCCACCCGGCAACCGATAACCGCCCCGCGCGCAATTTTGGTCCCAAATTAACCGCCCGCAATTGCGATAGCATCTGACGGCAGTGGGCTCAGCAAACCAAACTTCGCCTACTGGTAAAGGAAAGGCACGGCCGTGACCGCGAAAAGCAGAAACAGGGCCCGAATAGCCGTGGCGGGGGCGCTGATCGCCGTCTTCGCCGTGACGGCAACGGGCTGCGCAGCGTCATTACACCCGGTCCCACTCCCCCGCGGGGGCGGGACGGTCACCACTCAATAGCCCCGTGGGTCAGCCGTTCGGCCCCGGCGCCTGTTCGAACCGAAGATAGGCCTGGATCGTCGTCCCGGCCGACGTGGTGTGCGTGCGCACCAGGTCCGATATCGCGTTGACCAGGTACAGGCCGCGGCTGGCGGGCCCGGTCGGGCCCGGGTCCAGGCGGCCGACCAGCGGGTCGTCGAACCGTCCGGTATCGCGCGCCTCGCACACCAGATGGTCGTCTTGGCGCCAGAACGCCAGCCGGCAGGCCCCGTCGGTATACATCAGGCTGTTGGTGGCCAGCTCCGTCGCGATCAGCTGCAGATCGTCGATCCCGTCCTGGGACATGCCCACCCAGCCGGCGTAGTCGACGGCGAAGGACCGGGCCGGGCTGAGGTCTGCGGACTTCCTGACCATGTACGTGACGGCCCCCGGCTTCACGTGTAGTGGCCGGTTGCAGCGCTCCAGGGCGGCCTCGGGCGCGTATTCGGCGCTGCGCCGCAGCGCGCCGCCGCTCCACAGCAAGGGGTGGGTCGCACGGGCGTCCGCCAGCAACTCGTCATCGAGCCGGCTCGCGTCGTAGAGGCACAACTTCGTCATCGGGTAGCCGTCGAGCGCTTCGTTGACTAGCGCCTCGTGCTCCACACACGCGACGAACTCGTCGTCGCTGCGTCCCGGCCAGGCCAGCTGGCTCACGATCCGCACCCGCCGGTCCGGGTGGTCGTCGACGAAGGAACCCTCCGCGGCCATGAACCGGCTCGGGTTGCGGCCGAGCTCGGCGATGTCGGCCATGCGCAATTCGGCCGTGAATCCGGAGACCGAGCCGGCCAAGGCGTCGTGCACGAGGGCCAGCTTGTCGTCGGGCACCGCCACCAGAACCGCCTCGTCGGCCGTCAGACCGTCGAGCACGAAGCGCGACACGGATTCCAAATACTCCTGCTGCGAACGGTAAAGGAGCGCCGCATGGACGAAGCCGGAGTGGCCGGCGCGCGTGCCCTTCAAGCCCCCGGGCATTCCAGCGCTGTCGCTGTCGATCACTACGCCAACCCCCTGCTGGACCGGCCGTCTACATTCCCCCACCCCATACCCGATTAGGACCTTCGGTATGCAGACGAACGGAACGGATTAGCACGGCGCGGCGGCCCCTACAACCACCACGAGGCCGCGGCGTCCAGATGGCGACGGATGCGGAGACGGGCGAGGCTGTCGTCGCCGGCCTTGATCGCCTCCAGGATCCGCACATGGGCGTGCTCGACGGCGGCCACGTCGTCCCACGTCGGCTCCGCCTGCTCCGTGCTGGACCAGTGCCGGCGAAACAGCTCGATGATGATCCGTAGGAACAGGTCGAGCAGCGCATTGCCGGCCAGTTGCGCCAGGCCGAGGTGGAACCGGACCTCGTCGGCCAGGGCCGCGGGGGCCTCGCCCACGCCGCCCTCCGGGGCGCCCCGATGCGCCGCCACGAAGGCCGCCACCTCCGCATCGGTGCGCCGCTTGACGACTCTGGCGACGTTGTCGATCTCGATGGCATCGCGGACGCTGCGCAGGTCCTCGCCGCTGGGCTTGCGGTACTGCAGGTACAGGGCGATGGTGTCGATGCTCGCCTCGGCCTGCGGGCGTGCGACGATCAGCCCGCCGCCGGGCCCGCGGCGCATCTGCGCGACGGAGTGATATTCGAGCAGCCGCACCGCTTCCCGGAACACCGCCCGGCTCACCCCGTAGCGCTCCACCAAAGCGGTCTCGGTGCCGAAGACCGAACCGGCCTGCCAGCCGCCGTCGGCGATCTCGTCGCCGATCGCGGCCGCCAGCATCTCGGCGAGCTTGCCCTGCGGGGCATCGCCGTCGAGCCGGCGGCGGGGCGCGCGCGGGCGGCCCGTGCCGCCGGGGTGATGGCGCTGCAGCCATGCGGTCACCGCTTCGACGTGCCGCTCGGACAGCGACCTGGCGCGCGCCGCGTCGCCGGGGTTGACGGCGGCGACGATCTCGGCGTGGTGCTTGTGCATGTGATCGACCGCCTCGATGGCCTCGGTTGCCGAGTCGGTCCGTGACGCAAGGGCGTATCGGGTGGTGAGCCTGATCAGGATGTCGATGAACAGTTGCAGCACCGGGCTCTTGGATTGGCCCGCCAGCGCGATGTGGAACTCGTCGCGCGGCGCCGGCTGGCCGGGCCGCCAGCGCTGCTCGGCGCGCAACACGGCGCGCAGGCGGTCGATGCCGGCCTCGTCGATCCGCTCCGCGGCCAGCGAGGCCGCCAAGGGCTCCAGCACCAGGCGCGCGTTGAGCAGGTCGACGAGCGTGGTGCCCGCGTTCTCGAGATAGATGACGACCGCGCGGGTCGCGGGGCCGGCGTCCGGCTCGCAGATCAGCAGCCCGCCGCCCGGTCCGCGGCGCATCCGGGCCACCCGGTGATGTTCGACGAGGCGAACGGCCTCCCGCAGCACCGATCGGCTGACGCCGTAACGCTGCCGCAGCGCCTGTTCGGAGCCCAGGGATTCGCCGACCGGCCAGCCGCGCCGAACGATGTCCGCTTCGATGCGGCGGGCAATTTGTGCGGCGAGTTTGTCCGCGGGCCCGGAATCGCGCTGTGCCACAGGTTATCTCAGCATGTCAGCAGCATGCATCCGGCGACGGGCCCGCCGCCCACGGAGACCACGCCGACCTCCGGGCGTTTCGATACCTGGCGCTCCCCCGCCTCGCCGCGCAGCTGGAGGCACCCTTCGTGCAGGGCCCAGTAGCCGTGCATGCGCCCGGCCGACAGCTGGCCGCCGTAGGTGTTCAGCGGCAGCTGGCCGTCGCGGGCGATCCGCGCGCCGCCCTCCACGAACGGCCCGCCCTCGCCGTCCCCGCACACCCCCAGGGCCTCCAGCCAGGCGAGGGTGAGATACGTGAAACCGTCGTACAACTCGGCCACGTCGAGGTCGGCCGGCGTCAGCTGCGTGCGCGACCACATCTGGGCGGTCGCGTCCGACATCGCCATCTTCGGGTAGTCGGCGCGGTGGAACCAGCCGCCGGCACCGTCGGATCCGCCGATCGCCTCGACCGCCACCGCGCGGTGCGGGCAGTCGCGCGCGTACTCCGCGTGCGACACCACCACCGCGATCGAGCCGTCGATCGGGACATCGCAATCCAGCAGGCCGAACGGGGTGGACACCGCGCGCGCTCCCAGGTAGTCGGCCATGGTCATCGGTTCGCGGTAGACCGCAAGCGGATTCAGCGCGGCGTTGCGCCTGCCGTTGAGCGCCAGCCAGCCCAGCTGTTCCTTGGTGGTCCCGTACAGCTCCATGTGCCGCCGGCAGTTCAGCGCCAGCCAGTTCGCCGCCGAATAGGCGTGCGCCGCAACAAGATCGTTGACGTCGTCCATCGCTCCGACGGCCGGGCGCGGTTCCCCTTCGGGTGTTTCGAACATGCGCGCCAGCGGCTGGGCGGGCGCGTTTTCCTCCCGCTTGACCGGCACCGTGCCGCCGAGCATCTGGATCGTGCGGTACACGACCACATGGCGGGCGCGCCGCTCGGCGACCGCGCGGCACGCCGACATCACCGGGCTCAGCAGTCCGCCGGTGCCGAAGCCGGCCCCGCAGTCGGCCGCCTCGATGCGCAGTTGGGCGTTGACGTCCGCGGCAGGCGTGTCGCCGAGGGTCGCGATCCCGTCGATGTCCGCGGGCGCCAGGCCGGCATCGGCGATGGCCGCCCGCACCGCCTCCATGGTCAGCTCCAGGCCTGCAATCCCGGTGCGACGGCCTATCCGCGAGATGCCGACGCCGCACAAGATCGCGTCCTTTTCGAAATAGGTCATACGCACCGCCCGTCCACCCGAACCGCCACCCGCATCGAATCAATAGAGTGTACTGTATTGGGCGTGTCCGGCCAGCTGCTCATCGAACACTGCGAGAAGTGCGCGCGCTGGGTTCACCCGGCGGCCGGCGAATGCCGCGACTGCGGGGCCGCACTGGTGGCGCGACCGGTATCCGGCCGCGGCACCGTGTTCACCTACACGGTCAATCACCACCCGTACAACCCCGACATCCCGACCCCGTACGTGATCGCCATCGTCGAGCTGGCCGAACAGAACGGGCTGCGGGTGGCGGCCAATATCGTTGGCTGCGACCCGGATTCGGTGACGTGCGGGATGCCCGTCGCTATCCAGCCCGAGCAGGGCAGCGGCGGCGCCCCCCAATTCGCCCCGGCTTAATTCTTTTCACGCCGAGCGTGTGCAGAATGCCGGCCTGCGCGGCGTGTCTCCGTACAAACACGCACGCTCGCGGCTAGTTGATCAGCGGGTCGCGCGGCATGCCGAGGATCCGCTCGGCGATCTGGTTGCGGGTGACCTCCGAGGTGCCGCCGGCGATCGACATGCCGCGCGCCCCCATGATCATGCGACTCGCCAGCGCGCCCTGCCCGTCGCCGAGCGCGACCTCGGGCCCCAGCAGCGCCGCCGAGATCGCGGCGCCGTCCACCATGTGTTCGGCCAACTTCAGCTTGGTGACGTTGCCCTCCGGGCCCGGGCCCGCCCCTTCGACGCTGCGCGCGACGCGGCGCAGGTTCAGCAGCCGCAGCGCGTGATCGTCGGCCAGGTAGTTGCCCACGCGGATCTTGGCCCCCGCCAACTGGTCCGGCCGCTGCCTGACGAGTTCGATCAGCATGTCCGCCAGGCCCTCGTAGAACGACCCGCTGCCGCCGATGCTGACGCGCTCGTTGCCGAGCGTGGCGCGGGCGACCGTCCAGCCGGTGTTGGGCTCGCCGACGACGTCCTCGTCGGGCACGAACAGGTCGTTGAAGAACACCTCGTTGAAATCGGAGCCGCCGGTGATCTGCCGCAACGGACGAACCTCGACCTCCGGCGCCTTCATGTCGACGATCACCGTGGTGATCCCGGCATGCTTGGGGGCCTCCGGGTCGGTGCGGACGGTGGCCAGCCCCCGCGCGCAATAGTGCGCCCCGCTGGTCCACACCTTCTGCCCGTTGATCTTCCAGCCACCGTCGACACGGGTGGCTCGGGTCTTGATGGACGCCGCGTCCGATCCCGCATCCGGCTCGGAGAACAGCTGGCACCAGATTTCGTCTTTGCGCAGCGCCTTCTCCACGAATCGTTCTATCTGCCAAGGGGTTCCGTGCTGGATCAGGGTCAGGATCACCCACCCGGTGATCCCGTAGTCGGGCCGCTTGATGTCCGCGGTGCGGAACTCCTCCTCGATCACGAGCTGCTCCACCGCGTCGGCCCCGCGGCCCCAGGGCTGGGGCCAGTGCGGCATCCCGTAGCCGGTCTCGATCAGCTTGTCGCGCTGCGCCTGCTTGTCCAGGGCGGCGATGTCGGCGGCGTCGGCATGGATCCGGGTGCGCAGCTCTTCGGCCTCGGGCGGCAGGTCCAGGCTGTTCTCGCGCACGGCGCCGGCCGCGGTGCGGTCGAAGACGTCGGCGGCCGGGGCGTCCCCGCCGAACAGCGCGGCGGTCACCAGCGACCGGCGCAGGTGCAGATGCGCGTCGTGCTCCCAGGTGAAGCCGATGCCGCCGTGCACCTGAATGTTCAGTTCGGCGTTGCGGGCGTACGCCGGGAACGCCAGCGCGGCGGCCACGGCGGCGATCAGGCGGAACTGATCCTCGTCCTCCGCCGCCGCGCGCGAGGCGTCCCACACCGCGGCGGTCGCCGACTCCGAGGACACCAGCATGTTCGCGCAATGATGCTTGACGGCTTGGAAAGTCGCGATGGTGCGGCCGAATTGCTCGCGGACCTTGGCGTAGTCGACGGCGGCCTCCACGCAGTCGGAGGCCCCGCCCACCGCCTCGGCGGCCAGCAGGGTGCGCGCGCGGGCCAGCGCCGATTCCCGCGCCCCCGGCACGATGTCGTCGGAACCGATGCTGACGTTGTCCAGGCGGACGCGTCCGGAGCGCCGGGTCGGATCGAGGTTGTCGGGCACGTCCACCGAGACGCCGGACCGGCCGCGGTCCAGCAGCAGCAGGTCGTCACCGGCGGCGACCACCAGCAGGTCGGCCAGCCCGGCACCGAGCACGATCCCGGCGTTGCCGTTCGCTACGCCGTCGGAGACCCGGACCTCGCCGCCCAGGCCGATCCCCGCGGTGACGGTGCCGTCGATCAGCCCGGGCAGCAGCCGCGACTTCTGCTCGGGCGCCCCGTCTTTCGCGAGCACCGCCGACGCGATCACGGTCGGCAAGAACGGTCCCGGCGCCACCGCCCGGCCGAGTTCCTCGACGACGACGACAAGTTCGGGCAGCCCGTAGCCCGAGCCGCCGTATTCTTCGCCGACGTGCAGGCCGAGCCAGCCGAGCTCCACCAGGTTGTGCCAGAACGGAGGCCGGGATTCCTCGGCCGCGTCGAGCAGCGATCGGGCCGCCCAGCGCGCCTTTTGTGCGGTCAGGAACGCGCGGGCCACCTCGGCGAGTTCGCGGTGGTCGTCGGTCAGTGCGATACCCATGAGGGACCTCCTCGCGCCGCTGCCGGGGGTGATTGCCTGCCCCGCTCCGAGGGGGAGCGGGGCGGCTGCCTAAAGAGTGTACTCATTCCCGGCCTGGGCCTCCGCCCGGGGTGCCCTACTTCGGCGCGAACCGCTGCCCGGCGTCCAGCCGCAGGCACTGGCCGTTGAGCATCGGGTTGTCCACGATGGCCGCCACCAGCTTCGCGTACTCCTCGGGCCGGCCCAGGCGCTTCGGGAAGGCCGCGTCCTTGGTGAGCGCCGCGGCAAATTCGTCCGGGATGCCCTGGGTCAACCCGGTGGCGAACAGGCTCGGCGCGATCGCCAGCACCCGGATGCCCAGCGAACCCAGGTCACGCGCCATGGTCAGGCACATGCCCGCGATGCCCGCCTTGGCGGCGGTGTAGGCGACCTGGCCGATCTGGCCCTCGAACGCCGCGATCGACGCCGTGTTGATGATGACGCCGCGCTCTTCGTCCTCGGGCTCGTTCTTGGCCATGTGGGCGGC
Source organism: Mycobacterium sp. E3198 (assembly GCF_001667015.1). Taxonomy (GTDB): domain Bacteria; phylum Actinomycetota; class Actinomycetes; order Mycobacteriales; family Mycobacteriaceae; genus Mycobacterium. The sequence continues at coordinate 1,950 of NZ_LZIS01000012.1, read as the reverse complement.
CGCCAGCCGGCTGATGTTGAAGGTGGCGATGAGGTTGAGATCGATGACGGACTGGAAGGACTCCAGGTCGTGCGGGCCGGACTTGGTCATCGTCCGCTTGGCGATGCCGCCGCCGGCGGTCGTGATGACGACGTGCAGGCCGCCGAGCTTGTCGACCGCGGTCTGCAGCGTCTCCTCGGTGCCGGCGAAGTCGGTGACGTCGACCGGGTAGAACGACCCGCCGACGGCCTCGGCGACGGTCTTGCCGTCGGAGCCCTCGCGGTCGAGGATGGCGACGTCCGCGCCACGTTCGTGCAGCAATTCGGCGCTGGCGCGACCCATCCCCGACGCGCCGCCGATGACGACGACCTTCTTCCCGTTGATCTCCATCCGGACCTCCTCGTTAGGCTTGTCAGAATCCATGAAATTTGTAACGTTTCCTAGGCACGCTAGCGTGTCCGCCCGGCGGGGTTGTCGGCGAGCCATGCCAAGCTGAGTTGCGTGCTCCTCCTCGACGTCGCAAGCACGTCGCTTAACGTCGGCGGCACGTCGTCGCGGCTGACGAAGATCGGCCACATCGCCGAGCTGCTGCGCCGCGCCGCCACCGACCCGCAGGCGGTGGCGATCGTCGTCTCGTGGCTCTCCGGCGAGCTGCGCCAGCGCCAGATCGGCGTCGGCTGGGCGTCGTTGCGCTCCCGGCCGCCGCCGGCGTCCGACCCGGCGCTGACGGTGACGGGAGTCGACGCCACGTTCTCCGAGATCGGGGCGGTGTCCGGAAAGGGGTCGCAGGCGCGGCGGGCCGAACTCCTGAACGCGTTGTTCGCCGCGGCGACCGAAACGGAGCAGGCCTTCCTGCTGCGGCTGCTCGGCGGCGAGCTGCGCCAGGGGGCGCTGGCCGGGATCATGGCCGACGCGGTCGCCAGGGCCGCCGGAATCCCGGTCGCGGCGGTGCAGCGCGCCGCAATGCTGGGCGGCGACCTGCCTGCGGTGGCCGCGGCCGTTTTGTCGGGGGACGCCGCGGCCCTGGACGCATTCACCCTGCGGGTGGGCCGGCCGGTCAGCCCGATGCTGGCCCAAACCGCGACGGGTGTCGCCGACGCGATCGAACGCCACGACGGCACAACGATTTTCGAAGCGAAGCTGGACGGCGCGCGCGTCCAGATCCACCGGGCCGGCGACGAGGTCACGGTGTACACCCGCAGCCTCGACGACGTCACGGCCCGGCTCCCCGAGGTCGTCGAGGCGACGCTGGCGCTGCCGGTCACCGACCTGATCGCCGACGCCGAGGCGATCGCGCTGCGGCCCGACAACCGACCGCACCGCTTCCAGGTCACCGCCTCGCGGTTCGGCCGGTCGGTCGATGTGGCGGCCGCGGTTGCCGCGCAGCGGCTTTCGGTGTTCTTTTTCGACGTGCTGCACCGCGACGGCTCCGACCTGCTGGACACGCCGACCACCGACCGGCTGGCCGCCCTGGACGCGCTGGTGCCGCCCGCGCACCGGGTGGACCGGTTGATGACGTCGGATCCCGCGGAGGCCGCCGGCTTCCTGGACGCCACGCTGGCCGCCGGCCACGAGGGGGTGATGGCCAAGGCGCCGGGCGCGTCGTACCTCGCGGGCCGGCGCGGGGCGGGCTGGCTCAAGGTCAAGCCGGTGCACACGCTGGATTTGGTGGTGCTCGCCGTGGAGTGGGGTTCCGGGCGGCGGCGCGGCAAGCTCTCCAACATCCACCTGGGCGCCCGGGATCCCGCCACCGGCGAATTCGTCATGGTGGGAAAGACTTTCAAGGGTATGACCGACGCCATGCTGGACTGGCAGACCGCCCGGTTCAGCGAGCTCGCTGTCGGCGGCACCGACGGGTATGTGGTAAACGTGCGGCCCGAACAGGTGGTCGAGATCGCCCTCGACGGCGTGCAGAAGTCGTCGCGGTAGCGCACCACGCGGGCGAACCGCAGCGCCAGTCCGCCCGGGTAC
>NZ_LZIS01000011.1 GCF_001667015.1 Mycobacterium sp. E3198 | reverse complement strand
CCTACGGCCACTTCGGGCGCACCGACATCGAACTGCCCTGGGAACAACTCAACATGGTCGACGAGCTCAAACGGGCCATCTAGCGCCGGCCCGTCCGATGCCGCGGATATGCCGCAGCGGAACGTTATGGCTTTGTCGCACAAGAAAACTGGTATGCGGTAACTGCAGCCGCGCCAGCGAGAACGGCGCGACGCGACGAGATCGCGGCGGCCGCCGCCGGATTCGAAAGACCGTCGCCCGGCACCCGTCCCGCCCCAGTGTCCGCTAACCGCGTGGAGCCCCAAACCGCCGCAACAGAACAGGATTACTCGTGAGTGACCTTCCGTCCGACTTGTACTACACGGCCGAACACGAGTGGGTTCGTCGGAAAGACGACGGCACGGTACGGGTAGGCATCACCGACTTTGCGCAGTCGGCTCTGGGCGACATCGTCTTCGTGCGACTGCCGGACATCGGCGCGGAGCTCACAGCGGGCGAGGCATTCGGCGAAGTGGAGTCGACGAAATCGGTGTCGGATCTCTTTGCGCCGTTGTCGGGAACGGTGGCCGCCGTCAACGGCGATCTGGAAGGTAGCCCGCATCTCATGAACGCCGACCCTTATAACGCCGGCTGGCTGCTGGACATCCAGGTCGACGATTCCGAGATCGCGGCGCTCACGTCGGGTGGCGCGGCGCTGCTGGATGCCGATGCCTACCTCGGCATCCTCACCGACTGAAATCGCCGATAGTCCCGTCAGGGTCCCAAGATCGTTTCCACGCTGCGCGAACAGCGGCTCGGCCCGTTGCACGCACAGCAGCCGGACAAGCGTCCGCGCGGCTGAACAGTGTGGCCAGGGGCGGGATCGAACCGCCGACCTTCCGCTTTTCAGGCGGACGCTCGTACCGACTGAGCTACCTGGCCGGAAGGCATGGGCTGCCTCGCCGTGCTGGCGACCCTGACGGGACTCGAACCCGCGACCTCCGCCGTGACAGGGCGGCGCGCTAACCAACTGCGCCACAGGGCCTCGCTATCGCTCCGCGTCATTGCGTCGCGCGTACCCCCAACGGGATTCGAACCCGTGCTACCGCCGTGAAAGGGCGGCGTCCTAGGCCACTAGACGATGGGGGCCAGAACCGAATCACTCCGGGGGCACTCGCAACGCAACTACCGTTGGGAGCCACGTCAGCTTAGGTCACTGCAGGCCCAATCCTCAAACGAGCGCCGTTCGGGCGGTGTTCCGAACCCAGTATTCTGAACGTTCGCGCCCCTATAGCTCAGTTGGTAGAGCTACGGACTTTTAATCCGCAGGTCCTAGGTTCGAGTCCTAGTGGGGGCACTGAACAGGGGCACTGAATCGGTTATTACCTCGGCCGATGCCGCCGAGGGCGCTCCGGCGGCGACTGACATCGCTGGCCCTCGTTCGGCCGCCGAGCGACTTGGCTTATGCTTCGAATCGTGAGTGTCGACGCGGCCTACCCCAACGCCCCAGTAGCCCTCGTAACCATGGAAATCCGTCATCCAGCAACGGATTCCCTTACCGAATCCTCGAGCGGCGAGCTCAGACGCCTGCTCGCGGACCTGCTGCCCATCGAACGCCAGGCGCAGGACGTGGCGTGGGCGATGGGAGCCGGCGGGCAACCGCAGCCGGCGGCCGAGCGCTTCGTCCGTTACGTCAACCGCGATAACACTCTCGCCGCCTCGATGAAGACCCAGGCGGTCGTCATCGAGACCACGGCATACACCAACTTCGAAGAGCTGGTCGACCTGGTGATGCGGGTCATCGACGCCCGCTCGCAGTTCTCGCCGATCGTCGGCGTGGAACGGCTCGGCCTGCGCTACGTCCTCGAGATCCGCGTGCCCCAGGGCGTGGACGGCCGCATCGAGTGGGCCAACTGGATCGCCGAGCCGCTGCTCGGACCGCAGCGCATCGCCCCCGCCGGGCTGACCCTGACGGAATGGCAGGGCGCCGCGGTCTACCGCGAGGCGAACCCCGGGAAGTCGATGATCGTGCGCTACGGGCCCGGCATGGGCCAGGCGCTGGACGCCAGCTACCACCTGCGCCGCACCATGCCGGCCGCGCAGGGGCCGTTCTTCCTGCTGGACATCGACAGCTTCTGGACCCCGGCCGGGTCGATCCCCGAATACGACCGGGGCACGGTGCTGACGACCTTCCAGGACCTCTACGACCCGGCCCGGACCGTGTTTCAGGAGATGCTCACCAACCGCCTGAAGGACGACCTGCTCAGCCGCTAAACACAGCGCTGCTGTAGGTCACGTCGGCGAAGGCTTGGGCGACGTCGTCGTCGGGATAATCGAAGCCGTTGGCCGCGTGCAACTCCTTGACGGTCTGTGACGATGTCCGCCAGCCGCGCCGGCTCAGATGGTCGAGGATGTGGCTGCGCTGCCCGTGGTAGACGAGGTCGTTGAAGTCGATCTCGAATCCGAGTTCGCTCATCCGGTCATGGTGTGCGCGCCAGCGCTCGTCGGCGAAAACGGCGGTGTCGGGCACGAATTCGAAGGCCAGCCGGCTGCCCGGCGCGCTCAGCGCGGTGATGTTGTCGAACAGCGCGTCCTGGGCCTCGTCGGGCAGGTAGACCAAGAGGCCCTCGGCGCTCCACGCCGCCGGCGCGTGCGGATCGAAGCCCGCGGCCCGCAGCGCCGAGGCCCAGTCGTCGCGCAGGTCGATGCCGACGGTGCGCCGCTCGGCGGTCGGCTCGGCGCCCAGGTCGCGCAGCGTCAGCGTCTTGAACTCGATCACCTCCGGCATGTCGACCTCATAGACGACGGTGCCCGCCGGCCAGGGCAGGCGGTAGGCACGCGCGTCCAGGCCCGAGGCGAGGATCACCACCTGGCCAATGCCGCCGCGCGCCGCGTCGAGGAAGAATTGGTCGTAAAACCTGGTGCGGCAAGCCATGCCGCGCGCCATCCGCTGCGGATCGAACTCGGTTTCCTCGTCAACGGGGATCTGGCCGTTGACCAACCGGACGTAGACGTCGATGCCGACCGCGCGCACCAGCGGCGCCGCGTAGGGGTCCTCGATCAACTGCTCGTCGCTGGACAGCGCCCGCTGCGCGGCAACCATCGTCGCCGTCGCTCCGACGCTCGTCGCCAAATCCCAACGGTCGCGGTCGGTGCGTGCCATCAGTTCCCCATCCCAGCCGAAAAATATAGATAGCCTAGTTAATACCACAGCGCCGGCGGTCGCCCCGCGTGACTACCCTCCGACCTGTGACCGACTTCGCCCAGCGCACCATCGAATTGGCCCGCCGAAACGTCGCGGAGGGGGGTCGCCCGTTCGCGACGGTCATCGTCAAAGGCGGCGAAATCCTCGCCGAGAGCGCCAACCAAGTGGCCCAGACCAACGATCCGACCGCACATGCGGAAATACTGGCCATTCGGCAGGCGTGCACGAAATTGGGCACCGAGCATCTGGTCGACAGCACCGTCTACGTGCTGGCCCATCCGTGCCCGATGTGCCTGGGCTCGCTGTACTACTGCTCGCCCGCACAAGTCGTCTTCCTGATCACCCGCGAGTCCTACGAGCAGTACTACCTCGATGACCGCAAATATTTCGAGGTCGCGACGTTCTACGACGAATTCGCCAAGACGTGGGACCGGCGTCGCCTCCCGATGCGCTACCAGCCCGAAGCCGCCGCGGTGGACGTCTACCGGTTGTGGAACGAGCGCAACGGCGGCCGGCGCCGGTCCACCGTCGTCCCGCCGGTTTGAGTCGGCTATTATCTGCGTATGCATGCAGGTAATAGTGAAGATCGCCTGCCCGACGACCAGGCCGGCCTCGTCGTCGAGGTTTTCCGGATGCTCGCCGACGCCACCCGCGTGCAAGTGTTGTGGTCGTTGACGCACCGGGAAATGTCGGTCAACGAACTCGCCGAGCACGTGGGAAAGCCCGCGCCGTCGGTCTCCCAGCACCTGGCGAAGCTGCGCATGGCGCGGCTGGTGCGCACGCGCCGGGACGGCACCAGCATCTTCTACAGCCTGGAGAACGACCATGTCCGGCAGCTCGTCATCGACGCGGTCTGCAACGCCGAGCACGCTGGTCCTGGGGTGCCCCGTCATCACCGGGGCGAGGGCGAACTGAAGGTGGTCGCCCAACAGCCACAACGTGTTTCACAGCGGAAGGTGACACGATGACCGAACAGCACACCCACGACGCGCCGCACGCGCACGAACACCGACACGCCGACGTGGCCCACTCACATGCGCACACCACGCACGATCACGACCACGTCAGCCATGAGCATCCCCACGCCCACGACGACGGAACCGAGCACACCCACCCGCACGTGCACCAGTCCGACCTCGAAGGCGCGCACAACCACGCCCACGGGTAGCGATACCCGCTAGGAGACGTGCGGGCAATAGTGCTTCGGGTTGTCCCGTTCATCCAGCGGCGGCAGGTTGCGCGCCGGCGTCTGCACCAGCGGGGCATCCGCCGGGATTCGTCCGGTGACGCGATCCCAGCCGGCGCGCGCCCGGGGGTGTTTACGGTATCGCCTTGGCACGCAGGCGAAGACGAGGCGGACGAGGTCGCCGAAGCGGCGGTGCAGCCATTCGTCGCGGCGCGACCACTTGTAACCCATCAGTTCGCGCACCGGCGGATCGTAGAGACCGACCGTGAGCCATACGAAGAACGGGGCCAGCAGTTTGCGCTGCGCGGCCCACAATGGGTTCGGAAGCCATTGGGCGAACGGGGGTTTGGGCAGTGCGGTCAGGTCGAGGACCGCGCGGGCGGCCCAATTGTTTTCTAAGACGTTGCGGCACATGTGGTCCCAGTAAACCTTGAAGTCTTCCCAGGACGCCGGCACCGGGCGCATGCTCATGCCGTACATGCGATACCACTCGACGTGCTCATCGAAGAGCCGGCGCCGCTGCGCCTCGGTCAGGCCGCCGCAAAACCGTTCGGCCACATGAATCGTGCCAACAAAGAAGGTGGCGTGGGCCCAGTAGAAGACGTCGGGGTTCAGCGCGTGGTAGCGCCGGCCCTGTTCGTCGACGCCCTTGATGTCGGTGTGGTAGTCGCGCACCTCTGCGCCGGTGACCGGGGCGCGGTCGCAGTCGAACACGACGCCGCCGATCGGGTACAACGAGCGCAGCAGCCGCGGCCAGCGCTCCCGGAAGAACGTCGAGTGGTCGATGACCGCCGCACCCAGCTGCGGGTGCATGTTTTGCATGGAACCCGCCCACGGACCCTGCAGCATGCCCCGCCAGTCCCCGAAGTACCGCCAGGTCAGGGAATCCGGGCCGAGCGGCATCGGTGGCGCCGCGTAGCCCAGCGGCGACACCGGGCAGCCGTCGGCCACGACGGCGGAGCCGCTGGTCACCGAGCGGGGTGCGGAAGTATGTTGGGTCACTATTGGATTCCTGTAGATATGGGCAATTCTGACTACATACGTTGTCACTTTAGAGCTTAGGAGCGATGTGCCGACCGGTCAACGACGGGGCCGCTGGACGGGCGTCCCCCTGGAGAGCCGGCTCGCCCTCCGTCGCGACAATCTCATCACCGCCGGGGTGCAGTTGCTCGGCAGCGACCGCGGCCCCGCGTTGACCGTCCGAGCGGTATGCCGCAAGGCCGCGCTCACCGAGCGCTACTTCTACGAAAGCTTTTCCGACCGTGACGAATTCGTGCGCGCCGTCTATGACGATGTGTGCACGCGCGCGATGAACACACTCACCTCGGCGAAGACCCCGCGCGAGGCCGTCGAACAGTTCGTCGAGCTGATGGTCGACGATCCCGTGCGCGGGCGGGTGCTGTTGCTGGCGCCCACCGTGGAGCCGATATTGACCCAATCCGGCGCGGAGTGGATGCCCAACTTCATCGACCTGCTGCAGCGCAAGCTGTCCCGGATCGGGGATTCGGTGCTGCAGAAAATGATCGCCACGAGCCTGGTCGGCGGGCTGACCAGCCTGTTCACCGCCTACCTCAACGGCCGGCTGGGCGCGAGCCGCAAGCAGTTCATCGACTACTGCGTCAACATGTTGTTCACCGCGGCGGCCCCGTACGTCTCCGCCGCCGAGCAGACCAAATCCGAGTAGCGGTTTCCGGCCGCAGAACGACGACGGCGCGCGGGCGGAAGGAACTTGATGCTACCGGCGGGTACAGATATATTGACTGCAACCCGTAGACACAGATAACTGGAGGGGGGAACTATGTCAGCTCAGCTGACCGACCTGCAGCTGCTGCACGAGCTGGAGCCGGTGGTCGAGAAGTACCTCAACCGGCATTTGAGCGTGCACAAACCGTGGAACCCGCACGACTACATCCCGTGGTCAGACGGCAAGAACTACTACGCGCTCGGCGGGCAGGATTGGGACCCCGAGCAGAGCAAGCTCTCCGACCTCGCCCAGGTGGCGATGGTGCAGAACCTGATGACGGAAGACAATCTGCCGTCGTATCACCGCGAGATCGCGATGAACTTCGGTATGGACGGCGCCTGGGGGCAGTGGGTCAACCGGTGGACCGCCGAGGAGAACCGGCACGGGATCGCACTGCGCGACTACCTCGTGGTGACCCGGGCGGTCGACCCGGTCGAGTTGGAGAAGCTGCGCATCGAGGTGGTGAACCGCGGCTTCAGCCCGGGCCAGAACCACCAGGTTCGAGAAGACCTGTTCGCCGAGAGCCTGTTCGACTCGGTCATCTACGTCACGTTCCAGGAGCTGGCGACCCGCATTTCGCACCGCAACACCGGCAAGGCGTGCAACGAGCCGATCGCCGATCAGCTGTTGGCCAAGGTTTCGGCCGACGAGAACCTGCACATGATCTTCTACCGCGACGTCAGCGAGGCCGGGTTCGAGATTGATCCCAACCAGGCGACGAAGTCGCTGCACAAAATTCTGCGCAATTTCCAGATGCCCGGCTTCCAGGTGCCCGAATTCCGGCGCAAAGCCGTCTTGATCGCCGTCGGAGGCGTGTACGACCCGCGCATCCACCTCGACGACGTCGTCATGCCGATCCTGAAGAAGTGGCGCTTCTTCGAGCGCGAGGACATCACGGGTGAGGCGGCCGAGCTGCGCGACGACCTTGCCCTGCTCATCAAGGAACTCGAGGCGTCCTGCGACAAGTTCGAGGTGTCCAAGCGCCGCCAACTCGAGCGGGAAGCCCGCACGGGTAAGCGGACCACGGCGTTCGAGCTGCATCAAACCGCGGGCAAGCTGGCCATGAGCCGCCGGTAGTCCGGCTCGGGACACACATTGCGCATCGGTCCGATCACGCTGGCCAGCCCGGTGGTGCTGGCCCCGATGGCGGGCGTGACCAACGTCGCTTTCCGGACGCTGTGTCGCGAGCTCGAACAGGCGAAGGCCGGAACCGTCAGCGGGCTCTACGTCTGCGAGATGGTGACCGCTCGGGCGCTCGTCGAGCGCCATCCGGTCACCATGCACATGACGACGTTCGCGCCGGACGAGTCGCCCCGCTCGCTGCAGCTCTACACCGTCGACCCGGCGACCACCTACGCGGCCGCCAGGGTGATCGCGGACGAGAACCTGGCCGACCACATCGACATGAATTTCGGCTGCCCGGTGCCCAAGGTCACCAAGCGCGGCGGCGGGGCGGCGCTGCCCTTCAAGCGGCGGTTGTTCGGCCAGATCGTTGCCGCCGCCGTGCGGGCCACCGAGGGCACCCAGATACCGGTGACCGTCAAGTTCCGCATCGGCATCGACGACGAGCACCACACGCACTTGGACGCCGGCCGCATCGCGGAGGCGGAGGGGGCCGCGGCGGTGGCCCTGCACGCCCGCACCGCGGCGCAGCGCTACTCGGGCACCGCCGACTGGGAACAGATCGCGCAGCTCAAGCAACAGGTGCGGACCATCCCGGTGCTGGGCAACGGCGACATCTATGACGCCAGCGACGCGCTGGCGATGATGGCCACGACCGGCTGCGACGGCGTGGTCATCGGCCGTGGCTGCCTCGGCCGGCCCTGGCTGTTCGCCGAGCTGTCGGCCGCGTTCACCGGCAGGCCGGCCCCGACGCCGCCCACGCTGGGCGAGGTCGCCGACATCGTGCGCCGGCACGGCCGGCTGCTGACGGCGCATTTCGGCGAGGACAAGGGCATGCGCGACATCCGCAAGCACATCGCCTGGTACCTGCACGGCTTCCCCGCCGGATCCGAGTTGCGCCGGGCGCTGGCCATGGTCACGACGCTCGACGACCTCGACACGCTGCTCGGCCGGTTGGACGGCACGGTGCCGTTCCCGGAGGCGGCGGCCGGCCCTCGCGGCCGACAGGGCTCACCGGCCCGCGTGGCCCTGCCAGAAGGCTGGCTGGCCGACCCGGACGACTGCACGGTGCCGGCCGGGGCGGACGTGATGCACTCGGGTGGCTGAGCGTTAACAAACTCGAAATCGCATCGGGACCGATAACTCAGTACGATGTGGACCTTGCCGCATTGCGCTTCCGTGGGGGTCGGTTTGGTGCCGCTGCGGGAGCGCGCCGGGATTTGCGCACGGGCTCCCTACCGTCGCATGAGAGCTTCGGAGGCCGATAGGACATGAGTGATGGCGGCACCGACGCCACTCCTGACCATCGGCGCACCCCGCAACCGAAGCTGGGCTCGGCCCCGTGGGAACGCTTCGCCGAACCGCCGGGCGATCACGGCGTCCACCGCTGGCAGGCCGAGCCCGACCTGATCGAACACCCGGCCGGTGAGCAGGAAACGGCCGGCTGCCACACCGGCGGCGGGCTCACGGTCGCCGATTTGATCGCCAAGGTCGGGGCCCCGAACGCCGCCCGGCCCAGCCACCGCCGCGCCGCCCCCGACGACGAGCCCGACGAGGCCGCGCCGGAGCTGCCCGTCGAGCTGCAGGACACGCAGGTGATCCCGGCGTACTCGCTCGACGCCGCCGCGGAGCTACCGGACCTCGAGGCGGCCAATTACCCGAACGACGACGAGTTCGACACACCGGAGGGCGACCCCGCGCCCGAGAGCCGCGAATCGACGCCGAAGTCCCGCCGGCGGCCGATCCTGCTCGCCGCGCGCTCGGCGGCGGCCTTTTCCGCCGTGCTGGCGCTGGTGCTGACAGGCGGCGCGTGGCAATGGAGCGCGTCGAAGAACAACCGCCTCAACATCATCAACGCGCTCGATCCGAACTCGAGCGACATCCGGGACCCCGGTGGACAGTACGGCGACGAGGACTTCTTGATCGTCGGCGTCGACTCCCGAGCCGGGGAAAACGCTGACATGGGCGCCGGTAGCACCGATGACGCCGACGGCGCACGGTCCGACACTGTCATGCTGGTCAACATCCCGGCGAACCGTAAGCGTGTGGTCGCGGTCTCGTTCCCGCGCGACCTGGCGATCACCCCGATCCAATGCGAGGCCTACAACCCCAACACCGGCAAGTACGGACCCATCTACGACGAGAAGAAGGGGACCTGGGGCCCCAAGACGGTCTACACCGAGACCAAGCTGAACTCCGCTTATGCGTTCGGCGGCCCCAAGTGTCTGGTCAAGGAGATCCAGAAGCTGTCCGGCCTGAACATCAACCGGTTCATCGCCGTCGACTTCGCCGGATTCGCCAAGATGGTCGACGCCCTCGGCGGCGTCGAGGTGTGCAGCCGCACGACGCTGCACGACTACGAACTGGGCACGGTCCTCGACCACGCGGGACGCCAAGTCCTCGACGGCGCAACCGCGTTGAACTACGTGCGGGCCCGCCAGGTGACGACCGAGACCAACGGTGACTACGGCCGCATCAAACGCCAGCAGTTGTTCTTGTCATCGCTGCTGCGCTCGCTGATCTCCGAGGACACCCTGCTCGACCTCAACAAGCTCAACAACGTCGTCAACATGTTCATCAGCCTCACCTCCGTCGACAACGTCAAGACCAAGGACCTGGTCCAGCTGGGTCAGTCGCTGCAGGGCATGGCGGCCGGGCACATGACGTTCGTCACGGTGCCGACCGGCATCACCGACCAGAACGGCGATGAGCCGCCGCGGATGGCAGACATGCGCGCGCTGTTCGACGCCATCATCAACGACGATCCACTGCCCGAGGAAAACGACCAGAACGCCAAGGCCTTGGGCGGTAGTTCCCCGACGTCGGGAGCCGGCGCGGGCTCGAGCAAGGCGCCCACCACCAAGAAGACGCCGACCCCCACCGCGGCCCCCGAGGCTCAGCACCAACAGGTGACGACCACGTCGCCGCAAGACGTCACGGTGCGGGTTTCCAACGCGACCATGCAGAGCGGGCTGGCGGCCACCGCGACCAAACAGCTCAAGAACAACGGCTTCAACGTGATGACGCCCGATGACTACCCGAGTTCGGTGAACACGACCACCGTGTTGTTCTCGCCCGGCAACGAGCAGGCCGCAGCCACGGTGGCGTCATCGTTCGCCAATGCCAAGGTTCAGCGGGTCTCGGGCTACGGGCAGGTCATTCAGGTGGTGCTGGGCCCGGACTTCAACACGGTTGCCACTCCTGCCCCCACCGGCTCGTCGGTCAGCATGCAGATAGAACGCGGATCGGGCAACCCGCCGACCCAGCTGCCGGACGACCTGACGGTGACGAACGCGGCCGACACCACCTGCGAGTAAAGATTTTTGGCGGTACGGCACCGCCCATTTGCCGCGCCGAGAACGTAGGCTGGCCGCATGCGGACCGCCTACCACGAGCAGCTTTCGGAGCTATCCGGGCGCCTCGGTGACATGTGCGGGCTGGCGGGGATCGCCATGGAGCGGGCAACCCAAGCGCTGCTGCAGGCCGATCTGGTGCTGGCCGAACAAGTGATTTCCGACCACGAGAAGATCGCGGCGCTGAGCGCCCAAGCCGAGGAAAGCGCCTTCGTGTTGCTGGCGTTGCAGGCCCCGGTCGCCGGTGACCTCAGGTCCATCGTCAGCGCCATCCAGATGGTGGCGGACATCGACCGCATGGGTGCGCTGGCCCTGCACGTCGCCAAGATCGCCCGCCGCCGGCACCCACAGCATGCGCTGCCCGAGGAAGTCAACGGGTATTTTGCCGAAATGGGCAGGGTCGCAGTGGAATTGGGCAATAGCGCCCAAGAGGTAGTGTTGTCACGCGACCCGGAGAAAGCCGCGCGGATCCGCGAAGAAGACGATGCGATGGACGACCTGCACCGGCACCTGTTCTCCGTCCTGATGGACCGGGAATGGAAGCACGGCGTGGCCGCGGCCGTCGACGTGACGTTGCTGGGCCGCTTTTACGAGCGCTTCGCCGATCACGCGGTGGAAGTGGCGCGGCGCGTCATCTTCCAGGCGACGGGCAGGCTGCCCGAGGACGACACGAAACCCCTGACGAGCTAGCCGAAGCGGCCGGAGATGTAGTCCTCGGTCGCCTTCTGGGTCGGGTTGGAGAAAATCTTTTCGGTGTCGTCGATTTCGACCAGCCGGCCGGGCTTTCCGACGGCCTCCAGGTTGAAAAACGCCGTCAGGTCACTCACCCGGGCCGCCTGCTGCATGTTGTGGGTGACGATGACGATCGTGTAGTCCTGCTTCAGCTCGCTGATCAGTTCCTCGATGGCCATCGTCGAGATCGGGTCCAACGCGGAGCAGGGCTCGTCCATCAGCAACACGTCCGGCTGCACGGCGATGGCGCGCGCGATGCACAGGCGCTGCTGCTGCCCGCCCGACAGCCCGCCGCCCGGCTTGTCCAGCCGATCCTTGACCTCGTCCCACAGGTTGGCACCACGCAGCGAGTATTCGGCCGTCTCGTCGAGCAGCTTGCGGTTGCGCACCCCCTGCAGCTTCAGGCCGGCGACGACGTTGTCGCGAATTGACATGGCGGGGAACGGGTTCGGCCGCTGGAAGACCATCCCGATCGCGCGGCGCACCCCGACCGGGTCGATACCGGGCCCGTAGATGTCTTGGTCGTCGAGCAGCACGCTGCCCTCGACCCGGGCGCCCGGAATCACCTCGTGCATCCGGTTCAGCGTGCGCAGCACGGTGGTCTTGCCGCAGCCCGAGGGGCCGATGAACGCGGTCACGCTGCGGGGCAGAACCGACAACGTCACATCCGCGACCGCCTTGAACGACCCGTAATAGATGTTGACGGCTTTGAGGTCCAACCGCTTGGCCACTACTGCTCCTGCCTACGCCTTCTTGGGGGCATACCTTCTCGCGACCACCCTGGCCCCGACATTGATGATCGCGATCACCAGGATGAGGGTTAACGCCGCCCCCCACAACCGATCCGTGGGCGCCGGGTTGATACCCGCGCCCGCCGATGTCTGGTTATACATCATGCCGGGCAGCGTCCCCATGAACCCGTGGAAAACGTTGAAGTTCATCGACTGCGAATAACCGATCAGAATCAGCAGCGGCGCCGTCTCACCCATCACTCTGGCCACCGCCAGCAGGATCCCGGTGATGATGCCGGACAAGCCCGTGGGAACGACGACTCTGGCGATCGTCTTCCACTTCGGGATCCCCAGCGCGTAGCTGGCCTCGCGCAGATCAATCGGGACGATCCGCAGCATCTCCTCGGTGGCCCGCACGATCACGGGAATCATCAGCAAGACGAGGGCCAACGACACCGCGAACCCGGAACGGGGCAGCCCCAGCGTCGCCACCCACAGGGCGTAGATGAACACGGCGGCGACGATCGAGGGCACTCCGGAGAGGATGTCCACCATGAACGTGGCCAGCCTGCCCAGCACGGTGCCGCCGCCGTACTCGACCAGGTAGATCGCCACCAGCATGCCGATCGGGACCGAGATGACCGCGCATACCAGGCCTTGCAACAGGGTGCCCACCGTCGCGTGATAGGCGCCGCCGCCCGCCACGAACGCCGTCATGCCGGCCTGTGAATGCGTCCACCACGCGGTCGAGGCAACCGCCTTGAACCCCTTGGCAATCACGGAGCCGAGCACCAACAGCAACGGTGTCACGGCGAGCGCCATCGACAGCGTCATCAGCACGGTCGCCAGGGTGTTGGCCGCTCGCCGACGGCGCCCGACCGCCGGGAAGGCCCGCGGCTTGAGGGGTCGGTCCAGCATCGAGGTCATCGGCCGGCCCGCCTGCTGGTGGAACCGGCGACGGCGCCGCGAGCCAGGGCGTCGACGAGGAAGGTGAGCAGGAACAGCACCAGTCCCGCGGCGAGATACGCACCGGCCTTGTATCGGTCGTCGAATTCCGACGCGGTGCCCGCGATCTTGGTGGCGAAGGTCGAGCCGCCGTCGAACAGTGACCAGCCGAACGCACCCTGGGTGCCCCGCAGGATGATCAGCAGCGCAACCGTCTCCCCCACGGCACGGCCCAGGCCCAGCATCGCGCCGCTCACGTAGCCGGACAGCCCGAACGGCAGCACGGTCGTCCTGATCACTTCCCAGCGCGTGGCTCCGAGCGCCAGCGCGGCCTCGATCTCGTCGTTCGGGGTTTGCATGAACACCTCGCGGGTGACCGCGGTGATGATCGGCAGGATCATCACCGCCAAGACGATCCCGCCGGTGAAGACGGTGCCGCCCCCCGCGACCGACGCGTTGCCGGTGGCGAACAGGAACCACCAGCCGAGCGTGTGATTCAGCCAGACGGCGACGGGTCGCAGCTGCGGCGCCAGCACATAGAGGCCCCACACGCCGTACACGATCGAGGGGACGGCGGCCAGCAGATCGACCGCGTAGGCCAGCGGCGCGGCGACCCGGCGCGGCGCATAGTGCGTGATGTAGAGCGCAACGCCCAAGGCGATCGGCATGGCCAGCATCAATGCGAACACCGACACGAACACCGTCACCTGGAGCAGCCCGAGGATGCCGAAGTGCATGGCCGACGTGTCGGTGGTGACCCAGTTGCCGTCGTAGCTGAAAAAGTTCTCTTGATTGCGCTGCCAGGCCGGGATCGCGCGCAGCAGCAGGAAGCCGCCGATCGCGGCGATCAGCAGGACGATCAGGACGCCGGAACCTTGCGCCAGCCGCCGAAACACCCTGTCCCCCAGGCGCGGCTGGGCCCGCCCCCACGGGCTGATCGGCACCACCGGCGACTCGGGAAAGGGCGCAGCGACGACCGCACCCGAACCCGCAACGGATGGGTCTGGCGTTATCACCCTGATCCCGTCACAGTCCTGCTGTCGCTCCTTGCGCCCGCCGGTTACCGGATCGCATTGATCGCGGCGACCAATCGCTCCTTGACCTTATCGGGCAACGGCACATAACCGGCGGACGTGAGACCGGCCTGCCCGTCGGTCGCGGCCGCGCTCAGGAACGACTTCACCGCCGCCGAAGTGTCCGGGTCGTAGCCGTTCGAGCACACGATCTCGTAGCTGGCCAGCACCAGCGGGTAGGTATCCGCCCGCTGCGTGGTGTACATCGGGTCCAACTCGAGTACCAAATCGTTGCCGTCGGCGACGAAGCCGGCCGCCTGGATGGCCTTGGCGGCGGTGTCGTTGGTCAACGGGACCACGCCGTTGCCGGTGTCGATCAGGGCATACGGCAGCGCGGCCTGGTCGGCAAACCCCTTCTCGACGTAGCCGATCGCACCCGCCGTGACCCGCACCGCCTGGATCACTCCGGCCGATTTGGTGGCGCCTTCGCCGACACCCCCCTGGAACTCGGTACCCACCCCTCGGGTCCAGCTCTGCGGCGCGGCGGCCGTCAGATACTTCTGGACGTTGTCGGTCGTTCCCGACGAGTCCGCCCGGTAGATCGGCACGATCTTGGTGTC
Organism: Mycobacterium sp. E3198; assembly: GCF_001667015.1. GTDB lineage: Bacteria > Actinomycetota > Actinomycetes > Mycobacteriales > Mycobacteriaceae > Mycobacterium. The sequence continues at coordinate 5,396 of NZ_LZIS01000011.1, read as the reverse complement.
GGGCAGCGCCACGCCGGGGTTGAGCGCGCCCAGTATCGGGTCGTTCCACACGGTGATCCTGCCGCTGAGGACCTTGGCGAGGGCATCGCTGCTGAGGACCAGCCTCGGCACGCCCGGCAGGTTGTACACCAGCGCGACCGGTCCGAACACCAGCGGCAGGTCCCACGCCGGGTTTCCGTCGCAGCGTTTGGCGGCCGGGCCGATCTGGTCGGCGACCAGCGGCGAGTCGGATCCCGCGAAGTCGACGTGGCCGGCGATGAATTGTTCGCGTCCGGCGCCGGACCCGGTGGGGTTGTACGCGACCGCCTTGCCCGGGCACGACCGCCCCCACGCCTGGTTGAACAACGACATCGCGTTCTGCTGGGCGGTAGAGCCCTCCGCCGTCAGGCCGTTCTTGCCGCCGCAGCCCGCGCTGCCGGCCAACCCGGAGATGGCGGCCGTCGACGCGCCCCGGCGGTTGTCATCGCTGCCGCAAGCGCTCAGGGTCGTACCGCAGATCGCCAGCGTCAACGCCGCGACGGCCAGCGCCCTGCCCTGGATGTCGAGCCTCACCGATCCCGCTTTCTCCACGCGCTCCCCCCGACGCATGCAGGCGCCGTCGGCCGTCCCCAATGTGAGGTAGCCAACTCGCCCCGAAAGTATGCGTCGGTGCTGCCCAGAGAAGTCGGTAGAGATGAATGCCGGGTGAACGTCGGCTTGCGGTCAGCTGGTGGTCAGCGCGTAGGCGGTGTCGACGCTGTAGACGCTGAAGCCCAGGCGCTCGTAGGTTCGCACCGCGGCGACGTTGTCGGATTCGACGTAAAGCATCACGGTGGGTTCGGCCGCACCGGCCAGCCGGCGGGCCAGCGACTGAATCCCGATGGCTGTCAACGCCTGCCCGAGGCCCCGGCGCTGCGCCGACGGATCGACCCCGACGACGTAGACCTCGCCCAGGCCGGGTCGGTCGAGATGCACCTTGGTCCAGTGGAAGCCCAGTAGCCTGCCCGCCTGATCGCTATCCGGCGCGCCGAACGCCAGGAACAATCCCTCCGGTTCGAACCAGGGTTCGCCGCGCCGCTCCGCCAGGTCGGCAGCGGTCCACCCGCCCTGTTCGGGGTGTTGGGCGAAGGCGGCGTTGTTGACGCGCAGCAGCTCCGCGTCGTCGGCCGTTCCCCGGTAGGTGCGAATCTGCACCCCGGCAACCGGCGGCGCGGAACCGGGTGTGTCGCGTAGCGAGCGTCGCATCTGGACGAGTTCGCGCACCGGGACCAGCCCGAGCGCGGCGGCGGTCGCCCGGGCCGGCTCGAGGGTGCCGTGCGCCCAAAATTGGTTGCGCCCATCGGTTTTGGCTACCGCCGCGCGTGCCATGGCGGTGCCGACACCCCGCCGGCGGGCCCGCGGGTGCACCACCAGTTCCGCCATCCCCCCACCGCCGACGCGCGGCGGGCTGAGGTTCAAATAGCCCGCGATCGTCCCCGGCCGGGCACCGGTGACCAGCAGATGTTCGGTGCGGTCGTGCCCCAGTTCGCGCAGCACCTGTTCGCCAACGGGCGCGACCCCATCGAATTCCGTTGCCGCCGCGACGAGTTCGCGCACGCTCTGCTGCTCGGCGGCGGTGAGATCAGAACGCCAGTCGGGCGGGGTCACTGACTGCGCAACGGGTCGCCCAGCGGCTCTTGCAGATCCTCCGAATCGGACTCGGCCTCGTCGGCGTCGGCCTCGGCGGGGTCAGCGATCGGCGGGCGACCGCGCGCCGGCCGGACGGCCTTGTAACCGACGTTGCGCACCGTGCCGATCAACGCCTCGTATTCGGGGCCGAGCTTGGCGCGCAGTCGCCGCACGTGGACATCGACGGTGCGGGTGCCGCCGAAGAAGTCGTAGCCCCACACCTCGTGCAGCAGCTGCGCCCGGGTGAACACCCGGCCGGCATGCTGCGCCAGGTACTTCAGCAACTCGAACTCTTTGTAGGTGAGGTCGAGCGGGCGGCCACGCAGCCTGGCGGTGTAGGTGCCCTCGTCGATCACCAGCTCGCCCAGGCTGACCTTGCCCGCGCTTTCCTGGTCGGCCAGCCCGCCGCGGCGGCCGACCACCAGCCGCAGCCGGGCGTCGATCTCGGCGGGCCCCGTGCTGGGCAGCAGGATCTCGTCCAGCCCCCAGTCGGCGCTCACCGCCACCAGCCCCCCTTCGCTCACCACCGCCAGGACGGGGACCGACCGGCCCGCCGTGCTCAACAGCCGGCACAGCCCGCGCGCGGACGACAGGTCGGTGCGCGCATCGACCAGCACGGCATCCGCGGTCCCGGCCTCCAGCAATGAGGATGGTTCTGGCGGCGCCGTCCGGATGGTGTGAGGAAGCAGCGACAACGACGGCAGCACCGGGTCGGGGTGCAGTTCCGAGGTCAGCAGTAATAGCTCCAACTAGCCCCTCCAGCTCGGGGGGAAGGCGTCTCCCATTTCGTAACGCCACGACGCGTTAGTTGCCAGGACATCTAACGATAACGTGCCACCTGCCATTTCGGCGTGGGGTGGGCGCCAGTGTGAGCCCCGCCACCGGACGGCCGGCGACACGGTGGCCAGCGGATTACGCGACAATGTCCGGGTGCGCAAGGTGCTGATCGGCGCGGCGGCGACGGCGATGGCCGTCGCCGTACCGGTCGTCGGCGCCGTCGGCGTCGACTACGGAACCAGCATCTACGCCGAGTACCGCCTGTCGACCAGCGTGCGCAAGGTGGCGCATCTCGGGTCCGACCCGTTCGTGGCCATCGTGGCGTTTCCCTTCATCCCGCAGGCGTTGCGCCACCACTACAACCAGCTGGAGATCAAGGCCAACGCGGTCGCTCATCCGATGGTCGGCACGGCAACCCTCGAAGCAACGATGTACTCGGTGGACCTGACGCAGGCGTCCTGGCTGATCAGACCCGACGCAAAGCTGCCGGTGGGAAGGCTGGAGAGCCGCATCATCATCGACTCGATGCACCTGGGCCGCTACCTGGGCATCAGCGACCTGATGGTCGAGGCGCCGCCCAGGGAAACCAACACCGCCACCGGCGGCGTCACCGCATCGGGCATCTCCGACAGCCACGGGCTGGTGTTCAGCGGCACGCCACACTCCGCGGGCTTCGAGCACCGGGTCAGCGTCTCGGCGGACCTTTCCATCGCCCCCGAGGACCCCGCGACGCTGGTGATCACGCCCACGGGCGTCCTGACCGGGCCCGACACCGCCGACCAGGCCGTTCCGGACGACAAGCGGGATGCGGTGCTGCGCGCATTCGGCACCAGGCTGCCCAACCAGCGGCTGCCGTTCGGGCTCGGGCCGACAACCGAGGGGGCGCGCGGCTCCGACGTCATCATCGAGGGCGTCGCCCGGGGAGTAACCGTCACCCTGGAGGGGTTCAAGCAGTCATGATGACCGTGCTTATCGCGATTGCGGCGGCGGTCGCCGTGGCGACCGCCGCCGGGTGGCTGTTGACGCGCAGGGCGGGACGAGTCCGCGAGGTTCGTTCCGGGCCCGGCGGCGGGCCCGACGCCGGCGAGCTGGCGCTGTCCCGGAGCGGGCCGACCATCGTGCACTTCAGCGCCCCCTGGTGCGGGCCCTGCGATCGGGTGCGCCGGGTGGTCCACCAGGTGTGTCAGGACATGGCCGAGGTTGCCCACCTCGAGATCGACCTGGACGCCGACCCGGGCACCGCCCGGCGCTTCTCGGTGCTGTCGCTGCCCACCACGCTGATCTTCGACGTCGAGGGGCGTCAGCGGTACCGCGCCTCCGGGGTGCCCAAGGCCGCCGACCTGCGTTCGGCGCTGCAGCCTCTGTTGGCTTGAGCGCTGGGTCATTGGGTAAGCTTGCCGACGTGTCAGCCCGCCTGGAGCCCATGCTCACCACGCGTCGCACAGTCGATCTGTGCCGCACCGCGGGCTGTTGTTGTTGCTGTAGCTGCTGAGTAGCAGCGCCCTGCGCGCACTCGGAGCGGTTTCGGTCCCCCACCCCGGGCTCCCAAAAACGTGCCTCCACCCGTCTTCCGCGCAACAAGAATTTCTAGGAGTCGTTCCCGTGCCAAGCAGCAACACCGCCGTGCAGCCCGACCGCGTCGACGTGCGCGGGCCCAGGTTCGCCGCCTGGGTCACCACCGCGGTCCTTGTGCTCACCCTCATTGTTTCGGCCGTCAGCCCGCTGGCGGCCGCTCTCATTCTCGGGGCGCAGGCCGTGATCTTCTCCGTCGGCGCCCTCGGCGGGCCCCGCCGCCACCCCTATGGCCGGGTGTTTGCCCGCCTCGTGGCGCCCCGCCTGGGACCCGTCAGCGAGCGCGAGCCCGTCGCGCCGCTGAAGTTCGCCCAACTCGTCGGCCTGATCTTCGCGGTCGTCGGTGTCGTGGGATTTGCCGTTGGCGCCTTCGTGCTCGGCCTGATCGCCACCGCGGCCGCGCTGGTGGCCGCGTTCCTCAACGCGGCCTTCGGCATCTGCCTGGGCTGCCAGCTCTACCCGTTGGTCGCACGCTTCCGACCGACTCCCGCATAACTTCGTCCGAAGCAATCGAAAGGAACACCCACCATGGCACGCTCCGACGTCCTGGTCTCCGCGGACTGGGCCCAGAGCAATCTCGATGCCGGAAACGTCGTCTTCGTCGAAGTGGACGAGGACGCCAGCGCGTACGACACCGGCCACATCGCCGGCGCGATCAAGCTGGACTGGCGCACCGATCTGCAGGACCCCGTCAAGCGCGACTTCGTGGACGCACAGCAGTTCTCCAAACTGCTGTCGGACCGCGGCATCTCGAACGACGACACCGTGGTCCTCTACGGCGGCAACAACAACTGGTTCGCCGCCTACGCCTACTGGTATTTCAAGCTGTACGGCCACGCCGACGTCAAGCTGCTCGACGGCGGACGCAAGAAGTGGGAACTCGACGGCCGCCCGCTGACCACCGACACCGTCAACCGGCCGGCCACCTCCTACACCGCGGCCCCGCCGGACAACAGCATCCGCGCCTTCCGCGACGAGGTCATCGCGGCCATCAACGTCAAGAACCTCGTCGACGTGCGCTCCCCCGACGAGTTCTCGGGCAAGATCCTCGCGCCGGCGCACCTGCCGCAGGAGCAAAGCCAGCGGCCGGGCCATGTCCCCGGCGCGATCAACGTGCCCTGGAGCCGGGCCGCCAACGAGGACGGCACCTTCAAGTCCGACGAGGAGCTGGCGAAGCTCTACGCCGACGCCGGACTGGACGGCACCAAGGAGACCATCGCGTACTGCCGGATCGGGGAACGTTCGTCGCACACCTGGTTCGTGCTGCGGGAATTACTGGGCCACAGAAACGTCAAGAACTACGACGGCAGTTGGACGGAATACGGCTCCCTGGTGGGTGCCCCGATCGAGTTGGGAAGCTGATATGTGCTCTGGACCGAAGCAAGGACTGACGTTGCCCG
>NZ_LZIS01000010.1 GCF_001667015.1 Mycobacterium sp. E3198 | reverse complement strand
ATATTCGGTGTCGACGCGGTGCCGACCGTCGTGGCACTTGCCGCCGGGCAGCCGCTGTCCAGCTTCCAGGGCGTTCAGCCGCCTGACCAGTTGCGCCGGTGGGTGGACTCGCTGTTGTCCGCGACGGCCGGAAAGCTCAGGGGCCCAAGCGGTTCCGGAGAAGCGGCGGTGGATCCGCAGCTGGCCCAGGCGCGCCAACAGCTTGAGGAGGGCGACTTCGATGCGGCCAAAGCGTCGTATCAGGCGATCCTGGATGCCAATCCCGCCAGCGTGGAGGCCAAGGGCGCGATCCGGCAGATCGACTTCCTCACGCGCGCAACGGCGCAACGCCCGGACGCGGTCGCGGCAGCCGACGCCGCGCCGGCCGATATCGACGCCGCGTTGGCCGCGGCCGACGTGCAAATCCTCAACCAGGACGTGAGCGCGGCGTTCGAGCGCCTGATCGCCTTGGTGCGCAGCACATCCGGCGACGAGCGCACCCGCGTGCGCACCCGACTCATCGAGCTGTTCGAGCTCTTCGATCCCGCCGACCCCGAGGTCGTCGCCGGCCGGCGCAACCTCGCAAACGCGCTGTACTGAGTTCGCCCTACGGGCCCGGTACCCCGTTGGTGCCGGGCAGGCCGAGCACACCGCCCGTGCCGCCGGCGCCGCCGGCGCCGCCGAAGCCCGTCGCGGCGCCGATCCCGCCGTTACCGCCGTTGCCGCCGTTGCCGAGCAG
>NZ_LZIS01000009.1 GCF_001667015.1 Mycobacterium sp. E3198 | reverse complement strand
CCCGGGCCGCCGCGCGCTACGCCCGCAAGCACGGTCATCCGGCCAAAAACAACTACGGGTCGTCGTTATTCGCGGTGTCGGCCGCCGACGGCCTGCGCTGGGCCGCCGGCACGGGCGCCGCGGTGGCCGCATTTCCCCGCTACCACCCCCGATGGGCGTGGTGGCTGACGTCGGTGCCGGTGCTGCGCGAGTTCCTGGTCAGCAATCTCGTGCTGGTACTCGTACCCCGAGAATGAAACATGTTCTCGTTTTGCGTCCGCTTGGGTAGGGTGGCGCCATGACCGACGTGAAGACCGAATACGACAAACTTTTCATCGGCGGCAAGTGGACCGAGCCGTCGACCTCGGAAGTCATCGAGGTGCACTGCCCGGCCACCGGTGACTACGTCGGGAAGGTGCCGCTGGCCGCGGCGGCCGACGTCGACGCCGCGGTGGCCGCCGCCCGCGCCGCCTTCGACAGCGGGCCGTGGCCCACCACGCCGCCGAAGGAACGCGCGGCCGTCATCGCCAAAGCGCTGCAGCTGCTCGAGGAGCGCAAGGAGCAGTTCGCCGCGCTGCTGGCCGCCGAGACCGGCCAGCCGCCGATGACGATCGAGACGATGCACTGGATGGGCTCGATGGGCGCGATGCAATTCTTCGCCGGCCCCGCCGTCGACCAGGTCAAGTGGCGGGAGATCCGCAACGGCTCCTACGGGCAGACCATCGTGCACCGCGAGCCGATCGGGGTCGTCGGCGCGATCGTGGCCTGGAACGTGCCGCTGTTCCTCGCGGTCAACAAGCTGGGCCCCGCCCTGCTGGCCGGCTGCACGGTGGTGCTCAAGCCGGCCGCCGAAACCCCGCTGACCGCAAACGCTTTGGCGGAGGTGTTCGCCGACGCCGGCCTGCCCGAGGGCGTGTTGTCGGTGGTGCCCGGCGGCATCGAGACCGGGCAGGCGCTGACGTCCAACCGGGACGTCGACCTGTTCACGTTCACCGGCAGCTCGGGCGTCGGCAAGGAGATCGGCCGCCGCGCCGCGGAGATGCTCAAGCCGTGCACGCTGGAGCTCGGCGGGAAATCTGCGGCCATCGTCCTCGAGGACGTCGACCTGGCCGCGGCGGTCCCGATGATGGTGTTCGCCGGGATCATGAACACCGGGCAGGCCTGCGTGGGCCAGACCCGGATCCTGGCGCCGCGCTCGCGCTACGACGAAATCGTGGACGCCGTCAGCGCTTTCGTCCAAGCGCTGCCGGTCGGGCCGCCGTCGGACCCGAACGCCCAGATCGGTTCGCTGATCTCGGAGAAGCAGCGCGCCCGTGTCGAGGGTTACATCTCCAAGGGCATCGAGGAGGGCGCGCGGCTGGTGTGCGGCGGCGGCCGTCCCGAGGGCCTGGACAACGGATTCTTCGTGCAGCCAACCGTTTTCGCCGACGTCGACAACAAAATGACGATCGCCCAGGAGGAAATCTTCGGGCCGGTGCTGAGCATCATCCCCTACGACACCGAAGAGGACGCGATCAAGATCGCCAACGACTCGGAGTACGGCCTGGCCGGCAGCGTGTGGACCACCAACGTGCCGCGGGGCATCGAGATCTCGGAGAAGATCCGCACCGGGACCTACGCGATCAACTGGTACGCGTTCGATCCCTGCTGCCCGTTCGGCGGTTACAAGAACTCGGGCATCGGCCGCGAGAACGGCCCCGAGGGCGTCGAGCACTTCACGCAGCAGAAGAGCGTGCTGATGCCGATGGGCTACACCGTCGAAAGCTGAGGCGCCTAGCGCCACCCTGCGCCGAGCGTGTACTCGCCGCGAAATTTTGACGACGATTTTTCGCGCCGGGTACACGCGCGGCCTTTTCGCCCGCGCGCCCGGCGGCGCCCCGGCGATCCGGGTGGGACGGTGGCCCGCGGGCCCTAAGGGTTATGCAATAGGACATAAAAATGCGGTCGCCAGGAGCAGCTCCGGCTGGCGCTGTGACGGCCCCCACTCCGCGTTTATCGAGTTGCTCGACTTAGTTAGGGAATAAAAGTTGCTTACTTGACCGATGTCTTATATGCTTCTAAGCATAATCATGGGCCGCACTCAGGCCGGGAGAAAACAATGTGGATCATCGAACTCAACATCGCCGGCTACCAGTTCACGCGCGAGATGCCCGACCTGAAGCGCCGCCCCTTCCGATTCGGGCCGCGTAACATGCACTGGCCGGTACCGCGGCACTCACACGCTGCATGACGCTCGCCACGGGAGGTACGACAGTGCCGACTAGCACCGACGCCAAGGCGGAACCCACGCCGACCAAGCGCTGCGATACGCGCAAGAAGATGCTCCTCAGCGCGGCCGAGGTGATGCGCGAGCGCGGGGCCGCCGGGGTGACCATCGACGAGGTGCTCGCCCGCAGCGGCGCGCCGCGCGGCTCGGTGTACTACCACTTTCCCGAGGGCCGCAATCAGATCCTCGCCGAGGCGCTGCGCTACTCCGGCGACTCCGTCACCGCCATGATCGACGACGCCGCCGGCTGGGGCGCCAGGGCCCTGCTGCGCGAGTTCGTCGAATTCTGGGAGCGCCTCCTGACCACGAGCGACTTCGCCGCCGGATGTGCCGTGGTCGCCGCGGCGATCGGCTCCGACGACGCCGACCCCAAGCTGTCCGCCGAGGCGGGCGCCATCCTGGGTCGGTGGTGTCAGGCATTGACGCGGGCGTTTGCCAACGACGGCTTCGACGACGCCGATGCGGCGTCGCTGGCGGTGATGTCGATCGCCGCCCTGGAAGGCGCCGTCGTCCTGTCGCGTTCGACGCGCAGCACCGACCCACTCCGCCAGGTGGGCGAGCAGCTCGAATTCCTGATCAAGGCAAGGGAATTCGTGATCCGCAACGGAATCCCCGGCTAGCGCCGGCCGGCGCCCGGCGGGCACCCAGCGCCGTCCCGGCCTCGCCGAGGCTCCCGCGCGGACATTTGCTGGCAAATCCGGCCTGCGCTTGCCGACCGCACGTTACGATTTGCTCCTCAACACGGGCTCGGCGCCGGCTACCGTCTGGGCGACGCCGAGCCGCACTGTGCCGGAGGTGCGGAAATGTCTTTCGTGATCGCGCAACCCGACCTGGCCGCGTTGGCCGCCACGGACCTCGCGGGGATCGGTTCGACGCTCAGCCAGGCCAACTCGGCCGCGGCGGCCCAGACCACCGAGGTGCTGGCTGCCGGCTCCGACGAGGTATCGGCAGCCGTGGCCGCGCTCTTTGCCGATCACGGCCAGGCCTACCAGGCCGTCAGCGCCCGGGTGGCGGCGTTTCACGACCAATTCGTCCGGGCTCTCAACACGGGCGCGGCCGCCTACGCCGGCGCCGAGGCGGCCAACGCCGCGGCGGCGGCGAACCCGTGGCAGGCGCTGCAGCAAGACGTGCTGGCCGCGGTCAACGCACCCACCCAGGCGCTGCTCGGCCGCCCGCTGATCGGCAACGGCGCCGACGGCCTGCCCGGGACCGGACAGAACGGCGGCGCCGGCGGGCTCTTGTACGGCAACGGCGGCAACGGCGGGTCCGGCGCGCCCGCAACCGGGGGCGGTTTTGGGGGGCCGGGCGGTAACGGCGGGCCCGCCGGGCTGTTCGGCAATGGCGGCGCCGGTGGCGCCGGCGGGCCCGCGGTCTTCCCCGAGTCCGCCGGCCCCGGTGGCGCCGGCGGCACCGGCGGCTGGCTGTTCGGCAACGGCGGGCCCGGCGGCACCGGCGGGTTCGCCGTGGCCTCCACCACGGGTGGGGGGGGCGGACGGGGCGGGGACGCCATCGGATTGTTCGGCAGCGGCGGCGCCGGCGGCGACGGTGGTTCCGGTCGGGTCAACGACGCGGCGAACAGCATTGCCGGTGCCGGCGGCCAGGGGGGACACGGCGGGCTGCTGCACGGTGACGGCGGCCACGGCGGCAACGCCGGAGTCGCCACCCGCGGCAACAGCGGAGGCAACGGCGGGGCGGGCGGGATGTTCAGCGGCAACGGCGGCGCCGGCGGCAACGGCACGGAAGGCAATCCCACGTTGGGCGGCGGCTCCTACGCGGGCGGCGACGGCGGCTCGGCCGGCCTCATCGGCAACGGCGGCGCCGGAGGGACCGGCGGTTCCGCCACCCTGACGACCGCGTTCGCGGATGGTGGAATCGGCGGCAACGGCGGCAACGGCGGCAGCCTGTTCGGCCATGGGGGTCACGGCGGCGCGGGCGGGCAATCCGCCTACGGCAACGGCGGCGTCGGGGGCGCCGGCGGCAACGCCGTCGGGCTGTACGGGGACGGCGGGGACGGCGGCAACGGCGGCCAAGGCCTCGGCAAGGGCGGTTTCGGCGGCCGCGGCGGCAACGCCGGGCTCACCGGTAACGGGGGCAGGGGCGGCGACGCCGGCTTCGGCTACACCTTCACCGGAGCGCTGGGCGGCGACGGCGGGAACGCCCAGCTGATCGGCAACGGCGGCGACGGCGGCACCGTCGGCGGGATCGGCGGTGGCGGAGGCCTGCTGCTCGGCGTGCCGGGGGCCGACGCGCCGTAGCGCGCGCAATCTCACCCTGCGCTTCGGGTAACCGCGCTACGATCTTGCCCATCGACGGGGGCTTTGCCGGAGGAGCGGAATGTCTTACGTCATCGCGCAACCCGACCTGGTGGCGGTAGCTGCCACGGATCTGGCGGGTGTCGGTTCAACGCTGAGCCAGGCCAACTCGGCCGCGGCCGCCCAGACCACGCAGCTGGTGGCGGCCGGCGCCGACGAGGTGTCGGCCGCGGTGGCCGCGTTCTTCGGCGCACACGCCCAGGACTATCAGGCCGTGAGCGCCCGGGCGGCGGCGTTCCACCAGCAATTCGTCCAAGCCCTCAACGCGGGCGCCGGCGCCTACGCGGGGGCCGAGGCGGCCAACGCCGCGGCGGTCGCCAACCCGTGGCAGGTCGTGCAGCAGGACATCCTCAACGCCATCAACACCCCCACCCAACTGCTGTTGGGCCGCCCGCTGATCGGCAACGGCACCAACGGCTTGCCGGGCACCGGCCAGAACGGCGGGGCCGGCGGCCTGCTGTGGGGCAACGGCGGCGACGGCGGATCGGGCGCGGCCGCTACCGCCTCCACCCCCGGAGGAAAGGGCGGCAACGGCGGTCCCGCCGGGTTGTTCGGCCACGGCGGCGCCGGCGGGGCCGGCGGCGTGAGCAACGTCGACAACAGCGCCGGCAGCGGCGGAGCCGGCGGGTCCGGCGGCCTGTTGTGGGGCAACGGCGGCCCGGGCGGCGCGGGTGGCGCCTACAACGGCACCATCGTCCGTGGCGCCGGAGCCGGGGGCGCGGGCGGCGACGCGGTCGGGTTGTTCGGCAACGGGGGGGCCGGCGGGGCCGGCGGCCTGGCCACCGACGCCGTGTTTGGCGACGGCGCCGGTTCCGGCGGGCACGGCGGGCACGGCGGGTTGTTGAACGGCAACGGCGGCGCCGGTGGAGTCTCGGGCGCCCAAGGCTCCGTCCCCGGTACGGGCGGTGACGGCGGCGCCGGCGGG
>NZ_LZIS01000008.1 GCF_001667015.1 Mycobacterium sp. E3198 | reverse complement strand
GAGGTCATCTCGCTCGCCCCGGCGCTGGTCGCCATTCCCGCCGTCGGCGCCGCCGGGGTTGCGGCGGGCGCCGCGGCCGCCACCGGCGTCGCGGTCCCGGTGGCGGTGGCCACCTCCGTACCGGCGGCCGTGGCGGCGCCGGCGCCGGTGGGCGCTATGCCTGCCGCGGCGCCCGCCGCCGCCCCGGCCAGTGCGAGCAGCGCCGCCACCGTGCCCGGCACCGCGGCGCCGGGCACGACCTCCGCCATCGGCGGGGGACCGGTCGGTGGCGGGCCGGGGGTGGGGTTCGGTCCGTCGGCGTCGACGGGCATCGGCGCGGGTCTCTCCGACGTCCTCTACGCCGTCGGCCTCTCCGAGTTGTCGGCGCGCGGCAGCGCCACCAGCCGCACTCGTCGTCGCTCGGAGGAACCGGCGCCGGAGGGCGCCGACGAGCCGGCGGCCGCCGCGGCGGAGGTGAATGACCGAACGCGGGGGCGCCGGCGTCGGGGGGCGGCGATCGGGGATCGCGCCAATCGCCACGAGTTCATGGACCTCGACGACGACGGGGGCCCGCCTCCGGAGGCTTCGGGCCACGGGGGCGGGCGACTCGGATTCGTCGGTGCCGGCGTCACGCCCGCCGCCGGCCGTCCGGCCGGGCTGATCACACTGGCCGACGACGGATGCAACGACGCCCCGGCCATCCCGCTGCTGCCCAACAGTTGGGACCGCAGCGCGACCGAATAGCGCTGCGCGACAACGTGGTTCGTGCGATGCCACCGACCCGGACAGCCTCCACATGTATCCGCGATCATCGCGCAGGGCCGGCTGCGGTTTCCGACTGATCGAGACAATTAGTACCGACGACATGGTCGCTTTCGGGTTTGAGGCCGCATGCAGGCCATCGCGTCCTGCGGGTGCCGGCGCCGTTCGATGCAAGCACTGGCCGAGCTGGTTAACGGGCATGAGCGGAACAGCGATCTTCACCGGATGCTCGCGCTAGATTACTACGCAGGTGCTCCGGGCGGTTCCCCGGAGTGGAGCAGCGAAAGGTGAGCTGCCCCGACGAGTAGGGACAGGATCGGCGCATGGCCGTGGGGATATCAGGGGTCATCCTGTGCCCCAGCGATGACCTGATCACCAAGGCTTTTCTCGACTACCCGCAGACGGGTCCGGTCGACGGATACGCGTTCGACATCTACGGCTGGGTCGTGAGCAAGGCGCCCGTAGCCGAGGTGGAGTTCGTCCACGAGCAAAGCGTGGTTGCGAGCTGCGAGCTCACTGTTCCGCGGCCCAAAGCGGCCGAATTGTATGGCAGCAGTTCGCCTCGAGTGGGGTTCTGGAAGACGATCGGAACGGTCGGCCTGCCGCCTTCATTCACCATTGTTGTGAGGGTTGTCTTCCAGGATGGACGCCGACGCGAGATCGCGCAAGTACGCGGCACGCAGCAGCTAACCTCAGCGTTCACCCCCACTACGCAGCCAATCATCGTTTCCAGTCTCGGCCGATCGGGCAGCACCTGGCTGATGGGGATGCTCGCAGAGCACCCGGACATCATCGTCCATGAGCGTTTTCCCTACGGCGAGACCTATGTCTGTAGCTACTGGATGCATTTCATACAGGTGTTAGCCGCAGTCGTGGACACATCGCGGGTGGAATCGTTGAAGTTCTGGAGCGATCCAATCCGGCTGCCTCCTTTCCCTTACTTCTTTCCCGATGTGGGCTCGGTGGGTGCAACCGCCGAGCGCTCGCACGCGACCGATCGGATCGAGGAATTCGCCCACGTGGCGCAGGCCGCCGTGGAGTCGTTCTACCACGATTACGCCAGCACGAGAAAACCCACGACACCCGCCTTCTTCGCTGAGAAGAGCGTCCAGCAGAAGGGCGTCCGGCCAGGCCACTACGACTGGACAATGCGGCAGCTTTACCCGCGCGGGCGGGAGATATTCCTCGTCCGGGATCCCAGGGACACCCTGGCCTCCGTACTCGCGTTCAATGCTCGGCGCGGCTTTGACGACTTCGGTCGCGACCTGGTTGAAACGGATGAACAATACGTCGACGTCGTCCGCACCCGTACGCTGTCACTTGTACAAACGTGGAAGTCCACATCACATCGCGGTCCGCTCGTCCGTTATGAGGACCTAATGCGTTCGCCCACCGAGCAAATTCGCGCAATACTCGACGCCCTGGGGCTGGATTCGTCGGCGAATTTCGTCGACGCAATGGTAAAGGCTGGGAATGAAGTCACCGCTGATGTGAATGCGCATCGAACATCGTCTGACGGCCCGTCATCGGTCGGCCGCTGGAAGCGGGATCTTGAACCACGGCTGCAAAAGATCTGCGACGAGGCGTTTGGCGAATTACTCGACGAACTTGAGGCGAGCTCGAGTTAGCCGGGATTTTTCACACAATCGACGAACGTGCATGTCGTGGACGCGAAAGGTGCACTGTCTCAACGATTCTGTACGTTGGACATGTTGGATTATCGCGCCAGCACCAGACCCCGCCGGTAGTCGCCCTTCGGGCGTGAGAATGGGGTCGGGTCACCCGATGGCGCCGACGTTTCCTTGGACGTGAGAGCCCGCACGCGGGCTTGGCGCGGAGGCCATAACCGAGTTCGTTTTGGTTGAACGCGGTTTGTGTCTAGAGGTACAGATCTGAGATGCAGAGTACTTCGTCGAGGCTGGCGGTGCGCGGGCCGGTGTCGGTGGTCGGTCGGCTAGGTGGGGTGGGCGGGTCGGGGTTGGTGTTGTGCGCGCCGTGGGCTTGATCTAGGCGTGTGGTGTCGAACATCGCTGGGCCGCTGGCCATTACGTCGGTGAGCAGGTAGCGGCCGGTGTCGGGTGAGCGGCGTACCGCCGGTTCGGCGGCGCAGGCGCCGGTGAGTTTGGCTGCGTCGGTGAAGTTGATGCCTACTTGGAACACCTGTGGTTCGGCATCGAGCACCGCGCTCAGGCGGGTGATGTAGTTCTCGGGGGCGAAAAACCGCCAGCCGGCGCCCAGGTGCAGCCAGAACCGTGTGTGGATCTGCGCGCGTAACTGCGCGAGCTGGGGGGCGGGTTTGTCGCCGGATCGGCGACGGGCGAACTGCAGAAATCCGTATTGTTTGCGTAGCGTGGCGCGGTCGGGGGCGGACAGGCCGGTATCGAGGACCACGAAGCGTCCGATTCGCGACACATCGAGGCAGCAGTGCAGAAATGAGTTGATGGTCTGTTCGGTGGTGTGGCGGTCGGGTCCGGCGATCAGGCTGACGGTGATCTCGCCTTGGGCGGGCCCTGCGGCCAGGGACTGCACCAGGGCTTGGGGGTAGGGTGCGGCCGCTTGGAGCATGGCCGGCACTGAAAAGTCGCGGTTGGCCGCAATGCGTTGCCGGTCCGGGTCGGGCAGATCGGGGCGGGCCACCAGGCGCCGGCACAGGGTGAACGCCTCGGCGTGCTCACCGATCCACGATGCGCACACCGCCAGCTCATCGGTGGCCCGCCACGC
>NZ_LZIS01000007.1 GCF_001667015.1 Mycobacterium sp. E3198 | reverse complement strand
GCGCCGACCACGATCCACTCCGGGATGGGGTGTCGCTCCTCGCCCATCTGCTCGTAGATCGACTCGGCGATGTTGTTGTTGCCGCGCCAGTCGGTGGCGCGCTCGGCGTTGGTGAATTGGTCCAGGTAATGGCCGCCGGTGTCGCGCGCGACGCGCTCGGCCTCGGCGTACACCTCGCCCGAGTCATGCACGAAATGGCAACGGCCGCCTTGGGATTCGATCAGTGCCACCTTGGATGAGCTGGTGGACGCCGGCATCACGGCGACGAACGGCAGGCCCAGCAGGGCCGCGAAGTAGGCCTCCGACACCGCCGTCGACCCCGAGGACGCCTCGACGACCGTGGTGCCCTCGTTGATCCACCCGTTGCAGAGTGCATACAGAAACAGCGACCGCGCCAACCGGTGCTTGAGGCTGCCGGTGATATGCGTCGACTCGTCCTTGAGGTACAGCGCGACGTCGACGCCCGTGTCCCAGGCCGACGGCAGCGGATACCGGAGCAGGTGGGTGTCGGCGCTGCGCCGGGCGTCGGCGTGGATGAGCCGGATCGCGTTGTCCGTCCAGTCTCGTGGCAGGGTGCGGACCGCGATCCGCGCCCGATCGCTCAACGCACCGAAGCTGTTGGCTGCGAACGGCTCAGGTCGCTGGTGGCATCACGGTCACCCATCGGGGTGGCGATCAGAGTCAGCAGGGTCGCCTCGGGCCTGCAGCAGAATCGCACCGGCGCGAACGGCGAGGTGCCGATGCCCGCGGACACGTGCAGCTGCATGTTGGCGCCCCACCGCGACGGTCCCTTGGCGCGGGAGCGGTCCAGGCCGCTGTTGGTCACCAGGGCGCCGTAGAACGGCAGGCATAGCTGCCCGCCGTGGGTATGCCCCGCCATCACCAGCTGGTAGCCGTCGGCGGCGAAGCGGTCCAGCACCCGCGGCTCCGGGGAATGGGTCAGCCCCAGGCGCAGGTTCGCGGCCGGGCTCGCCGGCCCGGCGATCGTGTCGTAGCGGTCCCGGTCGATGTGCGGGTCGTCGACGCCCGCGGCGGCGATGTGCAGGCCGGCCACCTCGAATTCGCGGCGGGTGTGGGTGAGGTCGAGCCAGCCGCGTTCGGTGAACGCCGCCCGCAGGTCCTGCCAGGGCAGCGGCTCGCCGCGGACCCGATGCGACGGGTTGGTGAGGTAGTTCAGCGGGTTCTTCAGGCGCGGCCCGAAGTAGTCGTTGCTGCCGAAGACGAAGACGCCCGGCCGCGACAGCAGGTCGCCCAGGGTCTGCACCACCGCGGGCACCGCCTTGGGGTGCGCCAGGTTGTCGCCCGTGTTGACCACCAGGTCGGGCTCCCAAGCGGCCAGCTCGCGCAGCCAGGCCTGTTTGCGGCGCTGTGTCGGCAGCATGTGGAGGTCGCTGATGTGCAGCACCCGCAGCGGCGTGGACCCCGGCGACAGGACGGGCATGGTGATCTCGCGCAGCACGAACGCGTTGCGCTCGACGAAGGCGGCATAACCGATGCCGGCCACGGTCGAGCCGAGCGCGACCGCGCCGGTGCGCATCAGGACGGGCATAACTTCAGCCATGCAGGCAGCCTACTGCCGGTTGGCTTCTGGCCGCGGGTACCCGGCGCCACGATCCCCGCGCGCCTAGGGGGGCGGTGGGCCGCCCGG
>NZ_LZIS01000006.1 GCF_001667015.1 Mycobacterium sp. E3198 | reverse complement strand
TGCGACGACGACCGTGTCGGCGAGGACGTCGAGAGCGGTGCCGTCGGGGCGGCGGGCGCGCACCCCGCGAGCGCGCCCTTGGGAGTGCAGCACCCGCTCGACGCGGGCCTGTGAGACGATCCGCGCCCCGGCCGCGCATGCCTGCGGCAACGCGTTGAGGTGCACGCCGAACTTGGCGTTGCGCGGGCAGCCGATCGCGCACTGGCAGCAACCCCCGCAGCCCGGCGCGTTGCGCGGGATGGGCGCCGCCCGCCAGCCCAGCGCCGCCGCGGCGTCCAGCAGCAGGCGCCCGTTGCGCCCCATGATCTGCAGCGGGACCGGCGCCACCCGCAGGGTGCGTTCGACGTCGTCGAGGCGCTCGTTCAGCCGGTCCGGATCGGCCATCCGAAGGCCGAAATCGTCACGCCAGCGCCGCATCACGGCGGGCGGTGGCCGGTAACAGGTGCCCGAGTTCACCACGGTGGTGCCTCCGACGGCTCGTCCGATGGGCAGCACCACCGACGGGCGCCCGAGCGCGACGGTGGCCCCCGCCCCGCGGTACAACCCGGCGTAGCGGTCGATGGGGTGGGTGCCGCGGAATTCGGAGACCGTCCAGGGCCGGCCCTCCTCGATCACGACGATGTCCAGGCCGGTCCGTGCCAGCTTGCGGGCCACCATCGCCCCGCCGGCGCCCGATCCCACGACGACCGCGTCGGCGGTGACGACCGAGCCACACTCGGTCGAGGGCGTGACGTTCAGGGGCGCATCCGGACGCGCCAGGTCCTGCTCCTGGGCACGCGAAAGCAGTTCCGGCGCATAGGTTTCCGCGCCATTGGCCAGCAACACGATCGCCTTCATGGCCTCGACGGCCGCGCCGACGTCGGGGCCGAGCGCGGCGACCCGGCGCAGCACCCGCTCCCGCTCGCCGGGGTCGAGCCGGGGCAGCGAGCGGCCGGTGGTGAGGTAGCTCGCCGCGGCCAGCGAGAGCAACCCGGCCCGCATGGCCACCCGCGAGGTCGGGGGCAGCTGGTCGAGGTAGCGGTCGACGCGGGCAGCGAGCTGGGCCGGCGCCGGGCCGCCGCGCTCCTCGGGCAGCAGCGCGGCGCCGAACGACGCGGCCAGACGGCTCATCCGCGGCGCCCGAGCCGGCGTCCCAGTTTGATGAAGAACGGATAGGTCGCAAAGATGGCGCCCGCCGCGGCATGCAGCCGCGGTCCCGCCTCGACGGTGTCGACGTTGAAAACGCCGCTGTTCCACATGAAGTCGCGCCCGTTGGCGGCGCGGAAGGGCCGCCACAGCACGCCCAGGCCGGGCACGTTGTGGTAGAGGCCGAACGAGCCGCCGAAGAAGACGCCGAGTGTGGCGGCCTCGGCGAGGTCCCGCTGGTCCGGGGGCAGCCGGCGCTCGATCAGCACTCCGGCGGCGAACAGCAGCGGCGGGTCGAGAACGAAGCTCACGACGAAATCCTCTCGTTGATGGCGGGTGCGTCGGCCCCGCGCAGGCCGACCTCGGCATGGCCGGTGCCCAGGACCGACCAGTGCCGGTCGTCGATGTCGACGTGGACGTCGGCCTGTTCGGTGTTGGTGCACACCGCGCGGCCGCCGTCGGGGTCGGTGTAGCCGAGGCTCACGCACCGCTCCGGTGGCTGGTCGACCCGGATCAGCACCCGGCGACCGCCGATGCTGCCCTCCAGCTGCCAGTGCCGCAGGCCCAGCGTCGTTTTCATCCGCAGCGACGGCAAAGGGCTTGCCGGCCAATCCTTTCCGTCGAGGCGGAACCGCACGAACGCCAGCGGCGCCAACCGGCGCAGGCCGGGCTTGTGCGACACCGCGGTCACCGCCTCCACCACGTGGCCGTCGCCGAGGTCGGCGTGCACCCAGGCCCAGCGCTTGGCGTTGCCGTGCCCGTAGATGTGGGCGACCCCGCCGCGCCAGCCGTCGACCCGGACCGCCGCGTCGGCGATGCTCAGTGAGCCCGCGAAATCGGCGGTGGGCGCGAGGACCACCTGGGCGCCCGGCAGCAGCTCGCGTTCCCACGCCGCGCGGGGGAACGTCCACAGCGGCGTGCCGGCGTCCTGCCACGACAGGTCCCACGCGAACGACCCGGCGCGCCCGGCCAGCTGTTGCGGCGCCACACGCGCCCCCGCCGCGTCGAACCAGGCGGTTCCCGACGCCGGCCCGGTCGGCTCGGGGCCGAACCGCTCGGTGCGCGGCGGGCCGTCGGGCGCGAACCACGTCGCCCAGCCGTGCGCGTAGGGGGCGTCGGCCGCATGCTGGGGGGCGACCATCTCGCAGTGGATCCACAGCCCGGCGCGGGTCAACGGGTCCGACAGGGTGGCGTACCAGACCTCCAGGCGCCCCGGCTTGCCGCGCCAGCGCGGAGCGCAGGCCGATCGCAGCTCGTCGTCCATGGGCTCACCTCCGGTCGGGACACGGGTGCGCGATGGGTGCACCGCGCCGGGTCGTTCCACTATATTGGTTGAGCCAATGAACCAGTCAAGTGCGCTGCAGCCACCGGATCGCCAACGGGTCGATGAGCAGATCGCCGCGTCGATCGCCGACGCGATCCTCGACGGTGTGTTTCCGCCCGGGTCGACCCTGCCGCCCGAGCGGGAGCTGGCCGAGCACCTCGGTGTCAACCGCACCTCGCTGCGCCAGGGGCTGGCCCGCCTGCAGCAGATGGGCCTCATAGAGGCCCGCCATGGCAGCGGCAACGTGGTCCGCGACCCCGAGGCGCTCACGCATCCCGCGGTCGTCGAGGCGCTGGTTCGCAAACTCGGCCCCGACTTTCTGGCGGAACTGCTTCAGATCCGCGCGGCGCTGGGCCCGTTGATCGGCCGGCTGGCGGCCATCGGCAGCACGCCGGAGGACGCCGAGGCGTTGCGCGCGGCGCTGCAGGCCGTGCGTGCGGCCGACGGCTCGGCGGCACGCCAGGCCGCCGACCTCGACTACTTCCGGGTGCTCATTCACGCCACCCGCAACCGCGCGCTGGGGTTGCTGTATCGCTGGGTCGAGCACGCGTTCGGCGGGCGGGAGCACGAACTCACCGGGGCCTACGACGACGCCGCCCCGGTGGTGGCCGACCTGCAGGCCATCACCGACGCGGTGCTGGCGCGCCGGGCGGAGGCGGCCGCCGCCGCGGTCGAGGACTACCTCAACGCCAGCGCGCTGCGAATGGTGTTGTCGTACAAGAAGACCCAAGCCGGCTGAGCCGGCGTCGCGTTATTCGGCGACCCGGGTGGCCGGGTGCACGGCGATGAGCCCTAACTTGCTGCGCCGCTTGCACATTGCCGCCAGCTCGGCGTAGGCCTTCGCGCCGAGCAACTCGGTCAGCTCGTCGGCCATGCTCTCCCAGACCTGCTTGGCGCCGACGTGCGCGGCCGGATCGCCCGTGCAGTACCAATGCAGGTCCGCGCCGCCGGATCCCCAGCCGCGGCGATCGAATTCGGTGACCCAGGTCTTGAGTATTTCGGTGCCGTCGGGCCGCGTCACCCACTCCTGGCTGCGCCGGATCGGCAGCTGCCAGCAGACATCAGGCTTCATGGTCAGCGGCGGCACGCCCAGCTTCAGGGCCTTGGTGTGCAACGCGCATCCGGCGCCGCCGGCGAAGCCGGGCCGGTTGAGGAAGATGCAGGCGTCCTTGTGCTTGCGCGTGCGGTATTGCGGTTGGCCGTCGTGCTCGTCGAGCTCCAGGTAACCCTTGCGGCCCAAGCCCTTTTCCCGGAACTGCCAGTCCTCGTCGGTCAACTGGGTGACCGCGTCGTCCAGCCGCGCACGGTCGTCGTCGTCGGACAGAAACGCGCCATGCGAGCAACACCCGTCGTCCGGCCGGCCCTCGACCGTGCCGCGGCAGGCGGGCGTGCCGAAGACGCAGGTCCAGCGCGAGAGCAGCCAGGTGAGGTCGGCCGCGATGAGGTGCTCGGGGTTGTCCGGGTCGTAGAACTCCACCCACTCGCGGGCGAAGTCCAACTCGACCTCCTGACCCGGTTCCGGGTGTGAATCCGCCACGTCGCCAACGTTAGACCACGATTTCGCTTGCCTGGCACTTTGACGCGAGGCGACTCCCGCTAGGTTGTTGCTGTGCGGTTAGGCGTGCTCGACGTGGGTAGCAACACGGTCCACCTGTTGGTGGTCGACGCCCACCGCGGTGGGCACCCGACGCCGATGAGTTCGACGAAGGCCACACTGCGGCTCTCCGAGTCGATCGACAGCTCGGGGAAGATCACCAAGCGCGGCGCCGACAAGTTGGTTTCGACGATCAACGAGTTCGCCAAGATCGCGGACAGCTCCGGCTGCAAGGAGCTGATGGCCTTCGCCACCTCGGCGGTCCGCGACGCCGAGAATTCCGACGACGTGCTGTCCCGGGTGCGAAAAGAAGCCGGCGTCGAACTGCAGGTGCTGACCGGGGTCGACGAGTCGCGGCTGACCTTCCTCGCGGTGCGCCGCTGGTACGGCTGGAGCGCCGGGCGGATCATCAACCTCGACATCGGCGGCGGCTCGCTGGAGCTGTCCAGCGGCGTCGACGAGGAGCCCGAGGTCGCGTTGTCATTGCCGCTGGGTGCGGGGCGATTGACCCGCGAGTGGCTGCCCGACGACCCGCCCGGGCGGCGGCGGGTGGCGATGCTGCGCGACTGGCTGGACGCCGAACTGGCGGAATCGGCCGTGGCGGTGCTCGAAGCCGGCGCGCCCGACCTCGCCGTCGCCACCTCGAAGACGTTCCGTTCGCTGGCACGGCTCACCGGCGCCGCGCCCTCGGCGGCCGGACCGCGGGTCAAGAGGACGCTGACCGAAAACGGGCTCAGGCAACTCATAGCTTTCATCTCTAGGATGACCACCGCTGACCGGGCCGAACTGGAAGGAGTGAGCGCCGAGCGGGCCCCGCAGATCGTGGCGGGCGCCCTGGTGGCCGAGGCAAGCATGCGAGCGCTGTCGATCGAAGCCGTGGATATCTGCCCGTGGGCATTACGGGAAGGTCTCATTCTGCGCAAACTCGACAGCGAAGCCGATGGAACCGCGCTCTTCGGGAGCGCGGTGCGCGATGCTGGAGGTCAGAAAGCTGATCGGAACGCGAACCGATCGAGAGGCGACAAATCATGACCGGACCACACTCCGAGACCGAGAGCCCCGGCACCCGGCCGATCTCGGTGGCCGAATTGCTGGCGAGGAACGGAACGATCGGCGCCCCGGCGGTCACCCGGCGGCGCCGCCGCCGGCGCGGCGACAGCGATGCCGTCACGGTCGCCGAGCTCACCGGGGAAATTCCGGTCATCCGCGACGAGGACGACCACGACGTCACCGACCAGGCGGCCAACGGGACGGTCGAGGTCGCCGAGCCGGCCCCCGACCAGGCCGCCGAGGACCGGCCCGCGTCCGCGTACTGGGCCGAACCCGAGCCGCGCTGGCCCAAGTCGCCGCCCCAACCCCAACGCGTGTCCGGCCCGGAGCGCAGCGCCTACCCGCGGCCCCTGCCGAACGCCGACGCCGCCGTCGACGCCGCTGAGTCCGGCGCCGAGGACATGAGCCCGGACCCGCTCGACCATTACGCCGACCTCCCGGTGGACGTGATGGACTCCGAGGTGCGCGAAGCCGAACCCGCGTCCGAGGACTCCGCCTTCGTGCGCTCGTTCCTGCAGTCCGATTCCACGCTGTTCGGCGGGCAGACGTTCGCCGACGAGGTGGCCCGGCGGCGCGGCGCGCAGCCGTCCGCCGATGCGGAACTCGACGACGACCGCCCCGCCGCCGTGGCCGAGCGCGCCGGCGAGGCGCCGACCGAGTCGCCCGGCCGGCTCGCGGCGCTGTGGCGCGGCTGCCTGATCGTGTTCCAGTCGATCCTGGCGGTCGCGTTCGGGGCCGGGCTGTTCGTCGCGTTCGACGAGCTGTGGCGCTGGAACAGCATCGTGGCGCTGGTGCTCACGGTGCTTGTCATCCTCGGCCTGGTGGTGGGCGTGCGCGTGGTGCGCAAAACCGAGGACATCGCGAGCACGCTGATCGCCGTCGCGGTGGGGGCGCTGATCACCCTGGGGCCGCTGGTCCTGTCGTTACAGTCGGGCTAGCCGGAACCACCGAAGAACCCCCACAGACCATTGCGCCCAGCAATCAAAGTCGGCCTGTCGACCGCCTCGGTGTACCCGTTGCGGGCCGAGGCCGCGTTCGAGTACGCGGACCGGCTCGGTTACGACGGCGTCGAGCTGATGGTGTGGAGCGAGTCGGTCAGCCAGGACATCGGCGCCGTCAAGAAGCTGTCCCGGCGCTATCGCGTCCCGGTGCTGTCCGTGCACGCGCCCTGCCTGCTGATCTCGCAGCGGGTGTGGGGCGCCAACCCGATTCCGAAGCTGGACCGCAGCGTGCGGGCCGCCGAACAGCTCGACGCGCAGACCGTCGTCGTGCATCCGCCGTTTCGCTGGCAACGGCGTTACGCGGAGGGGTTCAGCGACCAGGTCGCCGCCCTGGAGGCGGCCAGCGACGTGAAGGTCGCCGTGGAGAACATGTTCCCGTTCCGGGCCGATCGCTTCTTCGGGGCGGACCAGTCCCGGGAACGGATGCGCAGGCGCGGCGGCGGACCGGGCCCGGCGATCTCGGCGTTCGCGCCGTCGTATGACCCGCTGGACGGCAACCACGCGAACTACACGCTGGATCTGTCCCACACGGCGACCGCGGGCTCCGACTCCCTGGACATGGCCCAGCGGATGGGCGAGGGCCTGACCCACCTGCACCTGTGCGACGGCAGCGGCCTGCCCGCCGACGAGCACCTGGTGCCCGGGCGCGGCACCCAGCCCACCGCCGAGGTGTGCCAGCTGCTGGCCGGCGGCCGCTTCTCCGGCCACGTGATCTTGGAGGTATCCACCTCGAGCGCACGCAGCGCCAGTGAGCGCGAAAGCATGCTCGCGGAATCGTTGCAGTTCGCGCGCACGCACCTGCTGCGCTGACAACCCAGGAGAACATGAACGCGTTATTCACCACCGCGATGACGTTGCGGGAGGTCGACCCCGGTGTGTACGAGGGCGAGCTCGACAAACACTGGACCATCGGGCCGAAGGTGCACGGTGGCGCGATGCTGGCGCTGTGCGCCAACGCCGCCCGCACCGCGGCCGGCGGGCAGCCGGACGGGCCCGAGCCGGTCGCCGTGTCGGCGAGCTTCCTGTCGGCGCCCGACCCGGGGCCCATGCGGCTGCTGACCTCGTTCCGCAAGCGCGGCCGCCGGGTCAGCGTCGTCGACGTCGAGCTCATGCAGGGCGAGCGCACCGCGGTGCACGCCGTGGTCAACCTCGGGCAGCCGGAGCACTTCCCGGCCGACGGCTCGCACGCGCCGCTGCTGTCGGCGAACCCGGTGCTGGACCTGATGGCACCCGAACCGCCCGACGACGTCGAGCCCATCGGGGCCGGCCACCCGCTGGCCGGACTGGTGCATCTGGGCGAGGGATGCGACGTGCGGCCGCTGCTGTCGACGATGCGGCCGGCCAACGGGCACCCGCCCATGATCCAGATGTGGGCGCGGCCCCGCGGCGTGGCTCCCGACGCGCTGTTCGCGCTCATGTGTGGCGATCTGTCGGCGCCGGTGACCTTCGCCGTGGACCGCACCGGCTGGGCGCCCACCATCCAGCTGACGGCCTTCCTGCGCGCCCTGCCCGCCGACGGCTGGCTGCGGATCATCGCGACCTGCGTGGAGATCGGGCATGACTGGTTCGACGAGGACCACATCGTTGTCGATCACCTCGGCCGCCTGGTGGTGCAGGCGCGACAGCTGGCGATGGTGCCCGCCGCCCGCTAGTCATCGGGCGCTGTCTGGAATGCTTTCCGCCATGGCAAGAATCGCGATCATCGGCGGCGGCAGCATCGGCGAGGCATTGCTGTCCGGCCTGTTGCGCGCGGGCCGGCAGGTCAAAGACCTGGTGGTGGCCGAGCGGATGCCCGAGCGCGCCGAGTACCTGGCCGAGACCTATTCGGTGCGTGTCGCCTCGGTGAGCGACGCGGTGGACAACGCGACCTTCGTCGTCGTGGCGGTGAAGCCGGCCGACGTCGACGCCGCGATGGGGGAGCTGGCCCGTGCCGCCACCGAGGCCGAGACCGACAGCGCCGAGCAGGTTTTCGTCACCGTCGCGGCGGGCATCACGATCGGCTACTTCGAATCCAAGCTGCCGGCCGGAACGCCGGTGGTCCGGGCCATGCCCAACGCCGCTGCGCTGGTGGGCGCCGGGGTGACCGCCCTGGCCAAGGGCCGCTTCGTGACCGACCCCCAGCTGGACGAGGTGTCGGCCCTGTTCGACTCCGTCGGCGGCGTGCTGACCGTCCCCGAGTCCCAGATGGACGCCGTGACCGCGCTGTCGGGATCCGGTCCGGCCTACTTCTTCCTGATGGTCGAGGCCCTGGTCGACGCCGGCGTCGCGGCCGGGCTGAGCCGCTCGGTCGCCACCGACCTGACGGCGCAGACCATGGCCGGCTCGGCGGCGATGCTGCTCGAGCGCATGGACGCCGATCGATCGGTCCAGCGGGAGGCGCTGGGGGCGCGCGCGGACGCCACCGCGGCGCAGCTGCGCGCGACGGTCACGTCGCCCGGCGGCACCACCGCCGCTGCGCTGCGTGAACTGGAACGAGGGGGATTGCGGGTGGCCGTCGACGCGGCCGTCCAGGCCGCAAAAAGACGCTCTGAGCAGCTAAGAATTACATCCGAATAATTCATGATTTCCGGACTGATTGTCCCTCACCAGTACCATTAACCCCACTAGTCCCGCTATTCTCCTCTTTGTATGCACGTGTGGGTGCCAGCGGAGGGGAAGCCGCTGGCATTGCGCGGGCCTGACACGATTGGGTTGCGATGACGTCTACGAACGGGCCATCGGCACGAGATTCCGCTGGTAAGGGGCGGGACTCCGGTTCCGGCGATGGCCAGCAGGCCAGGACACAATTTCTGACCGTCGCGGAGGTGGCAGCGCTGATGCGCGTCTCCAAGATGACGGTCTACCGGTTGGTGCACAACGGCGAGCTGCCGGCGGTTCGGGTCGGGCGGTCCTTCCGGGTGCACGCCAAGGCCGTCCACGACATGCTCGAGACGTCGTACTTCGACGCGGGCTGACCTACCGTCCTGCGCCGCCGGTTTGGTGTTCTGAGCTGACTGCCGGGTAAAGTGTCCGGGTCAACTACGAGCAGGTCACCGGTCAGATAGCGGAGTTCATGGGTTCAGTAATCAAGAAGCGGCGCAAGCGCATGTCGAAGAAGAAGCACCGCAAGCTGCTGCGTCGCACCCGGGTGCAGCGCAGAAAACTTGGCAAGTAAGCCCAAGTAAGCCCAGCCGACCGCCGCGTCGCCGTAACGCCGCCGGCTCGCCCGCCCGTTAGGCTGTTCGGGTGGATCAGTCGAGTGGGGAGGGCGCCGGAACTTCCGGCACCGTGCACTACCCCAAAGTCGTGCTCGTCACCGGTGCGTGCCGGTTTCTCGGCGGGTACCTGACTGCCCGGCTCGCGCAGAACCCCTTGATCAAGGGGGTCATCGCGGTGGATGCGATCGCCCCCAGCAAGGACATGCTGCGCCGCATGGGTCGCGCCGAGTTCGTCCGCGCCGACATCCGTAATCCCTTCATTGCCAAGGTGATTCGCAACGGCGAAGTCGACACGGTGGTGCACGCCGCGGCGGCGTCGTACGCGCCGCGATCCGGCGGCAGCGCGGCGCTGAAGGAAATCAACGTGATGGGCGCGATGCAGCTTTTCGCGGCCTGTCAGAAGGCGCCGTCGGTGCGCCGCGTCATCCTCAAGTCGACCTCCGAGGTGTACGGGTCGAGCGCCCACGACCCCGTCATGTTCACCGAGGACAGCAGCAGCCGCCGGCCCTTCCGCGACGGTTTCGCCAAGGACAGCCTCGACATCGAGGGTTACGTGCGCGGGCTGGGGCGCCGGCGCCCCGATATCGCGGTGACGATTCTGCGGCTGGCCAACATGATCGGCCCGGCGATGGACACCTCGCTGTCGCGGTATCTGGCCGGTCCGTTGGTCCCGACCATGTTCGGCCGCGACGCGCGATTGCAATTGCTGCACGAGCAGGACGCGCTGGGCGCCCTCGAGCGCGCGGCGATGGCGGGCAAGGCCGGCACGTTCAACATCGGCGCCGACGGCATCATCATGCTGTCGCAGGCGATCCGGCGGGCGGGCCGAATCCCCTTGCCGGTGCCCGGTTTTGGCGTGTGGGCGCTGGATTCACTGAGACGGGCTAACCGCTATACCGAGATCACTCGCGATCAGTTTGATTATTTGAGCTACGGCCGCGTCATGGACACCACGAGAATGCGCACGGAGCTCGGCTACCAGCCGAAATGGACGACGGCCGAGGCGTTCGACGACTACGTCCGCGGCCGCGGTCTGACTCCCATAATCGACCCCGATCGGGTACGCTCCCTGGAGGGTCGCGCCATAGCGTTAGCGCAGCGCTGGGGAAGCCGAAATGCAATTCCATGGGGTGGGGGCAGGTAGGTATCGTGGCTGGCGAAACCAGAGCGAACGTCATTCCACTGCATACAAATCGGGGTCGGGTAGCAGCGCGCCGTAGAGCCGATCAGCGAGCCGAGTCGTCCCGTCAACATCCCTCCTTGCTCACCGATCCGCGCGGTCGGGCGTCGGCCGAACAGATCGCCGCGGTCGTGCGCGAAATCGACGAACACCGCCGCGCCGCCGGCACGACGTCCACGGCGGAGGCGCCGCTCAACGATCTGGCGCAGAAGGTCGCCGCGGTCGCGGGCTTCCTGCGGCAGCGGTTCATGGGTGACTACGCCGTCGACGAGTTCGGCTTCGATCCGCACTTCAACAGCGCGATCGTTCGGCCGCTGCTGCGCTTCTTCTTCCGGTCGTGGTTCCGGGTCGAGGTCAGCGGCATCGAGAACCTGCCGAGCGACGGCGCCGCGTTGGTGGTGGCCAACCACGCCGGGGTGTTGCCGTTCGACGGGCTGATGCTGTCCGTGGCGGTGCACGACGAGCACCCGGCGCAGCGGGACCTGCGGCTGCTGGCCGCCGACATGGTTTTCGACCTGCCCGTGGTCGGCGAAGCCGCCCGCAAGGCGGGCCACACCATGGCCTGCACGGCGGACGCGCATCGCCTGCTGGCCGCCGGCGAGCTCACCGCCGTGTTCCCGGAGGGCTACAAGGGGCTGGGCAAGCGTTTCGAGGACCGCTACCGGTTGCAGCGGTTCGGGCGTGGCGGCTTCGTGACGGCGGCGCTGCGCACCAAGGCCCCGATCGTCCCGTGCTCGATCGTCGGTTCCGAAGAGATCTACCCGATGCTCACCGACGTCAAGCTGCTGGCGCGGCTGTTCGGGCTGCCGTACTTCCCGGTCACCCCGCTGTTCCCGCTGGCCGGGCCCGCGGGCCTGGTGCCGCTGCCGTCCAAGTGGCGCATCGCGTTCGGTGAGCCGATCTACACGAACGACTACGCCGCCTCCGACGCCGAGGACCCGATGGTCACCTTCGAGCTGACCGATCAGGTGCGCGAAACGATCCAGCAGACGCTGTACCGGCTGCTGGCCGGGCGCCGCAACATCTTCTTCGGCTGAGCTTTTCGCTACTTGACCATGGTGAACTGGCACACGTTCGTGTAGCCGTCGCGGAACAGGTCCGAGCAGCCCCGCAGGTAGTGCAGGTAGATCTCGTAGGTCTCCTGACCCTTGAGGGCGATCGCCTCGTCCTTGTGCGCCTCGAGCGCGTCCGCCCAGGCCGTCAGCGTCGGAACGTAGTTTTTGCCGATGAAGTGATGGCGCTCGATCTTGAAACCGGCCTCGGTGGAGTACCTGTCGACCTGCTCGACCTGAGGCAACCTGCCGCCCGGGTAGATCTCCCTCAGGATGAAACTGATGAACCGCAGCAAGGTCATGGTGGTCTTCAGGCCCATCGCCTTGCCCTCCTCGGCGGTGGGCACCACGATGCTGTGCAGCAGCATCCGGCCGTCGTCGGGCAGCAGGTTGTAGAACTTCTTGAAGAAGACGCCGTAACGCTCGTATCCGGCATCGCCGGCTCCGTCAGCGAAGTGCTCGAACGCGCCCAGCGACACAATGCGGTCGATCCGCTCGTCCTCGGGAAATTCCTCCCAGCCCTGGATCCGCACCTCTTTGCGGCGGGGGCTGTCCATTTTGTCGAACTCGGCCACGCAGTGGGCGTACTGGTTCTCGCTCAACGTCAGGCCGATGACGTTCACGTCGTATTCCGCGACGGCGTGGCGCATGGTCGAGCCCCAGCCGGAGCCGATGTCCAGCAGCGTCATGCCGGGCTCGAGGTTGAGCTTGTCCAGGGCGAGCTTGCGCTTGGCGTACTGGGCCTCTTCCAGCGTCGTCGCGCCGTCTTCCCAGTAACCGCAGCTGTACGTCATCGACGGGTCGAGCCACAGCTTGAAAAACTCGTTCGACTTGTCGTAATGGGATCGGACCGCCTCGACCGGCGGCTTGAGCTGGGTACCACCCGATTCGCCCTGTGACATTGGAATCGCCCCTACTTTCCGGCAGATATGGATGCGACCGCGGCGACGGTTTCTTCAGCGCCTGCGTCCTGGTGTGCGGCCTCCCCCAGCATCGTAACGACGCTGGTGACGACCGGCTCGCCCTCGGCGTCCGTGACTTCGCTGCGGATTTCAACGATCACCGCGCCGTGGGATTCGATCACTGAGTCTAGGTAGGTGTCGAAGTACAGCTTATCGTGCGCCAGGATCGGGCGGTGATACTGAAACTTCTGGTCGCGGTGCATGATCCGGGCGATGTTGATCGGGATGTTGAATTTGGTGAAGATCTCCAATTGCACGCGCCGCCCCGCGATGGCCAGGAAGGTCAGCGGCGCCACGAGCGCGGGGTAGCCGGCGGCGGCGGCGTCGGCCTCGCCGTAGTGCGTCGGGTGCTCGTCTTTGATCGCCTGCGCGAACTCCCGAATTTTTTCGCGCCCGACCTGGAAATAATCCGGTGCCCGGTAGTGGCTGCCGATGAGTCCTTGGGCCGATTCTGGGACTGTCATGCCGCTGCGCTCCCCGTTCGAATACGTCTCAGCGGCGCAGCCTATCAGCGCGATTGCCGCCGCGACGCCAGTGCCGCCAGCGCGCCGCCGGCCGCGCCCAGGGCCAGGGCCGACGGCACCCCGATCCGCGCGGCCTTGCGGGCGGTGCGAAAGTCGCGGATCTCCCAACCGCGTTCGCGGGCCAGGGCCCGCAGGCGTGCGTCGGGGTTGATGGCGACGGCCGTACCGACCAGCGACAGCATGGGCACGTCGTTGTAGCTGTCGGAATAAGCGGTGCAGCGCTTGAGGTTGAGGCCCTCGCGGATGGCCAGCGAGCGCACGGCGTGGGCCTTGCCGGGGCCGTGCAGGATCTCGCCGACCAGCCGGCCGGTGAAAACGCCGTCGACCGATTCGGCCACGGTCCCCAGCGCGCCGGTCAGCCCGAGCCGGCGCGCGATCGTCGCCGCGAGCTCGTACGGCGTGGCGGTGATGAGCCACACCTGCTGGCCGGCGTCGAGGTGCATCTGCGTCAGCGCGCGGGTGCCGGCCCAGATCTTGTCGGCGATGATCTCGTCGTAGATCTCCTCGCCCAGCGCCACCAGTTGGTCGACCGAGCGGCCCTCGATGAAGGCGAGCGCCTTGCGCCGCCCGGCGGCGACGTCGTTGCTGTTCTCCGTGCCCAGCAGCTGGAACTTGGCCTGGGCGTAGATGAATCCGAGCACGTCGCGGTAGGTGAAGTAGTTGCGCGCGGCCAGCCCGCGCCCGAAGTGCACCGCGGAGGACCCCTGCACCAGGGTGTTGTCCACGTCGAAGAACGCGGCCGCGGTCAGGTCGATCGGTGGCTGCGGGCGGCCTTCTTCGGGGGCATTGGCCTTCAGGTCCTCCAGCGCGCGTTCGGCGCTCGCGTTGTCCACCAGCGCGTCCAGGTCGGTGCGGCCGGTGGGTTCCGTGCCGCCCGGCTCAGAGGAAGCCGCTGAATCCAAGGCCCAACCTCCTAGCTCGCCGTGCCGCCCGGTAATCCCTGGGATGACCGACATCAACCCTATCCGGCTGCTGCCGGGGGCGGTTTGCGCGCCTGAGGCGTCAGGTCAGGACCACATGGCCGCGTTCGTCGACATCGCGCCGGTGTAATTTCCGTGCGCCGTCTCGCCGGCGGCCCGCAATTGGGCCAGGGCCTCGCGCATCATCGCCTCACCGCGGGCCCAGTGCCGATGCGCCTCGGCGTGGGCCGCCGCGCCGCTTCCCGTCCAGGTCGAGTGCAAAGTGCTTACCAGAGAATCGATTTCGGCCAGCATGCCCTCGGCGCGGCCCGCAAACTCCGACATTTGGTGCACCGCATCGGCCAGCGCCCGTGGATCCACCCGAAACGCCTCAGCCACCGCGCACCCCGCGCAGCGCGTGGGAGGACGACGCCTCGGTGTGCCGGTAGAGCCCACCGGCCTGACCCACCGACCGCGCCAGCAGCGACAGGCCCACCTCGACCTCGCCGGCGCCGCGGTGCCACAGCTCCCACGCGGCGGCGTACGCGCTTCCGGAGGTTCCGCGCCACCCGCCCAGCATGTCGCCGACCGCCGCGTTGAGCTCCGCGAACTGATTCCGCAGCTCCTCGGCGCGACCGGACAGCGCCTCCGCGAAGCCCCGCATCGCCAGCGGGTCGACCCGCACCGTGTCCCCGGCCACAGCGGCAACCTATCCGCCGCGGCGTGGCCCCACAATTCAGTCTGGGGGTCACCCGCTGCCACACTGATGGCCATGACGCAGGGCGCACGCCGACCGCGGGTGGAGCTGCTGACCCGCGACGGCTGCACGATCTGCCTGCGCGTGCACGCCCGGCTGGTCGAACTGGCCGACGAGCTGGGCTTCGAGCTGGCCTCGACCGACGTCGACGCCGCAGCGGCGGCGGGCGACCCTCGACTGCGGGCGGAGTTCGGCGATCGCCTCCCGGTGATCCTGCTGGACGGGCGGGAGCACAGTTACTGGGAGCTGGACGAGCCGCGGCTGCGCGCCGACCTCGCCCGGTAGCGGGCGAGGTACTTATTTGGTAGCCCAGCTGATTAACGATTACCGTGGACAGCAGTTCAGTTACTGGGGAAGCAAGGGAGCTGGCCAGGTGATGCTGCCGTGAGCGTCCTGCTCTTCGGGGTTTCGCACCGCAGTGCGCCGGTCTCCGTCCTGGAACAACTCAGCATCGACGAATCCGATCAGGTCAAGATCGTCGATCGGGTGTTGCAGTCGCCGCTGGTGACCGAGGCGATGGTGCTCTCGACCTGCAACCGGGTCGAGGTCTACGCCGTCGTCGACGCGTTCCACGGCGGGTTGGCGGTGGTCGGGCAGGTGCTGTCGGAGCACTCCGGGATGTCGATGAGCGACCTGACCCGCTACGCGTACGTCCGCTACAGCGAGGCCGCCGTCGAGCACCTGTTCGCGGTGGCCAGCGGCCTGGATTCCGCGGTGATCGGCGAGCAGCAGGTGCTGGGCCAGGTGCGCCGCGCCTACGGGACCGCCGAGGCCAACCGCACCGTCGGCCGGGTGCTGCACGAGCTGGCCCAGCGGGCGCTGTCGGTGGGCAAGCGGGTGCACTCCGAAACCGCCATCGACGCCGCCGGCGCCTCGGTGGTGTCGGTCGCCCTGGGCATGGCCGAGCGCAGGCTGGGCGGGCTGGCCGGCAAGACCGCGGTGGTCGTCGGCGCCGGGGCGATGGGCGCGCTGTCCTCGGCGCACCTGATCCGGGCCGGCATCGAGCACATCGCGGTGGTCAACCGGTCGGCGTCCCGCGCGCAGCGGCTGGCCCGCAAGATCCGCGAATCCGGCGTGCGGGCCGAGGCGCTCACGCTGGACCGGCTGCCCGACGCGCTGGCGGGCGCCGACGCCGTGGTCAGCTGCACGGGCGCGGTCAGCCCCGTCGTCTCGCTCGCCGACGTGCACCACGCGCTGGCCGCGGCCCGCCGCGACGAGGCGACCCACCCGCTGGTCATCTGCGACCTGGGCATGCCGCGCGACGTCGACCCGGCCGTCGCCGGGCTGCCCGGGGTGTGGGTCGTCGACGTGGACCGCGTGCAGCGCGAGCCGTCGGCCCACGCCGCGGCCGCCGACGTCGACGCGGCGCGCCACATCGTGGCGGCCGAGGTCGCCACCTACCTGGCCGGGCAGCGGATGGCCGAGGTCACCCCGACGGTGACGGCGCTGCGCCAGCGGGCCGCCGACGTCGTCGAGGCCGAGCTGCTGCGCCTCGACAACCGGCTGCCCGGCCTGGAAAGCGCGCACCGCGAGGAGGTGGCGCGCACCGTGCGCCGCGTCGTCGACAAGCTGCTGCACGCGCCCACCGTGCGGATCAAACAGCTGGCCAGCGCGCCGGGCGGCGACAGCTACGCCGAGGCGCTGCGCGAACTCTTCGAACTCGACCAGACCGCCATTGACTCGGTGGCCGCCGTCGCCGCTGGTGAATTACCAGTCGCCCCAAGCGGATTCGACGTCAGCACACCTCAACAGTCCGGCGAGTAGCCGATTGCCGCACGTGATCCGGATAGGCACCCGGGGCAGCCTGTTGGCCACCACCCAGGCCGGTGTCGTCAGAGACGCTTTGATCGCCAACGGCCATCCAGCCGAACTGGTCATCATCAGCACGGCCGGCGACCGGTCGTCGGCGCCCATCCAGAGCCTGGGCGTGGGCGCCTTCACCACCGCACTGCGCGAGGCCATCGACGATGGCCGCGTCGACGCCGCGGTGCACTCGCACAAGGATTTGCCCACGGCCGACGACCCGAGGTTCACCATCGCCGCGATACCGCCGCGCAACGACCCCCGCGACGCGCTGGTCGCCCGCGACGGGCTGGTGCTGGGGGAGTTGCCGGCGGGTTCGCTGGTGGGCACGTCGTCGCCGCGGCGGGCCGCACAGCTTAGAGCATTGGGTCTCGGTTTGGAAATCCGCCCCCTACGAGGCAACCTAGATACCAGGTTGAACAGGGTAAGCAATGGTGATCTTGACGCGATCGTGGTGGCCAGGGCCGGTCTCGCCCGGCTGGGCCGCCTCGACGATGTCACCGAGACGCTAGAGCCGGTGCAGATGTTGCCAGCACCGGCTCAGGGCGCGCTCGCCGTCGAGTGCCGCGCCGGCGCCGAGCTGGCGGCGGTTTTGGCGGAGTTGGACGACGCCGACACGCGCGCGGCGGTCACCGCGGAGCGAGCCCTGCTGGCCGAACTGGAGGCCGGTTGCTCGGCACCGGTGGGCGCGATCGCCGAGGTGGTCGAGTCCATCGATGAGGAGGGCCGGGTCTTCGAAGAGCTGTCGCTGCGCGGCTGCGTGGCGGCGCTGGACGGGTCCGACGTGATCCGCGCGTCCGGCATCGGCACTCCCGGTCGGGCACGGGAGCTGGGGCTCTCGGTCGCCGCCGAGCTGCTCGAGCTGGGGGCCGGAGAGCTGATTGGGGGAGCGCGGCAAGACCCCGCGCGAGGAAACTGAAGAGAGTCACTTGGGAGCGACAATGACGACGCGAGGGCGTAAGCCGAGACCGGGCCACATCACGTTCGTGGGCTCGGGCCCCGGTGACCCGGGACTGTTGACGACGCGGGCGGCCACGGTGCTGGCCAACGCCGCACTGGTGTTCACCGACCCCGACGTGCCCGAACCCGTGCTCGCGCTGGTCGGCAAGGACCTGCCGCCGGTCTCCGGCCCGGCGCCGGCCGGCCCGGACGGCAACGCCGACGCCGCCCCCGAAGGCGACGCCGGCCAGGCGGCGGCGGCGGTGATCGCCGGTGGCCCGGACATCCGGCCGGCGCTGGGCGAGCCCGCCGAGGTCGCCAAAACGCTTGTCGCCGAGGCCCGTTCGGGGGCCGACGTGGTGCGGCTGGTGGCCGGCGACCCGCTGACGCTGGACGCGGTCATCACCGAGGTGAACGCCGTGGCCCGCAGCCACCTGCACATCGAGATCGTGCCGGGGCTGGCCGCCACGAGTGCCGTCCCGACCTATGCGGGGCTGCCGCTGGGCTCGTCGCACACGGTCGCCGACGTCCGCGACCCTCAGGTGGATTGGGAGGCGCTGGCGGCGGCTCCCGGCCCGCTGATCCTGCAGGCCACCGCCTCGCACCTGGCCGACGCGGCCCGCGCCCTGATCGAGCACGAGCTGGCCGAGACCACCCCCTGCGTGGTGACCGCGCAGGGCACCACCTGCCAGCAGCGCTCGGTCGAGACCACGCTGGGTGGCCTGACCGATTCGGCCGTCCTGGGCGGCAACGACCCGGCCGGCCCGATGACCGGGCCGCTGGTGGTGACCATCGGCAAGACGGTGGCCAGCCGGGCGAAGCTGAACTGGTGGGAGAGCCGCGCGCTCTACGGGTGGACGGTGTTGGTGCCCCGCACCAAGGACCAGGCGGGCGAGATGAGCGAGCGGCTGACGTCCTACGGCGCGCTGCCGATCGAGGTGCCGACCATCGCCGTCGAGCCGCCGCGCAGCCCCGCCCAGATGGAGCGGGCCGTCAAGGGACTGGTCGACGGCCGCTTCCAGTGGGTGGTGTTCACGTCCACCAACGCGGTGCGCGCCGTGTGGGAGAAGTTCGGCGAGTTCGGCCTGGACGCCCGCGCGTTCTCCGGCGTGAAGATCGCCTGCGTCGGCGAGTCGACGGCCGACCGGGTCCGCGCCTTCGGGATCAGCCCCGAGCTGGTGCCGGCCGGCGAGCAGTCCTCGCTCGGCCTGCTCGACGACTTCCCGCCCTACGACAGCATTTTCGACCCGGTCAACCGGGTCCTGCTGCCGCGGGCCGACATCGCCACCGAGACGCTGGCCGAGGGGCTGCGCGAGCGCGGCTGGGAGATCGAGGACGTCACCGCCTACCGGACGGTGCGCGCCGCGCCGCCGCCGGCGGCCACCCGCGAGATGATCAAGACGGGCGGCTTCGACGCGGTGTGCTTCACCTCCAGCTCGACGGTGCGCAACCTGGTCGGCATCGCCGGCAAGCCGCACGCGCGCACGATCATCGCCTGCATCGGCCCCAAGACCGCCGAGACCGCCGCGGAATTCGGCCTGCGGGTGGACGTGCAGCCCGACACCGCCGCCGTCGGCCCGCTGGTCGACGCGTTGGCCGAGCACGCCGCGCGGCTGCGCGCCGAGGGGGCGCTGCCGCCGCCGCGTAAGAAGAGCCGCAGGCGCTAAGTGCTCGCCATGCCCGCGAGCGTGCGTGTTGGTACGCCGACACGCCGTCCGCGCTGGCATTCTGCGCACGCTCGCGGCGACGGACGCGCATGAGTTACCCGCGGCAGCGCCCGCGCCGGCTCCGCTCGACCCCCGCGTTGCGTCGCCTCGTCGCCCAAACGTCCTTGGAGCCAAGGCATCTGGTGCTGCCGATGTTCGTCGCCGACGGGATCGACGAACCGCGGCCGATTGCCTCGATGCCCAACGTCGTTCAGCACAGCCGCGATTCGCTGCGCCGGGCCGCCGAAGCGGCCGTCGCCGCGGGGGTCGGCGGGGTGATGCTGTTCGGCGTGCCCCGCGAGCAGGACAAGGACTCGACCGGCTCGGCTGGCACCGATCCGGACGGCATCCTCAACGTCGCGCTGCGCGACCTGGCCAAGGATCTCGGTGACGCCACGGTCCTGATGGCC
The DNA here is from genome assembly GCF_001667015.1 of Mycobacterium sp. E3198. Lineage (GTDB taxonomy): Bacteria > Actinomycetota > Actinomycetes > Mycobacteriales > Mycobacteriaceae > Mycobacterium. The sequence continues at coordinate 24,844 of NZ_LZIS01000006.1, read as the reverse complement.
GACACCTGCCTGGACGAGTTCACCGACCACGGCCACTGCGGGGTGCTGGACGCCCGCGGGCGGGTGGACAACGACGCCACCGTGGCGCGCTACGTCAAACTTGCCGTGGCGCAGGCGGAATCGGGCGCCCACGTGGTGGGACCGAGCGGCATGATGGACGGCCAGGTGGCCGCGATCCGCGACGGCCTGGACGCGGCCGGCTACACCGACGTGGTGATCCTGGCCTACGCCGCGAAGTTCGCCTCGGCGTTCTACGGGCCCTTCCGCGAGGCCGTGAGCTCGAGCCTGTCCGGGGACCGGCGCACCTACCAGCAGGAGCCGGGCAACTTCCGGGAGGCGCTGCGCGAGGTCCGGCTGGACCTCGACGAGGGCGCCGACATCGTGATGGTCAAGCCCGCGCTGGGTTACCTCGACGTGCTGGCCGCCGCGGCGGAGGTTTCGCCGGTGCCGGTGGCCGCGTATCAGGTGTCGGGGGAGTACGCGATGATCTGCGCCGCGGCCGCCAACAACTGGATCGACGAGCGCGCCGCCGCGCTGGAGTCGCTGACGAGCATCCGGCGCGCCGGGGCCGACATCGTGCTCACCTATTGGGCCGCGGATGCGGCAAGCTGGCTGTCGTGACAGCCGAACCGAAGCCGTTGTTCTACGAGCCCGGCGCCAGCTGGTGGTGGGTGGCGCTGGGCCCGGCGTCGGCGGTGGCCATGGTCCTCATCGAAATCTGGAGCGGGGCCCCGGTGTCGCTCGTCGTCCCGGCGATCTTCCTGGTGCTGGTGTCGGCCTTCGTGGCGCTGCAGGTGCACGCGGCGCGGATCCACGTCTCGGTCGAGCTCACCGAGGACGCCCTGCGCCAGGGCACCGAGACCATCCTGGTGCGCGAGATCGTCAGGGTCTATCCCGAGCCCGAGCACCACGAGGCGTCCGGCAAGGAGCTGGCGAAATGGCAGTCGTCGCGGGCGCTCGGCGAACTGGTCGGGGTGCCGCGGCACCGGATCGGCATCGGCCTCAAGCTCACCGGGGACCGGACCGCGCAGGCCTGGGCGCGTCGCCATCGCCAGCTGCGGGCGGCGCTGACCCCGCTGGTCCAGGAGCGGGTGGAGCCCGCCGGATCCGACGTCGCCGACGACGATTTCGACGGCGGGTCGCTGTCGTGATCGCCCGGTACCGGGCGATCGTGGAGCTGGCTTTGGCCTGTGCCGCGCTGGCGGGTGGAGGCGTCAGCTGGGTGCACGCGCGCCACACGGTCAGTGTCGCGCCGATCGCCGACGGGCAGCCCATCACCACGTCGCTGGTGTACAACCCTCAGCTGCTGTTGCTGACCTTGGTGCTGGTGACGACCGCCGGAGTGCTCGCGGTCCTCGGAATCGCCCGGCTGTTACGGACCCGGGGCGCCGGAAGGGTTACGCCGTCTTCTTGATCAGCGGCAGCACGAGCTGACGGCGGCTCACGATGGCTTCCGCCAGGTTGCGGAGCGCCTCGCGCACCGAGCGCGCGATTGGAAGCTCCGCATCGCCCCCCAGCAGGCCCATGACCGCGGGGCTGGCGACCAAGGTCCATTCCACCCCGGCGGCGCGGCAGTCCTCGTCGAGCCGCTGCACCAGCGAAACCCCCGCCGCAGCAAAGTGGCTCACCTCGGTCAGGTCGAGCACCACCGGGTTGCTCCCCAGGGTGAAACGCCAGAGGTACTCGCTGACCCGGTCGACGTTGGCGGCGGTGATGTCGCCCCGGATGGTGACCACGGTCGCCAGGTGACGGCAGTGGGCGCGGATCTGTGCACCATCGCAGTCGAAGGTGCCGTATCCGTGCCGAGTCGCGACGGCCGTGATTGTCATGAGCGCCCCCATTCCCTTCAACCTGTCCCCTAAAGGTGCCCGCCAAAAGTAAGGAGACCGAAAGCCGCCTCTAACTCTTTGCTAAGAAGCGAATTTCGGGGGGTTTTGCGCCGGTTCAAGCAACATCGTGGCCGTTTCGTGGCCGCGGCGCGCCACGGCCCATCACCGCATCGTGCGCCCCTCGCTGCTAGGCTTCGTGGGCTGCCGGTTGCCAGTCGGGGGGCTTGTGATCGCCCGGTCAGCCGGACCTATCGGATACGAAACGTGAGTCCAGACGGAAAGAGCATCGTGCGCGGCGCAGAGATCAGGGGCGAGATCAAGGCCCTGACGGGACTCCGCATCGTCGCCGCGGTGTGGGTGGTGCTGTTCCACTTCCGTCCCATGGTGAGCGATGTTTCGCCGGACTTGCGCGAGGCGCTCGCGCCGGTGCTCAACTGCGGGGCCCAGGGCGTCGACCTTTTCTTCATCCTCAGCGGGTTCGTGCTGACCTGGAACTACCTCGACCGGATGGGCCGCTCCTGGTCGACGCGCGCGACCCTGCACTTCCTGTGGCTGCGGCTGGCCAGGGTGTGGCCGGTGTACCTGGTCACCCTGCACCTGGCCGCGCTGTGGGTGATCTTCACCCTGCACGTCGGTCACGTGCCGTCACCCGACGCCGGCCAGCTCACCGCGATCAGCTACGTGCGCCAAGTCCTGCTGGTGCAGCTGTGGTTCGTGCCGTTCTTCGACGACTCCAGCTGGGACGGCCCGGCCTGGTCGATCAGCGCCGAATGGCTGGCCTACCTGCTGTTCGGCCTGTTGGTCCTGGTGATTCTGCGGATGAAACAGGCGACGCGGGCGCGCAGCCTGATGTTGCTGGCGTTCGCCGCGTCGCTGCCACCGGTGGTCATGCTGCTGTCGAGTGGCCACTTCTACACGCCGTGGAGCTGGCTGCCGCGCATCGTCACGCAGTTCACCGCCGGCGCCCTGGCCTGTGCCGCCGTCCGCAGGCTGCGGTTGACCGATCGCGGCCGCCGCGTCGCGGGGTACACCTCCCTGCTACTGCTCGCCGCCATGGTGGGCGTCCTGTACTGGTTTCACGCGCACCCGATCTCCGGAATCGTGGAGAACGACAGTGGCGGGGTGGTCGACGTGCTGTTCGTCCCGCTGGTGATCGCCCTGGCGATCGGCGTCGGCAGCCTGCCGCGGCTGCTGTCCACGCGGGCGATGGTGTACGGCGGGCAGATCTCGTTCTGCCTGTACATGGTTCATGAGCCCGTGCACACCGCCTGGAGCTGGGCCGTGATCCAGTTCGAACTCACGCCGTGGGTGCCGGACAACCCCTGGAAATGGAACATCATCGGGCTGCTCGCGATCGCCATCGGCCTGTCGGCCCTGATGTACCACTTCGTCGAGGAGCCCGCCCGCCGCTGGATGCGCCGGATGGTTGACGTCCGACCCGCCGGCAAGACCGTGGACGACGAGCCGGCCGGCACCAGGCTGCACCCGATCGACGGTGGGCTGGAAGCGGTTTCGGCCCGCGCGGTGTGACATTCGCCTCGCCGTGTGACCGGTGCGGGGCCCGGGATTCGTCGAATACCATGACCGGAAGCGGCTGGTCGCGATTTGACGCCAGTTTCGCGCCGTTTCCCCGTACGATTCCGTTGATTTGGATGCGGCGCGTGACGATGCAATTTCCGGGGGAGGTACCAGTGAGCCGTCTGGCAACGGTCATCGTCGGCCTCGCCCTGGCGCTGGGCCTGGTCTATGGCGCCTCGGCGGCCAAGGCGCACCAGGTGCGGGCCTACGAACTGCTGACGGTGGATTCGCGCGTCAACCACGTCGCCGTCGTCGGCGACTCGTACACCACCGGCACCGACGAGGGCGGCCTCGGGCCGAAATCGTGGACCGCGCTGACCTGGCACGCGCTGGCCCAGCGGGGCGTGCGGATCGCCGCCGACGTGGCGGCCGAGGGCAGAGCCGGCTACGGGGTGCCCGGCGACCACGGCAGCATCTTCGAGGATCTGACCGCCAGGGCCGTCAAGCCCGCCGACGCGCTGGTGGTGTTCTTCGGCTCGCGCAACGACCAGGGCGTGGAGCCCGCGCTGATCGGCGAAAAGGCCCGGGACGCCTTCAACTTGGCGCGCAGGTTCGCGCCGTCCGCCAGGTTGCTGGTGATCGGGCCGCCGTGGCCGACCGCCGACGTGCCCGAGTCAATCCTGCAGATACGCGACGAGCTCAACGCGGCCGCCCGCTCGGCCGGAGCGACGTTCGTCGACCCGCTCGGCGACCGCTGGTTCGTCGACAGGCCCGACCTGATCGGCCCGGACGGCGTGCACCCCAACGACGCGGGGCATCAATATCTCGCGGATCGGATCGCACCGCTGATCGGCATGCAGCTGTCTCGGTAATCTCTCGAAGGTAAGCGAAATCCTCGGCGGCACAACGGCTTAGCGGTCCGCTTAGTCCTCGGCGTGCCGCTCGTAGTCCCACCGCTCCAGGCGCGCCTGCAACTGCATCAGGCCGATGCCGGCGACGGGTGCGATGGCTGCAATGCAGACCAGCAGCAGCGAAGTCATCTCACAACCTCCAAAAACCTTTCAGTCATTAGACGTTCGTCCGCGGGAAGAAGTTCATTGGGGGTCAGCCGCCCGCCAGCGCGCGGTCTGCCAGCGCACCCATCACGGGGGCCAGCAGTTGCGCGTACTCGATCGTCACGTGGTTGTCGTCGCGGAACACCAGGGCGTTGCCGACGATCACCGGGCAGCGGGCGGCGGTGCAGAACAGGTCGGTCAGGTCGGCGTACTGCCCGCCCCCGCCGGCGGTCGCCGCCCGCTCGGCGCCGATACCGCCGCCGTCGAGCGCGGCCGAGGTCGCCGGCGCGCACGCGGTGGCGTCGTCGAGATGCGCCGACAAGCAGGTGGGCACCGATCCGTGTGGGTCCGGGGCCGGCCCGAGGACCAGGACGGTGGCGCCGGTGCTCCGCAGCATCGCCACCGTGCGACCCAGCGTGTCGACCCACGCCGGGTCGTAGGACTCGAAGCCGAAATCCGCGCCGTAGCGCCGGCTCATGTCGAGGACCACCAGCCACGGGTGCTCGGCCCTCAGGCGGTCGGAGATCTGGGCGCGCCACTGTTCGCACTCCGTGTACTCGCGGCCCAGATACGGGCTGCGGATCGGCAGGTCCTGCAGCGGGCAGGTCACCTTGGCCAGCGTCTCCAGCCGCCAGTGGCGCTGCTCGGCGGCGCGGCGGAACGCCGGCTCCCACATGGCGGCGTGCGAATCGCCGACCAGGGCCACCGTCGTCGGCGAGGCGGTATCGCCCGTCGCGCATTCGCTCTGACCGACGTCGCGCCACGACCGCACGCAGCCGTTGAGGAACACCGGCGCCTTGTCGGCCGGCGCCTGGGCGAGCGGCGGATCCAGGTTGGACGGGACGGCGCGCAGGCCGGCCGACGCCGCGACCGCGTCGCGCACCTGCGCGAACGCGGCGCGGACCGTCGCCTCCCGGGGGCTGACGGCGGGCAGGTTCGCCGGGGGCAGCGCGACGATGTTGGCCTTCGGGGCCGCAATGCCGTGGCCCGCGGGCGCCGGTGTCACCGTCAGCAACAGCCCGCACGCGCACGCCGCCGCCGCGCTGGCGGCAGCGGCCGCCGCGAGGCTGGCCTTCACCGATCGGCGCAGCGCGGCCGCGAACCGGCCCGGGTTTTCGACCAGGTGCAACGTGAGCACCGCGAGCCCGCCGGACACGGCGGTGGCGGTCAGCCGCGCCGGCAGCCCCGCCGGCTCCCCCAGCAGCTCCGGCATCAGCAGCAGCACCGGCCAGTGCCACAGGTACCACGAGTACGACACCCGCCCGATCGCCCGCATCTCCGGCCGGCACAGCACGCGCCCGACGCCCAGGCCGCCGGTCACGCAGCCGGCGCCGATCACCAACGCGGTGCCCAGCACCGGCAGCAGCGCCGCGGTGCCGGGGTAGGCGGTGGCGCGGCCGAGCTGGGTGCAGGTGAGCACGATCAGCGCCAGGCCGCCCCAGCCGACGACCGCCGCGGGCAGCGGAGGCAGTCTGCGCCAGTGCTGCATCGAGAGGGCCACCAGGCCGCCGGCCGCCAGCTCCCACGCCCGGGTGGGCAGCGAGAAGAATGCCCAGGCGGGCGACGTGCGGGTCCACACCACGTCCGCCGCCAGCGACGCGGCCGCCACCGCCGCCAGGACCGCCGCATACGGTTTCGCGCCCGTCGCGTCGCCGCCGCGCACCCGGCCGATCAGCCACGCCGTGCCGATGATCAGCAGCGGCCACACCAGGTAGAACTGTTCCTCCACGCCCAGCGACCAGTAGTGCTGGAACGGCGACGGGCCCTGGGCGGCCAGGTAGTCGGTGCCCTGCGTGGCGAACCGGTAGTTGCCCACGTACAGCGCGCTGGCGATGCCGTCCACGAACACGCTGCGCGCCTGCAGCGGCGGCAGCACGACGGCGGTGGCGGCGGCCGTGACGACGCCGACCGCCGCCGCGGCCGGCAGCAGGCGCCGGGCCCGGGCGCCGTAAAAGCGGCCCAGGCGAACGGTATTGGTGGCGGTGGCTTCGCGCCACAGCAGCCCGGTGATGAGGAAGCCGGAGATGACGAAGAAGACGTCCACCCCGATGAAGCCGCCGGCGATGCCCGGGATGCCCGCGTGGTAGAGCACGACCGCGATGACCGCGACCGCGCGCAGGCCCTCGATGTCCGGGCGAAATCCCTTTCGGGAGGCCCGCCGCTCCACTCGGCGTGGGCCGCTGGCGAGTTCGTTCTCCCGGACTGTCATGTGCGTGGGTTAGGTCGCCATCCAGGCCAGCTCGCCTGGCAGCTGCGTCCGCCAGTAGCCGATGTCGTGTCCGCCCAGGGAGAAGCCGCCCGCCGGCTTGGTCTTCAGCTGGCCGACGAATTGCCTTGTGGCGAAGTAGAAGCGGTCAAAGGTGCCGCAGTCCACCCGCAGCGGAATCGCATTGAGCGCCGGCACGCCCACGACGCTGTTCTGCACCCAGTCCTCGTAGCTGTCGAACGCCCCCTCCTCGCTGCCCGTGAAGGAGGTGTATAGCGCCGGGCTGATCGCGCAGATCCCCGCCGTGCGCGCCGGGCCCAGCTTGGCACCCAGGTGCAGCGCCCCGTAGCCGCCCATCGACCACCCCAAAAAGCCCACCCGGGTGGTGTCGAAACCCATCGACGACAGCAACGGCAGCAGCTCGTCGAGCACCATCGCGCCGGGGTCCTCGCCCGAGGCCCTGCGGTGCCAGTAGCTGTTGGCACCGCCGTCGACACCCACCACCGCGAACGGCGGCTTGCCCTCCCTGACCAGTTGGGCCAGCGCCTTTTCGACGCCGCAGTCCAGCATCATGTTCGCGTCGCCGTCCTTGCCGTGCAGCGCGATGACCGGGCGCAGCGCCCCGGCTTCGGCCTTCTGCCCCGGCGGCAGGGCGATCACCCAGTTGGTCTTGACGCCGCCGCGCGCCGCGGAGACGAAGGATCCGGTCAACCTGTTCGGCAGGGTGCTGCCGGCGGCCGACGGCTCGAACGGGGCGGGCGCCGCGTGCGTCGTGACCGGGTCCAGCAGGGCGCCTAAGGCGAACACGCCAGCGGCTCCCAGGCTGGCACCGGCACCCATCCGGAGCACCGCCCGGCGTGTCAGGTCAGGCATGATCGCAATGATGCCGTGCGCAGCGCGCATCACCTGCCGAGCCACGCCGTATTGGAAGCATCGTGTGATCTGGCGTGACCTGCCGGTCACGAACGGGTGACCTTCCGGCCGGGATGCAATCGGGAAACTTTCACCCCTCGCGCCCCGGCGATCTCCCGCACGACCGGGGATTGGACCAAAGGGGCGGGCGGGGCGGCGGTCGGCTGCCGCTGCTCGAGCGAAAAGGGTTGTGGCAGCACCCCAACCGCCGGACGCAACCGGCGCCCACGTGCATCTTTGGGCCGACTTGCGGGTGGACAAGCGCGTTCCTCGTTAGGCTACGTCAATGACTGACGCCAACGTTGCCGGTTTCGAGCCGTTATACGGCGAGGCGGAACACACCGACGGGCGGATTCCCTGGGACATCGGCGGCCCGCAGCCGGCTGTCCAGCAGTTGGTGGCTTACGGCGGGATCCGCGGCGCGGTGCTCGACCCGGGCACCGGCCCCGGCTATCACGCGATTCACTATGCGGCGCAAGGGTATTCGGCCACCGGGATCGATGATTCCCCGTCCGCCATCGAGCTGGCGAAACGGAACGCCGAACGGGCCGGGGTGCATGTCGACTTCCAGGTGGCCGACGCCACCCGGCTGGACGGGTTCGAGGGCCGCTTCGACACCGTGGTGGACAGCGCGTTCTACCACGTGTTCCTGAACGACGGGGCCACCCAGATGCGCTATGCGCAGGCGCTGCACCGCGCGACCACACCCGGGGCGCGGCTGTACATGTTCGAGTTCAGCCCGCACAACGTCAACGGCCTGCAATGGACGGCCATACCGGCCGACAACTTCGAGCAGGTGCTCGGCGACAGCGGATGGCGCATCGACTACCTGGGTGTCACCACCTATCAGGCCCGCCTGCTCCCGGAGACCTTCGAGGCCATGAAGAAAATGGCGTCCGAGCAACAGGGCGAGATCCTGCGCCGCATGCGCCCGCTGGTGCACCGGATGAGCGTGATCGACCCGCTGCTGGAAAACCACCGGGTGCACCTTCCGGTGTGGTCCGTGGTGGCCACCCGCCTGGACTGACGCGACGCCAGGGCGCCGGGAGGGCTTGACGAATGGCCGGCACCACCCAACTGCGCCAAGGACTGTCGCAGCGGCAGCTCAGCATGATCGCCCTCGGCGGGGTGATCGGCGCCGGCCTGTTCGTCGGCTCCGGTGTGGTGATCAAGGACACCGGGCCCGCCGCGTTCCTGACGTACGCGCTGTGCGGCCTGCTGATCGTGCTCGTGATGCGGATGCTGGGCGAGATGGCGGCCGCCGATCCGTCGACGGGATCGTTCGCCGATTACGCGGCGCGGGCCCTCGGCGGCTGGGCGGGCTTTTCGGTCGCCTGGCTGTATTGGTACTTCTGGGTGATCGTGGTCGGGTTCGAGGCCGTCGCCGGGGGGAAGGTCCTGGGCTACTGGCTCCACGCGCCGCTGTGGTTGCTCTCGCTGTGCCTGATGGTGCTGATGACGGCGACGAACCTGTTCTCGGTGTCGTCCTTCGGCGAATTCGAATTCTGGTTCGCCGGAATCAAAGTCGCCACCATCGCCGTCTTTCTCGTGGTCGGCTCGCTCTTCGCGGTAGGCCTGTGGCCCGGCCGTCACGCGGATTTCGCCAACCTCACGTCGCACGGCGGCTTGTTCCCCAAGGGCGTCGGGGCGGTCTTCGCGGCCATCGTCGTGGTGATCTTCTCGATGGTCGGTGCGGAGATCGTCACCGTCGCCGCCGCCGAAAGCCGTGATCCCGAACTCGCCGTCCAGCGCGCGACGAGGTCGGTGGTCGCGCGCATCGGGATCTTCTTCGTCGGTTCGGTGTTTCTGCTCGCGGTCATCCAACCCTGGGACTCGGTCGAGGTGGGCGCCTCGCCGTACGTCGCCGCGCTGGGGCACATGGGCCTGCGCGGGGCGGACCAGGTGATGAACGCCGTGGTGCTGACCGCGGTGCTGTCCTGCCTGAACTCGGGCCTGTACACGGCGTCGCGGATGTTGTTCGTGCTCGCCGACCGGCGCGAGGCCCCGGCCCGGCTGGTCACGCTCAGCCGGCGTGGGGTCCCCCACCTGGCCATCCTGTGCTCGTCGGCGGTCGGTTTCGGGTGCGTCGTCATGGCGTGGGTCGCGCCCGGCTCGGTGTTCCTCTTCCTGCTCAACTCGTCCGGCGCCGTCATCTTGTTCGTCTACTGGCTGATCGCGCTCTCGCAGATCATCCTGCGCAGGCGCACGCCCGAGGAAAAGCTGCGGGTCAAGATGTGGTTCTTCCCGGTGCTGTCGATCCTCACCCTCGCCGGAATCACCGCCGTGCTGGTGCAAATGGCGTTCGACCGCTCCGCGCGCAGCCAGCTGTGGCTGTCCCTGCTGTCCTGGGCGGTGGTGATCGGGCTCTACTTCGTCGCCCGGGCCCGACGCCGGGTCAGTCGGTCTTGCTGAGCAACACCGCTTGCTCGAAGGGCAGCCGCGCGAAGATCGGACGCCACCGGCCGGTGACGTGGGGCGCCGCGTCGGCCTTGCTGACCACCCGCGGGTTGGCGACGCCGAAGGTCTTGCCATAGCGGCGCATTCGCCCGCCCCCGGCCGCGGTGAGGTTCTTCAGCCAGTCGCGGTCCGGGCCGTAGGTCAGCAGGATCGCCACCCCGGGCTTGCCGTCGACCTCGGCGGTGAACACGGTGACCGGTGTGCGATAGGGCTTTCCGGAGCGCCGCCCGACATGCTCGAGGATGCAGAACGTCGGGGCCCAGCCGGCCCACAGCCGCTGAACCGGATTGGTGACGTGCCGATTGAACCGGGCGAGCCCCTGTGGAAGTTCCATGCCTCCCATCCAACGCGTCCGGGCCGGCCGGCTTCAAGACGCCCCGCTTATCGAGCGCAACCGGCGTAGTGTCGCCTCATGGCCGTTTCGCCAGGTGAAGAGGCCGCGCAGCGGGCCCAGGAGCTGTTGCGCCGAGGGGCGGATCTCGCCGCCCGGAAGGGCGTCACCGAGGAGGACGTGAAGCGCGCCGCCGAAAGCGCGGAGCGCGCCCACGAGCGGGACCAGGCGGCGCGTCAGCGCGCGGTGTATCGGCACTACGAGGCCGGCGCCGCGCACGAACGGGCCGCCGAAGTCGAGGAACTCGCGGTCGTCGAGGGTCTCGGCGACGTCGCCGCCCACCGGCGCGCGGCGGAAAAGGAGCGCGAGGCCGCGCGGCGTGACCTGCGGGCCGCCCAGGAAGCCGACCAGCAAGACGCCTGACTACCACATCTGCTACACCCTGTAGTTGAACGATTCGCGGAGGCTGGGACACTGGTCGGCATGGGTAGCAGTGACCAGGCGACCGCGCCCGCCCCGGCCGCGACCGGGGTCACCGCGGCGTCGGCGAAGTTGTTCGAGGACGCCTGCGCGGTGATCCCGGGCGGGGTGAACTCCCCGGTTCGCGCGTTCACGGCGGTGGGGGGCACCCCGCGGTTCATCACCGAGGCACGCGGGTGCTGGCTCACCGACGCCGACGGCAACCGCTACGTCGACCTGGTCTGCTCCTGGGGGCCGATGATCCTGGGCCACGCCCACCCGGCCGTCGTCGACGCCGTCGCCAGGGCCGCCGCGTCCGGGCTGTCGTTCGGGGCGCCGACGCCCGCCGAGAGCGAGCTCGCCGCCGAGATCGTCGGGCGGGTGGCCCCGGTCGAGCGGCTCCGGCTGGTCAACTCCGGCACCGAGGCCACCATGAGCGCCGTCCGGCTGGCCCGCGGGTTCACCGGCAGGGCCAAGATCGTCAAGTTCGCCGGCTGCTACCACGGCCACGCCGACGCGCTGCTGGCCGACGCGGGTTCGGGCGTGGCGACCCTGGGCCTGCCGTCCTCGCCGGGCGTGACGGGGGCGGCCGCGGCGGACACGATCGTGTTGCCCTACAACGACATCGAGGCCGTGCGCCAGACGTTCGCGAGCCTCGGCGAGCAGATCGCCGCGGTGATCACCGAGGCCAGCCCGGGCAACATGGGCGTCGTGCCGCCCGCGCCGGGCTACAACGCGGCGCTGCGCGCGATCACCGCCGAGCACGGCGCGCTGCTGATCGTCGACGAGGTGATGACGGGGTTCCGCGTCAGCCGAAGTGGTTGGTACGGAATCGATCCCGTCGCCGCCGACCTGTTCACCTTCGGCAAGGTGATGAGCGGCGGGCTGCCGGCCGCCGCGTTCGGCGGGCGGGCCGACGTGATGGGGCGGCTGGCGCCGCTGGGCCCGGTGTACCAGGCCGGCACGTTGTCGGGTAACCCGGTGGCGATGGCGGCCGGGCTGGCCACGCTGCGCGCCGCCGACGACGCGGCCTACGCCGCCCTGGACGCCAACGCCGACCGCCTGGCCGGCCTGCTGTCCAAGGCGCTGACGAAAGCCGGTGTGCCGCATCAGATTCCGCGCGGCGGCAACATGCTCAGCGTGTTCTTCTCCGAGACGCCGGTGACCGACTTCGCGTCCGCGCGGGCGAGCCAGACGTGGCGCTACCCGCCCTTCTTCCACGCCCTGCTGGACGCGGGCGTGTACCCGCCCTGCAGCGCCTTCGAGGCGTGGTTCGTCTCGACCGCCCTGGACGACACCGCGTTCGACCGGGTCGCCGAGGCGCTGCCCGATGCGGCCCGCCGGGCCGCCGAAGCCGTCCGGGAAGACGAGCGCTGATGGCCGAGGAGACCAGGGTCCACGTGGTGCGCCACGGCGAGGTGCACAATCCCGGCGGCGTCCTCTACGGGCGGCTGCCCGGATTCCACCTGTCCGACAAGGGCAGGGCGCAGGCGGACGCGGTCGCCGCGGCGCTGGCCGGCCGTGACATCGTCGCCGTCGTCGCCTCGCCGCTGCAGCGGGCCCAGGAGACCGCCGCGCCGATCGCCGCCAAGCACGGCCTGGCCGTGGACACCGACCCGGACCTGATCGAATCGGCCAACTTCTTCGAGGGCCGCCGCGTCGGCCCCGGCGACGGCGCGTGGCGCGACCCGCGGTTCTGGTGGCAGCTGCGCAACCCCTTCACCCCGTCGTGGGGCGAGCCGTACGCCGACATCGCGGGCCGGATGACGACCGCCGTCGACAAGGCGCGCGCCCGCGCCACCGGCCAGGAGGCGGTGTGCGTCAGCCACCAACTGCCGGTGTGGACGCTGCGGCTGCACCTGAGCGGCAAGCGGCTCTGGCACGACCCGCGCCGCCGCGAATGCGGGTTGTGCTCGATCACCACGCTGATCTACGACGGCGACCGGCTGGTCGACATCGAGTACTTCCAGCCGGCGCCATGACCATCTCGCGGCTGGCGATGGCCGGGGTCGTGTTGACGGCCCTGGTGGCCGGTTGCTCCGGTCGCGACGCCGTGGCCCAGGGCGGCACCTTCGAATTCGTCTCGCCCGGCGGCAAGACCGACATCTACTACGACCCGCCCGCCAGCCGCGGGCGCCCGGGGCCGCTGGCGGGACCCGACCTCGCCGACCCGGCGCACACCCGATCGCTCGACGACTTCGCCGGGCAGGTCGTCGTCATCAACGTCTGGGGGCAGTGGTGCGGGCCGTGCCGCGCCGAGGTCAGCCAGCTGCAGCAGGTGTACGACGCCACCCGCGCCGCCGGGGTGTCGTTTCTGGGCATCGACGTCCGGGACAACAACCGCCAGGCGGCCCTGGACTTCGTCGACGACCACCACGTGAGCTACCCGTCCCTCTACGATCCGGCGATGCGCACGCTGATCGCGTTCGGTGGCAAGTACCCCACCACCGTCATCCCGTCCACGCTGGTGCTGGACCGCCAGCACCGGGTTGCGGCGGTGTTCCTGCGCGAACTGCTCGCCGCGGACCTGCAGCCGGTGGTGCAACGGGTGGCCAAGGAGTGAACGGCTTCACCCACATCGCCGCCGCCGGGCCGCTGCTGGTGGCGCTGGGCGCCTGTGTGCTGGCGGGGCTGGTGTCGTTCGCCTCCCCGTGCGTGGTGCCGCTGGTGCCGGGCTACCTGTCCTATCTGGCGGCGGTCGTCGGGGTGGACGAGCAGCCGCCCCCGGGCGCGGTCAAGGCCCCGGCGGCCGCGCGGTGGCGGGTCGCGGGGTCGGCGGCGCTGTTCGTCGCCGGGTTCACCACGGTGTTCGTGCTCGGCACCGTCGCGGTTCTCGGCATGACGACCACCCTGATCACCAACCAGGCGGCGCTGCAGCGGGCGGGCGGCGTGCTGACCATTGTGATGGGGCTGGTGTTCGTGGGCCTGGTCCCGGCCCTGCAGCGCCAGGCCCGGTTCAGCCCGCGGCAGCTGACGACGGTGGCGGGCGCGCCGCTGCTCGGCGCGGTGTTCGCGCTCGGCTGGACCCCGTGCCTGGGGCCGACGCTGACCGGGGTGATCACCGTCGCCTCGGCCACCGAGGGCGCGAACGTCGCGCGGGGCGTGGCGCTGGTGATCGCGTACTGCCTGGGGCTGGGCATCCCGTTCGTGATGCTGGCGTTCGGCTCGGCGGGGGCGGTGGGCGCGCTGGGCTGGCTGCGGCGGCACACCCGGGCCATCCAGATCTTCGGCGGCGCGCTGCTGATCGCGGTCGGTGTCCTGCTGGTGACCGGCCTGTGGAACGACTTCATCTCCTGGCTGCGCGACGCGTTCGTGTCCGACGTGAGGCTCCCGATTTGAGCGCCCCGGTAGAGCCGCGAGCAGACGCAAAATCGCACGAAAAGGCCCGTCCCAGTGCGATTTTGCGTCTGCTCGCGCCACTTGGCGCCCGGGCCCGCAACACCTGGCGCGCGCTGACCTCGATGGGCACTGCGCTGGTGCTGCTGTTCCTGCTCGCGCTGGGCGCCATACCCGGCGCGCTGCTGCCGCAGCGCAGCCTCAACGCCGGCAAGGTCGACGAGTACCTGGCCACCCACCGCGCGATCGGACCCTGGCTGAATCGGGTGCAGGCCTTCGACGTGTTCTCCAGCTTCTGGTTCACCGCCATCTACGTGCTGCTGTTCGTCTCGCTGGTCGGCTGCCTGACCCCGCGCATGATCGAGCACGCGCGCAGCCTGCGCGCCACGCCGGTGCCCGCGCCGCGCAACCTGTCCCGGCTGCCCAAGCACGCCACCGCGGAGGTCGCCGGCGACCCGGCGGACCTGAACGCCCTGGCGAACGCGATCGCCGGCCGCTTGCGCGGCTGGCGTACGGCCATCCGGCACGAGGGCGAGATTGTCGAGGTCTCGGCGGAAAAGGGCTACCTGCGCGAGTTCGGCAACATCGTCTTCCACTTCTCGTTGCTGGGCCTGCTGGTCGCCGTGGCCGTCGGCAAGCTGTTCGGCTACGAGGGCAACGTCATCGTCATCGCCGACGGCGGCCCCGGCTTCTGCTCGGCCTCACCGGCCGCGTTCGACTCGTTCCGCGCCGGCAACACCGTCGACGGCACGTCGCTGCACCCGATCTGCATCCGGGTCAACGACTTCGCTGCCCACTACCTGCCGTCCGGGCAGGCCACCTCGTTCGCCGCCGACATCGACTACCAGGCCGGCCGGGATCTGGCCGCGAACAGCTGGCGGCATTACCTGCTGGAGGTCAACCACCCGCTGCGGGTCGGCGGCGACCGGGTGTACCTGCAGGGCCACGGCTACGCCCCCACGTTCACCGTCACCTTCCCGGACGGGCAGACGCGCACGTCGACCGTGCAGTGGCGCCCCGACAACCCCCAGACCCTGCTCAGCTCGGGCGTGGCGCGGATCGACCCGCCCGCCGGCAGCTACCCCAACGCGGCCGAGCGCCGCCAACACGAGATCGCGATCCAGGGCCTGCTGGCGCCCACCGAGCAGCTCGACGGGACGCTGTTGTCGTCGCGCTTCCCGGCCCTGAACGCCCCCGCGGTGGCCGTCGACATCTACCGCGGCGACACGGGCCTGGACACCGGGCGGCCCCAGTCGTTGTTCTCGCTGGATCCCCGGCTGATCGAGCAGGGCCGGCTGACGAAAGAGAAGCGGGTCAACCTGCGCGCCGGCCAACAGATCCGGCTGGATCAGGGTCCGGGCGCCGGCACCGTCGTGCGCTTCGACGGGGCCGTGCCGTTCGTCAACCTGCAGGTCTCCCACGACCCGGGCCAGGCCTGGGTGCTGGTCTTCGCCGCCACCATGATGGCGGGGCTGGTGGTGTCGCTGCTGGTGCGCCGCCGCAGGGTGTGGGTCAGGCTGACTCCGGGGGCCGGTACGGTGAACGTCGAACTGGGCGGGCTGGCGCGCACCGACAACTCCGGGTGGGGCGACGAGTTCGAGCGGTTGACCGGGCAAGCACTGGACGGGCTGGGCGACTCCGCCGCGTCCAGAAGGAGTTCTCAGGTGGACGTCACATGAACACCCTGCACGTCGACATCGGGCTGGCGCGCTACTCCGACTGGGCGTTCACCTCGGCGGTGGTGGCCCTGGTGGTGGCCATGATGCTGCTGGCCTTCGAGCTGGCCTACGTCGGTAGCCGCCGCGTGGACCGGCGCGTGCTGGCCGGCTCGGTGGCCGCCGACAGCGCCGTGCCCGGCATCGTGGAGGACGCCGAGGCGCGCCCGTTCGACGAGCGCGTCGGGCGCGCCGGGCTGGCGGTGGTCTACCTCGGCATCGGCCTGCTGCTGGCCTGCATCGTGCTGCGCGGCCTGGCGACCCTGCGGCCGCCGTGGGGCAACATGTACGAGTTCATCAACCTGACCTGCTGCTGCGCCCTGGTCGCCGGCGCGGTCGTGTTGCGCCGGCCGCAGTATCGCCCGCTGTGGGTGTTCCTGCTGGTGCCGGTGCTGATCCTGCTCACGGTCTCCGGACGCTGGCTCTATACCAACGCCGCGCCGGTGATGCCCGCGCTGCAGTCCTACTGGCTGCCCATCCACGTGTCGGTGGTCAGCCTGGGTTCCGGGGTGTTCATGGTCGCCGGCATTTCCAGCATCCTGTTCCTGCTGCGGACGTCCCGGCTGAGCGATCCCGAGGCCGACGGCGCGTTGGCGCGGATGGTGCAGCGGCTGCCCGACGCGCAGACCCTCGACCGCGTCGCCTACCGCACCACGATCTTCGCGTTCCCGGTCTTCGGTTTCGGGGTCATCTTCGGCGCTATCTGGGCCGAGGAAGCCTGGGGCAGGTACTGGGGCTGGGACCCCAAGGAGACGGTTTCGTTTATCGCGTGGGTGGTATACGCGGCCTATCTGCATGCCAGGTCGACGGCGGGATGGCGGGACAGGAAGGCGGCGTGGATCAACGTCGTGGGTTTCGTCGCCATGGTCTTCAATCTGTTCTTCGTTAACCTGGTCACCGTGGGCCTGCATTCGTATGCGGGCGTGGGGTGACAGTGAGCAACCGACCCGAATAATCGCAACAAGGGGGAGTGCAGGTGTCCGACCATCCAACGACGGGCGTGGGGGCGCCCGAGCCGCAGACGACGGAGCTGCCCCCGGCGCAGCAATCCAGCGAACCGGCGGCCGACTCGGGGGAGGCGCCTACCCGCGCCTTCGCCGGATTCCGCACCGAGCGTCGGGTCCCCACGGCCGAGCGGCGGGAGCAGGCACCGTCCACGGCGGCGGGGCCCGCGCCCGCGCGCGGCGGCATGCCGCCCTGGGATTCCACGCCGGTCACCGGCATCCCGCGCGTCGACCCGACCGCCTACGGCGCCTACTACAACGGGCCGGCCGAGGCACCGCCGGCCGAGGCCCAGGCGCCCCCGTACCGGCCCGAGCACCTGCCGCACACGCCCTACCCGGAGCTGTCCACCGGCATGCTGTTGCGGCCGGTCAAGCCGCCGCCCTCGGAGGGCTGGCGCCGGTTGGTCTACGACCTGTCCGGTCACCTGATCAACCTCGGCGAGAGCCCGCGCGCCCTGCGGCACAACAACCTGGTGGCGCAGGTCAACCGGCCCCTGCGGGGCTGCTACCGGGTGGCGCTGCTGTCGCTGAAGGGCGGCGTCGGCAAGACCACGATCACCGCGACGCTGGGGTCGACGTTCGCCTCCATCCGCGGCGACCGCGTGGTGGCCGTCGACGCCAGCCCCGACCGCGGCACGCTGAACCAGAAGATCCCGCTGGAGACGGCGGCGACGGTGCGTCAGCTGCTGCACGACGCCGGGACCATCGAGCGCTACACCGACATCCGTCGCTACACCTCGAAGGGCCCGAGCGGGCTGGAGGTGCTCGCGTCGGAAACCGACCCGGCCATCTCCGAGGCCTTCAGCGCCGACGACTACGCGCGCGTCCTGGACAGCCTGGAGCGGTTCTACGGCCTGGTGCTCACCGACTGCGGACCCGGGCTCTTGCACTCGGCGATGTCGTCGGTGCTGGAGAAGGCCGACGTGTTGCTGGTGGTCGCGTCGGGGTCCATCGACGGCGCGCGCAGCGCCTCGGCGACGCTGGACTGGCTGGACGCGCACGGCCACCAGGAGCTGGTGCGCAACTCGATCGCGGTCATCAACGCCGTGCGGCCGCGCACCGGCAAGGTCGACATGAACAAGGTGGTCGATCACTTCTCGCGCCGCTGCCGCGCCGTGCGGCTGATCCCGTTCGACCCGCACCTGGAAGAGGGCGCCGAGATCGAGCTGGACCGGTTGCGGCGCGGAACCCGCGAGGCGCTCGCCGAGCTGGCGGCCGTCGTCGCCGATGGGTTCCCCGGCGACCAGCGCAACCCCGGAGTCGCTTAGCGGGGGTTGTTGTCCCCGTGACCTAACCGCCGCAAAAAGTCCGGATCGTCGTCGGGTCCGATGACGCGCGTCTTCGGCCGGTGGGCCTGGGACCGCGCGGCGCGCCAGCCAACGTAGATCAGCGTCCCCAGGATCAGGACGAGCAGCAGGTAGAGCACTTAACACCTCCTTGGAGCGAATATACCCGCGCCGTAGGCTCGAGCTGTGTCAGAAGGGCCTGGGGACAACAGCACTGGGGAGCGCCCCCGCAACCGTGTCATGGTCGACGTGTCGCTCTACGCGGGGGCGCGGTTGGCGCTCGTCGCCGCGCTGAGCGGCGCGATCTACGGGATCGCGCGGTTGCTCGGGGTCACCCCGTTCCCCGTCGTGGTGGCGGTGCTGTTCGCTTTGATCATCGCGATGCCCCTGGGCATCTGGTTGTTCGCCCCGCTGCGCCGGCGGGCGACCGCCGCGCTGGCGATCAGCGGCGAGCGCCGGCGCCGGGAACGCGAACAGCTGCATGCGCGGCTGCGCGGGGAGACGCCGCCGGAGGAGCCCGACGAGCCCGGGGCCTAGCCCCTCGGCGTGCGCCGGTTCGAGTGTGCCTCCAGGGCGTCTGAGTGTGCGCGTAGGGCGGGAAAATCGCCCAGATCCGTACGTCAGTTCACCCTCGAAGCCCCGCGCACACTCGAAGCGCTCAGCGCGCGAGCGCCAGCGCGGCCGCCACCGCGACCGCCCACAGCACCATCGTCAGCCCGGTGTCGCGCAGCACCGGAATCAGCTCGCGCCCGCCGCGGCCTGAGCGCACCGGCGCCAGCGCGCGCAGCGCCGGTGGCGTGGCCACCAGCCCCACGGCGCACCACGGCGTCGCCGCCATCAGCACCAGGGTCAGCAGCCCGGCGGTCGCCAGCAGTACCTGGTAGAGGCCCCGGGTGCGGGCATCGCCCAGCCGCACCGCCAGCGTCGTCTTGCCCGACTGCGCGTCGGTCGGGATGTCGCGCAGGTTGTTGGCCACCAGCACCGACGACGACAGCGCGCCGATCGACACCGCCAGCACCAACCCCACCCAGTCCACCCGCAGCGCCTGCGTGTACTCGGTGCCCAGCACGGCGACCAGACCGAAAAACACGAACACCGCGACCTCGCCGAAACCCGCGTAGCCGTACGGTTTTGACCCCCCGGTGTACAGCCACGCCCCGGCGATGCAGGCCGCGCCGACCGCGATCAGCCAGGGCGCGCTGACCAGCGCCAGCGCCAGCCCGGCCGCCGCGCCCACCGACAGGCTCGTGACCGCCGCGGTCAGCACCGCGCGCGGGCTCGCCAGCCGCGAGCCGACCAGCCGCACCGGCCCCGCCCGGTCGTCGTCGGTGCCGCGGATGCCGTCGGAGTAGTCGTTGGCGTAGTTGACGCCGACGATCAGCGCCAGCGCGACGGCCAACGCCAGCAGCGCCTTCCACCACACCGCGGATCCCAGCCACGCCGCGGCGCCCGTGCCCGCCACCACCGGCGCCACCGCGTTGGGCAGCGTGCGGGGCCGGGCGCCTTCGACCCACTGCGCGAAACTGGCCACCAGGGCATCCTGCCCTATGCCCCACAATGGGCGGATGCTCGGAGTCATCGGCGGCAGCGGCTTCTACACGTTCTTCGAATCGTCCGTTCGCACCATCGACGTCGACACCCCGTACGGCCCGCCCAGCGCGCCGGTCACGGTGGGCGCGATCGGCGACCACGAGGTCGCCTTTCTGCCGCGGCACGGCGCGACCCACCAGTTCTCGGCGCACACCGTGCCGTACCGGGCCAACATGTGGGCGCTGCGCAAGCTCGGCGCGCGGCGGGTCTTCGGCCCGTGCGCGGTCGGCAGCCTGAACCCCGACACCGGCCCGGGCGCGGTGGTGGTGCCCGACCAGCTGGTGGATCGCACCAGCGGCCGCGCCGACACCTACTTCGACTCCGGTGCCGTCCACGTCGACTTCGCCGATCCGTACTGCCCGACCCTGCGGGCCGCGGCCACCGGCCTGCCCGGCGTGGTCGACGGCGGCACCATGGTGGTGATCCAGGGGCCGCGCTTTTCCACCCGGGCCGAAAGCCGGTGGTTCGCCTCCGCCGGGTTCGGCCTGGTCAACATGACCGGCTACCCAGAGGCGGTGCTGGCCCGCGAACTCGAAATCTGTTACGCGGCAATCGCTTTGGTGACCGACCTGGACGCCGGGATCACGGCCGGCGAGGGGGTGAAGGCCGTCGACGTGTTCGTCCAATTCGAAAAGAACATGGGAGTCTTCAAGGAGCTGGTGCGCGCGGCCATCCACCGCGTCGCCGTCGAGCACACCTGCACCCACTGCCAGCCCCACACCGGCGTCACGCTCCCGGTCGAGCTGCCATGAGGGTGCTGCTGACCGGTGCCGCCGGCTTCATCGGCTCCCGGGTGGATGCGGCGCTGCGGGCGGCCGGTCACGACGTGGTCGGCGTCGACGTCCTGCTGCCCGCCGCGCACGGCCCGAATGCGGTCCTGCCCCAGGGCTGCCGGCGGGTCGACGTCCGCGACGGCGACGCGCTGGCCCCGCTGTTGGACGGCGTGGACCTGGTCTGCCATCAGGCGGCGATGGTGGGTGCCGGCGTCGACGCCGCCGATGCGCCGGCCTACGGCGGCCACAACGACTTCGCGACCACGGTGTTGCTGGCGCGGATGTTCGCCGCGGGGGTGCGCCGCTTGGTGCTGGCGTCGTCGATGGTGGTCTACGGGCCCGGCCACTATGCCTGCCCCGACCACGGGCTCGTCGACCCGCCGCCGCGCCGGCGCGCCGACCTCGACGCCGGCATCTTCGAAAACCGTTGCCCGGTCTGCGGACTCGACACGACGTGGCGGCTGGTCGACGAGGACGCCGCCCTGCGGCCGCGCAGCCTGTACGCGGCCAGCAAGACCGCGCAGGAGCATTACGCCCTGGCGTGGGCGGAGGCGACGGGCGGCTCGGTGGTGGCGCTGCGCTACCACAACGTCTACGGCCCCGGGATGCCGCGCGACACCCCGTACTCCGGCGTGGCCGCCATCTTTCGTTCGTCACTGGAAAAGGGCGAGCCACCAAGGGTTTTCGAGGACGGCGGCCAGATGCGTGATTTCGTGCACGTCGACGACGTCGCCGCCGCCAACCTCGCCGCCGCGACCTCGGACGCCGGGGGCTTCTCGGCGTTCAATGTCTGCTCCGGGCGCCCGATCTCGATTCTGGAGGTTGCCACCGCGCTGTGCGACGCCCGGGACGGTTCGGTGTCGCCGGTGGTCACCGGGCAGTACCGCAGCGGGGACGTGCGCCACATCGTCGCCGATCCCCGCCGCGCGGCCGAGGGGTTGGGCTTCCGGGCGGCAGTCGACCCGTTGGCGGGATTGCGCGAGTTCGCTTACGCGCCTTTGCGCTAACTCGGCGGCCGGAAGATCCGCGGCTTCTGTACGGGAATCTGCCGGGTCGCGGAGTCGTCGCCGCGGAAGATCCGCGGCGAACTGGCCGGCTGCGGCGCCCCGCCGGTCGGAATGCGCGTCGTCGCCGCCGCCGACGGCGGGGCCGCGTGGGCGACGGGGATGCGCGTCGTCGGCGCGGCCGGTCCCGGGTGGGTGCCCGCCGGGCCGCCGCGGGTGTGTGTGGGACGGCGCCGCCGGCGTCGCACCCGCCGTGCACCGAGCTGACCGGTGACGACGGCGGCGGCGAGGATGCACAGGGCCAGCACGCACAGCGCCACGTCGAAGGTGCTGGTGATCTGCTGGGCAAGGTTGTTGCCGTACACCGGGTTTGGCGCGGGCGCGTTGGGCGACGCCTCGAACCGGGGCGCCAGCGCGACGCCCACGACGACACGGGTGATGCTCAGGGTGGCGACCAGCCCGCACAGCGACGAGATCAGCCGGGCGGACACCGCGTCATTGGCGAGGTTGATCCGCAGCCACACCGCCAGCAGGGCGGTGGTCAGGTCGAACCCGGCCAGCACCATGCTGTCGTAGCGCGAGAAGGGGTAGTCCAGGGCCACGCCGACGGCGAGGTCGGTGATCCGCATGACCATCGACCCCAGGCACCATACGACGATGAGCAGCAAGCCATTTCGGGCCGCCGCGCGCCACGCGTTCTCCTCGGTCGCGGAGGGATGCCGCCGGGCCAGCAGGGCGGGCGGCGCGAAGATCGCGCCGGCGGCCGCCCACGCCAGGTAGCCCTCGAACCCAACCCCTGCCGTCGACGTGTTCTGCGCGATGCCATGGAACGCGTCGATGTCCCGGCCCACCGGAAGGACCCACACGACGATCCCGGCGACCAGCGTCGACACCCCGAGCGCCACCGTCGCCAGCCGCGAGGCCCTCGTGCTGCGCAGCAGCCACCTCGACCCGACCACCACGGCGATCAGCGCCACCGCGCCGTACACCACCGCCGTCGCGATGACCGCGATGTTCTGTTTGCCGAAATCGGAACCGCCCGTGCCCTGCAGCGCGTAGCGCACCCGCCAGAACAGGTTGACGCCGAAGCTCAGCGCCGCGCCCACCATCGACGCGTAGCCGATGATCCGGACGGCCCTGCCGTTGTCGCCGCCGTCGTCCACCGGCCGGATCACCGGCCGCGCGCTCAGCAGGGCGCCGGCGATGCCCAGCCACGCCCCGGGTCCGACGCCGCCCGGGACGTTGACGGTGCCGCCGAAGCGGATCGTCTCGACCACATCGAACGCGACGAAGCCGAGGACCAGCAGCGCGTAGGGGGCGTTGAGCGCCAGCCGCAGCCGCCCGGCCAGCGCGGCGTTGAACCTCGGGCTCGACGACCGCCAGGAGCCGGCCAGGGCGATCGAGAGAAGGGCCAGCAGGGTCACGACGAACTGCACCGCGAGCAGCGCCTTGTTGCTGCCCGGGATTCCCATGCCGAAGTACAGGTTCCACGGCAACAGCAGCGCCACGACGAGCAGGGCGGCCGCGGTCAGGTCGCCCGCGATGTTGCGCCGCCGCGTGGGGGCCGCAACGGTGCCGGCCGCGGGCGGGCGGCGGCCCGGGGGCGGCCCCTGCCTGCGGATGGGGCCGGTTGGGGCGTCGTCGCCTGTCTGACTCACGGTTCCCCCCGGGGGTCGAGGACGGTCACTTGCGGCGCAACGTGGTTTGCGGGGCGGGGGAACCCCCTGCCGCACCGACTTCGTTGCGTACTTGGAAACATAATCTCCGTTCGGACGACGCCCGTCGCGGTCTGCCAACCCGGTTACGCTGCGCTCACAGGCGAACGTGTCGCCCGAATGAGTGTTACCGCCGACGGTATCGCAGTGTAATGATGCCGGGACATGCTGGTTGTGGGGTAGCCGGCCGAAGGAGAGCCTGCATGGACGTGGTTTTGGGGGTCGCCGTCACGGGTCCCGTTGCCCGCCTGGCGCTGGTCGGGTCGGGCGCGCGAGGGTCGGACGTGCTCGACCAATCCGTCGTCGACCTGGCCGATCACCCGGTCGAGACGCTGGCCCAGACCGTGACGGGCACGAGCCGGCTGCTGGCCGACGAGAACCACCGGCTGGTGGCCACCCGGCTGTGCTGGCCCGACGCCGCCAAGGCCGACCAGCTGCGCCGGGCGCTCGAAGACTCCGGCGTCCATGACGTCGCGGTGCTCTCGGAGTCGCAGGCGGTGACCGCGCTGATGCGCGCGGCGGGGCGCGCCGGCGGTGTGCTGGTGGTCGACGACGAGACGGCGACGCTGTCGGTCGTGGATTCCCACGGCGATCCCGACCAGCCGCCGACCATGCTGGCGACGCAGCCACTGGCGGGCGCGTCGGGCGCCGACGCCACGGCAGCGCTGGACACGATGATGGCCCGGCTCACCGACCAGCCTGGCGCGCCGACCGAGCTCTATCTCGTCGGCGCGTCGTCGAACCTGGCCGGGGTCGCCGACCAGCTTCGCGACGCGTCAACCATGCGGGTGGAGGTCCCCGAGGATCCGACGTTTGCGCTCGCGCGCGGCGCGGCGCTGGCCGCCCTGCCGTTGGCGGCGGCGGCCGGGGACGCCACCGCGATGGCCCCCGCCGCCGGGCTCACCGGGGACGAGACCGCCTTCGCGCCGGCCGCCGCCGCCGCGGCCGCCGAGGAGCCGCAGCTGGCGTACTCGATGGCCGGTGAAGGCGAGCCGCTCGGGGCGGACGAGTTCGGCCCCGACTACGACGAATTCGGCGAATTCGGCGACTCCGAAGACGAAGCTGCGACCGGCCGGGTCCCGCTGAGCAGACGGTCCCTGGTGCTCGGCAACGCCGTGATCGCCTTCGCGGTCATCGGATTTGCGTCGCTCGCCGCCGCGGTGGCCATCGCGATTCGGCCGACCGCGAGCCAGCAGCCCGTGGTGGGCCACCAGAACGCCGCCCCGGGCAAGTTCATGCCGCTGCTGCCGACGCAGCAGCAGGCGCCGGTGCCGCCGCCGCCGCTCGACGCGCCCAACGCCGGGTTCCAGGGCGGCGTCATCCCGGACTCCAACGGCTACATCCCGCCGCAGCTGGTGTCGCCCGGCGCGCCCGCGCCGGCGCCCGACGTTCCCGCTTTCGTGCCCAACCCGAACCCCGCCGTACCGATCCCGGTGATCGTTCCCTACCCGGGCTGGCGCCCGCCGTACAACCCGTATCCGCCGTACACGCCACCGACCGTGACGCCGCCGACGACACCTCCGACGACGCCGCCGACGACACCTCCGACGACGCCGCCGACCACGCCGCCGACGACACCTCCGACGACGCCGCCGACCGGACCAGCAGCTCCAGCGGGTAGCCCGAACGGCGGTCGGCAACACCGAGGTTCAGC
>NZ_LZIS01000005.1 GCF_001667015.1 Mycobacterium sp. E3198 | reverse complement strand
CCCCGGCCCCGCCATTTCCGCCGTGGCCGCCCGCGGCGAACAGGCTGTTACCGCCCGCGCCTCCGGCACCGCCCGCGCCACCCCCACCGCCCGCCGAACCGGCGCCGGGAGGCTAGCCGAGTGCCCGTGCGGATGGATCCGCAGCGGTTCGACGAGCTGGTCTCCGATGCGCTCGACCTGATCCCGCCCGCGCTGGCAGCCGCGATGGACAACGTCGTCGTCCTCGTCGAGGACCGCCATCCCGAGGACGCCGAGCTGCTCGGGCTCTACGAAGGGGTGGCGCTCACCGAACGCGACTCCGACTATGCCGGGTCCCTCCCGGACGCCATCACCATCTATCGCGAGGCGCTCCTCGACGCCTGCGAGTCCGACGACGACGTTGTCGAGGAGGTGGCGATCACGGTCATCCACGAAATCGCCCATCACTTCGGCATCGACGACGACCGGCTGGAGGAACTCGGCTGGGCCTGACGGGCGCGGCAACGCCGTTTCGTCCGGGCCGGGTGCTATGAACGGCTTATGAGCGCACAGTGCCGCGAGTGCCGGGCGGGCTTAGATCACTGCCACGGCACCATCATTCGCCATTCGTTGCGCCGGTGGGAATGCACCGAGCCGGACTGCGACAGCCCCGAGTTGGTGGTGCACACGTTCGTCATCGACTGCGACGCCATCGGCTGCGCATGCGCCGACGAGTCGTCAGCCCATCGGATCGGTGCCTGAGCGCACCGCGTCCGCGACCGGGGTCGCGTCGGACTGCGGATAGAACGGCGGCGTCAGCTGTCCCCACCGCACGCAGCTCCACCTGCCGTCGGTGATCGGGGCCAACACCACCGATTCGGCGTTGTCGAGGTGGTTGTCGAGCGCGAAGTTGCCGTCCACCCCGGCCAGCACCGCCGAGGCCAGCCGGATCGCCGCGCCATGGCTGACGACGACGATGTCGCCGCTCCACTCGTCGTCGTCCAGGTAGCGCATCCGTAGCTCGGTCAGCACCGGCACGTAGCGGCCCAAGACGTCGTTGCCGGTCTCGCCGCCGGGCAGCGGCAGGTCGAGCTCACCGCGATGCCAGCGCTCGTAGATCGCATTGAATTCGGCGACCGCGTCGTCGTCGCTGCGGTTCTCCAGGCGCCCGACCTGCACCTCGTGGATGTCGGCCACTTCGAGGGCGCCCAGTGCGACTTCCCCGCCGATCACCTCGGCCGTCTGCGACGCCCGGGTGGCCACCGAGTGCGCCAGCAGCGCCGGCCGCTCCGAACCGCGGGCAAACGCCCGGGCCTGGTCACGGCCCAACGGCGTCAGCTCCGCGCCGGGCGGCCGGGTGTCCAGCCGGCGCTCGACGTTGCCGTAGGAC
Organism: Mycobacterium sp. E3198; assembly: GCF_001667015.1. GTDB lineage: Bacteria > Actinomycetota > Actinomycetes > Mycobacteriales > Mycobacteriaceae > Mycobacterium. The sequence goes on along the minus strand of NZ_LZIS01000005.1, from coordinate 15,984 downwards.
TGTCCGTGCCGCAACAGCACCAAACGACCGCCCATCGCTGTCTACCCCCCGGCCCCGAACGTCTGCGCGGGTTTGCCTTCCCGCAGCCGCGCCAACCAGCGCGAGGCCTCGTCCGCCGGCGGGGGCGATACCCCGACGGCCGAGCCCGCAGGCCAAGAACCCAAATACCTCACATCGGCACAACGACGGTGCAACGCCTTGAGTGCCTCGGCGACGGCGCCGTCGTCGATGTGGCCCACGCAGTCGGCGAAGAACAAGTAGGTGCCGAGTTCGGTTCGGGTCGGCCGGGACTCGATCCGAGTCAGGTCGATGCCGCGGATGCCGAATTCGGCCAGCGCGGACAGCAGAGCGCCCGGCACGTTGTCGATGCGCAGCACCACCGACGTTCGATCGGCGCCGGTGCGGGCCGGCGGCGGGCCGGGCAGGCCGATCAGGACGAAGCGGGTGCGGGCGTTGGGCTCGTCGACGACGCCCTCGGCGATGACGCCCAGCCCCCAATGGGCGGCGGCCAGCGGCGACGTCACCGCCGCGTCGGCCTGCCCCTCGGCCACCTGCCGCGCCGCATCGGCGTTGGAGTACGCCGGCCGCAGCTCGACGCCCGGCAGCTCGGCGGCCAGCCACTGGCGCACCTGCGCCACCGCCACCGGGAAGGCCGCCACGGTGCGCACGTCGCCGGCGCCCAGGCCCGGTTTGGCGACGATGCTGAACGCGACGTCCAGCGTGGTCTCGGCGAACACCTGCAGGGGCGAACCGATCGCCAGGCTGTCCAATGTGGGTACCACCGAGCCGTCGATCGAGTTCTCGATCGGCACGCACGCGAAATCGGCGTCGCCGTCGCGCACCGCGTTCAGCGCCGACGGCGTGCTCTCCAGCGGCATCTGCCTGATGGGGCCCGGCTCGTCTTGCGGAACCAGGCCGGCGGCGGTGATTTGCCGCAGCGCCGCCTCGGTGAACGTCCCTTCGGGACCGAGGTAAGCGATGCGGACCACGCCCCAACCCTAACGGCGGTCCATGTCGAACGGCCCTTGCGGCGCGATGGGTCGTAAGTTAACTTAGGCTTACCTAAGAGACCAAGGAGCACGATGGCATTGACGGTCGGCCACGCACCGACGACTCCCGAACGCATTCGCACCGCCTGCGCGCGGGCCGGCGGCGCGCTGCTGGCAATCGAGGGTAGGGACCCGGTCGCCGCACCGGTGCATCACCTGCTGGCCGACGGGTCGTTCGCCATCGCGCTGCCGGTCGACTGCGCCGGCGAGGCGGACGGCCGGGCGTCCGGGTCGCAGGCGCTGCTGGAGCTGACGGACTACGCCCCGCTGCCGCTGCGGGAGCCGGTCCGTTCGCTGGTTTGGGTGCGCGGGCGGCTGCAGTGCGTCCCACCCGACGACGTGACCGACGTGCTCGACCTGATCGCCGCCGAGTACCCCAACCCGGCATTGCTCCAGGTCGAGACGCCGAGGTCGGCGCCGTGCCAGGGCGACCCGCGGTACACGCTGTTCCGGCTGGAGATCGCGTCCGTGGTCGTCACCGATGCCACCGGCGCCGAGCACGTCGGCGTCGCGGACCTGCTCGCCGCCCGGCCCGATCCGTTCTGCGACCTCGAGGCCGGCCTGCTGTGGCACCTCGACACCGTCCACAACGACGTCGTCGCGCGCCTCGTGTCGAAGCTGCCGCCGCCCCTGCGGCGGGGGCAGGTTCGCCCGCTCGGGCTCGACCGCTACGGCATGCGGTTCCGCGTCGAGGCCAAGGACGGCGACCACGACGTCCGGCTGCCGTTTCACAAACCGGTGGACGACATGACCGGGCTGCGCCAGGCCATCCGGCTGCTGATGGGCTGCCCATTCATCAACGGGCTGCGGGCCCGCAGGTAACCCGGGCGCCGATCCGGCACGTACGTTATCCGGGTGAACGGCGATCCAGCACCGGGACGGCGCGTGCCCCCGCGACCGCGCCGGCCGGAGCCGCCGCCGGCGATCCCCGGCGACCCGACGACACCGCTGCGCCGGCCCACCCCGCCGGCCGCCCCGCCGCGACCCGTCGGCCCGAGGGCGCGCCGCAAGCGCCGCTGGCTACGAGCGGCGCTGCTCACGGTGCTGATCGGCGTGCTGCTCGCCGGCGCGGGCATCGTCGCCGGGGCCGCGTGGTTCGACACCAGGCTGCACCGCGAGCCGGCGCTGGCCGACTATCCCGACCGGCCCGCACCCGGGCGCGGGACGAACTGGCTGATCGTCGGCTCCGACAGCCGCCAAGACCTCACCGCTGAGCAGCAGCGGGACCTGGCGACCGGCGGCGACATCGGCACCGGCCGCACCGACACCATCTTGCTGGTGCACGTGCCCGCGTTCGGGTCGAGCACGCCGGCGACCGTGGTGTCGATCCCCCGGGACTCCTACGTGCCCATCCCCGGCCACGGCAGGGACAAGGTCAACGCCGCGTTCAGTATGGGCGGCGCGCCGTTGCTGACCCAGACGGTGGAGCAGGCCACCGGGCTGCGCCTCGACCACTACGTCGAGATCGGGTTCGGTGGCTTCGCGGCCCTGGTGGACGCGCTGGGCGGGATCACCGTGTGCCCGACCGCGCCGATCGACGACCCCATGGCCGGCATCGACCTGCCGGCCGGTTGCCAAAAACTCGCCGGCCGCGACGCCCTTGGCTACGTCCGGACGCGCGACACACCGCGCGCGGACCTGGATCGGATGGCCAACCAGCGCCAGTTCCTGTCGGCGCTGCTGCACCGCGCCGCCAGCCCGGCGGTCTGGCTGGATCCGCTGCGCTGGTACTCGGTGCCGCGTGCGGCCGCCGACGCGATGACCGTGGACCGCGGCGACCACGTCTGGGATCTGGGCCGGCTCGGCTGGGCGCTGCACGGAACCACCACCGCGATCACGGTGCCGATCGGCGAGTTCACCAGCGGCGACGTCGGGGCGGTGGTGGTGTGGGATCACGAGGTGGCCGGCAAGTTGTTCGAGGCGCTCGCCGCCGACGCGCCGGTGCCCACCGCCGCGCTGGCGGGACAGAACTAGCTCGGGGCCGGCGACCCGCTGCCGTCGGCGGCGCGCGCGTTCTGCAACCACGCCTTGGTGCGACCCGGGTGGTGCGTGGCAAGCCAGGCCACGCCGACATCCCGGCAGAAGTCAATGTCGTCGTACTCGTCGACGTTCCAGCAGTAGACCGCCCTGCCCTGCGCGACGGCGCGGTCCACCAGCTGCGGATAGTCCTTCAGCGTCGCGAGCGAGGGGCCGACGGCGGTGGCGCCGACCGCGGTCGCCGCGCTGCTGGCCAGATAGCGAGCCGTCTTGCCGAGAAGCACCGTGGGCAGCAACGGCGCGGCGCGGCGGATCCGCCAGACGGCGGCCGCCGAGAACGACATCACCACGGCGCGGGACCGGTCGGCCGAGGCGGGCGCGGCGATGCCGAAGCGGTGCAACGACGCCAGCAGCTTGCTTTCCACGAGCGAGCCATACCGGACCGGATGCTTGGTCTCGATGAAGAGCTTCACCGGCCGGTGCCAGTCCAGAACCAGAGACACCAGCGCGTCCAGCGTCAACAGGCTGGTGTCACCATGCGTGCCGTCGGCACGCCAGCTGTCGTGCCACGCACCGTATTCGAGCTCGCGCAGCTCGGCGAGCGTCATGGTGCTGACCAAACCGGCGCCGGTCGACGTCCGGTCCAGCCGGCGGTCGTGCACGCAGACCAGGTGGCCGTCGCGGGTCAGCCGGACGTCGCATTCCACGCCGTCGGCGCCCTGTTTGAGGGCGAGATCGTAGGCGGCCAGCGTGTGTTCGGGCCGAGCGGCGGAGGCTCCTCGATGGGCGACGACAAAAGGGTGCCCGGCGAGCACCTCCTCGGCCCACGTCATACCCCTATGCTGCCGGTTCCTGCCCCTCCAACTCAACCGGAGCTTCGGCCGCGCGTCCGGCGCGACCGTCGGCGCGCTCCCGCTCGACCACGACCCACCGATGCGCGGGCCGCTGCACCGGTTTGCGCTCGAACCCCTCGAAGACCCGGGCGGCGGCGGCCACGGTGACCGCCGCCAGCAGATAGGCGAAAACCATCAGCACGGTGTTGTTGGCAATGCCCTGGGCGTCCGTCGCGAAGCTGGTGATGATGGCGAAGATCGAGACGAGGTAGCTGAACACCCACGCGATCCACCACTCGAGGATCGGGCGCCGCTGCCGGGCGAAGTGCTCCTCGACGGTCGCCAGCTCGATGACGTACACGGGGGCCCACAGCAGGTTCGCCAGCGGGATGATGCATCCGGCCCACAACGCGCGAACGGACCGCGACTCCGGCAGTCCGTGATGCGCGAACACGGCGGCCCGGCGCGCGATCAGCCAGCGGATCAACATCACGCCGGAGGCGATCATCGCCGCGATCGCTCCCACGCTGGCCAGCACTGAAATCCAGTCCGCGGCGATGGCGACGATCGAATTGAGCAGGGTGTTCCGGTTGATCACCAACAGCACATACCGCGCGACATACACCAGGGCGGCCATCCCAAGAACCAGGACGCTCAGGAACAGCGTTGTGCGCACCGCCGGCGCGGGAGGCCCTGTCCGCGAAGGCTTTTGGGCTTCGGCCGGGGCCCCCTCGACGTGATCGGCCAAACCCCAGCGCGGTATCACGGCATAGCGCGGGGTGGGTCCCAGGCGCCGCCGGCCATGCCGCGGCGGCGGCGCGGCGCCGGGGCGCACCGCTATCCACCGGAAGCCCGGCGGCAACCGCGGCGGGGTGCGCTGCCATCCGGAAGCCGCGGGTGGCCCGGCAGGCGCCGGAGCAGGCTGGGCGCTCCACCGTGGGTCGGCCGCGGGCATGTCCGGCAGTGGCGCCATCAGTGCCCCGCGGCAGCGGGGACACCAGTCGCGTCGCCGCTCGCGCACGTTCCACCGAGTGCCGCACTGGGAGCACACCTGGATCACCGGACCAGCCTAACCTTGCGCCGATGCGCGCCACGGGAGGCGGCCCGCGGAAGCGGCCGGCCCGGCAACGCAACAATTGCCCAGGGCTATCCACAGTTTCCACAGGTTTATCCACAGTGGACAAACGGGTAAGGGAGCCATCAACACCGCCTTTCCCAGCCGCCCGGGCCACGACTGTGGATAACCGCCGGGTGGTACGGCTGTGCCATAAACAACCCGACCCGGCGCCCGAGCGAAATGGATTGCCTCGCTAAGCACCCGCAGATGAGCCCGCCGGGGCCGGTCGGCGCCCGCCGGATCGCGCCCTCGGCCGTCGGGCTGGGCGACGCCCGAGAAGCGGCCGCCCGGCGCGCCGTCAAGCAGCGCATTTTCCAACCCCGGTGCAAGGAGTTATGATCACCGTCACGAAAAAATCGTTGTGACTCACCTCACTCGGTTGGGGTGGACGTGCAGGTGAAAGGCGTTTGATGGCCACGCATTCGTTCGGTCCGGGTTCACCGGCCGCGTCGAACTCGTATACCGGCTCGCCCGCCTGTAACCACAGCTATAGCGTCGCCGCCCTGCGCGCGGCCCTCGTCGCACTGGCGTTGCTCGCCGTTCTGGCAATCATCGTCTTGTACTGACCTCACGCCCCGAGGGGTATTCGTTCCCGGCGGTCATCCTTGCGGCGGGCGCGCGCATGGAGCAGGGTTGATTATGGCTGGCCGCCGCGTGGCAGCCCCGCGCGATGAGCGTCCGATCATCACCAACGATGCACCGAAGAAAGGAATGCTGTGGCTGTTTACACCCTGCCCGACTTGGACTGGGACTTTGGAGCGCTGGAACCGCACATCTCCGGCCAGATCAACGAGCTACACCACGACAAGCACCACGCCACCTACGTCAAGGGCGCCAACGACGCCCTGGAGAAGCTGGACGAGGCCCGCGCCAAGGAGGACCACTCGGCGGTCCTGCTGAACGAGAAGAACCTGGCGTTCAATCTGGCCGGCCACGTCAACCACAGCATCTGGTGGAAGAACCTCTCTCCCAACGGCGGCGACAAGCCGACCGGCGAGCTTGCCGCGGCCATCGACGACGCCTTCGGGTCGTTCGACAAGTTCCGCGCGCAGTTCCACGCCGCAGCCACCACCGTGCAGGGCTCGGGGTGGGCGGCGCTGGGCTGGGATAGCCTCGCCCAGAAGCTGCTGATCTTCCAGGTCTACGACCACCAATCCAATTTCCCGCTCGGGATCGTCCCGCTGTTGCTGCTCGACATGTGGGAGCACGCGTTCTACCTGCAGTACAAGAACGTCAAGGTCGACTTCGCGAAGGCGTTCTGGAATGTCGTCAACTGGGCTGACGTGCAGGACCGGTACGCGGCCGCGACGTCGAAGACTCAGGGATTGATTTTCGGCTAGGGTCGTCTTTCTCGGGCTGGGGCGTCACGCGATTCGCGTGGCGCCCCAGCCGTTTGCGGGGCAGTAAAACGGGGCATCTTGAGAACATGTCCGTCAGTGGCCGTGTCGGGTTGCACGGCGTCTAACCCGCAGGCATGCTTAGTCATTCGAGCTACCAGTGTGGTTAGGCGGAGCCAGGCGTCACACGGAGGTCGAGATGGAGACTGGGGCTGACCGTCCTATCGGGGTGTCCCCCTTCCATGCCCGTGGCTCCCTGAAAGGGTTTGTGATCTCCGGCCGTTGGCCGGATTCGACGAAAGAATGGGCCCAGCTGCTCATGGTCGCGGTCCGGGTCGCGTCATTGCCCGGATTGCTGTCCACCACAACGGTGTTCGGGGCCCGGGAGGAATTGCCCGACGAACCCGAGCCCGGCACCGTCGGCCTGGTACTGGCCGAGGGCACGGTCTTCGGTGAATCGGCCATCCAGCCAGGGTATTTCGCGGACCATCAGCCTCCGGCATTGCTGATGCTGCATCCGCCCTCGGAAACCATGCCGTCGTTGCCGGAGTGCACCGGGGCGGCCTCCGGGTGCGTCCTGCTGCCGGGTTTGCCGTATCTGGGTTTGGAGCACCGGGCGGCGTGGGTCGAGGCGGAGGCCGACGGGACGATCACCTCGATGGTGAGCCGCGTGGGCGTCGACCCGATCAGTCACCCTGATACGGCGATTCTGGCGATGCTTCTTGCCGCATAAGGGAATTCGAATCCCTTGATTCGGGCATCGAATCGGTAAATACGGGTCCCCGAACTCGGGCGTCGGTCTGGCGCCCGGCCGGCGTGGCCATTAGCCTGGCACCGTTAGCGAAGGGGAGTAGCCCCGAATCGTCGAGTCGACATACTGGCGCATAGCCCGGCCGGCGGACCGGCCCCGCGGGGGCCGGTGGGCGAGACCTTCGACCGATGTTCGACGACCCGGTCGTCGACCACGTGTCGAAAGGTCGCCCCCATGCTCGCCGCCACGTTGCTCACCCTCGGGGTGGTTTTCCTCGCCGAACTCGGCGACCGATCCCAGCTGGTCACCATGACCTACGCGCTGCGCTACCGCTGGTGGGTCGTGTTGACCGGGGTGGCCCTCGCCGCGTGCCTCGTGCACGGGGTCACGGTGTCGATCGGGCACTTCCTGGGCACCACCCTGCCGTCGCGACCGATGGCGTTCGCGTCGGCGATCGCGTTCCTGATCTTTGCGGTGTGGGCCTGGCGCGAGGGCGGCAACGGCGACGAGACGGTGCCGACCGATCAGGAACCCCGGTTCGCGCTGGTGACGATCGTGTCCACCTTCGTCCTGGCCGAGCTGAGCGACAAGACGTCGCTGGCGACCGTCACGCTGGCCAGCGATCACGACTGGACCGGCGTGTGGATCGGCTCCACCCTGGGCATGGTGCTGGCCGACGGGTTGGCGATCGGGGCGGGCACACTGCTGCACCGGCGCCTTCCACAGCGGCTGCTGCACACGCTGGCCAGCCTGCTGTTCCTGATCTTCGGGCTGTGGATGCTGTTCGACAGCGCGCTGGGGTTGCGCTCGCTCGCGATCGCGGTGACCGTGACGGTGGTGCTGGCCGCCGCGGCCGTGGTGGCCGCGCAAACCCGGCGCCGGCGCCGGCAGGAAGCTACGACGGCAGGGAGGTTCACCAACATCGGCTAGAGTGCCGTCGGCACTCCCCGCCTTCGCGCCGCCCCGAATCGCAGCCGCCCCCGGGTATCTCCGGGGGCCATCAGTTGCACCCAAAGCCCGTTTTTTGGGCGTGTCACCGACCTGACAGCAAATGATGTCGCTCGCGGCCGCACGTTGCCTACCGGTTGCGGTGCGACTGCCCAGCATCCTCGCCCGAATCGCCTCGCCACTCGCGCGCGCGACCGCCCGCCACCGCCGCCGGAACCTTCGATTCTGCGGATAACCTGTGAAGTTGGTTGATTTAGTGGACACCTCAGCGAATTAGTTAGACGCTCGTCGAGTGGGCATTCGGCAGCTGTCAGCAACGCCGGTGTCGAAGCGCTCCGGGTTTGCACCTGGTTGCGGACCCAATCCGTCGCTACCATTGGCAGCAAATACACCTAGGCAATAGTTCACTTCTACAGCCAAGTGGAGGTCATATCGATGAGCACGACATTCGCCGCCCGCCTCAACCGCTTGTTCGACACGGTGTATCCACCGGGACGCGGGCCGCACACCTCTGCGGAGGTGATCGCGGCGCTCAAGGCGGAGGGCATCACGATGTCGGCTCCCTACCTGTCCCAGCTACGTTCGGGCAACCGCACCAACCCGTCGTCGGCGACCATGGCCGCCCTGGCCAACTTCTTCCGCATCAAGCCGGCGTACTTCACCGACGACGAGTATTACGAAAAGCTCGACAAGGAGTTGTCGTGGCTGGCCTCGATGCGCGATGACGGCGTCCGCCGCATCGCCCTGGCCGCCGTCGGATTGTCTCCTCAGGCCCAACAGGACGTGGTGGAGCGGGTCAACGAGCTGCGCCGCGTCGAACGCCTCGACGCATAGCTGCGCTGCCCGACCTGACCGGCTGCCGTCGGCGTATTCCGATTAGGGTTGGCTCTCGGATCGCGCACGCGCGAGAGCGACAGTCACGAGATACCGGGAGGCGGCCGGGAATGGGCCTGTTCCGCAAGCGAAAGAGTCGCGCGACGCGTCGCGCCGAAGCCCGCGCGATCAAGGCCCGCGCCAAACTCGAGGCCAAGCTGGCCGCCAAGAACGACGCGCGCCGACTCAAGGCCGACCGGCGTGCCGCCGAGAAGGCCCTGAACGCGCAGATCAAGTCGCAGAAAGACAGCGACCGGGCCGCCCTCAGGGTCGCCGAGGCCGAGCTCAAAGCGGCGAAGGAGGGCAAGTTGCTGTCGCCGACACGGATTCGCCGGGTGCTCACCGTATCTCGGTTGCTGGCGCCGGTCCTGACGCCGCTGATCTATCGCGGCGCGATGGCCGCGCGCGCGGCGATCGACCAGCGGCGCGCGGATCAGCTCGGCATTCCGTTGGCTCAGATCGGCCAGTTCTCCGGGCACGGCGCCCAGCTGTCGGCCCGGATCGCCGGGTCGGAGAAGTCCTTGCGGATCGTGCTGGAACGCAAGCCCAAGGATGCCGAGACCAAACAGTTCGTCGCCGCGATCACCGAACGGCTCACCGACCTGGCCGCGGCCGTGACCGCCGCGGAGAACATGCCGGCCGCGCGCCGTCGGGCGGCGCACGCGGCGATCTCGTCGCAGCTCGACGGCATCGAGGCGGACCTGATGGCGCGCCTCGGGCTGACGTGACCGCACGCGTCCTGGTCGCGGCCGCGGCGCTCTATCTCGCCTCGGCGGTGGGCATGCCGATGGCCTCGGCGCACGTCCACGCCAGCAGCGACAACCCCGCGCGGGGCGCCATGGCGATCGTCACCTTCCAGGTGCCCAACGAATCCAACACCGGCGCGGCGACGACCGCGCTGAGCGTCACCCTGCCCGGAGTGGCGGCCGCCAGCACCGAGGCCATGCCCGGCTGGACGGCCAAGCTCGATCGCGACGCGGCGGCGGGCACCGTCCGCTCGGTGACGTGGACCGCCGCGCCCAACGCTGGGATCGGCTCGGACCAATTCGGGCTGTTCCGGATATCGGTACAGCTGCCCGACGCCGACACCGTCAGCTTCCCGGCCACGCAGACATATGCCGACGGGACGGTCGTGAAGTGGGATCAGCCGCCGCTGCCCGGCGGCGGTGAGCCCGAACATCCCGCGCCCACGCTCAGCCTCGTCGCGGGCGGCGGGGCGCCGCATCAGCACCATCCACCCGCCGCGGCGCCCTCGTCGTCGACCTCACCGGACACGACCGCCCGTCTGCTGGGCGGGGCGGCCCTGGTGGTGGCCGCCCTCGGTATCGCACTGGTGCTGCTGCGCCGACGCGCATGAGGCGCCGGGCGGTCGCCGCCTGGGTGGGCCTGCTGCTGGCCGCACTCATGGCGACCGCGACCATGAACGCGCAACCGGCGCACGCGCACGCCGCGCGGGTGGCCACCGAACCCGCCGACAACGCGGTTCTGACCGTCGGCCCCGATCGGGTCTCGGCGACGTTCAACGAAAGGCTGCAGACGGCGTTCGCCGCCATGACCGTCGTCGGGCCCGACGCCAACGTGTGGTCCACGGGGGAGCCGACGGTGCAGGGCGCGATCGTCGCCATCGGCCTGCGCCCCCTCGGGCCGGCCGGCACCTACACCGTGAACTACCGCGTCACGTCGGCCGACGGCCACGTCGTGTCGGGGTCCTGGTCGTTTCGGCTGACGGTCGCGGGCACCGGAACCCCCGGGCCGCCCGCCGCCGGGCCCGCCGGGGGTGGCGGCGTCCCGATTTGGCCGTTTGCGGCGTTGGCGGTGGCCCTGGTCGGCGCGGGCGGCTGGTGGGCGCTGCGGCGCCGGCCCTGAGCGCCCCGGTCACCGAGAGCCCGCCGCGCGTCCTGGCATGATGGGACGAGGAACCCGGCGCCCGAGACAACACTGGCGAAGACAGCTGCAAAGGAGCGGCCGAATGGCAGACCCGCAGGACCAACCCAACAGCGAACCCGACGGCTCACCGGGCCCGCCGGAGCAGAAACCTCCCGCGCCGCCCGCCAAGAAGGCCGCGAAGGCACCCGCTAAGAAGGCCCCTGCGAAGAAAACGCCCGCCAAGAAGGCTCCGGCGAAAAAGGCACCCGCCAAAAAAGCGCCCGCCAAGAAGGCCCCGGCCAAAGCCCCCGAACCCGCTCCCCCCAGGCCGGCCGAGCCGGCCATGCAGCAGCACATCGAAACGAACGGCCAGCTCGCCGCCGCGGCCAAAGACGCCGCCGCACAAGCCAAATCAACCGTCGAAGCCGCGCCCAACCCGGTCTCCCCGGAGGTCGCGCCGGCGCGATCCGGCCAGTCTCCGGTGCCGTTGCTCGTCGCCGTGGCGCTCAGCCTGCTGGCGATCCTGCTGATCCGCCAGCTGCGGCGCCGCTGACGTGTCAGCCCCGTTCCGGCCGACCGCCGACCTCGTCGACGACATCGGGGCCGACGTACGCAGCTGCGACCTTCAGTTCCGCCAGTTCGGCGGCCGCTCCGAATTCGCCGGGCCGATCAGCACCGTGCGCTGCTTTGAAGACAACGCGCTGCTGAAGTCCGTGCTGTCGGAACCCGGCGGCGGTGGCGTGCTGGTGATCGACGGCGCCGGCTCGCTGCACACCGCGCTGGTCGGCGACGTCATCGCCGAATTGGCCCGGTCCAACGGCTGGGCGGGACTGATCATCCATGGCGCGGTGCGTGATGCCGCCGCGCTGCGCGGCATCGACATCGGCATCAAGGCGCTGGGCACCAATCCCCGCAAGAGCGCCAAGGCGGGCGCCGGGGAGCGGGATGTCGAAATCACCCTGGGCGGAGTGACTTTCGTGCCCGGGGAGACCGCCTACAGCGACGACGACGGCATCGTGGTCGTCTAGCCGCCTAGGCCGGCACGGCGGCGCGCTTCTTGGAGAACCGCAGGCCTTCGTCGGCGACCTTGCCGCGCCGAATCGTGCGCATGTCGAAGAAATAGTTCTGCTTGAGCCGCCACGGCGCGCGCGACCCCGATTTGGGAAGTATGTCCTTCGAGCGCTGGAAGTAGCCGGGGTTGAAGTCCATGAACGGCAACTCGTCGACGTCGTTGCTCGGATATTCCGGCTCGACGTTGTCAAAACCGTTGGCGTCCATGTAGTTCAGCAACCGGCAGACGAATTCGGAGACCAGGTCGGCCTTCAGCGTCCACGACGCGTTCGTGTATCCGAAGGTGATCGCGAAATTCGGGACTCCGGTGAACATCAAGCCCTTGTACGTCATCAGCGAGGGCAGGTCGATGGGTTCACCGTTCTTGGTCGGCTGCACCCCGCCCAGCAATTGCATGTTCAAACCCGTTGCCGTGATGATGATGTCGGCCTGCAGCTCCTCGCCCGAGGTGAGCCTGATTCCGGTCTTGGTGAACCGGTCGATGGTGTCGGTGACCACGTCGGCCTTGCCGTGCCGGATGGTCCGGAAGAAGTCGCCGTCGGGAGCCAGGCACAGCCGCTGGTCCCAGACGTTGTAACTCGGCCCGAAGTGCTTCTCCACGTCGTAGCCCTTGGGCAGGCGCCGCTGAGCCATCGTCATCAGGGTCTTGCGCATGTAGGCGGGGCGTTTGCGTGCGAGCTGATACTGGAAAGTGCTGAACGCGATGGCTTTCCAGCGATTCGCGATGTGCGCGAGACGATCCGGCAGCCACCGGTTGGCCCGTACGGCGAAGGGGTCGACCCCGGGCAGTGAGCCGATGTAGGTGGGCGAACGCTGCAGCATCGTGACATGTCCGGAGCCCGAGTTGACCAGCGCCGGGATCAGGGTGATCGCGGTGGCGCCGGACCCGATGACGACGATCTTCTTACCGGCGTAGTCAAGGTCTTCCGGCCAGTGCTGCGGATGAACGATCGTGCCCTGGAAGTCCTCGGCGCCAGGGAAGGTCGGCGCGTAGCCCTGGTCGTAGTTGTAGTAGCCGGTGCAGGCGAACAGGAAGGAGCAGCTGATCTCGCTGCGCTGGCCGTCGTGCTCGACGGTCAGGGTCCACCGGTTGTCGGCGTCGGACCAGTCGGCGGCGACCACCCGGCGGCCGTAGCGGATGTGCCGGTCGATCCCGTTCTCGGCCGCGGTCTCCTGGATGTAGGCCTTGATCGAGGGGCCGTCGGCGATCGATTGTGCCGAGCGCCATGGCTTGAACCGGAATCCGAGCGTGAACATGTCGGAGTCCGACCGGATGCCCGGGTACTTGAACAGGTCCCAGGTGCCGCCGAGGTCGTCGCGGCGTTCCAGGATGGCGTAGCTCTTGGTCGGGCAGCGGTCCTGCAGGTGCCAGGCCGCGCTCACGCCGGAGATGCCGGCGCCCACGATGACGACGTCAAGGTGCTCAGTCATGGGCCCACGCTATCAACACCGTGTCGAGCCAGTCAACGTCCTGTCGAAACTTTCGACTCCGTGTAAAGTAACGTCCCGTGACTACCGTCGGCCCGACTCGCGCCCTGCGCGGCCGCCGCGCCCTGCGCCCCTCCGGGGACGACAGGGAGCAGGCGATCCTCGCCACCGCCGAACGACTGCTGGAAGAGCGCGGGTTCGCCGGCATCTCGGTCGACGACTTGGCCAAGGGCGCCGGCCTGTCGCGCCCGACGTTCTACTTCTATTTCAAGTCCAAGGAAGCGGTGCTGCTGTCGCTGCTCGAGCCGGTGATCGCGCGCGCCGACTCCGAGTTCGACGGCGCGGTGCAGCGGCTTCCGGAGGACCCGCGCCGCGTGTGGCGCAACGGGATCAAGGCGTTTTACAACGCGTTCAGCTCGCACCGGACGCTGGCGCGCGCCGCGACGGAGGCGCTCGCCACCAGCGCGGAGCTGCGCTCGGTGTGGCTGGGCTTCATGCAGAAGTGGATCGACCAGACCACGGCCCTCATCACCGCCGAACGCGCGCGCGGCGCCGCCCCGGAGACCATCCCGGCCGCCGACCTGGCGACGTCGCTGAACCAGATGAACGAGCGCACGATGATGGCCGCCCTGGCGGCCGAGACCCCGGCCGTCGACGAGGACCGGGTCGTCGACACCCTCACCCACATCTGGGTCACCAGCATCTACGGCGAATCCGGCTAAGTGGCGATCGCGAGCGCGGCGTAGCCGGGCGCTGGGGGTACCCCCGCGGAGCTGGGGGACGGGTCGCCACCATCGGATGCTGTCACCGCCGCGTGCGAACATATGTTCGTGCGGTGTGACGCGTCCATCCTGCACGCGGACCTCGACTCGTTCTACGCGTCCGTCGAACAGCGCGACGACCCGACCCTGCGCGGCCGTCCGGTGATCGTCGGCGGCGGGGTCGTGCTGGCGGCCAGCTACGAGGCCAAGGCCTACGGCGTGCGCACCGCGATGGGCGGGGCGCAGGCCCGGCGCCTGTGCCCGCACGCCGTCGTCGTGCCGCCCCGGATGACGGCATACTCCCGCGCCAGCGAGGCCGTGTTCGAGGTGTTTCGCGACTGCTCACCGATCGTGGAGGCGCTGTCGGTGGACGAGGCGTTCCTCGATGTCGGCGGGCTGCTCCGGGTGGCCGGCACCCCGGTCCAGATCGCGGAGAAATTGCGCGCCGACGTCCGCGACCGCGTCGGCCTGCCCATCACCGTCGGCATCGCCCGAACGAAGTTCCTCGCCAAGGTCGCCAGCCAGGAAGCCAAGCCCGACGGGCTGCTGCTGGTGCCCCCCGATCGGGAGCTGGCGTTCCTGCGCCCGCTGCCGGTGCGCCGGTTGTGGGGCGTGGGCGCCAAGACCGCCGAGCGGCTGCACGCCCATGGCATCGCGACCGTCGCCGACGTCGCCGAGCTCAGCGAGTCGACGCTGTCCTCCATGCTGGGCGGTGCCATGGGCCGCCAACTGTATGCGCTGTCCCGCAACATCGACCGCCGCCGGGTGACCACCGGCGTGCGCCGCCGGTCCGTGGGCGCGCAACGGGCGCTGGGCCGGGCGGGCAACCGCATGTCCGCCGCGGAGGTCGACGCGGTGGTGGTGAACCTGATCGACCGGATCACCGGGCGGATGCGCGCCGCGGGCCGCACGGGCCGCACGGTGGTGCTGCGGCTGCGGTTCGACGACTTCGGCCGCGCGACCCGGTCACGCACGCTGCCCCGGGCCACCTCGTCGACGCAGCCGATCCTGGCGGCCGCGCGGCAGCTGGTCGCCTCCGCGGCGCCCCTGATCGCGGAGCGCGGGCTGACGCTGGTCGGCTTCGCCGTGTCGGGCATCGACCGCAGCGGCGCTCAGCAGCTGACGCTGCCGTTCGACGCGGAGGCCGGCCGAGCCGAGATCGACGCGGCGATCGACCGGGTGCGTCGCCGCTACGGCAAATCCGCGCTCACGCCCGCGGTGCTGGTCGGCCGCGACCCGGGCTTCGACATGCCGCATCTGCCCGACTGACGCCCATCGCCGCAAGAATCTCGCAAGTCGTCGTCGTTAGCGTTCGGCCCCACCAGCGATGAGGAGCCGAAGATGTCATCTTTCGTGTTCGTTTCCCCGGACGTTCTCAGCACAGCGTCGTCGGACTTGACCGCGATCGGATCGGCGATCACGTCGGCTAACGCGGCGGCGGCGGGCTCGACCACATCGGTGGTGGCGGCTGCGCAGGACGAGGTTTCGGCCGCGATCGCTCGGTTCTTCGGCGGGTACGCCCAGGAGTTTCAGTCGCTCAGCGCACAAGCGGCGCTCTTCCACGACCAGTTCGTGCAGTCCCTGACGTCGGGTTCGGGAATGTACGCGACGGCCGAGGCGGCCAACGCGGACCCGCTGACGGGATTTGTCGGTGAACTTCAGGGCTTGGGCTTGCCGCCCGGGCCGGTCAAGCTGCTGACGGGGCGCCCGCTGATCGGCAACGGGGCCGACGGGGCGCCGGGCACCGGGCAGGCCGGCGGCGCCGGCGGGTGGCTGATCGGCAACGGCGGCAACGGTGGGTCGGGCGGAACCGGGCAGGCCGGCGGGGCAGGCGGGTCGGCGGGCTGGTGGGGCCACGGCGGTGACGGCGGAGCCGGCGGACCCGGCAATGCGCTGTTCGGCGGGGAGCACTCCGCGCACTATTACTTCCGGGATTTCTGGGGCGCCGACTCGGGGATGCTGGCGGCGCTGTA
>NZ_LZIS01000004.1 GCF_001667015.1 Mycobacterium sp. E3198 | reverse complement strand
GGATCGGTTCGACGCTCAGCGCGGCCAACGCCGCGGCGTCCGTCCCCACCACCGGGGTGCTCGCCGCCGGCGCCGACGAGGTGTCGGCGGTCATCGCGGCGATCTTCGGCTCACACGCGCAGGAGTACCAGGCGATCAGCGCGCAAGCCGCGCAGTTTCACGCCCAGTTCGTGGAGGCGCTGAGCGGCAACGCGGGCACCTACGCGGCCGCCGAGGCCGCCAACGCCCAGCAGCAGCTCCTGGGCGCCATCAATTCGCCCGTCCAGGCGCTGACCGGGCGTCCGCTCATCGGTAACGGCGCCAACGCCGCCGCGGGGACGGGGCAAAACGGGGCTCCCGGCGGCTGGCTGCTCGGCGACGGCGGGGCGGGCGGGTCCGGATTGTCCGGAGTGTCCGGTCAGCCGGGCGGCAGCGGCGGCTCGGCCGGCCTGTTCGGCAATGGCGGGCCCGGCGGTGCCGGCGGAGCCTCCAGCCTCGGCAACGGTGCGGCCGGCGGTGCCGGCGGGGCGGGCGGGCTGCTGGACGGCAACGGCGGCGTCGGCGGCGTCGGCGGCTCCGGACTCAACGGCGGGGCCGGCGGCAGCGGCGGCGCCGGCGGCATGCTGTTCGGCGCCGGCGGGGCCGGCGGTACCGGTGGCATCGGCAGCACCGGCCTCATCGGCGGCGGCGCCGGCGGCAACGGCGGTGCGGGCGGCTTCTTCGGCGGCGCCGGCGGCGCCGGCGGCACCGGCGGCAT
>NZ_LZIS01000003.1 GCF_001667015.1 Mycobacterium sp. E3198 | reverse complement strand
GGCGGCGACTTCCCCGTCGCGGTGGTCGACCTGCGCGACGACCTCGACGCGGAGCGGCGGCTGGAAGCCCTGCGGGAGGCCAAATCGCACCAGCAGCTCGACGGCGCGGTGTTCGAACTGACGCTGACGCTGCTCCCCGACGATCGGTCCCGGCTGCACGTCGATCTGGACATGCAGGCCGCCGACGCGATGAGCTATCGCACCCTGATGGCCGACCTCGCCGCCCTCTACCTGGGCCGCGACCTCCCCGAGTTGGGTTACACCTACCGGGAATACCGCCAGGCAATCGCCCGGCAGGAGGCCCAACCGCGGCCGGAGCACGACGCCGACCGGGACTGGTGGGCGGCTCGCATCCCGCAGCTGCCCGACCCGCCGGCGCCGCCGTCGGCCGGCGGCCGGGGCTCGCGCACCAGCACGCGGCGCTGGCACTGGCTCGACCCGGCCACCCGCGACGCGGTGTTCGCCCGCGCGCGGGCCCGCGGCGTCACCCCGGCGATGGCGCTGGGCGCCGCGTTCGCCAACGCGCTGGCCCGCTGGTCCACCGCGCGATTCCTGCTGAACGTCCCGCTGTTCGGGCGCCAGGAGCTGCACCCCGACGTCGACCTCCTGGTCGGCGACTTCACCTCCTCGTTGCTGCTCGACGTCGATTTGACGGGAGCCGACACCCCGGCGGCGCGCGCGCACGCCGTGCAGGACGCCATGCGGACCGCCGCCGCTCATGCCGCCTACCCGGGGCTGTCGGTGCTGCGCGACCTCAGCCGCCACCGCGGCACCCAGGTCCTGGCGCCGGTGGTCTTCACCAGCGCGCTCGGCCTGGGAGAACTGTTCGGCGCCGACGTCACAACGCAATTCGGCGAGCCCTCCTGGATCATCTCCCAGGGGCCGCAGGTGCTGCTCGACGCGCAGGTCACCGAGTTCGACGGCGGCGTGCTGGTGAACTGGGACGTGCGCGACGGCGTCTTCGCGCCCGGCGTCGTCGACGCCATGTTCGACCACCACATCGCCGAACTGCTGCGGCTGGCCGCCGACGAGGACGCCTGGGACGAGCCCGGCCCACCGGCGCTGCCGGAGGCGCAGCGCGCGGTGCGCGAGGCGGCCAACGGCCGCACCGCCGAGCCCAGCGGCGAGGCGCTGCACGACGGGTTCTTCCGCCGGGCCGAACGGCAACCGGACGCACCCGCTGTCTTCGCGAGCTCGGGCGACCTCACCTATGCGCAGCTGCGCGATCGGGCGCTGGCCGTGGCCGCCGCGTTGCGGGCGGCCGGGATCGGCGCCGGCGACACCGTCGCGGTGCTGGGCCCGAAGACCGCCGAACAGGTGCCCGCGCTGCTCGGGATCCTGGCCGCCGGCGGGGTGTACCTGCCGATCGGCGTCGATCAGCCGCGCGACCGCGCGGAGCGCATCCTGGACACCGGCGGGGTGCGCGTGGCACTCGTGTGCGGCGGCCGGCCGCTGTCGTTGCCGGTGCCCGCCATGGTGATCGCCGACCTGCCGCGCGGCGCGACGCCCGAATTCGCGCCCCCCAGAATCGATCCCGGCGCGCTCGCCTACGTGCTGTTCACCTCCGGGTCGACGGGCGAACCCAAGGGCGTCGAGATGACGCACGACGGCGCCATGAACACGGTCGAATTCGTCAGCCGCCACTTCGACATCGGCGCCGCCGACCGGTGCCTGGCGCTGTCCACGCTGGAATGCGACATGTCGGTGCTGGACGTCTTCGCCACGCTGCGCGCCGGCGGGGCGATCGTGGTGGTCGACGAGGCGCAGCGGCGCGATCCCGACGCGTGGGCCCGGCTGATCGACGCCCACCGGGTCACCGTGCTGAACTTCCTGCCCGGGTGGCTCGAGATGCTGGTCGAGGTCGGAGACGGCAGGCTGTCGTCGCTGCGGGTGGTGCCCACCGGCGGCGACTGGGTGCGTCCCGGCCTGGCCCGCCGGCTGCGGGCGCAGGCGCCCGGCGTCCGGTTCGCCGGGCTCGGCGGCGCCACCGAAACGGCGGTCCACGCAACCATTTTCGAAGTCACCGGGGATCCGCCCGACCACTGGACCGCGGTGCCCTACGGCAGGCCTTTTCCCAACATCGCCTGCCGGGTGGTCGGCGACGGCGGCGCCGACTGCCCCGACTGGGTGGCCGGCGAACTGTGGGTCTCCGGCCGCGGGATCGCCCGCGGCTACCGCGGGCGCCCCGAGCTGACCGCCGAACGCTTCGTCGCCCACGAGGGCCGAACCTGGTACCGCACCGGCGATCTGGCCCGCTACTGGCCGGACGGCACCCTCGAGTTCGTCGGCCGCGCCGATCACCGGATCAAGCTCAGCGGGTATCGCGTCGAGCTCGGCGAGATCGAGGCGGCGCTGCGGCGGGTGCCCGGGGTGCGCGCGGCGGCGGCCGCGCTGGTGTCCGCGCCCGGCGGCGCCGAGGTGCTGGCCGCGCAGGTCCGCCTCGAGGGTGTGGAGCCGGACGCCCGGCGGATCCGCGACGGGCTGGCCGATCTCGTTCCCGCCCACATGATTCCGGCGCACATCTCGGTGGTCGGGCGCATCCCGTTCACCGACGGCGGCAAGATCGACCGGCGCGCCGTCGCCAAGCTGCTGGCCGCGGCGGTGGCCGAGGAGTCGCGCGCGACGTCGGCGCCCTGCGAGGCGCCGGCCACGCGGCTGCAGCGGGCGCTGTGCCACATCGTCGCCGAGCTGCTCCACCGCGACACCGGCGCGGTGGGCGTGCACGACGACTTCTTCTCCCTCGGCGGCGATTCCGTGCTCGCGACGCAGGCCGTCGCGGGCATCCGGCAGTGGCTCGATTCGCCGAGCCTGATGGTCGCCGACGTTTTCGCGGCCCGGACAGTCGCCGCCCTGGCCCAGTTGCTGGTCGAGCGGGAAGCCGGCGGCGGGCGGCTGGAGCAGGTCGCCGAGCTGTACCTGGAAATCGCGGACATGTCGAGCGTCGACGTGCTGTCCGCGCTCGAGGAAAAGCCGAGCGCGCCGGCGCCGCGGGAGTTCCAGCCCTGGGTGAAGCGGTTCACCGGCGCCGCCTCGCGCGGCTCGGTGGTCGTGTTCCCGCACGCCGGCGGTGCGGCCGCGGCCTACCGGTCGCTGGCCAAAGCGCTGTCGGCCAACGGCGTTGACGCCTTCGTGCTGCAGTACCCGCAGCGGGCCGACCGGCGCGATCACCCCGCGTCGGACAGCATCGGCGCGCTGGCGCGCGACCTTTTCGCGGCAGGGGACTGGGCCGCGGCGGCTCCGCTGAGCCTGTTCGGCCATTGCATGGGGGCGGTGGTCGCCTTCGAGTTCGCCCGCGTCGCCGAGAGCAATGGGGTGCCGGTGCGGGTGCTGTGGGCATCGGCCGGGCAGCCCCCGTCGACGGTCGCCGCGTACGGACCGCTGCCGACCAGCGCAAGCGGTGTGCTGGCCGACATGGTGGACCTTGGTGGCACCGATCCGGTGCTCTTGGAGGACGACGAATTCGTCGAACTCCTGGTGACCGCGGTGCAGGCCGACTACCGCGCCCTGAACGCCTACTCCTGCGGCCCGGACGTACGCATCGGCGCCGACATCCATGCGGTTGGTGGCGACCGGGACCACCGGATCAGCCGGGAAACCCTGGCCCGCTGGGAAACCCACACATCCGGCCGATTCACGGTGTCCGACTTCGCGGGCGGCCACTTCTACCTCAACGATCACCTCGACGCGGTGGCCCGGTTGGTGAGCGCCGATGTCCGATAGCGACCCGGTCGTCGTCGTCGGATTCGCGGTGGAGGCGCCCGGCGGGATCGAGACGCCGGACGCCTTCTGGGCGCTGCTGTCCGAGCAGCGGGAGGCGCTGGGGCCGTTCCCCACCGATCGGGGCTGGCCGCTGGAGGAGCTGTTTGACGGGTCGCGGCGGGACGGGTTCAAGCCCATCCGTAATCTCGGTGGCTTCCTTTCCAGCGCAACCACATTCGACCCGGATTTCTTCGGCATCTCCCGGCGTGAAGCGACCGCCATGGACCCCCAACAGCGGGTCGGGCTGCGGGTGGCGTGGCGCAGCGTGGAGAACAGCGGGATCAACCCCGACGACCTGGCCGGTCACGATGTGGGCTGCTACGTCGGCGCCTCCACACTCGAATACGGGCCTCCGCTCTCCGAGTTCTCGCACCACAGCGGGCATTTGATCACCGGGACGTCGCTGGGCGTCATCTCGGGGCGCATCGCCTACACGCTGGACCTGGCGGGTCCGGCGCTGACGATCGACACCGCGTGCTCGTCGGCGCTGGCGGCGTTCCACACCGCGGTGCAGGCGATCCGGGCCGGCGACTGCGACCTCGCGATCGCCGGCGCCGTGTGCGTGATGGGCAGCCCCGGCTATTTCGTCGAGTTCTCCAAAAAACACGCGCTGTCTGACGACGGCCGCTGCCGGCCCTACAGCGCACTGGCCAGCGGCACCGTCTGGGCCGAGGGCGCGGCCATGTTCGTGCTTACGCGCCGGTCCAGGGCGGTGGCCGACGGGCGTCGCATCCTCGCCGAAGTGCGTGCCAGCTGCCTGAATTCGGACGGGCGCAGCGCCGGGCTGATGGCCCCCAGCGGCGACGGGCAGCTGCGGCTGTTCCGGCGCGCCCTCGTGCAGGCCGGTATCGAGCCCGCCGATGTCGGGATGATCGAAGGCCACGCCACGGGAACCCGGCTCGGTGACCGGACAGAGCTATTGTCGATGGCGGCCAGTTACGGCACCGCGCCGCCCGGGCGCGGCCCGCTGCTGGGCTCGGTCAAGTCCAATCTCGGCCATGCCCAGGCCGCGGCGGGCGCGTTGGGCCTGGCCAAGGTGATCCTGGCCGCCGAACACGCCGCGGTGCCCCCGACCCTGCACGTCGACGAACCCAGTCGCGAAATAGATTGGGAGAGCCAGGGTTTGCGATTGGCGGACAAGCTGACGCCGTGGCACGCGGTCGACGGCCGGCGCACCGCGGCGGTCTCCGCGTTCGGGATGAGCGGCACCAACACCCATCTGATCGTCTCGATGCCCGACGGGCGCGGGGCCGCCTGATGGCCCTCAGACTCCTGCCCGACGGGCGGACCCCGGTACTGCTCAGCGCCCACGGCGACGAACTCGTCGGTGTGGATGCCCGGGCGATCGCCGATTATCTCGACCGCTTCCCGGAAACGACCGTGGCGCAGGTGGCCCGGCGGCTGCGCGCAACCCGGCGGGTCCGCGGCTTCCGCGCGGTGGTCCGCGCCGCGGACCGGGCCGAGCTCGTCGACGGGTTGCGCGCGTGGCCGCCGAGCGCGAGCATCCGCTGGTCGCCAGGTCGGCGCTGGGTGCGGCGCCCCGCCAGGTGTTCGTCTTTCCCGGTCAGGGCGGTCACTGGCCGGGCATGGGCGTCGCCGCCTACCGGGCGCTCGCCGGCTACCGGGCCGCCGCCGACGGCTGCGTGGCGGCGTTCGAGGCCGCCGGCGTCGAATCGCCGCTGCGCTACCTGACGGCCGGGGACGACTCGCACGGTTTTTCGGAGATCGAAATCCAGGGAGCGCAATTCGTCCACGCCGTCGCCCTGGCCGAGGTGTGGCGCTCGTGCGGCGTGGTTCCCGACCTCACCATCGGTCAGAGCCTCGGCGAGGTCGCCGCGGCCGTCGTCGCCGGCTGCATCACGGTGCCGGACGCGGTCGCGGTGGTCGCGGCGCGGGCCGGTGTGGTCGACCGCCTTCCGGGTCGCTACGCGATGGCGACGCTGGGCATCGGGGCCGGGGAGGCCGAGGCGCTGATCGCGGCCGCCGACGGCTGGGTGGAGCTGTCCGTGGTCTACTCCGCCTCGACCGTCGCCGTGTCGGGCGAACGCGACGCGGTGCTCACCGTCGCCGACGCCGTCCGCTCCCGCGGCGGATTCGCCCGCGAGATCACCGCCGGGTTCCCGGGGCACACCAGCCTGCTGGAACGGCTGCGCGACGAATTCCACCGGCGGCTGCCCGCGGCGCAATTCGCCGACGCGCCGGTCCAATTCATCGGCGGCACCACCGGCGACGTGGTCGCGCTGGGAACGCGGTTCGCCGACTACTGGTACGCGAACCTGCGCAACACCGTGCGGCTGGACCGGGCATTCGAGTCGGCAATCCGGTGTGGCGCGGGCTCGTTCATCGAGCTGTCGGCCCATCCCGCGCTGCTGTTCTCGATCGGCCAGATCTTCGAGTCCCGCGGGGATCCGGCGGTGCTGGTCGGGTCGGCGCACCGCGACGAGCCGTTGGTCGAGGCGCTGTCTTCGAACATCGTCACCGCGGCGGTTGCCGACCCCGGCTACGGCTGGGGCGATTACTTGGACGCCGGCGGCGTGGATTTGCGTGGCTTCCCGAATGCGCCCATGCGCCCGATTCCGATGTGGGCGCTCCCGGAACCGCTGGATGAGTTGCAGCGACTGACGATTGCCGTCGAGCGCTGGGAACCGACGCCGCCGCCGTCCGCGCCGATCGCGGGACCAGCGGTGCGGATCGCGGTGGTCGGCCTCCGCGGTGACGGTGCGCTCACCGGTTTCCTGCGCGCGGCGATCGAGGCCCACCCGGCGGGCACCCTCGCCGCGCCGCAGGATGCCGAGGTCGTCGTGGTGATCGCACCCGCACTCGACGGCGCCGACGCCGCCGCGGCCGCCGAGACCCTCACGGGTCTGATCGGCACCGGCCAGCTCGACTATGCGCCCGCGCTCGGTCCCTGCTGCCACACCGTCTGTCTGGTCACCGTGGGCGCCGAGCGGGTGGGAGATCGCGACGCGCCGCCCTCACCCGGCCAGGCGGCGCTGGCTGCGATGCACCGCAGCATCGGATTCGACCATCCCGAGCGAAGTTTCACGCACCTGGACCTGCCGGTGGGGGAGCTGACGCCCGCCGCCGGCCGCGCGGCCGTGGCCGGATTGCTGTCCGGTTACGGCGAAACCGCGCTGCGCGGCTCCGACAGCGGCTACGCGATGTTCGAGCGGACGTTGCGCGATGCGCCCGCCCCCGAGCCGATGGGCCCCGGCGCGTTCGACGACGTGGTGATCACCGGCGGCGCCGGAGCCATCGGGATGTATTACGCCCGCCACCTCGCCGAGCGCGGCGCGCGGCGCATCGTCCTGCTGAGCCGCAGGCCCGCGGACCCCGAGCTGCTGACGGCCTTGACGGCCCGACACGGCACCGAGCTCGTGTCGGCGCCCTGCGACATCACCGATGCGGCCCAATTGTCTTTCATCGCGGCGGAATACGGCCGATCCGGCGCGTCGCTGATCGTCCACGCCGCGGGCAGCGCCACGTTCGGCTCGCTGGGCGCGCTCGCGGCCGGCGCCGTAACGGACACCTTCGCCGCCAAGGTTCGCGGCCTCGCCCACTTGGTCGAGGTGTGGCCCATGCGCGCCGACACGCGAATGCTGTTGTGTTCGTCGGTGTCCGGGGTGTGGGGCGGCCGCAAACACGCCGCGTACTCGGCGGCCAACCGGCTGCTGGACGTGGCCGCCGCCCAGCTGCGCGACGCGGGCAGGCATTGCGTCGCGGTGAAATGGGGCCTATGGCAGGCGTCGGCGGAATCGGACCGCGGCATCGCGGATTCGGCCGGAATCGCCGACATCGAGCGGTCCGGGCTGCGCCCGATGGCGCCGCGCGAGGCCATCGAAGCGAGCCTGCGTGACTGGCACGAGGACCCGCTCGTGTTCGCGGCGGATGCGGCGCGGCTGCGAATGTTCCTGGACCGCAGCCGGGCCGGGCCGCTCGGCACGCCGGCACCGGAATCCTTGGGGCACGCACACGACATGGTGTCGGTGGCCGACGCGGTGCGCACCCAGCTGGCGGCCGTGCTCGGCATCGATCGGCCCGCCGAGGTGAACCTCGCCGAATCGCTGTTCGACCTGGGCGTCGACTCGATGCTGGCGCTGGATTTGCGCAAACGCCTCAAACGGATGACCGGCCGGACCGTGTCCCTGGCGACCCTGATGGGCGAACTCACCGGCGACGAACTCGTCGAAAAGCTCGGGGACACCGCCGAGGGCCCCGAAACAGCACAGAAGGTGGACATTTCGCGTGACTGACATCGCCGACCCCGGCGCCCGGCTCGACGCGGTCAGACTGGAACTGCTTCGGCGCAGGCTCGCCGAACGCGGTCTGGCCGGCGACGCCGAAGAAGCTCGTCCCGCGGCCGACGACCGGCTCTCGGACGGCCAGGCCCGCATGTGGTTCGTGCAATCGGCCGACCCGAGCGGAGCGCTGCTCAACGTCTGCGTCTCCTACCGGATCACCGGCGACCTCGACCCCGCCCGGCTGCGCGACGCCGTCAACGCCGTATCCCGCCGCCATCGCATCCTGCGCACCACCTACACCGTCAGCGACGAGGGCGACCCGCGACCCGAGGTGCACGACGATCTCCGCCCCGGGTGGGCCGAACACGACCTGACCGACCTGTCGGAGCACGCCCGCCGGCTTCGCCTCGAGGTGCTGGCGCAACGCGAATTCTCCGCGCCCTTCGACCTTTCCGCCGACGCGCCATTGCGGATCACCGTCGTGCGCACGGCGGCCGCGGAACACGTGCTGCTGTTGGTGGCGCACCACATCGCGTGGGATGACGGCTCCTGGAGGGTGTTCTTCTCCGATCTCACCAAAGCCTACGAGGGCACCCGCCTCGAGCCCCACCGCCCGCCCGCCGCGTCCGGACCGGATACCGGCGAGGCCGACCTCGACTACTGGCGCGCCGTCATGGCCGATCCGCCGGAGCCACTGGAACTTCCCGGCCCCGCCGGAACCAGCGTGCCGACCACCTGGCGCGCCGCCCGCACGACGCTGCGGCTGCCCGCCGGCACCACCCGGCGGGTGACCGCGACGGCGCGGGACACCGGCTGCACCCCGTACATGGTGCTGCTGGCCGCCTTCGGCGCGCTGGTGCACCGCTACACCCACTGCGACGACTTCCTCGTCGCCGCGCCGGTGCTCAATCGGGGCGCCGGAACCGACGATGCCATCGGGTACTTCGGCAACACGGTGGCGATGCGGCTGCGGCCGCGCCCGACGATGAGCTTCAGAGAACTGCTGGCGGCGACGCGCGACGCCGCCACCGGGGCGTTCGCCCACCAGCGGGTCAACCTGGACCGCGTGGTGCGCGAATTGAATCCCGATCGCCGGCACGGCGCCGAACGAATGACCCGCCTGTCCTTCGGTTTCCGCGAGCCCGACGGCGGCGGATTCCGCCCGCCCGGCCTCACCTGCGAGCGCTACGACCTGCGCAGCAACCTCACCCAGCTACCCCTGGGATTCATGGTCGAATTCGGAAGCACCGGCGCGCTGGTCGAGGCCGAACACCTGCTGGAGATCCTGGACCCCCCGCTGGCGCGACAAATGCTGGACCACTTTGCCGTGCTGCTCGACGACGCCCTGGCCCGACCGGACACGCCGTTGGCGCGGCTGGCGCTGCTGGGTGAGGCCGATGCCGACTGGCTGCGTTCGGTGTCGCGCGGTACGGCGTTCGACACCCCGCCCAGGACCCTCGCGGACCTGGTGTCCGAGCAGGCCGCGCGCACTCCCGACGCCGTCGCGGTGGTCTACGAGGACCGCCGGCTCACCTACCGCGCCGTCAACGAGGTGGCAAACCGCCTGGCGCACTGGCTGATCGAGCAAGGCATCGGCGGCGAGGACCGGGTGGCCGTGCTGCTCGACAAGTCTCCGGACCTTGTCGTCACCGCACTGGGCATCGCCAAGGCCGGTGCGGTGTATGTGCCCGTCGATCCCGCCTACCCGCGGGACCGGCTGGAATTCATCCTCGACGACTGCGACGCGAAGCTGGTGCTGCGGGAGCCGGTGGGCGACTTGGCCGCCTACCGCACCGACGCTCCGACGGACGCCGATCGCGTGCGGCCGCTGGGGCCGGACAACACCGCCTACCTGATCTACACGTCGGGCACCACCGGATTACCCAAGGGCGTCGCGGTGCCGCATCGCCCCGTCGCCGAATACTTCGTCTGGTTCCAGCGGGAGTACGGGGTCGACCACACCGACCGGCTGCTGCAGGTCGCCTCACCGAGCTTCGACGTGTCGATCGCCGAGATCTTCGGCACGCTGGCCTGCGGCGCGCGGATGGTGATCCCGCGCCCCGGGGGGCTGGGCGACATCGGCTATCTCACCGCCCTCCTGCGCGACGAGGGCATCACGGCAATGCATTTCGTGCCGTCGCTGCTGGGCCTGTTCCTGTCGCTGCCGGGCGTCAACCAGTGGCGGACGTTGCGGCGGGTGCCGATCGGCGGCGAGCCGCTGCCGGGCGAGGTGGCCGACAAGTTCCACGCCACCTTCGACGCGCTGTTGCACAACTTCTACGGTCCGACCGAAACCGTGATCAATGCCAGCCGCTACCCGGTGGAGGGCCCGCAGGGCACCCGCATCGTGCCCATCGGCCGCCCCAAGATCAACACCACGATGTACCTGCTCGACGATTCGCTGCAGCCGGTTCCGGTCGGCGCGATCGGCGAGATCTACCTCGGCGGAACGCATCTGGCGCACGGCTACCATCGGCGCGCCCGGCTCACCGCCGAACGGTTCGTCGCCGACCCGTTCAACCCCGGCGCCCGGATGTACCGAACGGGAGACCTGGCTCGCCGCAACGCCGACGGCGACGTCGAGTTCGTGGGCCGCGCCGACGAACAGGTCAAGATCCGCGGTTTCCGGATCGAGTTGGGGGACGTGGCCGCGGCCATCTCGGTCGATCCCACGGTAGGACAGGCCGTCGTGGTGGTCAGCGACCTGCCGCGGCTGGGCAAGAGCCTGGTGGGTTACGTGACCCCGGCGGCCGGCGACGACGGGACCCACGATGTCGACCTCGACCGCATCCGCGCCCGGGTGGCGGCGGCGCTGCCCGAATACATGGTGCCGGCGGCATACGTTGTGCTCGACGAGATTCCGATCACCGCGCACGGCAAGATCGACCGAGCCGCGCTCCCCGAACCGGAGGTCGGTTCCGGCGGCGCGTTCCGCGAACCGGACACGGCCACCGAACGCGGCGTCGCCGGGCTGTTCGCCGAGCTGCTCGGCCGGGAGCGGGTCGGCGCCGACGACTCGTTCTTCGACCTCGGGGGCCACTCGCTGCTCGCGACCAAATTGGTCGCCGCGGTGCGCAACACGTTCGGAGCCGACCTCGGCGTGCGCGAGATCTTCGAACTGGCAACGGTGGCCAGGATCGCCGCACGGATCGACACGGGGTACCGGGATTCGGCGAGGCCGCGTCTGGTGCCGGCGCCACACGACGGTCCGGTGCCGCTGTCGGCGTCGCAGCTGCGCAGCTGGGCCACCTATCGATTCGACGGGCCCAACGCCGTCAACAACATTCCGTTCGCCGCGGCACTGCGTGGCCCATGCGACACCGAGGCGCTGGCGGCGGCCGTCACCGACGTGGTGGCGCGGCACGAGATCTTGCGCACCACCTACCGCGAAATCGACGGCGTCCCATACCAGATCATCCATCCCCCCGCCGAGGTGCCGGTGCGCCGCGCCGCCGGACCCGACGAGCGCTGGCTGCGGACCGAACTCGACGGCGAGCGGCGGTACGTCTTCGACCTGGAGAGCGACCTGCCGCTTCGTGCCGCCGTGCTCAGCGTTCCCGGCCGGCACGTGTTGTCGTTGGTGGTGCACCACATCGCCGGTGACCACTGGTCCGCGGGCGTGCTGTTCACCGATCTGCTGACCGCCTACCGGGCCCGCCGCGGCGGGGAAAGGCCGTCCTGGGAACCGCTGGCCGTGCAGTACGCGGACTACGGCCGGTGGCAGGCGGCACTGTTGGACGACGGCGCGGCCATCGCCGGCCCGCAGCGCGATTATTGGGTGCGCCAACTCGAGGGGATGCCGGCCGAAACCGGTCTGCGCCCGGACTTCCCGCGCCCGGCCTCGCTCAGTGGCACCGGCGACGCCGTCGAGTTCAGCCTCGGGCCTGAAATTCGCGACGAGGTGACCACCTTGGCCCGCGGCCTCGGCGTCACCGAGTTCATGCTGTTGCAAGCCGCCGTCGCGGTCGTGCTGCACAAGGCCGGCGGCAGCCCGGACATCCCGATCGGCACCCCGGTGGCCGGTCGCGACGAAGCCGGGCTCGATCGGCTGATCGGGTTCTTCATCAACATCCTGGTGCTGCGCAACGACCTACGGGGAGACCCGACCCTGCGCGAGGTGCTGTTGCGGACCCGGGAGATGGCGCTGGCCGCATACTCGCACCAGGACCTGCCCTTCGACCGGGTGGTCGATGCGGTCAGCCCGGCGCGGTCGCTGTCGCGCAACCCGCTGTTCGACGTGGTGGTGCACGTTCGCGACCGGCTGCCGCAAGACACCGTCGTCGACAGCGGCCCGGCCGGCGACACCACGTTCAGCGCGCTGGAGCCGACCTTCGACGTCGCCCACGCCGACATGTCGGTCAACTTCTTCGCCTCCGACGACGGCTACCGCGGACACGTCATCTTCCGGCCCGAGCTCTATCGACGCCACACCGCCCGCCGCTTCGCCGGATGGCTGGTCCGCGTCGTCGAGGCGTTCGCCCGCCATCCCGATCAACGGCTGCACGAGGTCGAGATCGCCGGAGCGCAAGAGCGACAACGCATCCTGGACCGGTCGACCACGGGCGACGGCACGGCGCGGGTATACCTGCTGGACGCGTGGCTGAACCCCGTCCCGGCCGGCGTGGTGGGCGACGTCTACTACGGCGGCGGCCCGGCCGTCATCGCCCGGCTGGCGACCCCCTCTCTGACCGCCACCCGCCTGGTCGCCGATCCGTTTGCCGCGCAACCCGGTTCGCGGCTCTACCGCACCGGTGAGCGTGGCGTGTGGGGCGACGACGGCCAGCTCGAGCTGATGGCCGCCACGACGGCGGCGCCACCGGCGACGGCCGCAGCCGTCACCGGCCCGACCGAACCGCCGGCCACCGCCACGGAGCGCACGCTGGCGGACATCCTCACCGACGTGCTCGACGCCCCGCAGGTCGGGCGCCACGACGAGTTCTTCAACCTCGGCGGCGACAGCATCCTCGCGGTGCGGGTGGCCGCGCGGGCGCGCGACGCCGGCCTGCCGCTGAACCCGCGCATGGTCTTCGAGCATCCCGTGCTGCACGAGCTGGCGGCCGCGCTCGACGCCAAGTCGGACGCGGAAACCGGTTCGCACGACACGCATCACGCGCCGATGAGCACGTCGGGCCTGTCCGCCGACGAACTGACGGCCCTCACCTCCTCATGGGATAGCCGGCCGTGACCCGAGCCGAACAGCGACCGGCCGTCGAGGACGTGATGGCGCTCAGCCCGCTGCAGCAGGGGCTGTTCGCGATGACGACTCTGACCGATCCGGACGCGGCCGACCCGTATGTCATCGCGATGGCCGCCGACGTGGCGGGTGCGCTGGACGTCTCCCTGCTCCGCGACTGCGCCGCGGCGATGCTGGCGCGGCACCCAAACTTGCGGGCGAGCTTCGTGCACGGTGACCTCAGCCGGCCCGTGCAGGTCATTCCCAGCGCCGTCGAGGTGCCCTGGCGACAGGTCCGGGCCGCGCCCGACGCGGTCGAGACCCTGGAGGCGCAGGAGCGCCGCCGCCGCTTCGACCTGGGCCGCGGGCCGCTGATCCGGTTCCTGCTCATCGAATTACCCGACCGGCGTTGGCGTCTGGTCATCGTCGCGCATCACCTCGTCATCGATGGGTGGTCGCTGCCGCTGTTCGTTTCCGAACTGCTCGCCCTGTACCGCGCCGGCGGCGACGGCGCGGCCCTACCCCCATCGCCGCGGCCGTATCGCGACTACATCGGCTGGCTGGCCGGCCGGGACCAGGCGCGCAGCCGGGCGCTGTGGGCCCAGCACCTCGCCGGGCTCGACGGGCCGACCCTCCTGTCGCCGGCGCTGACCGCCACCCCGCCGCGGGCGGGCATCCCGGGCCGCACCACGCTGCGCCTCGACTGCGACGCCACCACCGCGCTGGCCGAGGCCGCCCGCACCCGCGGCGTCACCCTCAACACCCTGGTTCAAATGGCTTGGGCGGCGATACTTTCGGTGTTCACCGACCGCAGCGACGTGACCTTCGGGGTGACGGTGTCCGGCCGGCCCGACGAACTGTCGGGCGTGGAGACGATGGTCGGCCTGTTCATCAACACCGTGCCGTTGCGGGTGCGGCTGGATCCCCAAAAGACGGTCGGTGCGCAATGCGCCGCCCTGCAACGGGAATCGGCCGCCCTGCGCGACCACAGCTACCTGGGGCACGCCGAGTTGCGCTCGCTCGCCGGCATCGGCGAGATGTTCGACAGCCTGCTGGTGTACGAGAACTTTCCGCCCGGGGCGGTGGTCGGCGCCACCGAATTCGCGGCCAACGGCGCCACGTTCCGCCCGGCGACGTTGGAGAGCGTGTCGCACTTCCCCGTGACCATCGCGGTGCACCTGAGCGCGGGGGAGCTCACCGTGCTGGTGGAGGTGCTCGACGGCGCGCTGGGCACCATGGCGCCCGAGGGGCTCGGCGGGCGGCTGCTGGCGGTGCTGCGGCGCCTGGTGGACAACTGGGACCGGCCCCTGCGCGAGGTCGACGCCCTGCTGGACGGCGAGCACCGCCCGATTCCGCCGAGGGCATCCGCGAACCCGGTCGCCGTGCACACCAGGTTCGCCGAAGTGGCCGCGGCGCAACCCGATGCGGTGGCGGTCAGCTGGGCCGACGGCCGGCTGAGCTACGGCGAGCTCGACGCGCTCGCCGACCGGCTGGCCGCGGCCCTGAGCCGGGCGGGCGTGGCCAGCGAGACCCCGGTCGCGATCACCCTGCCGCGGGGCCCCGGGTATGTGGCCGCGATGCTGGCGATCCTGAAGGCCGGCGGCACCATCGTGCCGCTGGATCCGGCGATGCCGGAGGACCGGGTGGCCGAGATCCTGCGCCAGACGTCGGCGCCGATCGTGCTCGACGAGCGACGGTTCGCCGCCTTCACCGAAACCGCCACGCCCGCCCATTACCGCGCGGCCACGGTGCCGCCGGATCACGCGGCCTACGCGGTCTTCACCTCGGGCACCACCGGCGCACCGAAGGGCGTCGTCGGCAGTCACCGGGCGCTGACCGCCTACGCCGCCGACCACCTCGAGCGGGTGCTGCGACCGGCCGCCGCGCGACTCGGGCGACCGCTGCGCATCGCGCATGCCTGGTCGTTCACCTTCGACGCCGCGTGGCAGCCGTTGGCCGCGCTGCTTGACGGCCACGCGGTGCACATCATCGACGGCGACGGCCAGCGCGACGCCGAGGCGCTGGTCGCGGCGATCGACCGGTTCGGCCTGGACATGATCGACACCACGCCGTCGATGTTCGCCCAGCTGCACACCGCGGGGCTGTTGCGCCGGGTGCCGCTGGCGGTGCTCGCGCTCGGCGGCGAAGCGCTGGGCGCCGCGGCCTGGCAAGTGATCCAACGGGAATGCGCCCGCACCGCCATGGCCGCCTTCAATTGCTACGGGCCCACCGAGACCACGGTCGAGGCCGTCGTCGCCGCCATCGACGAGCACCCGCGACCGGCGATCGGGCACCCGACCCGGACCACCCGCGCCTACGTGCTGGACTCCTGGCTGCGGCCGGTGCCGGACGGCGCCGCCGGCGAGTTGTACCTTTCCGGCGATCAGCTGACCCGCGGCTACCTCGGGCGTGCGGCCGAGACCGCGGCGCGGTTCGTCGCCGACCCGCACGGCGGCGGCGAGCGGATGTACCGCACCGGGGATGTGGTGCGCCGCATGCCCGACGGCGGCCTGGAGTTCCTCGGGCGCAGCGACGATCAGCTCAAGATCCGCGGCTTTCGCATCGAACCGGGTGAGATCGTCGCGGCGCTCAACGGGCACGAGGGGGTGCGCGCCGCCCACGTGAGCGCCCGCCACCATGCCAGCGGGCCGCGGCTCGCGGCGTACGTGGCGGGCGGCCCCAATCCGCCGGCGGTGGCCGACCTGCGGTCGATGCTGCTCCAGCGGCTGCCGCGCTACCTGGTGCCCCACCACATCGTCGTGCTGGACGAGTTGCCGCTGACACCGCACGGCAAGATCGACGAAAAGTCTTTGGCGGCAACCGTTATCGCGGTCGAACGCGCCGTTGGGCCCGAGACCCCGACCGAGGCGGCGCTGGCCGAGGCGTTCACCGACGTCCTGGAAGTCGCCTCCGTCGACGTCACCGCCGCCTTCCTGGACATGGGCCTGGACAGCATCGCGGCCCTGTCGGTCGTGCAGGCGGCCCGCCGGCGTGGCGTCGGGCTGCGGGCCAGGCTGATGTTGGAGTGCGAGACCATCCGGGAGCTCGCCGCCGCGATCGACGACGATGCCGAACAGCTCGCGCCCCCCGAGGCACCCGGCCCAATTCCTGTGCTACCCAGCGCGCATTGGCTCTACGAGTACGGCGAACCGCGCCGGCTCGCGCAGACCGAAGCCATCCGGCTGCCCGACACCGTCACCCGCGAACACCTGCGCGCCGCGCTGGCCGGCATCATCGACGGCCACGAGGTGCTGCGCACCCGACTGGATCGCGCCGCGATGACGCTCGTCGAAGGCGCCGCCGCCGACATCCTCACCGAAGTCGACGTCGAGGACCTGCGCGAGGCGGTCACGGCGCAGGCGTCCGCCGCCGTCGAGCGCCTCGACCCGGAGCGGGGAACTCTGTTGGCCGCGGTGTGGCTAAGGCCACCGAGCGGCGACAGCGTCCTGCTGTTGGCGGCCCACGTGCTGGCGATGGACCCGGCGTCGTGGCGTGTGGTGCTCGGCGAATTGGACGCCGCGCTGGGGGCTTTGGTCGCCGGGCGGCCTCCCGCGCCGGTGCGGGAGCACACCAGCTACCGGCGCTGGGCCGCCGCGCTGGCCGAGCGCGCCCGCCGGCTGGACACCGTCGGCTTCTGGCGCGCCCAACTCGAGGGCGACGATCCGGACATCGGCGCCCGGCGGATCCGACCGGGCCGCGACGTGGCCCGCGACCTCGTCGTCCGCACCGCCCCGGTCGATGGCGACGTCAGCGGCCGGTTGCTGAATTCCCAAGCGCCCCTGCCCGACCTGCTCGTCGCCGCGACCGCCGCGATGGTGACGGGCTGGCGGCGGGCACGGGGCCAGGCCACGCCGCCGCCCCTGCTCGCGCTGGAAACCCACGGCCGCGCCGACGCGCTGCTGGACGCACCGGGCGCGCGCGCCGTCGACACCGGCGACACCGTCGGGCTGCTCAGCTCGATCTACCCGATGCGGGTCGACCCGGCCCGACCCGTCGCCGAACAGCTCGCCGAGATCCCCGGCGACGGGATCGACTACGGGCTGCTGCGCTACCTGCGCGCCGACACCGCCGAGCGGCTCGCCGGCTTCCCGGGGCCGCAGCTGCTGCTGAACTATCTCGGCGCCGCCCACAGCGGCGGCGGCACCACACTGCGCCTCGACCGCGAGCTGCTCGCCGATGTGTCACCGGTGCCCGAGCCCGACCTCGCGGTGCGCCACGAGCTCACCATCCTCGCCGTCGTGCTCACCGCCGGGGACCAGCGGATGCTGGTCACGCAATGGCGGGCGCTGCCCGGCATCCTCGACGACGCGGATATCGCCGCGCTGCAACAACTATGGTCCGACAGCCTCAGGGAGGTGGCGACATGAGCACGCTCGCGATCGTGGGCGCCGGAGCCAAGGCGGTGGCCGTCGCCGCCAAGGCTTCGGTGCTGCGCGACATGGGTGTCGAGGTCCCGGATGTGGTCGCCGTCGAACGCATCGGGGTGGGGGCCAACTGGCAGGCCAGCGGCGGCTGGACCGACGGCGCGCACCGGCTGGGCACCAGCCCGGAAAAGGACGTCGGGTTCCCCTACCGCTCGGCGCTGGTGCCGCGCCGCAACGCCGAACTCGACGAGCGGATGACCCGCTACAGCTGGCAGGCATACCTCATCGCCACAGCGTCGTTCGCCGAATGGATCGACCGCGGCCGGCCGGCGCCCACCCATCGCCGGTGGAGCCAGTACCTAGGCTGGGTGGCCGACCAGGTCCGCCTGAACGTGGTGCACGGCGAGGTCGAACGGCTGGCCGTCGACGACGACTGCTGGGCGCTGCAGACCCACGAAACCACCGTGCACGCCGAGGCCTTGATGATCACCGGCCCCGGCCAGGCCGAGAAGTCGCTGCTGCCCGGCAACCCCCGGATGCTGTCGATCGCCCAGTTCTGGGACCGCGCCGCGGGCGACGACCGGATCAGCGCCGAGCGGGTGGCGGTGATCGGCGGGGGCGAGACGGCCGCGTCGATGCTCAACGAGCTTTTCCGCCATCGGGTTTCGACGATCACCGTCATCTCGCCGCAGGTGACATTGTTCACCCGCGGCGAGGGCTTCTTCGAGAACTCGCTGTTCTCCGATCCCACCGACTGGACCGCGCTGACGCTCGACGAACGCCGCGACGCGCTGGCCCGCACCGACCGCGGCGTGTTCTCGGCCAACGTGCAGGAAGCGCTGCTGTCCGACGACCGTATCCGCCACCTGCGCGGCCGGGTCGCCCACGCGGTGGGCCGCGAGGGGCAGATCCGGTTGACCCTGTCCACCAACCGCGGTAGCGAAAACCTCGAAACGGTCCACGGTTTCGATCTGGTCATCGACGGATCCGGCGCCGACCCGCTGTGGTTCACCCCGCTGTTCAGCCAGGACGCGCTCGACCTGCTCGAGCTCGGCCTGGGCGGCCCGCTCACGGCCGACAGCCTGCAGGAGGCCATCGGCTACGACCTGGCCGTCACCGACGTCACCCCAAAGCTGTTCCTGCCCAACCTGTCCGGACTCACTCAGGGCCCCGGTTTCCCCAACCTGAGTTGCCTCGGGCTGCTGTCCGACCGGGTGCTGGGCTCGACGGCGCATCCGGTCAAGCAGAAAACGATGAGGAGAAGCGATGAGCACCAACCCCTTCGATGACGACGGCGCCGCGTTCTACGTGCTGGTCAACGACGAGGAGCAGCACAGCCTGTGGCCGGCGTTCGCCGAGGTCCCGGCCGGCTGGCGCGTGGCGTACGGCGAAGCGAGCCGGTCGGCGTGTTTGGACTACGTCGACGAGAACTGGGCCGACATGCGGCCGAAGAGCCTGCGCGAGGCCATGGCGGCCGGCTGAACGCGGGTAGCGTGCCCGTTCCGTGACCCGCCCGAGACCAAGAACAGCAGGCGCTACGGGCAGAATCACAACTCTTACTCACCAGGGGGAGGACCTGACCATGAGAATGAAACCCTTGAAATCCGTGGCCATCAGCGTGATCGCCATGGGCGCGGCGGCCGTCGGCGTCACGCCCGTCGCTCCCGTCGCCGCGGCGCCGCAGCCACAGGATCCGCCGCCGGCGCCGGGACTGCCGACCGCGGAGCAGCTGGCCAACTTGTGCAATCAGGCCACCGACCCCGGCGTGTCGTACACGACCAAGACCAACCTGGTCCAAAACGGCATCGCCCCGGACGAGGGCCACGTGGCCGACCACGACCTGCGGAAGGCGTACCGCAACGGAAACTTTCCGGAGACGTTCGCCGTGACGAACATTGCGCCGGCCGGACCGGACGTGGCCCAGGCCGACGTCGCGATCTCGGGTCCGAGGTTCGCCGGACCGGTCGAGAAGCACCTCGCGTTCGTCAACCAGGGCGGCAACTGGATCCTGCAGCACGACGCCGCGATCGCCCTCATCCAGGCCGCGACCGCGACGAACTAGCGAAGCCGCGCGGCCTGTGCACCCACACAGTGGGCGCACAGGCTGCTCACATAGTCTGGCCGTAACGTCACACTGCGCAAAAGCGAAACAACAGTCGAAAGATGCACACTGGCACCGTCGGTCGATGCGTGCCGACCTGAGGGGGGACCATGAAAACCGTGAAATTCTTCGCCGGCGGTGCGGCAGCCCTGGCCGTCATCGGGGGAGCGGCCGCCGGCATCACGTCCATCGCGGCGCCGGGCCAGTCGGACTCGGTGCGACTCATCGCGGTCGGCGCGCCCTTGCCGCAGGATCCGCCGCAGGCGGTGAACGTGCCGACGGCCGACCAGTTGACCGGTCTGCTGACCAGCCTCGCCGACCCGAGCATTTCGTTCTCCAACAAGAGCAATCTGGTTGAGGGCGGAATCAGCGGGCTCGAAGCCCACGTCGCCGACAAGAAGCTGCAGAAGGCGGCCAAGAACGGAGACCTGCCGCTGGCGTTCAACGTGACCAACATCCAGCCGGCCGCGGCCGGGTCCGCGACGGCCGACGTGGCGGTTTCGGGTCCCAAGCTGACGTCGCCGGTCACCCAGAACGTCACGTTCGTGAACCAGGGCGGCTGGGTGCTGTCGCGCTCCTCGGCAATGGAGTTGCTGCAGGCCGCCGGTCAGTGATCGGCGCGCACGCCGCGCAGGTCTAGTTTGGCGACGCGGTCCGGGTCGGCCAGCACATCGATGGTGGCCACCCGCCCGTCGCGCACCACGAATCCCATGACCGCCGTGGGCCGCCCGTCGACGAACACGACGGCGCCGGCGGCGCCGTTGACGATGGCGGGGCGCGCCTCGCGCTCCGGCCCCGCGTAGCCGCGGGCGAGTCTGGCCACCGAGGCCGCACCCTCGGCGCGGAATACCGCGGTGCCGCGGCCGAAGTCGCCCCGCAGCACGACGTCGGGATCTAGGACCGACACCAGCCGGTCGAAGTCGCCCGCGCGCCCCGCGGCGAAGAAGGCGTCGACGACCTCGCGCTGCGCGGCGACGCCCCCGTCGGGCGCCGGCTCGGCCCGCTCGATGCGCCGGCGCGCCCGGCTGGCCAGCTTGCGCGTCGCCTCCGGGGTCCGCTCGACGATGGGCGCGATCTCGTCGAACGGGACGGCGAACACGTCGTGCAGCACGAACGCCAGCCGCTCGGCGGGCGGCAGCGTGTCCAGCACCACGAACAGGGCCAGGCCCACCGCGTCGGCCAGCATCGCCCGGTGCTCGGGATCGAATTCCCCGTCGGCGTCGACGATCGGATCCGGCAGGTGACCGAGCGGCTCCTCCCGCCCGCGCCCGTGCCGGTCGCGCAACGTGTTCAGGCAGATGCGGGCCACCACCGTGGTCAGCCAGGCGTCGACATTCGCGATGTCCTGGTCGGCGCCGCTGAGCCGCAGCCACGCCTCCTGCACGGCGTCCTGCGCGTCGTCGATCGAGCCCAGCATGCGGTAGGCGATGGCGCCCAGCCGGGGCCGCGCCGCCTCGAAACGCGCGGCCAGCGCGGCCCCCCGCCCATCCGGCTTCGTCACGCGCGGTCCTTCTCGGGCAGCGCGCACACCCGGTCACCGGAGAAGCCGGACGATCCGATGCCGAGCGCGATGTTGAACCGGGCCCGCATGTTGCCCAGCGTGATGACGTGGGTGAGGCCGACGAGCTGGGCGGGATCGAAATGGGCGCGCAGCGCGTCGAAGAGCTGATCGCTCACCTCGACCGGGGTGCGGCTCATCGCGGTGGCGTACTCCAGGATCAGCTTGTCCAGCTCGGAGAAGCAGGCGGCGGTGCGGTAATCCGACAGGGCCAGCAGTTCCTCGTCGGTGAGTCCCCACTGGCGCGCGATCTGCGAACCGAGGTCGATGCAGTACTCGCAGCCCACCGTGGTCGCCGACTTCAGCTCGGCCAGCGCGCGGTGGCGGGGACTGAGCACGTCCAGCTTCGACTCCGCCTGCTCGAGCCGGCCGTAGGCGCTGAGCAATCGGGGGATGTGCGCGTACATCCGCAGCGGTTCGAGCATGCCGGCGGTCTCGAGCCCGGTCATCTGCGCCAGCTTGCGCTTGGTGAAGAAGAAGGCGATTTTGGCGCCCAGGCCGGCGTCGCGGTCGGAGACTCCTGGAAGGCGAGCCATGGCGGTCCTCCTTGAACGTGGTCCTTTCTACGTCGACACCCGGCGACGCGGAAATGTGACCGCGCCAGAGTCAGGTCTGGTGGCTCAGCGGCATGTCCATGTCGAACACCCGGGCGTGCAGCACGGTGCGGTTCCGCAGCGCGGCGCGCACCGCGCGGTGCAGGCCGTCCTCGAGGTAGGTGATGCCCCGCCAGCGCACCGCGTGCGGGAAAAGGTCGCCGTAGAACGTCGAGTCCTCCGACAGCAGCCGGTCCAGCGCCAGCACGGTCGTCGTCGTGACCAGTTCGTCCAGTCGGATCTGCTGCGGCGGTATCTGGGACCAGTCCTTGTAGGACAGCCCATGCTCGGGGTACGGCTTGCCGTCGCGCACGCCCTTGAAAATCATTGTGTGCCGCCCGACCGGTGCATGCTGGACAGGCTAGCCCCGCTGGTGCCGGCCGTCGCCGCCAGACGCCGCGAGTGGCGGTGAGAACCTGCTGGCACCGTAAAATGGACGCGATCAAGGAGGTGGGAGCCGATGGGAAGTGCCGAGGAGCGTCGCTTCGAGGTACTGCGCGCCATCGTCGCCGACTTCGTCTCCACCCAGGAACCCATCGGCTCCAAGTCGTTGGTGGAGCGCCACAACCTGGGCGTGTCGTCGGCAACGGTCCGCAACGACATGGCGGTGCTGGAGGCCGAGGGCTACATCACCCAGCCACACACCAGCTCCGGGCGGGTGCCCACCGAAAAGGGCTACCGCGAGTTCGTGGACCGGCTGGCCGACGTCAAGCCGCTGTCATCAGCCGAGCGGAGCGCGATCCAAAGCTTTCTGGAGTCCGGCGTCGACCTCGACGACGTGCTGCGCCGCGCGGTGCGGCTGTTGGCGCAACTGACCCGGCAGGTGGCGGTGGTGCAGTACCCGACGCTGTCGACGTCGACCGTGCGCCACCTGGAGGTGATCGGCCTGACGCCCGCGCGGCTGCTGATGGTGGTCATCACCGACTCGGGCCGGGTGGACCAGCGCATCGTCGAACTCGGCGACGTCATCGACGACCATCAGCTGTCCCAGTTGCGCGAGATGCTGGGCCAGGCTCTGGTGGGCAAGAGGCTTGCCGCGGCGTCCACCGCCGTCGCCGACCTGGCCGGTGAGCTGCATGGGCGCAGCGGCCTGGCCAACAGCCTCAGCGACGCCGTCGGCCGCTCGGCGACGGTGTTGCTGGAGTCGCTGGTGGAGCACACCGAGGAGCGCCTGCTGATGGGCGGCACCGCCAATTTGACCCGCCACGCCGCGGATTTCGGCGGTTCGCTGCGGTCCATCCTGGAGGCCCTCGAGGAGCAGGTGGTGGTGCTGCGGTTGCTGGCGGCCCAGCAGGAGGCCGGCAAGGTGACGGTGCGTATCGGGCACGAGACCGCCGCCGAGCAGATGGCGGGCACCTCGATGGTGTCCACCGCCTACGGCACCTCCGATACCGTGTACGGCGGTATGGGTGTGCTGGGCCCCACCCGGATGGACTATCCGGGAACTATCGCCAGCGTGGCAGCGGTTGCTCTTTATATCGGCGAAGTTCTGGGTGCCCGATGACCGCGCACCCCGGTGTTTGGTGACGGCCGCATAACGGCGGCACAAGGAAGGTCAGGGCGTGGCACGCGACTATTACGGGATGCTCGGCGTGAGCAGGAACGCCAGCGATGCGGAGATCAAGCGCGCGTATCGCAAGTTGGCGCGCGAGCTGCATCCCGACGTCAATCCCGACGAGGCCGCGCAGGCGAAGTTCAAGGAGATCAGCGTCGCCTACGAGGTGCTGAGCGACCCGGAGAAACGCCGGGTCGTCGACCTGGGCGGGGATCCGCTGGAGAATGCCGCCGCGGCCGGTGGCGGGTTCGGCGGCTTCGGCAACCTGGGCGACGTGTTCGAGGCCTTCTTCGGTGGCGGTTTCAGCGGGGGTGCGGCGTCGCGCGGTCCCATCGGCCGGGTCCGGCCCGGTTCGGACTCGCTGCTGCGGATGCGGCTGGACCTGGAGGAGTGCGCGACCGGCGTGACCAAGCAGGTCACCGTCGACACCGCGGTGCTGTGCGACCGGTGCCAGGGCAAGGGCACCAATGGCGATTCGGTGCCCGTCCCGTGCGACACCTGCGGCGGCCGCGGCGAGGTGCAGACGGTGCAGCGCTCGTTGTTGGGCCAGGTGATGACGTCGCGGCCGTGCCCGACCTGCCGCGGCGTCGGGGTCGTCATCCCCGACCCGTGCCACCAGTGCATGGGCGACGGGCGGGTGCGGGCGCGCCGGGAGATCAGCGTCAAGATTCCCGCCGGTGTTGGCGAGGGCATGCGCGTCCGCCTGGCCGCCCAGGGCGAGGTCGGGCCCGGGGGCGGGCCGGCCGGTGACCTGTACGTCGAGGTGCACGAACAGGCCCACGACATCTTCGTCCGCGAGGGCGACGACCTGCACTGCACGGTGTCGGTGCCGATGGTCGACGCGGCGCTCGGCGTGACCGTCACCGTCGATGCCATCCTG
Source organism: Mycobacterium sp. E3198 (assembly GCF_001667015.1). Classification (GTDB taxonomy): domain Bacteria; phylum Actinomycetota; class Actinomycetes; order Mycobacteriales; family Mycobacteriaceae; genus Mycobacterium. The sequence continues at coordinate 20,812 of NZ_LZIS01000003.1, read as the reverse complement.
GACGGCCAGAGCGAGATCACCATCCCGCCTGGCACGCAGCCGGGTTCGATCATCACGCTGCGCGGCCACGGGATGCCGCACCTGCGTTCGGGCGCCCGGGGCAACCTGCACGTCCACGTCGAGGTGGTGGTGCCCACCCGCCTGGACCACCACGACACCGAACTGCTGCGCGACCTGAAGAATCGCCGCAGCCGCGATGTGGCCGAGGTTCGCTCCACCCACGCCGGCGGCGGACTGTTCAGCCGGCTGCGCGAGACCTTCACCGGGCGCTGAGTCGCCGGAGCGCCTCATGGTGGCGACGCTGTTCTACGTCGACGCACTGCCCGACGCCGGCGAGCTGGCCGTCGTCGCCGGCGACGAGGGTTTCCACGCGGCCACGGTGCGCCGGATCCGGCCCGGCGAACGGCTCGTGCTCGGCGACGGCGCGGGCGGCCTCGCCCGATGCGAGGTCGAGCACGCCGGGCGCGACGGGCTGCGGGCGCGGGTGCTCGGGCGCTTCAGCGTCGAGCCTCCTCGCCCGGCGGTGACGGTGGTGCAGGCGCTGCCGAAATCCGATCGCTCGGAGCTGGCGATCGAGTTGGCCACCGAAGCCGGCGCCGACGCTTTCGTGGCCTGGCAGGCCGCCCGCTGCGTGGCCAGCTGGGAGGGCGCCCGGGTCGATAAGGGGCTGCGCCGGTGGCGGGCCGTCGCCCGTTCGGCGGCCCGCCAGTCCCGCAGGGCGCACATCCCGCCCGTCGAGGGGGTGCTGTCCACCGCCGCGCTGACGGGGCGGGTGCACGACGAGGTCGCCGCCCGGTCGGCGGTGCTGGCCCTGCACGAGTCGGCGACCGAACGCCTCGCGGATCACCATGTCGGCCAAGCGGATTCGGTGTTGCTGGTGATCGGGCCCGAGGGTGGCATCGCCCCGGACGAGATCGCCGCGCTGACCGCGGCGGGCGCGGTCGCGGTCCGGCTGGGTCCGCAGGTACTGCGGACGTCGACCGCGGCCGCGGTGGCGCTGGGCGCGCTGGGCGTGCTCACGCCGCGATGGAACGCTGCCGGCTTGGACGGCGACGCCGCGTCAGAAAACGCTTAGCTGGCGCACGATCTCGAGGTTCGCCCGGTCCCCTTCCGCTTGCACCCCGAAGGCTTCCCACGTTCCGCGCTGACTGACCCACCGCACGAACGCGTCGGCGTCGGAGGTGATGTGGGCGGTCACGTCCCCGTCGCCGAAGCGCAGCGTGCGGGTGCACCCGCCAATCAGGCGGATCTCCACCGCGTCGTCGATGCGGCCGAGCAGGGCCGCGTTCTGCTGGGGCAGCGCCGCCTCGATCCAGTCGACGGTGGGTTCCAGCCGCAATTCGTCGGAGGCGGGGGGCTCCGCCTGCACCGGGCCGTGCGGCTGAAAGAGGTCGTGTCGGATGTGTACGTATTGCTCGAAGGCGAACGCCGTCGGTATCAGCGACGCGGGAAAGGTCCCGACATCCCCGAGCGGCACCTCGAAATCCTGGCTCGCTGCCGCGGCCAGGACCTCGAGGCCCTTCAAGCTGACCGACTCGTAATCGTCGACGATTTCCCGAGAGGTCATCCAGCGGCGCGACTCGACGTAGAGGTCCGCTGCCCGCTCCGCGGGCAGCCCGCCGGGATCGGGCAGCTTCGACGGGTCGACGGCCAGCCAGAAACTGCACGCCATGTGAGACACGACGTCCCGCACCGACCAGCCGGGGCATCCGCTCGCCTGTGCCCAGGCAGAGTCTCCGAGAAGCGGCAAGGTCGCGAGCAACGCCGCGCGGTCCGCCTCGATGGCCTGTATCGCTGAGCTCATCTCACCGTGTTCCTTTCCCTGGTTCGGCCGTCCCGCTGTTATGTTGAGGGCGAGATTCATACGGTATGTATGAACCTACATACAGTATGTATGAAAGGCAACCCCTGTGAACGATGATCGCCGGACCCAGGCGGAGCGCTCCGCAGAGACGCGGGACGCACTGGTCGCCTCGGCGCGGCCCTTGTTCGCGGCCAACGGTTTCTCGGAGGTGGCGCTGGAGGCGATCGTGCGATCGGCGGGCGTGACCCGCGGCGCGCTCTACCATCACTTCGCCGACAAGACCGAACTGTTCGCGACGGTGTTCGAGCAAGTCGAGGCGGAGGTCGCCGCCCGGATGGGCGAGGCCATCGCCGCGGCCGGCGAAACCGACGCCATCGAGGTCATGAGGTTGGGCGCCGCTTTTTGGCTGGACGCCTGCTCCGATCCGGAAATCCAGCGCATCGCGCTGGTGGACGCGCCTGCGGTGCTCGGTTGGACGCGGTGGACCGAGATAGGCAACCGCTACAACATCGGGTTGGTACGGGCGCTGCTCTCCAGCGCCATCGAGACCGGCCGAATCCCGCCGCAACCCATCGAAGCGACCGCGTTGACGATGCTTGGCGCCATGCGCGAGGCCACCCTCTACGTGGCGAGGGCGGACGATCATGACACGGCACGCCGGGAAGCCGGCGCGGTCATCGACCGGTTGATCCGCGCCCTGACCGCAGGCGACGGCGACTAGAAGGCTGACCATTGGGACCCCCCGGCGTAGACTGAGTCAGCTGAGCAAACCCCTGACAAGCCGAGGAAGCAGGTATCGGAAACCACGTGACGCCCCGCGAAACCAGCGCTGCCGGCGCACCTTCGGGCTCTGCTCAAGTTCGCAGCAGCATCAACGTTCCGCCCGACCTCGTTGTGGGCCTGCTCGGCTCCGCCGACGAAAACCTGCGCGCCCTCGAACGTTCCCTGAACGCCGACCTGCACGTGCGCGGCAACGCCGTCACCATCTCCGGCGAGCCGGCCGACGTCGCGCTGGCCGAGCGGGCCATCTCCGAGCTGGTCGCGATCGTGGCCGGCGGCCAGCCGTTGACGCCGGAGGTGGTGCGCCACAGCGTCGCCATGCTCGTCGGCACCGGCAACGAATCCCCGGCCGAGGTCCTCACCCTGGACGTTTTGTCCTGGCGCGGCAACACGATCCGGCCCAAGACGCTGAACCAGAAGCGCTACGTCGACGCCATCGACGCCCACACCATCGTCTTCGGCGTCGGCCCCGCGGGCACCGGCAAGACCTACCTCGCCATGGCCAAGGCCGTCCACGCGCTGCAGACCAAGCAGGTCAGCCGGATCATCCTGACCCGGCCGGCGGTGGAAGCCGGTGAGCGCCTTGGGTTTCTGCCGGGCACGCTGAGCGAGAAGATCGACCCGTACCTGCGGCCGCTGTACGACGCGCTCTACGACATGATGGACGCCGAGCTGATCCCGAAGCTGATGTCGGCCGGGGTCATCGAGGTGGCGCCGCTGGCATACATGCGTGGTAGGAGCTTGAATTCGGCGTTCATCGTCCTCGACGAAGCCCAGAACACCACCGCCGAGCAAATGAAGATGTTCCTCACCCGGCTGGGCTTCGGGTCGAAGATGGTCGTCACCGGGGACATGACGCAGATCGACCTGCCCGGCGGTGCGCGATCGGGCCTGCGCTCGGCGATCGACATCCTCGACAGCGTCGAGGACATCTGCATCGCGGAGCTGACCAGCGTCGACGTCGTGCGCCACCGGCTGGTCTCGGAGATCGTCGAAGCTTACGCCCGGTACGAGGAGCCCGGCTCGGGGATGAACCGGGCGGCCCGGCGGGCCTCGGGTAGCCGCAGTCGCCGATGAGCATCGAGGTCTCCAACGAGTCGGGCATCGACGTGTCCGAGGTGGAGTTGGTCAGCGTCGCGAAATTCGTGATCGCGCGGATGGACGTCAACCCCAGCGCCGAGCTGTCGATGGTGCTGCTGGACACCGCGGCGATGGCCGACCTGCACATGCGCTGGATGGACCTGCCCGGGCCGACGGACGTGATGAGCTTCCCGATGGACGAGCTCGAGCCCGGCGGCCGCCCCGACGCGCCCGAGCCGGGGCCGGCGATGCTGGGCGACATCGTGCTGTGCCCGGAATTCGCGGCCGAACAGGCGGCGGCCGCGGGCCACAGCCTCGGACATGAGTTGGCGTTGTTGACGATTCACGGCGTGCTCCACCTGCTCGGCTACGACCACGGCGAGCCGGCCGAGGAAAAAGAGATGTTCGCCCTGCAGGGCCGGCTGCTCGAAGAATGGGTCGCCGAACAAGTCGAGGCCTACCAGCAGGACCGCCAGCAGGAGCGCGACCGCCGATTGCTGGACAAGTCAAGGTATTTCGACAATTGACCGGTGTTTCCCAGCTGCTGGGCGCGATCGCCCTGATCGCCCTGGGTGGCCTTTTCGCGGCGATCGACGCCGCCATGAGCACCGTATCGCTGGCGCGCGTGCAGGAGCTGGTCCGCGAGGAGCGGCCGGGTGCGGTGTCGTTGTTCAAGGTGATGGGCGAGCGTCCCCGCTACATCAACCTGGTGGTGCTGCTGCGCATCATCTGCGAAATCAGCGCGACCGTGCTGCTGGTCGTGTTCCTCTACGACAACTGGGGCATCAAGTGGGGGTTGTTCGGCGCGGCCACCATCATGGTGGTGACGAGCTTCGTCGTCATCGGCGTCGGCCCCCGCACCCTCGGCCGCCAGCATGCCTATTCGATTTCCTTGGTGACCGCCCTTCCGCTGCGGGTGATTTCGTGGTTGTTGATGCCGCTCAGCCGGTTGCTGGTGGTGCTGGGCAACGCGCTCACCCCCGGCCGGGGGCTGCGGAACGGGCCGTTCGCCTCCGAGATCGAACTGCGCGAGGTCGTTGACCTGGCCCAGCAGCGCGGCGTGGTGGCCGCCGACGAGCGCCGGATGATCGAATCGGTCTTCGAACTCGGTGACACCCCGGCCCGCGAGGTGATGGTGCCGCGCACCGAGATGATCTGGATCGAAAGCGACAAGTCCGCCGGCCAGGCGACCAACCTGGCCGTGCGCAGCGGGCACTCCCGCATCCCGGTGATCGGCGAAAACGTCGACGACATTGTCGGGGTGGTCTACCTGAAAGACCTTGTCCAGCAGACATTCTCCTCGCCCGACGGGGGCCGGGACACCAAGGTGTCGCAAGTCATGCGCCCGGCGGTCTTCGTGCCGGACTCCAAGCCGCTGGACGCGCTGCTGCGCGAGATGCAACGCGACCGCAACCACATGGCCCTGCTCGTTGACGAGTACGGCGCGATAGCCGGCCTGGTCAGCATCGAGGACGTGCTGGAAGAGATCGTCGGGGAGATCGCCGACGAGTACGATCAAGCGGAGACCGCGCCGGTAGAGGAGTTGGGCGACAAGCGATTCCGGGTGTCGGCGCGACTGCCGATCGAGGACGTCGGTGAACTCTACAATGTCGAATTCGACGACGACCTCGACGTCGACACCGTGGGCGGCCTGGTGGCCCTGGAATTGGGCCGGGTGCCGCTGCCCGGCGCCGAAGTGGTCTCGCACGGCCTGCGCCTGCGCGCCGAGGGCGGCCCCGATTACCGGGGGCGAGTGCGGATCAACACCGTCCTGGTGAGCCCGGCGGAAGCCGACGGGAACTCGGCATGACGGGCTGCCATGAGTGAATTCCGTTCGGGTTTCGTGTGTTTGGTGGGCCGGCCGAATACCGGCAAGTCGACGCTGACCAATGCGCTGGTCGGCACCAAGGTGGCGATCACCTCGACGCGGCCGCAGACCACGCGCCACACGATCCGCGGGATCGTGCACCGAAAAGACTTCCAGATCATCCTGGTCGACACCCCCGGCCTGCACCGGCCGCGCACCCTGCTGGGCAAGCGGCTCAACGAACTGGTCCGCGACACCTACGCCGAGGTCGACGTGATCGGGTTGTGCATCCCGGCCGACGAGCCGATCGGCCCGGGCGACAGGTGGATCGTCGACCAGATTCGCGCGGTCGCTCCCAAGACCGCGCTCGTCGCCGTCGTCACCAAAATCGACAAGGTGCCCAAGGATCGGGTGGCCGCGCAACTGGTCGCCGTCAGCGAACTGGTCGGTGACTCGGCCGAGATCGTCCCGGTGTCAGCGGTAACCGGCGCACAGGTCGACATCCTGATCGACGTGCTGGCCGCGGCGCTGCCCGCCGGCCCGGCCTACTACCCCGACGGTGAGCTGACCGACGAGCCCGAAGAGGTCCTGATGGCCGAGCTCATCCGCGAGGCCGCCCTGGAGGGGGTGCGCGACGAGCTGCCGCACTCGCTGGCCGTGGTGATCGACGAGGTCAATCCCCGCGAGGGGCGCGACGACCTGATCGACGTGCACGCGATCCTCTACATCGAGCGGGACAGCCAGAAGGGCATCGTGATCGGCAAGGGCGGCGCGCGGCTGCGGGAAGTGGGCACCGCCGCGCGTGCCCAGATCGAGAAGCTGCTGGGCACCAAGGTCTACCTCGACCTGCGCGTCAAGGTCGCCAAGAACTGGCAGAGCGACCCCAAACAGCTTGGTCGGCTGGGCTTTTAGAAGGTTTGACCGCGGGTGGCCCGGGTAGCCGTCGCGTATGACCCAACCACAATTAGCCCTAGTGACCGGCGCGTCCAGTGGGATTGGGCTGGAACTGGCCAAGCAGTTTGCCCAGCACGGCTACGACCTCGTCGTCGCGGCCGAGGACGACGCCATCAGAGACGTCCCGGAAAAGCTTTCCCAATGGAGCGCCGCCGTACAGGCGGTACAGGTAGACCTGCGCACCCCGGAAGGGGTGGAGCACCTCTACCAGAGCGCGATCGACGGCGAGCGCGTGCTGGCCGCCGCGGCGCTGAACGCGGGCATCGGGCGCGGTGAGATGTTCCTCAAAAGCGAGCTCGCCGATGACCTCAGCATCGTGGACCTCAACGTCCGCTCGACCGTGCATCTGGCCAAGCTGGTGCTGCGAGACATGGCCAACCGCGACAAGGGCAGAGTGCTGTTCACGTCGTCCATCGCGTCGCAGATGCCGGGCTCCTATCAGCCGGTCTACAACGCGTCGAAATCGTTCGTCCAGTCGTTCGCCGAGGCGCTTCGAGACGAATTGCGCGACACCTCAATCACCGTCACGGCCCTGATGCCCGGGCCGACGGACACCAACTTCTTCGGCCGCGCCAAGATGGTCGACTCCCTGATGGGCAAGGGGCCCAAGGACGATCCCGCCGAGGTCGCGCGGCAGGGCTTCGAGGCGTTGATGCGCGGCGAGGAGAAGGTGGTCGCCGGCTCGGTCCTGGTCAAGGCGATGGGCATGGCGAACCGCGTGCTGCCCGATCGGCTGAAAGCCGTTGGCAATCGGGTGATGTCGATGCCGCGGGGCTAAGCCAGCACCCGGATGCGCGGGGCTAAGCGAGTACCCGGATGGTCTGCAGCGACGGGTCGGCGGCGTCGGGGACGTTCATCCCGGCTCGCACACCGGTACACAAGTAGTCCAGCACGGCGTCATTGAGGCGCTCCCCGGGCACGACGGCGGGGATGCCGGGGGGATACGGCGTGACCTGTTCGGCGGAGATCCGCCCCGCGGCCCGCTCGGTGGGTACCGTCTCGACGCGCCCGAAGAACGCGTCGCGCGGCTTGCACACGTTGTCCAATTGCAGCTCCCCGGGTGCGGGCAGGTCGATCTCGGGTGGGGGATCGAAGTCGCTGGCCGCCCTGCGCCATTCGGCCAGCGCATGGGTGAGCCGGCCGGCGGTGGTCTCGTCGTCGGCGAACGACAGGGTCGCCAAGATGCGGCGGTGATCGCTCATCCCGACGTCGATGTGGGCGTGCGCGCGCAACCAGTCATGAGCCTGATAACCGGAGGTGCCCGTGGCCGAAACGTCCATCATGACCTGCATCCGGTCCAGATCGTGGGATGCCTGCACGCCGAGCAACTCGTCGTCGAGGACCTCCACGTCCGGGATCATTTCGATGTCGTGGCGCAGCTGATGGGCCAGATCCAGTGCGGCACCGAGCAAGTCGTGACCCCGCTCGACCATCTGCCGCCGCCAGCCGTCCATCGCGGCATAGACCAGAACGCTGGGGCTGGTGGTCATCAGCAGGTCCGCGCAGGCCGAAAGTCGGTCCTTGTCGATCCGGTCGCCCTGCAGGTGAAACACGGAGCCCTGTTCGAAACCGGCGCCCATCTTGTGCACGCTCACCACGCAGATGTCGGCACCGGCGTCCATCGCCCAGGTCGGCAGGTCCTCGTGGAAGGGCAGGTGCGCGCCCCACGCCTCGTCGATGATCAGCGGCTTGCCGCGCGAGTGGCAGACTTCGGCGATCTTTGCGATGTCGGCGCAGGTGCCGTACGGGCTGGGGCTCACGATGAGCGCGCCGGCCGCGTCCGGGTACTTCTCCCACGTCTCCTCGACCTGCTCCGGTGAGGGTGGATGCGAGAAATGGCGCTCGGCGTCCCAGCGGGGCGTGATCCAACGGGGTTGCACGCCGGAGAAGATGAGGCCGGCCACGATGGATTTGTGACTGTCCCGGCTCACCAGCAGGCTGCCGTCGCCGCCGGCCACGGCCATCATCGCGGCCTTCACCGACAGCGAGCTGCCGCACGTGGAAAACCATGCGATGTCGGCGCCCACGGCGTCGGCCATCAGGTCCTCCGCGTGTTTCAGGTAACCGTTTTTGGTCCGGCGGTCATCCAGCCCGCCGCTGGCCAGCACGTCATCGAGGAACGGTTCGTGGCCCAGGACAGCCAACACCCGGTTATCGGTGCCGCGGCCCTGCCGGTGCCCCGGCGGGGTGAACCCGTACCGGTTCTTCTCCCGGTAGTCGGCCACCGCATTCAGCAGTGGAGCATCAGATTGGTCCATTCGGTGGGGATACCCCGGTTGTCGCGAGCTAAGAGCGCGGCGGCTCACATGCGCGACGGCGTCCCCCCGGCGGGCGGCGTGTCGGCGCCGGCGTGCCACCACACCGGCGGCTGCTTGGTGGACCAGCCGCAGACGGCCTCCAGCTCGGCGGCCAGCGAGATCAGCAGCCCCTCGCTGTTTGCTGGTCCCATCAGCTGCACGCCGATCGGCAAACCCTCGGAGGTGAATCCGGCCGGCACGTTGATGGAGGGCCACCCCAGCAGGTTCCACGGCCAGGTCAACGGGCACGCGGCGATCATGGCGCGGTCGGTGCCGAAGCTGCCCAGCCGGTCGAACGCGCGCGCCAGCGGCGGCGGTTCTGCGGTCGTCGGGGCCAGCACCACGTCGACGATGTCGAAGATCGAGCCCACCCGGCGCTGGTCGGCCGCCTCGTGGCGGCGCGCGCTGCGCAGGATCGCCTGCCCCAGCACCTGGCCCATGCGCAGGTTGGACACGGTGCGGGGGTCCAGGATCACGCCGTCGCCCAGCCGCTCCTCCCAATCCCGCAGGCCCGCGGTGGACCGGGCCAGGAAGTTCCACGACAACCGCAGGCCGTAGTCGGGGTTGCCGGGCACCACCTTGTGGCCGAGCAGCTCCAGCTGCTTACCCACGGCCCGCGTGGCGGCGAGGATCTCGGGGTGCAGCTTGGTCCGAAAACCGTTGTACGGGAACCTGGTCGACAGCGCGATGTTCAGCGGGCCGGGCGCCTTGCCGACATAGTCGGACGCCGTGATCGGCGGCGGCTTGTGCCGGTCGCCCTCGACGTTGCCCGAGGCGGCGTCGAGCAACAGGGCCGCATCGGCCACTGTGCGGGCCAGCACGCCGTTGACGGTGATCCCGTTGAACGCCTCGGGCAGCGGCCAGGTGGAGATGCGGCCGCGCTGCGGCTTGATGCCCACCAGATGCGTCCACGCCGCGGGGATGCGGACGCTGCCGGCGCCGTCCGAGCCGATGGCGGCGGTGACCAGGCCCGCGGCCACGGCGGCGGCGCTGCCCCCCGACGACCCGCCCGGGGTGTGCCGCCGCGACCAGGGATTGCGGGTGTGGCCGAAGCCGGGCCCGCTGGTGAATGGCCACTGGCCCAGCTCGCAGGTGTTGGTCTTGCCGACGATCACGGCGCCGGCGGCCTTCAGGCGCCGCACCACCTCGGCGTCCTGGGTCGCGGGCGCGACGTAGCCCTCGGTGCCGAAGGCGGTGGGCACCCCGGCGACGTCGACGTCGTCCTTGACCGCGATCGGGATGCCCAGCAGCGGCGCGGTGTCCCCGGCCGCGCGTCGCCGGTCGGCTTTCGCCGCGTCGGCCAGCGCCGACTCGGTCAGCACCACCCGGAAGGCGTTCAGCGTCGGCTGGCTGGAATGGATGGCGTGCAGCGACCGACTCACCAGTGTGGTGGACGTCACTGCGCGGCTGGCCAGCTGATATAGCAGGTCAGTCAGTGTGGGCAAGCGCTGGTTGCCGGATCCGGAGATGGACCCGGTGCCCGCCCCGGAAGCGCCGATCACGGGGTACGAGACTAACGGCGCGGATACCCGCATTGTCGCGGCGGGGTGCAAAACTATGGTGATGCGGCTATATCGAGACCGAGCTGTGGTGTTGCGCCAGCACAAGCTCGGCGAGGCCGACCGGATCGTCACCCTGCTGACCCGCGACCATGGCCTGGTCCGCGCGGTGGCCAAGGGCGTGCGCCGCACCCGCAGCAAATTCGGTGCGCGGCTGGAGCCGTTTGCCCACATCGACGCGCAACTGCACCCCGGCCGCAATCTCGACATCGTCACCCAGGTCGTCTCCATCGACGCGTTCGCCGCCGACATCGTCAGCGACTACGGCCGGTACACCTGCGGGTGCGCGATGCTGGAAACTGCCGAACGCCTCGCCGGCGAGGAGCGGGCGCCCGCCCCGGCGCTGCACCGGCTCACGGTGGGCGCGCTGCGCGCGGTCGCCGACGGGCGCCGGCCCCGCGACCTGTTGCTGGACGCCTATCTGCTGCGCGCCATGGGCATCGCCGGATGGGCGCCGGCGCTCACCGAGTGCGCCCGGTGCGCCACCCCCGGTCCGCATCGGGCGTTTCACGTCGCCGCCGGGGGCAGCGTCTGCCCGCACTGCCGCCCGGCCGGCTCGACCACCCCGCCGCCGGGTGTGCTGGATCTGATGGCCGCGCTGCACGACGGGGACTGGGCGGCCGCCGAGGCGTCGCCGCAATCGCACCGGGGCTACGTCAGCGGGCTGGTGGCCGCGCACTTGCAATGGCACCTGGAACGGCAGCTCAAAACGTTGCCGCTGGTAGAGCGGAACTACCAGGCCGACCGCACGATCGCCGAACGGCGCGCAGCGCTGATCGGGCAGGATACTGCCTGTGGCTGAGCGCAAGCCGAAGTCGACCGACTTCCCGCAGCTGCCCCCCGCGCCCGCCGACTACCCGGTCTTTCCCGACAAGTCGACCTGGCCCGTCGCCTTCCCGGAGCTGCCGCCGCCCGCCGGCGGCGGCCCGCGCCGCCCCCCGCAGCACACCTCGAAAGCGGCCGCGCCGCGGATTTCCGCCGACCGGTTACCCAACCACGTGGCGATCGTGATGGACGGCAACGGCCGCTGGGCCACCCAGCGCGGGCTGAGCCGGACCGACGGCCATCGCGCCGGCGAGGCCGTCGTCATCGACATCGTCTGCGGTGCAATCGAAATCGGGATCAAGTGGTTGAGTCTTTACGCGTTTTCCACCGAGAACTGGAAGCGTTCGCCCGAGGAGGTCCGCTTCCTGATGGGCTTCAACCGCGACGTGGTGCGCATGCGCCGGGTGAACCTCAACACGATCGGGGTGCGGATCCGGTGGGTCGGATCCCGACCCCGCCTGTGGCGCAGCGTGATCAACGAACTGGCGATCGCCGAGGCGATGACGGACGGCAACGACGTCATCACCGTCAATTACTGCGTGAACTACGGCGGTCGCGCCGAGATCACCGAATCCACGAGGGAGATAGCCCGTTTGGTGGAGGCGGGCCGGCTCAAACCCGACCGGATCAGCGAGTCGACGATCTCGCGCCACATGCAACGGCCGGACATCCCCGACGTGGACCTGTTCCTGCGGACGTCGGGGGAGCAGCGGTCCAGCAACTTCATGCTGTGGCAGGCGGCCTACGCCGAGTACATCTTTCAAGACAAGCTGTGGCCGGACTACGACCGCCGCGACCTGTGGGCGGCCTGCGAGGAATACGCGGAACGCCATCGACGGTTCGGGAGCGCCTGATGCCATCACTACAGGACCGGCTGGCGTCGATACTGCGCGACGCCCTGCCCATCGAGGAGGAGCCCGACGGCGCGCTGACGCTGCGCCACAACGGCACGCTGGCCTCGTTGCGGGTGGTCAACATCGCCGAGGGCCTCGATCTGGTCTCGCTGACGCAGATTCTGGCGTGGGATCTGCCCCTGACCAAAAAGATCAGCGATCAGATCGCCAAGCAGGCGCGCGACAGCAACTTCGGCAGCGTGACGGTGGTCGAGAAGGTCAACGACAAGGCGGTGCAACGCAATTCCGGCAGGGGTGCCGCCAAAACCGGGGACGTGATGCTGCGCTACAACTTTCCCGGCGGCGGCCTGACCGACGAGGCCCTGCGCACCATGATCCTGTTGGTGCTCGACACCGGCGCAGAGATACGTCGATCGGTAACGGGCTAGGACACCGCCGCCTCGGTCGCGTCGACGGCCAGGTCCTCGCGGCCGCCGTTCCGCAGCAGCGCCGGCATCGTGTCCGGGTCGTAGTCGGCCGGGCGGGTCGAGTCGACGAACCGTTCGACGACCTCGACGAAGCGGTCGGGGTGGTCGTGGAACGGCATGTGGCCGGAGTCGGAGAAGATCTCCATGCGCGAACCGGGCATCGCGGCGTGCGCGGTGTGCGCGTGGTCCACCGGGATGATCAGGTCGTCTTCGCCCCAGATGATCTGCACCGGAACGGATTTCACAAGGTAGCTGCGGTCCAGCATGGTGACGTATTGACCGCGCGCGTCCACCACCGACCGCAGGGTGCGCGCGAACGCCGCCAGACCGTCGGGGTCCAGGAAGCCCTCCAGCAAGTCGACGACCTCGGCGGCGTCGCGCCCGAACTTGGTGGACCCCAGCACGCTCTGCACGGCGCGGCCCACGCGCCGGATCGCGGGCATCACCCCTGGCGCGCGCCGCGCGCCCAGCGCCTCGGCGCCCAGCGGCATCGCCGCCAGCCGCAACGCCAGGCTCACGTCCTTCGCGACGCCGCCGGCGCTCACCAGCACGATGCGCTCCACCAGCTGGGGGTACTGGTAGGCGAATTGCATCGCGACGCCGCCCCCGAAGGAATGCCCGACGACGGTGACCCGGTCGATGCCGAGCACGGCGAGCAGATCGCGCATGCCGTTCGCGAAAGCGGGCAGGGAGTAGTCGGCGTGGGGCTTGTCGGACTCGCCGTGGCCCAGCAGGTCGGGCGCGATGACCGTGAACCGTTGCGCCAGCTTGGCGTGCACCGTTTCCCATGACTTGGAGTTGTCGCCGACGCCGTGGATCAGCAGCAGGGCCGGTCCCGACCCGGCGATCCGGAAGGCGCGGCGGTAGCCGTGGATCGTGCGGAACTGCAATGACGGGGCCTCGACCTCGCGGACCGGCCGCAGACGGGGGGATAGTTCCTTGCGCATGATGTGCTCATTTCCCTTGAGGTGGTGTCTCGGCCCGTGGGCCACTCATGGGTAGGAGCACGCGGCGGACGCGTGTCGGACACTTTTTTCAGAAACTTTTTGCGCGCGCGGCTAGGAGCGGCATTGCGCGCACGTCCCGAAGATCTCGATGGTGTGGCTGACCTCGGAGTAGCCGTGCTTGGCGGCCACTTGCGCCGCCCAATCCTCGACCTCGTGGTCGCCCACCTCGATGGTGGAACCGCAGCATCGGCACACCAGATGGTGGTGGTGATGTTCCGAGCACCGGCGGTAGACCGACTCGCCGGTGTCGGTGCGCAGCGTGTCGACCATGCCCGCCGCCGCCATCGACTGCAGCGTCCGGTACACCGTGGTCAGGCCGATGTTCTCACCGCGGCGGCGCAGCTCGTCGTGCAGCTCCTGGGCCGAGCGGAAGTCGTCCAGGGTCTCCAGCAGGGTGGCGATCGCGGCCCGCTGGCGGGTGGAGCGCACGCTGGCGCCCGTCACGGGGTGTCCTCGCTCGCGTGGGCGACGGCGTCGACGACGATGTGCGCCAGGTGGTGATCGGCGAGTCGGTACAGCACTTCGCGGCCGGACCGTTCGCCGGCCACCACGCCCGCCGCCTTGAGGATCTTCAGATGCTGGCTGACCAGCGGCTGCGGCACGCCGAGCGCGTCGACCAGTTCGTGCACGCAGCGGTGCGATTCCCGCAACTGCAGCACGATGGCGATCCGCACCGGGGCGGCCAGCGCGCGCAACAGTTCGCCCGCGGCATCGAGGATCTCCCGCGGCGGCGGGACGGGGTATTCGGTAAACCCCGTGTGGGCGCCCGGGCCGGCGCCGCCATGCTCGTGGGCCAGCACGCTCAGCTCGGATCCCATGTCGCCGCCGGCCGCCGCCGGGACCGAAGACGTTGGGGACGTCGCCATGGGACAGTCATCACCTCGAGGAGTATTGGAAGGGCCCGTCGCGGGAATCGCGATCGGCCGCTTTCCACTGTCACATGCGTAATGACGCATGTCAAAGATCGCGGCGCCGGTCGATACCATGGCTGATGTTTTGCGAGCGGCGGTTCTCCGCCGCGCCGCCTGCCCGGATCTTCGAAAGGGAGTGCACAGCCCCGTGGCGTCCGTCATCGACACCGTAGTCAACCTGGCCAAACGGCGGGGCTTCGTCTTTCCCTCGGGGGAGATCTACGGCGGCACCAAATCGGCCTGGGATTACGGCCCGCTGGGTGTGGAGCTCAAGGAGAACATCAAGCGCCAGTGGTGGCGCGCGGTGGTCACCGGCCGCGACGACGTGGTCGGGCTCGACTCGTCGATCATCCTGCCGCGGCAGGTGTGGGTGGCCTCCGGTCACGTCGAGGTCTTCCACGACCCGCTGGTCGAGTGCCTGAACTGCCACCACCGGCATCGCCAGGACCACATGCAGGAGGCATACGCGGCGAAGAAGAACATCGCCGACCCCGATTCGGTCCCGATGGGCGAGATCGTCTGCCCGGACTGCGGCACCAAGGGGCAGTGGACCGAGCCCCGCGAATTCAACATGATGCTCAAGACCTACCTCGGGCCGATCGAGACCGAGGAGGGGCTGCACTACCTGCGCCCCGAGACCGCGCAGGGCATCTTCGTCAACTTCGCCAACGTGGTGACGACCGCGCGGCGCAAGCCGCCGTTCGGAATCGGGCAGATCGGCAAGAGCTTCCGCAACGAGATCACCCCCGGCAATTTCATCTTCCGGACCCGCGAGTTCGAGCAGATGGAGATGGAGTTCTTCGTGGAGCCGTCGACCGCCAAGGACTGGCACCAGTATTGGATCGACACCCGGCTGCAGTGGTACGTCGACCTAGGCATCGACCCGCAGAACCTGCGGCTGTACGAGCACCCCGAGGAGAAGCTGTCGCACTACTCCGACCGCACCGTCGACATCGAGTACAAGTTCGGCTTCGTCGGCAATCCGTGGGGCGAGCTGGAAGGCGTCGCCAACCGCACGGACTTCGATTTATCAACGCACGCAAAGCATTCCGGGGCAGACCTGTCGTTCTACGACCAGGCCACCGACTCCCGGTACACGCCCTACGTCATCGAACCCGCGGCCGGCCTGACGCGGTCGTTCATGGCGTTTCTCGTCGATGCCTACAGCGAGGACGAAGCCCCCAACGCCAAGGGGGCCATGGAAAAGCGGACGGTGCTCCGGCTCGACCCGCGGCTGGCGCCGGTCAAGGCCGCGGTGTTGCCGTTGTCGCGGCACGCCGACCTGAGCCCCAAGGCCCGTGACTTGGCCGCCGAGTTGCGTAAGTGCTGGAACGTCGATTTCGACGACGCCGGCGCCATCGGACGCCGCTATCGGCGCCAGGACGAGGTCGGCACGCCGTTCTGCGTGACCGTCGACTTCGACTCGCTCGAGGACGACGCGGTGACCGTGCGCGAGCGCGACGCCATGACCCAGGATCGGGTTGCGATCGGCGCCGTCGCCGATTACCTGGCGCCGCGTTTGAAGGGGTGCTAGGCGGCGCGCCACAAACCACTGCCGCATTTCATGGCCGCGTAATCGGCACCATTGACCTAATGGGCCGAATAATGGAATTGCATGCCATCGCATTTGTCGCGGTGAATTCCGCGGCGCGCCGAGATCATCGCAGTTCCGGGGGCCTGGACCCGATGCGCGGGGCGGGCTGATCTTTCGCCCGCGCAGCGGTCGACGGGCGTCTTTCGGATTGGATCAAGTTTGCGTTAATTCGATTGATTCAAGTTTAGGAGAAAATGCGGCTTTTCCACGGTATTTGGCTTACGATCCGGCCGTGGTGTGTGTTGATTTCCGGGGGGCGACGAGGCCGTTGGCGCGGCCCGCTGCGCGGGGGTCGTGATGGTTCTCGATTTCTCCTGGTTGCCTCCCGAGATCAATTCGGCGCGAATCTCCGCCGGCGCGGGTTCGCAGCCGTTGTTCCTGGCGGCGTCGGCCTGGGACGGGTTGGCGTCGGACTTGGCGGGGGCCGCGTCGTCGTTCAACTCGGTGGTGACCGGTCTGACCGATGGATCGTGGACCGGTCCGTCGGCGGCGGCCATGGCGGCGGCCGCGGTGCCGTACGTGGGGTGGCTGAACGCGGCGGCGGGGCAGGCTGCGGCCGCGGCGGCCGGGGCCCGCGCCGTGGCGACGGCGTTCGAGTCGGCGTTGGCGGCGACGGTCGCTCCCGCGGCGGTGGCGGCGAATCGCACCCAGCTGATGGCGTTGATCTCCGCGAACATCCTGGGTCTGAACACGCCGGCGATCTTCATGAACGAGTTCGAGTACATGGAGATGTGGGCCCAGGATGTCGCCGCGATGCTGGGCTACCACGGCGGTGCGATGTCGGCGGCCGCGGCGTTGCCGGCGTTCAGCCTGCCGCCGCTGAGCCTGGCCGGCGTCGGCTCGCAGGTCGCCGGATTGCTGTCGCCGGTGGGGGCGGCGCTGACCGGTTCGTTGGCGCCGGTGACGGACGTGGTCGTGCCCGCCGTGCAGCAGGTGTACGGCCTGGCTTCGGCCTTACCGATTTCCAGCCTGTCGACGCTCGCCCAGGTCGGGATCATGCCGGTGAGCATGATGATGTCGCCCATCATGATGGCCGCCCAAGCGGGAATGGGCGCGTCGAATTCGGCGGCGCTCGCCGGTGCGAAGGGGGCCGCCGGCGTCGCCGACGCGGCGAAGTTCGTCAGCCAGGCGGCTCCCGCGGCGAAGGGCCTGGGCGGCGGCGGCCTGGGCGGCGCGGCCGCGGATATGGGGAAGGCGCGGCTGGTCGGGGCGATGTCGGTGCCGCCGACGTGGCAGGGGTCGACGCCGGCCCGGATGGTCAGCGCCGCGATGTCGGGTCTGGGCAGCGAGATCCCCGCCGCGGCGGCTGGGGCGCCGGTGGGCGGCGGGATGCCGTTCATGCCGATGCCCATGGGTGGCATGGGCGCGGGGGCGGGCATGCCCGGCGGAATGATGGGCCGCGGTGGGGCGAGCCCGAATGTCGTGCAGTCACGGCCCAGCGTGGTACCGCGGGTCGGAGTCGGGTAAGGGCGGGGGTGATAGGTCGGGGCTCGCACGTGGGCGCCGCAGCGGCGTCTAACTGAAATTTCGGTTTCTTAGGGAAGGAGTGGTGTAGTGGCTACTCGGTTTATGACCGACCCGCACGCGATGCGGGTGATGGCAGGTCGTTTCGACGTGCACGCACAGACGGTTTCGGATGAGGCGCGCCTGATGTGGGCCTCGTCGCAAAACATTTCCGGCGCCGGGTGGAGTGGGGCGGCTTCGGCGACGTCCTACAACACGATGGGCCAGATGAACCAGGCGTTTCACAACATTGTGAACATGCTGCAGAGCGTTCGCGACGGGCTGATCCGCGACGCCAACAACTACGAGCAGCAAGAGCAGGCTTCGCAGCAAATTTTGAGCAGCTAGTGGCTTTCAGGCGTGAGGAGATTGTGCAATGACGATTAACTACCAGTTCGGAGACGTGGACGCCCACGGCGCGACGATTCGCGCCCAGGCGGCGTCGTTGGAGGCCGAGCACCAGGCCATCGTGCGCGATGTGCTGGCTGCTGGTGACTTCTGGGGCGGCGCCGGTTCGGTGGCTTGCCAGGAGTTCATCACCCAGTTGGGTCGCAACTTCCAGGTGATCTACGAGCAGGCCAACGCCCACGGCCAGAAGGTGCAAAGCGCCGGCAGCAACATGGCCAGCACCGACAGCGCCGTCGGGTCCAGCTGGGCCTGACCGGCCATCCGAGGGCGGGGGTGCACCGCGGTGTTGCCCCCGCCCGAGGGGTCCTCAGTAACGGGAACCGGTCGCCGACGCGAAATCAGAGCCAATACGGGCTGGACGGTTTGGTGAAACCCCGGATTTTTGGTGGGCGATGGACTTAGGATCGGCCCGTGGTGTCTGTTGATCGTTGGACTGTGCCGTTGATGCGGCTGACTGGCTTGGGGGTGTGATGGTTCCCGCTTTTACGTTCTTCCCACCGGAGATCAACTCGGCGTTGATGTTCGCCGGGGCGGGTTCAGGGCCCTTGTTCATGGCGGCGTCGGCCTGGGACTCCCTGGCGACGGACCTGGCGGGTGCCGCGTCGTCGTTCCAATCGGTGGTCTCCGGGTTGACCGACGGTCCGTGGGCCGGCCCGGCGTCGGTGGCCATGGCAGCCGCGGCGACCCCTTATGTGGGGTGGCTGAGCGCGGCGGCCGGGCAGGCGGAGTCGGCCGGCCTGCAGGCGCGCACCGCGGCGACGGCGTTTGAGTCCGCGCTGGCGGCGACGGTGCCCACCCCAGCGATCGCGGCGAACCGCGCCCAGCTGATGGCGTTGATCGCGACGAACATCCTCGGCCAGAACACCCCGGCGATCTTCATGACCGAGTTCGAATACATGGAGATGTGGGCCCAGGACGTCGCCGCCATGGTGGGCTACCACGGCGGGGCGCTGGGCGTGGCCGCGGCGTTGCCGGCGTTCAGCCTGCCGCCGACGAACCTGGCGGGCCTGACGGGGCTGTTGGCCGCGCCGCTGACCGGCGTGGCGGCGCCGCTCTCGAATGTCGCGTCGTCGGTGTCGAGCGCACTCGGGGCGACGGGCGTAATGGCGGTGGCCGGGAGCGCGGTGTCGCAGGCGGCCTCGCTGGCCTCGGCCGCTCCGATTTCGTCGCTGTCGACGGTCGCCCAGGTCGGCATGATGCCGGTGAGCATGATGATGTCGCCGATCATGATGGCGGCCCAAGCGGGAATGGGCGCGAGCAATTCGGCGGCGCTGGCCGGCCACGTTGCCGGGGCCGCGGATCCCGCGAAGTTCGTCAGCAGTGCCGTTCCGAAGGGGCTCGGCGGCGGCGGCATGGGCGGCCTGGGCGCCGCCTCGGCCGGTCTGGGCAAGGCCCGGCTGGTCGGGGCGATGTCGGTGCCCCCGACGTGGCAGGGATCGGCGCCGTCCCGGATGGTCAGCGCGGCCATGTCGGGCATGGGCGAGATGCCGGCCGGGGCCGCGGCTGCCGGGGCGCCGACGGGCGGCGGCATGCCGATGATGCCGATGCCGATGGGTGGCATGGGCGCCGGTGCGGGCATGCCCGGCGGGATGATGGGCCGTGGCGGTGCCAGCCCGACCCACGTGGTGCAGTCGCGGCCCAGCGTGGTGCCGCGGACCGGGGTCGGATAGGTCGTCCGGAAAGGGCAGGTGATAAGCCGGGCCGCGGTCGGCGGCCCAGGGCCCGGGGCTGTGGCCATCTTGCGGTTGCGTGCCGCTCTCACCCGGATTCCGTCATCGGTTTCGCCCACGATCTTGCGCTGTTCTTCAAAGAGGCGAAATCGGTGAATCCCGGATATTGTCCTCAGAATTGACTTACGATGCGAAGTGCCTGGTGGTGCTGTATTTGCCGCCGGGTCCGAAAAGTGAACGAAACGGCTGTGGAAGGGGGCACCGTGCTTCTGCCTCTTGGTTCCCCGCTGCCGGACGATGCGGTGTCGGCAAAGCGAGGCGAGTCGGGGATGCTCGGCGGCTTATCGGTTCCGCTGAAGTGGGGAGTGGCTGTTCCCCCGGATGACTACGACCATTGGGCACCGGAGCCGGAAGAAGGCGCCGATGCAACCGCGCAGGCGGCCGACGGGGTCAACCCGGAGGCGGGCGGCGACGGCATGGACGAGTGGAATGAATGGGCCGAATGGAGCGAGTGGCAAGGCGAGGCGGAACCCCGCTTCGACCTGCCCCGCACTACCAGCGTGGTACCGACCTCGCCGGCGGCGGGCTGAGGTTTCACGCGTGATTCAAGACCAACCTGAATGAGAAATCCGAGAAGTTAAATCCAGAAGGAGAAAGGCAACATGGCAACACGTTTTATGACTGACCCGCATGAGATGCGGGCGATGGCGGGCCGTTTCGAGGTCCACGCTCAGACCGTTGAGGACGAGGCTCGCAAGATGTGGGCGTCGTCGATGAACATCGCCGGTGCCGGCTGGAGCGGCCAGGCCCAGGCGACCTCCTACGACACCATGGGCCAGATGAATCAGGCCTTCCGCAACATCGTGAACATGCTGCACGGTGTGCGCGACGGGCTGATCCGCGACGCCAACAACTACGAGCAGCAAGAGCAGGCTTCCCAGCAGATCCTCGGCAGCTAGCCCAACGGCGCTGTCGTCCCCAACTTTTGAAGATTTGAAAGGACGTAAACATGACCATCAATTACCAGTTTGGCGACGTGGACGCCCACGGCGCGACGATTCGCGCCCAGGCGGCGTCGTTGGAGGCCGAGCACCAGGCCATCGTGCGCGATGTGCTGGCCGCTGGTGACTTCTGGGGCGGCGCCGGTTCGGTCGCCTGCCAGGAGTTCATCACCCAGTTGGGTCGCAACTTCCAGGTGATCTACGAGCAGGCCAACGCCCACGGCCAGAAGGTGCAAAGCGCCGGCAGCAACATGGCCAGCACCGACAGCGCCGTCGGGTCCAGCTGGGCCT
>NZ_LZIS01000002.1 GCF_001667015.1 Mycobacterium sp. E3198 | reverse complement strand
CGAGCTGCCGGTGTCCGTCGAGCTGGTGGTCAGCCACACCGAGCCCGGCCTGCAGGGCGACCGGTCCAGCGCGGGCACCAAGCCCGCCACCGTGGAGACCGGCGCGGAGATCCAGGTGCCGCTGTTCATCAACACCGGCGACAAGCTGAAGGTGGACACGCGCGACGGCAGCTACCTGGGCCGCGTCAACGCGTGAGCCGGCCTCCCAAGGGACGTCATCAGGCGCGCAAGCGCGCCGTCGACCTGCTGTTCGAGGCCGAGGCCCGCGGGCTGAGCCCGGCGGAGGTCGTCGACGTCCGCACCGAGCTCGCCGATGCGAACCCGGACGTGGCGCCGCTGTTCCCGTACACCGCCGAGGCGGCCCGTGGGGTCAGCGAACACACCGCCCACATCGACGACCTGATCAGCTCGCACCTGCAGGGCTGGACGCTGGACCGGCTGCCCGCGGTGGACCGGGCGATCCTGCGGGTCGCGGTGTGGGAGCTGCTCTACGCCGACGACGTGCCCGAGCCGGTCGCCGTCGACGAGGCCGTCCAGCTGGCCAAGGAGCTGTCCACCGACGAATCGCCGGGCTTCATCAACGGGGTGCTGGGCCAGGTCATGCTGGTGACGCCGCAGATCCGGGCGGCCGCCAAGGCGGTCCGGAAGGAACCATGACGCGGCTGGAGCTGCGGGTCGCCGTCGCCGCCTTCCTGGCCGCGACGGTGGTGCTGGGCGCCGTCGTGTGCGCCGCGTACGGCTGGACCGTCGCCGCCTCGGCGCTGGCGATCTACGCGCTGGGCGTGGGCGCCTGGCTGTACCACTCGATCGAACGCCTGATCGTGGCGCGGCGCATCAGCACGGTCCGTTCGGCGGCCCGGCCGCTGCAGCCGCTGCTGCCGGTGATGGCCGCCATCATGGGCCTGACGCAGGCCGTGGTGCGGTCGCTTACTGACGTCACCGAGCTGCCGGCGCGCAGCCGGGAGCTTCCCGTGCTGCGGTGGATGGACGCCCGGGCGAATCGGCGCATCGTGGACAGCGACGACGAACTGGACGGCTGACCCGGGAGCGCCTCGTGATCACTGTGGACCGCTTGGTGAACGTGCTGGGGGGTTACGGGGTCCGGCTGCGCTGGTCGTCGCTGCCCAGGTCGACCGAACTGCGCAGCGTGGTGATTCACGAACCGACCGCCGAGCGTCCCCTGGTGGGCGACGTGTTGCTGGCGATCGGCGCCGGCTCGCCGCAGGAAGCGGTCGAGTGGGCGGCGTCGGCCCGCGCGGTGGTGGTGTTGACGCGCGACGGTGCGGAGCCGACGGCTGGGGTCGAGCCGAGAGCGGTGCTGGTGCTCGACGGGTCGGTGTCGTGGAGCGAGGTCGCCGCCGTCGTCTACGGGCTGGTGCTGGAGGGCCGCGAGACCGAATCGGGTCGCGGCCCCACCGACATGTTCGCGCTGGCCGACAGCCTGGCCGAGTCGATCGGCGGCGCGGTGACGATCGAGGACCGGCTGCTGCGAGTCTTGGCGTACTCCCGGCGCCAGCAGCACGCCGACCCCGCGCGGGCCGAGACCATCCTCGGTCGTCAGGCACCGGAGCGCCTGCGCGCGCTGTTCGAGGCGCGCGGCGTGTTCGCGCACCTGGCCGGCTTCGACGACCCGTTGTATGTCGCGCCGGACACCGAACACGGCCTGACCGGGCGCATGGTGGTCGCGGTGCGGTCCGGGCAGGAGCTGCTGGGTTCGGTCTGGGTGGCGTGCACGGCCCCGCTGGACGGCGCCGAGCGCGCCGCGCTGGCCGACGGCGCCCGGACCGTGGCCCTGCATTTGCTCCGCTCCCACGCCAGCGCGGACCTGGAGCGCCAGATCGAATCCGAGCTGGTGATCCGGTTGTTGGAGGGCACAGTCGATGCCGCGACGCTCGTCACCAGGCTGGGCCTGCCGCGCGGGCCGCTGCGGGTCGTCGCGCTGCAGGCGTCCGTGGGCGGCGAGCGCGACGCCGCGCTGCTGCTGGCGTTCGAGCGCGCCACCACGGGGTTCGGCTGGTCGCGGCCCGGCCGCAGCGCGCTGGCCGGAAACACGGTCTACACCCTGCTGCCCGGTGAGGCAGCCGCGGCCGCGCGACGCTGGGTGGGCGACCTCACGGCGGCCCTGCCCGACGCGGCGGTCGTCGCGGCGGGCATCAGCGGGCCGGCCGAGGCGACCGACCTCATCGCCGCGCGACGCGAGGCGGACGAGTGTTTGGCGCTGCACGAGTTGTCCTCGGGCGGTGGCGCGCCGCCGGTCTACGACGAGGCGTGGGACGACATCCTGCTGCAGCGGCTGCGCACCGCGGCGCGATCCGGCCGGCTGCCGGACCGTGGCCCGGTCGCCGAATTGCGCCGCCACGACCGGGAGAACTCCACCGACTACGTCGCGACGCTGCGGGCCTGGCTCGAGGCCCAGGGGGACCCGGTGCGCGCGGGCGAGCGGTTGCGGGTGCACGAGAACACCGTGCGATACCGGCTGCGCAAGATGGCCGAGATCACCAACCTGTCGCTGGACGATCCCAAGAAGCGGCTGGCGATGACGATCGAATTGGCGGCCACCGACATCTGAGGACCCGCACTGTCGGAACGCGACAACGCGCGGCGGCGGTGTTGTCCGGCCAGGGCAAAGCCTTTCTGCGCCGTCGCGGCGACCATGGAGTGGTAACCAAAGCCCCGCTGTTGAGGTGACCGATCCCATGACCACTCCGCGCCCCGGCGAGTTGGAAACGTTCGACGTTCCGGCGCGCATGCCGCGGCCGCTCGCCCGGCTGTTCGGCCGGAACCCGTTGGTGCGCACCGCCGACCGGCTCGAAGCGCTCCTGTTGGTGTTGGCGTTTGCGGTGTCGATCCTGTCGCTGCCCGTCGCGGCCGCCGTCGGGACCGCGGTCCACGAAACCCGCGCCCGCGTCTACGCCGAGCAGGCGCAGACCCGCCACCAGGTGGTCGCGACGATCACCGGCGAGAGCGACGGCCGCCGCAATCTGTCCAGCCCGACGGTCACCGCGCCGGCGCGCTGGGTGGCCGCGGGGACGGAGCACGCCGGCATGGTGGTCGTCGAGCGGGCGGTGAAACCCGGTGATCGCGTTGACGTGTGGGTCGACGAGCAGGGCTCGCCGGTGAGCAAGCCGATGTTTACCGCGGTGGACGAGGCGGTGGCGGCCGGGGCGGCCCTGTGGTTCGGCGTCGTCATCGGGGCGGTCGCGCTGTTCGGCCTCGCGCGCACCCTGCTCGACCGGCGCCGTCACGCCGGCTGGCAACGCGACTTCGACCGCATGGTCAGCAGCAGCGCCGCGCAATAGCCGCGGCCTACCGAGTCGTCAGGGGCGGTTGCCGAACCGCGGCCCGTCCCTGACGGCACCCATGGAAAGGAAATCGATGAAAATGATTGACAAGCAAGGAATTATCCTGACCGGACACGAGCACGGCCGGCTGCTGAGCGAGCTGACGGCGCTGCGCTCCCGCCGCAGCATCGAAGTGCCGGACGACTTCATGGATCACGATGCCAATCGCATCGCGCGCTACTCGGCGCGAAGGGCGCGCATCCGGGAGATCGAGGACCTGCTGGCTCGCGCAATCGTGAAGGACACCGCGGAGAACATCGCCGAGCCGGGCATGGTCCTCACCATCCGCTACGAGGACAGCGGCGACACGGAAACCTTTCTGCTGGGCCGCTACGGCGCCAAAGGCGCCGGCATCCCGGTGTACTCGACCCTGTCGCCCCTGGGCCGCGCGATCGCCGGCGCGCGTCCGGGGGAGCGGCGTGTCTACTCGATTCCCGACGGTGCCAGCCCGGTCGTGACGCTGATAAGCGCGGAGAGCTACGTATCCGAATCGGTCGCGTGATATTCGAGCTGGTCGACCCCGTGGTCGTGCTGTTCGTGTTGGTCGCGGCGGTGGGCCTCGTCGTGGCCGTCGCCTACGGCAAATCGGACCGCCGATAACGGTTCGATCCTGTCGAAATGGTCGCGCGCCGGCGCAGCGCGCGCCACAATATTTGCTGGCTATGAACAGAATCGCGGCCGGCGTCGCCGCCTCGTTGACTCTCGCCGCGATGGCCGTGCCCGCGGCCGGGACCGCGCGCGCCGATTCCTACCAGTCGTTTCAGTCGCCGTCGGGCAATATCGACTGCGGGCTGTTCTCGATGGACAACGACACCGTTGCCATGTGCGAGATCCGGGACCACACCTGGGCGCCTCCGCCGCGCCCGTCGCCCTGCATGGGGGGCTTCGGGGATCGGATCAGCCTGGTTGAGGGCAGCGCGCCGAAGATGGCATGTCATACCGACACCGTCAGAGGCCCCGGGCATCCGACGCTGCAGTATGGTCAGACGCAGTCGATCGGGCCGATCTCCTGTGACAGCGAACCGTCCGGCATCACCTGCACGGATGCCAGCACTGGCCACTATTTCCTCCTGGCGCGCGATAATTACGAGTTGCACTGACGCGCGGAAGGTGACCACATGAACAAAGACAGCGCCCGCCCGCGCCGGCTTCGTGTGTCGGCGCTGGCCGCCGTGGCCAACCCGTCGCACACGCGCCTGGACACCTGGAACCTGCTCGACGACGCGTGCCGCCACCTGGCCGAGGTCGACCTCGCCGGCCTGGACAAGACGCACGACGTGTGCCGGGTGCAGCGGCTGATGAATCGGCTCGGTGCCTACGAGCGGTATTGGCTGTACCCGGGCGCGGCGAACCTGGCGACGTTCCGCACCCACCTCGACGCGCTGTCGACGGTGCGGCTCGCCGAGGAGGTGTCGCTGGCGGTGCGGCTGCTGAGCGAATACGGCGACCGCGCAGGGCTTTTCGACACCTCCGCGCCGCTGGCCGAGCAGGAGTTGGTCGCCCAGGCCAAGCAGCAACAGTTCTACACGGTGCTGCTCGCCGACGACGCGCCGGCGACGGCGCCCGACAGCCTGGCCGAGTGCCTGCGGGCGCTGCGCAGGCCGTCCGACGAGGTGCAGTACGAGCTGCTCGTGGTGGGCAGCATCGAGGACGCCATCACCGCGGTCGCGCTGAACGGCGAGATCCAGGCCGCGATCATCCGCCACGACCTGCCGCTGCGCTCCCGTGACCGGGTGCCGCTGATGAACACCCTGCTCGGTCCGGCCGGCGACGACGTGGTGGCCAGGGACACCCAGGACTGGGTCGAATGCGCCGAATGGATCAGGGAGCTGCGGCCCCACATCGACCTTTATCTGCTCACCGACGAGTCGATCGCCGCGGAGACCGAGGACGAACCCGACGTCTACGACCGCACGTTCTACCGGCTCAACGACGTCACCGACCTGAACAGCACCGTGCTGGCGGGTCTGCGAAACCGGTTCAGCACACCGTTTTTCGACGCGCTGTGCGCCTACGCGGCGGCCCCGGTCGGCCAATTCCACGCGCTGCCCGTCGCGCGCGGCGCCAGCATCTTCAACTCCAAGACCCTGCAGGACATGGGCGAGTTCTACGGCCGCAACATCTTCATGGCCGAGACGTCCACCACGTCCGGGGGATTGGACTCGCTGCTGGACCCGCACGGCAACATCAAGGCGGCGATGGACAAGGCGGCCGTGACGTGGAACTCCAACCACACCTACTTCGTCACCAATGGCACCTCGACCGCCAACAAGATCGTCGTGCAGGCCCTGACCCGCCCGGGCGACATCGTGCTGATCGACCGCAACTGCCACAAGTCGCACCACTACGGCCTGGTGCTGGCCGGGGCCTACCCGCTGTACCTGGACGCCTACCCGCTGCCCGAGTACGCGATCTACGGGGCCGTGTCGCTGCACACGATCAAAAAGGCGCTGCTCGATCTCGAGGCCGCCGGCCAGCTGCACCGGGTGCGGATGCTGCTGCTCACCAACTGCACCTTCGACGGCGTCGTCTACAACCCGCGGCGCGTGATGGAGGAGGTGCTGGCGATCAAGCCGGACATCTGCTTTTTGTGGGACGAGGCGTGGTACGCGTTCGCCACCGCGGTGCCGTGGGCCCGGCAGCGCACCGCGATGGTCTCCGCCGAACGCCTCGAGCAGATGCTGGCGTCACCGGAATACGCTGCCGAATACCGGGAGTGGGCCGCGGAGATGGAGGGGGTGGATCGCTCCGAGTGGCTGGAGCGCCGGCTGCTTCCCGACCCGGCCCGCGCGCGGGTGCGGGTGTACGCCACGCATTCCACGCACAAGTCGTTGTCGGCATTTCGGCAGGCGTCGATGGTCCACGTGCGCGACCAGGACTTCAAGGCGCTGACCCGCGACGCGTTCGCCGAGGCGTTTTTGACCCACACCTCGACGTCGCCGAACCAGCAGCTGCTGGCGTCGCTGGACCTGGCGCGCCGGCAGGTCGACATCGAGGGCTTCGAGCTGGTCCGCAACACCTACAACATGGCGCTGGTGTTCCGGCACCGGGTCCGCAAGGACCGGCTGATCGGCAAGTGGTTCCGCATCCTCGACGAGTCCGACCTGGTGCCCGACGAGTTCCGGGCGTCGTCGGTGAGCTCCTACCGTCAGGTCCGCCAGGGCGCGCTGGCCGAGTGGAACGAGGCGTGGCGCTCCGACCAGTTCGTGCTCGACGCGACGCGCGTCACGCTGTTCATCGGCAAGACCGGCATGAACGGCTACGACTTCCGCGAGAAGATCCTGATGGACCGCTTCGGCATCCAGATCAACAAGACCTCCATCAACAGCGTGCTGCTGATCTTCACCATCGGCGTCACCTGGTCGAGCGTGCATTACCTGCTCGACGTGCTGCGGCGGATCGCGACCGACTTCGAGCGCAGCGAGAGCGTCGGCGGCAAGGAGGACCGCGCCCTGCAGCAGCGCCGGGTGGAGGAGATCACCGAGGACCTGCCGCACCTACCGGATTTCAGTGAGTTCGACGTCGCCTTCCGCCCCGTGGACGCGTGCAAGTTCGGCGACATGCGCTCGGCGTTCTACGCCGGATACGAGGAGTCGGACCGCGAGCACGTCCTGATCGGCATGGCCGGGCGGCGGCTGGCCGAGGGCAGGACCCTGGTGTCCACCACGTTCGTGGTGCCCTACCCGCCCGGCTTCCCCGTCCTGGTCCCGGGCCAGGTGGTCTCCAAGGAGATCGTCTACTTCCTCGCCCAGCTGGACGTCAAGGAAATCCACGGCTACAACCCCGACCTCGGACTGTCGGTGTTCACCGACGCGGCGCTGGCCCGCATGGAGGCCCAGCGCAACGCGGCGACGGCCGCGGTGGGCTCGGCGTTCCCGGCCTTCGAGCTGCCGCCCAACGGCCCCGCCGCCCCGGCGCGCAACGGCGACAGCGTCGCGCAGCCGGTCAACGAACGCGCCTGAACGGCGCTATCCGGTGACGGCCGACCAGTCCGAGAGGCCCTGCCGGATGCCCCGGGCGATCGCGTCCTTGCGGGCAGGGCTGCCGGCGGGAGCCGCCTGTTGGCAGCTGCAGCTGAGGGTGTTGAACGCGCCCGGGTCGGCTACGGCCGGTGTCAACCCGACGACACCGGCGCCAAGGGCAATCGCAACGCCGATCACGACCTTGGTGGCGAATCTGGGTACTTCAGGCATGACCGCCTCTCTCTAGGGCGACGTCCGCGTCGTCCGCATCGACCAACGTCGGCGGCGCCGGCCCGGGTCCGATGTCCACGACGCCCTCGTCGCATTGGTGAAGGCTGCTGATCAGCAGCGCGTGACAGTTGTCGGCGCCGTCGGCGTGACAGGCGTAGAGGTAGTTGCCGGAGACCCGTCGGTCGACGTGCGCGGGCGCCAGATAGAGCTCGGCGTTGCCCATCCAGCCCATCGTGGAATCCTCAACGGCGATGGGCATTTCGCCCGGCAGGTCGGCGAGTATTCGGCGCAATTCCTCGACGTTCATCGCAGCGCCAGCCTACGAGGGGGTCGCTGAGAAGCCGCTGAGAAGCCCGCTGAGCTGCGGTGTTTCCCGTCCGGCCGGGGCCTTGCAAGAATCGGAGGGTGCGCTGGTCCGCCGTGTGGCCGTTTCGGCGAAGCTTGGGCATCTCCGCTCGCTCGGCCGCGGTGTCCGCGGTCGTGGTGCTGTTGGCGCTGGCCCTCGCCGGCGCGGGACTGGACGCGCTGCTGTACCGGACGTTGTTGGGGGGCGTCGACGACGCGACCGCGGGCCGGGTGCGCAGTATCGCGGAGGCCGTGCGGACCGATTCCGTCAACGACGTCGACAGCGCCCTGCTGACGACCGACCAGCGCGTGGTCGCGATTCAGGTCATCGCGCCCGACGGCAAGGTGGTGGTGCGGTCCGGATCGGCGCCGAAGATGCCCATGGTCCCGGTGACACAGTTCGGCTACCGGTTGCGCCGCGGCCTGCCGGATGACGTGATGCCCCACGACGACATGCGCGTCAGCGGTCAGCGGGTCGCAACCCCGTCCGGTGATTACACGGTGATTGTCGGAGGGGGCAGCGAGGCGGTCGAGGCGACCGCGTGGGCGGTCGCGCTGCTGTTGGCCTGCGGCGCCCCGATCATCATCGCGGTGGCGGGCGCCGCGAGCTACTGGCTCGTCCGCCGGTCCCTGCAGTCGGTGGACGCGATCCGCAGCAGGGTGGCCGAAATCTCCACTTCGGATCTGGCCGAACGGGTTCCGGTGCCCAGCAGCCACGACGAGATCGCGGCGCTGGCGGTCACCATGAACGAGATGCTGTCGCGCCTCGAGGCCGGTCACCGCGCGCAGCAACGGTTCCTCGGCGACGCCTCCCATGAACTGCGCAGCCCGCTGGCGACCATCATCTCCGGGTTGGAGGTCGGCGAGGCCCACCCCGAACTGCTCAGCGCGGAGTTGACGATCGACACGCTGCTGCCCGAGGCGCACCGCATGCGCACGCTGATCGAAGACCTGTTCCTGCTGGCCCGCGCCGACGAGCAGAACCTGTTGCGGCACACCGAAGAGATGTCCCTCGATGATCTCGCCGGCGTCGAGGCCGCCCGCGCGCGGCGCGAAGCGGGATGCGCGGTCCACACCGACATCCGTCCGGCGCGCCTGACCGGTGACCCCACGGCCATCTCCCGGATGATCCGTAACCTCGTGGATAACGCTGTCCGCCATGCGAACTCGTGCGTCGCCATCGAGGTCGGCAGCCGCAATGCCGCGGCCACACTCACCGTGAGCGACGACGGTCCCGGCATCCCGCCGGCCGAACGGACTCGGGTGTTCGAACGCTTCGTGCGCCTGGATTCCGACCGCTCCCGCAGCGGCGGCGGTGCCGGCCTTGGCTTGGCGATCGTCGCCGAGATCGTGGACGCCCACGGCGGCACGATCGCGATCGGCGACCGGCCCGGCGGCGGGACCACGATGAGCGTGGAGTTGCCTCAGCGCAGCAATCGGTAACCGACGCCCCGGACCGTCTCAATGGTGTTGGTGCCGAACGGAAGATCGATCTTGCGGCGCAGATATCCGACATAGACCTCGACGACGTTGTCCGGGCCCTGATGGTGCGCGT
This sequence comes from Mycobacterium sp. E3198, assembly GCF_001667015.1. GTDB lineage: Bacteria > Actinomycetota > Actinomycetes > Mycobacteriales > Mycobacteriaceae > Mycobacterium. Next base: position 10,243 of record NZ_LZIS01000002.1, on the reverse strand, counting down.
CCCAGACGTTGCGCAGGATCTCGGCCTTCGTCACCACCACGTCCGTGTTGCGCATGAGGAACTCCAGCAGCCCATACTCGCGCGGCGTCAGGGTGATCGGGGTCGAGCCGCGGTGGACCGTGTGCCGGGCCGGGTCCAGTAACAGCGACCCGGCGGTCAACACCGTCGGCCGCTCCGGCGCGCCGCGACGCACCAGCGCCCGCAGGCGGGCCACCAGCACCCGGAACGAAAACGGTTTGGTCAGATAGTCGTCTGCCCCGAGGTCGAACGCGTCCGTCTCGTCGTACTCGCCGTCCTTGGCGGTCAGCATGAGCACCGGTGTCCAGACGTTCTGTGCCCGCATCCGGCGCAGCACCTCATAGCCGCTGTGGCCGGGGAGCATGATGTCGAGCACCACGACGTCGAAGCTTTTCTCGACCGCCCGCCGCAGGCCCTCGACGCCGGTGCCGACGGCCACGACGACGAAGCCCTCGGCCTTCAGCCCCATGGCCAACGTCGCCGACAAGCGCGGCTCGTCCTCGACGATCAGGACTCGCATGTCGTCACGCTACGTCGGTCGCGGCTTCCGCCTGACCGGGATGACGTCCGGGGCGCTGCGGCAGGACGATGAGCAACGCGATGATGATCGCCGCGATGACCGCCGAAGCCAGTGGGCGGCTCAGCGCCAGCCCGCCATCGGCGACGGGCTTGTCCAGGAAGTCGCCCACGGTCGCGCCGAGCGGCCGCGTGAGGATGAACGCGACCCAGAACAGGGTGACCCGCGACACGGAGGTCCAGAAATACAGGGCCACCACGGCGGCGAGCGCCGCCGTGAACACCAGTGCGCCGCGCTCGTAGCCGAATCCGCGGGTGTCGGCGAGCCAATCGCCGAGGGCGGTGCCCAGCGTCTGCGAAAACGTGATCGTCGCCCAGTAGAACGCCTCCACCTTGGGCGTCGAAACGGTGTTCACCGACACCGTTCCCTGCGACCAGCGCCACAGTCCCAGCGTGGCCACCAGGCAGGCCAGCAGCAGCAGCGAACCGCCGGTGTAGCCGATGCCCAGCTGTCGGTCGGCGAAATCGGCCAGCGTCGTGCCGAACGTCGTCGAGGCCACGATCGTCGCCCAGTAGAGACCCGCGTGGAAACGCTTGGCGAGGATTTGCGCGGCAACCAGCGCTATCAGCACGACGCCGAACAGCGCCACGCCGGCCAGGTAACCCCAGTTCAGCGTCATCGTGACGGTGTCGCCGCCGGTCTCGCCCAGCGTCGTCGCCAGGATCTTGATGACCCAAAAGCCCAGCGTGACCGCCGGCACCTTGGTCAGGGCATGTTTCGCAACATCGTTCACAGTTGATGATCTTCCGGTGTGGTTGTCGTTCATGTCTACGGGAGCCCCGCTGAGAGATCGCTGAGATGATTGCTGGGTGGCGGCCAAGTTTCGGCTGTGAAACGCGGGGCCGGACGCCAGACCCGGAATGCCACGCGCTCAACATGTTTCGTAATACGAGCGACATCACGCCGTCGACGCGATTTGATTGCTGGATGGCAATTACCTGAGCATTCAATAAGTTACACCGCTTCGACGGTGCCACCATGGATGAATGCTGAAGGAATCGGACATCAAGTTCGGACTCGGCGCGGGGGCGCGGTGGTCGATCATGGCCATCTCCTTGGGGGTGACGGCAAGCTCATTCCTCTTCATCAATGGCGTTGCTTTCCTTATCCCTTCGTTACAGGCTCGACGCGGTATTCCGCTGGCCGAAGCCGGCCTGCTGGTGTCGATGCCCAGTTGGGGCATGGTCCTCACGCTGATTCTGTGGGGCTATGTGCTGGACCGCGTCGGCGAGCGCGTCGTGCTCACGGCGGGCTCTGCGCTCACCGCGGCTGCGGCTTACGCTGCGGCGTCGGCTCATTCGCTGCTGATGGTCGGCGTCTTTCTGTTCATGGGCGGGATGGCCGCGGCCGGTTGCAATGCGGCGGGCGGCCGGCTGGTGTCCGCATGGTTCCCGCCGCACCAACGCGGCCTGGCGATGGGCGTCCGCCAGACCTCACAACCGCTGGGAATCGCTCTGGGCGCGTTGATGATTCCGGAGCTCTCCGAACGCGGCCCGCACCGCGGGCTGATGTTCCTCGCGGTGATTTGTACGGTGGCCGCGGTCGCCAGCGCGATCGGAATCGTTGATCCGCCCCGCAAACCCCGCTGGGAGGCCGCCCACGCTGAACTGGCCAGCCCGTATCGGGGCTCGTTCGTGCTGTGGCGAATCCACGCGGTGGCCGGCCTGTTGATGATGCCCCAGACCGTGACCGCGACGTTCGTGCTCGTGTGGCTGATGGATCACCACGGCTGGTCGGTGGCGGCCGCCGGCGGTTTGATCACGTTCGCCCAACTGCTGGGCGCGGCGGGACGAATCGCGGTCGGCCGCTGGTCGGATCGCGTCGGCTCGCGGATGCGCCCGGTCCGCACCATCGCCATCGCCGCCGCCGCGGCGCTGTTCCTGCTCGCGCTGACCGACGGCAACGCCTCGGGTTACGACGTGTTGCTGATGGTCGCCGTATCGGTGCTCGCGGTGCTTGACAACGGGCTGGAGGCCACGGCGATCACCGAGTTGGCCGGGCCGTACTGGAGCGGACGCGCGCTGGGCGTGCAGAACACCACCCAGCGGCTGGTGGCCGCCTCCGGGCCGCCTCTCTTCGGCGCGCTGATCATGGCGGCCCAATATCCGGCGGCCTGGGCTCTCTGCGCGGTGTTTCCCTTGGCGGCGGTGCCGTTGGTGCCGACCCGTTTGGTGCCGCCCGGACTGGAACCCACGCCCCCTCCGCGGTCCGAGGACAGGGTGGGTGTGCGCTGACGGCTTCGAAAGTGCTTTCAGAGTGCGGATTTTGGCACGGGTCAGCGCAGGATCTTGGCGTACATGAGGGCGTCCCGGGGCTCGGGTCCCAGGGTGGGGTACACGGCGTGCCGGGCCAGCCGACCCTCCAACCCGAAACCGGCGCGCTCCAGCAGCCGCGCCGAGCGCACGTTGTCGGGGCTGCACGTCGCCCACACGCGATACACCTGCCGATCGGCCTGCAGCGCGGCGAGCAGCAGGTCGAGCACCTCGGACATGTAGCCCCTGCCCCACCACCGCCTGCCGAGGCAGTAACCGACCTCGACCGAATACGGCACCGGCCGTCGGCAGCTGGTCAGGCCGATGACCTCGCCGCTGTTCTTGAGCGTGATGGCCCAGGTCCGCTCGTCGCCGCCGACGTTGATTTTTTCGGTGATCACCCGCCGCGTCGCCGCCACGTCGGGATGCGGCGCCCACAGCAGGTACTTGGTGACCTCGGGATCGCGGGCGACTCGCTGATAGAGCGCGCCCGCGTCGTCGAGCACCGGGGGGCGCAGCACCAGCTTCGGGCCGGTCATGCGGTCGGGCGGGTAGGCGGCGGCCATGCGCTAGAGGCCGAGCGCCTGATAGGTGCGCCGCACGAACTTCGGTTGCGCCGATTGGAGTTTCGACAGCGAGGTGTTGCCCGCGACGGCCGCGGCCACGTCCGCGGACATGTCGGGCAGGTTCTGGACCAGATACAGCAGCACCACCTCGGCGGTCGGGTCCGCCTGCCACCACGTGCCGTACGCGCCGGGCCAGCTGAACGTTCCGAGCCCGCCCGGCCCGAACAGCGGCGCGCTCTTCGCCGGGTCGGTCACCACCGACAGGTTCAGTCCGAACCCGCGGCCGACCCAATACGGCGCCCCGAGGAAGTGGTGCCGCTTCTGCTCGTCGGTGAGCCGGTCCGTCCGCATCAGCCGGGCGGACTCGGCCGAAAGGACCCGCACACCGTCGATCTCCCCGTCGCCGAGCAGCATCCGCACGAACCGCAGGTAGTCGTCGGCGGTCGACCACAGTCCGCCGCCGGCGTTGCAGAACGACGGCGGCCTGATGTGCGGCGGACCCATCGCGTCGTGGTGCAGCCGGCCCTGCCCGTCGAGCCGGTACATGGTCGCCGCGCGGCGGCGCGCCTCGGGGGAGACGAAGAACCCCGTGTCGGGCATGCCTACCGGGCCAAGGACCCGTTCGTCGAGGACCTCGTTGAACGGCTTGCCGTCGATGCGCGAAGCGATGACGCCCAGCAGGTCGATGGAGTGGCTGTAGGTCATCCGCTCGCCGGGCTGATGGACCAGCGGCAGCTTGGCCAGCTCGGCCAGCCAGGCGTCGGGGCCCTGATTGAACGGCAGCCGCACGTAGGCCTTGGCGATCGGCCCGGACACCGAAAAGCCATAGGCCAGGCCGCTGGTGTGGGTGAGCAGGTCCTCGATCAGGATCGCGCGTCCCAGCGGGTGCGTGCGGTCCAACGGACCGTGCGGATCGTCGAGCACCCGCACGTCGGCCAGCTCCGGCGCCCAGCGCACGACCGGGTCCCGCAGCGCCAGCTTGCCCTCGTCGACCAGGCTCATCACGGCCGCGACCGTGACCGGCTTGGTCATCGACGCGATGCGAAACAGCGTGTCCCGCTGCATCGGCAGTCCCGCGTCGATGTCGCGGTAGCCGATCTCGTTGACCTGCAACACTTGTCCGCGCTGCCAGACCACCGTCAAGGCGCCGGCCAGCAGGCCCGCGTCGCACACCTCGCGGATGGAGGCCTGATTGACGTCCAGATTCACCCGGTTCAGGGTAGTGGGCGCCGCCGCCAACATTTCATGACGGTTTCGGTTGGGCAAAGGTCCTGCAGCTTACCCGCGATGCGGGGGCCGATATCGCCCGTTCGGTCTTAGCGTTGGCGGTTATGGCCGGACTGAGCAATCGCGGGCAGCGCTGGCGCACCGCGCTGCGCGTGACCGTGTCGGCGTTGACGGTTGCCCTCGTCGGACTCGGCATCGCCCCCGCGGCGCAGGCGGCCGCGGCGACCGCGACGTTGGCGGTGGAACACACGTGGCAGACCGGTTTCATCGCCCGCTTCGCCGTCACCAACGCGAGCCTGGCGCCGATGAGCGATTGGCGTATTGACTTCGACATGCCGGCGGGGCAATCCGTCGTGCACGCGTGGAACAGCACTGTCACCCAATCGGGCACGCACTTCGTTGTCACCCCCGCGAACTGGAATCGCGTCATCGCGCCGGGTGGTTCGGCCACGGGTGGTTTCAGGGGCGTGCTGATCGGCACCTACTCGCCACCGACGAATTGCGTGCTCAACAGCCAATACCCGTGCAGCTAGCGGTCAGGCGGCGCGGGGCTCGATGACGAATATCTCGAGCCGCCCGGGCGGCGCGCCGGAGCGGTAGCGCGCGCCAGTGGGCGTCGTGAATTCGGCTGTGTGCCTGCCCATTTCGTCCGTGGTGGCGGTGACGCGCCAGCCGGGTGCCTCCTTGGCGTAGTTGCAGCGCTCACACTCGCCGAGCCCGTTCGCCGCGCTGGTGGCACCGCCGCGGTGGTGAGGCCGGGCGTGGTCGTGGTGTCGGATCGGGGCGTCACAGTAGGGAGTGCGACAGCGCTGATCGCGCAGACCGATGAACTTGGCAAGCCCTTTGGGGAAGCACCGCGCCCGCGACTCCATCGCGACCAGCGACCCTGAACCGGGATGCCGGTAGAGCCGCCGCAGCGTGGCCCGAGACCGGTCATCGACGGCCGCGTCGCCCACCAGGTGGCGGGCCACAGCCGCCGGTATCGGGCCGTACCCGTCGACCACCGCCGCCGTGTCGTCATGGCCCAGCAGCGTCTCGTCGGAGATCACCAGGTTGACCGCGATCGGCTCGGCCACCTCGGCGGGCCGGCCGGTGACGCGTTCGACCAGCGCGTCGGCCATGACCTGGCCGCGGGTGCGGCCGTCGAACGTGGTGTCGGCGGCACGCTTGAGGGCCGCGTACACCGCAACACCTCGGGCCACCGGAAGGAGCGCCGTCACCCACGTCATGGTGTCGGGGGCCGGACGAATCGTCACAGTGCGCTCGGACTCGGCCTTGGCCGCGCGGTCGACCACGGCGTGCGGGTCCAGCCGGTAGGCAATCGCCTTGGCCGCCGCCTCGATGCGCGCATTGCCCATCCCGTCCAGCTGCGAGGAGTCGGCGCAGAGCTCGACGTCCAGCGCGCGCCGGTCCTCGACGTCCAGGCAGGCGCTCTCCCGCACGATCAGGGTGGCCCGCCACTCCGACAACCGCCCGGCCTCCAGCGCAGCGAGCGTGTGCGGCATCTCGTTGACCAGCGCCTTCGCGAATCCGAGGTGCCGCCCGCCCTGGGCGGGGGAATCCCGGCGTGCCAGTGCGATCTCGCTGGCCAGTCCGCGCCCACGCTGGGGGGCCGGCACCCCGGTGTCGGCCTCGTTGGCGCGGCGGAGCGCCTCCAGCTGCACGGACGCGCGCGCCTGCTCGGCAGCGGCCGCCGACTTGGCAGTTTCCAAATCGGCGATCCGCGCGATCAGCGCGGCCTCGTCAGGATCGCATTCGAACATGAGTTCGATGCTAGACGAGGGCACCGACACGTCGCCCGGGTCGGCTAGCGCCGCCGCGCGCGGACGTACCAGAACGCCATGTCGATCTCGGTCCCGTCCACCTCGCGACGCACCGTGGCCGGTTCCAGCGCTTCGATATCCCAGCCCGCGCCGCTGAGGACGTCGCGCAGCGTCCGCTCGGGCACCGACGGCCGCGGCCATTCGGTATCGGTCGGGTTCGCGTCGGAGAAGCAACTGATGAGCAAAGTGGCACCCGGCCGGGTCGCCCGGTGCGCCGCGGCGGCGTAGCTGGCCTTGCCCGAGTCGTCGAGGCAGTGGAACATGCCGCTGTCGACGACGGTGTCGAACGCGTCGGTGTAGCCCTCGAGCTTGGTGGCGTCGGTCACCGCGAACCTCACCTCGACCCCGGCGTCGCGGGCGCGCCGCTCGGCGGTGATCAGCGCCGTGGGTGAGATGTCCAGCCCGGTGACGTTGTAGCCGTTGCGCGCCAGGTAGATGGCGTTGTCGCCGAGCCCGCAGCCGATGTCGAGGACGTCACCGTGCACCCAGCCGCCGGAGTGCCACGCGATGACATTCTCCTTGGGCGCCTTGGTATCCCACGGGGGCGAGGCCATCGCCGGGATGCCTTCGCCGGGGCTCTCGCCGCGGTACAGCGCGTCGAAGTCCATGCGCTGCAATCCGGAGGGAAAGCCGGGGGAACTCAAGCCTGTCATTTCACCCAGGTTAGTCCGCAGTGCTACGCTGCCGGGCAGTCGACATCCTTTAACGATCCGTCCAGAGAGGCGGAGAAGGAGGTCAGGTCTTCGCATGTGTGCCGCGGGTGACACGGGCACCGGCCGCGAATTGATGTCGGCGGCCGACGTGGGTCGCACCATTTCCCGTATCGCGCATCAGATCATCGAAAAGACCGCGCTGGACGGTCCCGACGCGCCCCGCGTGGTGCTGTTGGGCATCCCGACCCGCGGCGTCATCCTCGCCCAGCGCCTGGCCGCCAACATCGCCGAATACAGCGGCGTCGACGTCGGGTACGGCGCCCTCGACATCACGCTGTACCGCGACGATCTGATGCAAAAGCCGCCGCGGCCGCTGGAGGACACCGCGATCCCGGCCGGCGGCATCGAGGACGCGCTGGTCATCCTCGTCGACGACGTGCTCTACTCCGGGCGCTCGGTGCGCTCCGCGCTGGACGCGCTGCGCGACGTCGGCCGGCCCCGGGCGGTGCAGCTGGCGGTACTGGTCGACCGCGGCCACCGCGAACTGCCGCTGCGCGCCGACTACGTCGGCAAGAACGTGCCGACCTCGCGCACCGAGAGCGTGCACGTGCTGCTGAGCGAGCACGACGACCGCGACGGGGTGGTGATCTCGCGATGACCCGCCACCTGCTGGCCGCCGGCGACCTGAGCCGCGACGACGCCACCGCCATCCTCGACGACGCCGACCGGTTCGCCCAGGCGCTGGTGGGCCGCGACATCAAGAAGCTGCCGACGCTGCGTGGGCGCACCGTCGTCACGATGTTCTACGAGAACTCGACCCGCACCCGGGTGTCCTTCGAGGTGGCGGGCAAGTGGATGAGCGCCGACGTGATCAACGTCAGCGCGGCGGGATCGTCGGTGGGCAAGGGCGAGTCGCTGCGCGACACCGCGCTGACGCTGCGGGCCGCCGGCGCCGACGCGCTGATCATCCGGCATCCGGCGTCCGGGGCCGCCCACCTGCTCGCCGACTGGACGTGTGCTTCGCCTTTTGAAGGCGACGGCCCGTCGGTCATCAACGCCGGCGACGGCACCCACGAGCACCCGACGCAGGCGCTGCTGGACGCGCTGACCATGCGCCAGCGCCTCGGCGGCATCGAGGGCCGCCGCGTCGTGATCGTCGGCGACATCCTGCACAGCCGGGTCGCCCGGTCCAACGTGATGCTGTTGGCCACCCTGGGTGCCGAGGTGGTGCTGGTCGCGCCGCCGACGCTGCTGCCGGTCGGGGTCGACGGCTGGCCGGCCACCGTCTCCTACGACTTCGACGCCGAACTGCCCGCTGCCGATGCGGTGCTGATGCTGAGGGTGCAGGCCGAGCGGATGAACGGCGGCTTCTTCCCGTCGGTGCGCGAATACTCGGTGCGCTACGGGCTCTCCGAGCGGCGCCAGGCGATGCTGCCCGGCCATGCGGTGGTGCTGCATCCCGGGCCGATGGTGCGCGGCATGGAGATCTCGTCATCGGTGGCAGACTCCTCGCAATCCGCCGTGCTGCAACAGGTTTCGAACGGGGTGCACGTGCGGATGGCCGTGCTGTTCCACGTCCTGGTAGGGGCGGAAGAGGCGGCGGCATGAGCGTCCTGATCCGAGGCGTCCGGCTCTACGGCGAGGGCGACCGGGTCGACGTGCTGGTCGACGACGGGCAGATCGCCGAAATCGGTACGGGCCTGGCCATTCCGGACACGGCTGACGTCATCGACGCCACCGGGCAGGTCCTGCTGCCCGGGTTCGTCGACCTGCACACCCATCTGCGCGAGCCCGGCCGCGAGTACGCCGAGGACATCGAAACCGGCTCGGCGGCGGCCGCTTTGGGCGGGTACACGGCGGTGTTCGCGATGGCCAACACCAACCCGGTCGCCGACAGCCCGGTGGTCACCGACCACGTCTGGCACCGCGGCCAGCAGGTCGGCCTGGTCGACGTGCACCCCGTCGGCGCGGTCACGGTCGGGCTGGCCGGGGCCGAGCTCACCGAGATGGGCATGATGGCCGCCGGCGCCGCGCAGGTGCGGATGTTCTCCGACGACGGCGTCTGCGTGCACGACCCGCTGATCATGCGCCGCGCCCTGGAGTACGCCACCGGCCTGGGGGTGCTGATCGCCCAGCACGCCGAGGAGCCGCGGCTGACCGTCGGCGCCGTCGCCCACGAGGGACCGACGGCCGCCCGGCTGGGGCTCGCGGGGTGGCCGCGCGCCGCCGAGGAATCGATCGTGGCCCGCGACGCGCTGCTGGCCCGCGACGCCGGCGCCCGGGTGCACGTCTGCCACGCCTCCACCGCGGGCACCGTCGAGATCCTGAAATGGGCCAAAGGGCAAGGCATTTCGATCACCGCCGAGGTCACCCCGCACCACCTGCTGCTCGACGACGGCCGGCTGGCCAGCTACCAAGGGGTGAACCGGGTCAACCCGCCGCTGCGCGAGCCCGCCGACGCGATCGCGCTGCGTCAGGCGCTGGCCGAGGGGGTAGTCGACTGTGTGGCCACCGACCATGCCCCGCACGCCGAGCACGAGAAGTGCGTCGAGTTCTCGGCGGCGCGGCCCGGCATGCTGGGGCTGCAGACGGCGCTGTCGGTGGTGGTGCAGACGATGGTCGTGCCGGGCCTGCTGACGTGGCGGGACGTGGCGCGGGTGATGAGCGAGAACCCGGCCCGCATCGTCGGACTGCCCGACCACGGCCGCCCGCTGGAGGTGGGCGAACCGGCGAACCTCACCGTGGTGGATCCGGACGCCACGTGGACGGTCGCCGGGTCGGACTTGGCCAGCCGGTCGGCCAACACGCCGTACGAGTCGATGACCCTGCCCGCCACGGTGACGGCCACCCTGCTGCGCGGGCGGGTCACCGCCCGGGACGGGAAGAGCCCGGCATGAACTCAGGCACGCTGGTGGGGTCGCTGATCTTTGCGGCGGTGCTGGTGGTGGCGATCGCGGTGCCCAGCGTGTCGGGCACGTCGGGCAACTCGCCGATCAGCTCCTGCTGCCGCTGGGCGCGGCGCCGCCAACCGCGCATCATCAGCTGGATGAGCACCGCGATCGCCACCACCAGCACCGCCGCAAAGATCAGCGACCCCACCAGCGTGCCTGAGATCATGCCGGGCTCT
>NZ_LZIS01000001.1 GCF_001667015.1 Mycobacterium sp. E3198 | reverse complement strand
GAAATCGGCACCGCTGGCAACGGGCGCAAAACCGCTGCACAACAGCCCAATACGACCCTGCGGTCGGGCGGCGCGGTCTCGCCCACCTAGGCAGCGCGGGTATCGTTCGGGGGATGTATCTCGGCGTCATCGTCAATCCGCAAGCGCGCAAGAACCGCGCCGCGCCGGACCGCGCCGCCGATTTGCGCCGGATCGTCGGCCCGTGGGGCGAGGTGCACGAGACCGCGTCCGTCGAGGATCTCCGCAGGACCATCAAAGAACTCAACCCGCGGACCACCCACCTCGTCGGCGACGGCGGCGACGGCGCGCTGCACTGGCTGGTCAACGAAATCGAGCAGTGCATCGCCGATCCCGACCGCTGGCCGACCTTCGTGCCGAGCAACGGCGGCAGTGTCAACGCCGTCGCGCGCAAGGCGCGGGTGCGCGGCCGCGCCGATGGGATCATCCGCGCCCTGGCGGCCGCCGCGGAGGCGGACCGGCCCCCGCCCGAGGTGCGCCTGGACACCCTGGAACTCGACGGCGAAACCGAGGACGGAACGGCGTTTCATCGCCTGTGCTTCGGACTGGCCGCCGGCGGCGTCGGAAACCGGTTCTACGAACGGTATTACGACTCGCCCGATCACGACCGCCTCGCCGTCGCCCGAGTGATCGCCCGCTCCGTCGGCGACTACCTGACCTCCAAGGTCGCCCCCAGCCGGGTGAAGACGCCGAACTACGCGTCCGTCCTGTTCACGCCGACGCACGCCCGCGTCGTGATCGACGGCGAGGAGGTGCCGACGCGGACACACCGGTTGCTGCACGCAGGCGCCATCGACCTCCGCATCGGGGGCCCGTTCCGGCTCTTCCCGAAGGCTGCCCAACCCGGTGCGCTGCATTTCCAAGCCGGGGAGGTACGGCCGTCGAAGATCGTCGCCCAGCTTCCCGCGGCGCTCACCAACGGAACGATGCGCGGCGAGCGGGTCCGCGACGTCAACGGCCGCGAGATGATCATCGACGCCGACGGGGAGCCGCTCTCGCCCATCATCGACGGCGAGCGTTTCCTCGGCATCACCCGGCTGGTGGCCCGCGCCGGGCCGCGCATCCGCGTCGCCCAGGTCGTCGGGCGGTAATCCACACCGATCAGCGCCGCGCCTGGATGGTGCGGGTGATCTGGGCGGAAAGCCTGGGGTCGTTCAGCAGCTGGTCGACCAGCGTGGCGAGCACCTCCTGGCCGGTGACACGCGCGACGCCGAGGCGGTCGGCGGCCTCCCGCTGCCAGATGTCCAGGGCTCGATGCTGCGCGGGCGCGAGGTCGACCGTGCGACGGGTTTTGGGGTTGCGCGTTCGTCCGACGGCGAAGGGCTCGGTGGGTGCGGCGGCGACGGCGGGAGGCAGCGCGGCGCCGGGGCGGTAGGCGGGGTCCGAAGTGCTCATCCTGGGCGGCCTTCCTGGGCGACTGTAGGTCCGGGGATCAGTAAGTCATCTCAGTATATGCGTAGATTATGAGTCCCGCCGCCCAGCGCCGGCGTCGTCCGGGGGCCGGCGATTGTTGCCATAAGGCCGCACTTGAAAGCCAAGTTGCCGCGCCAATGCGCCAACCATTTCCGCAAGGGATCTATTGCAGCCGACGATAAGCCGCGACTTCCGTGGAATTTGCGTGCCGGAAAGGCTTGTCATTGAATACTAAAAAGCGCAAGTGCGTACTTCAGTATCTCCGGCAGACCCGGATAAGCTGGTGGTTTGTTCGGCAAGTAGGTGCTGAGGTACTGAACCCAGTATTGGTAGAGAGGCCTTTTCGGCGTTCGAAAAATTGCGCGACTATGAGCTGCATCACGCCTATCGTGGGTCGAGCCTGTGAAATCAATGTGCAGCGTTAAAATGGTCTTTTCTCGAGTTTGTTCGGCGCTTACCGTGGAATTACGAATTGCGATGTAAGCACTTGTTCTTCTGATTGCGGCTCAACCGACCTGGAAGGGACTCCTCGATGCAAACGCTGATCGACTACCTGCGGATGTGGCAGGCGCGCCGCCCCCACCAAACCCTCTTCCGGTTCGTCGACGCCGAGGGGCGGGAGCTCGACCGCTACACCTACGGCAGTTTCGACGAGCGGACGCGCGAGCTGGCGGCCTACCTGTCCACAGAAGCCGGGCTGAAGCCCGGCGATCGGGTGCTGCTGGTGTACCCGCCGGGCCTGGAGATGGTGGCCGCGTTCTACGCCTGCGCCCGCATCGGCGTGATCGCCGTGCCGGTCAGCCCGCCGCTGCCCATGTCGTTCGAAGCCGGGCTGGCGAAGCTCAGCTTCATCGCGCGGGACTCCCAGGCCAAGGCCGTGCTGTCGACCAAGGAACTCGAGCACACCTTCCGCCAGCTGCTCGACCACCGACAGGGCGCGCTGCCCTGGCCGGACGTCGAGCGGCTCCCGGAGCTGCCCTGGGTGGCGACCGACGGCACGCGGGGCTTCGGTGGCGCGCCCGTGGCCGACACACCCGGCCGGGTGCTCTTCCTGCAGTACACGTCGGGTTCCACCAGCGATCCCAAGGGCGTCGTCGTGACTCACGCCAACGTCATCGCCAACGCTTCGGCCTTCACCGACATCGAGGTGGCGGTCAGCTGGCTGCCGCAGCACCACGACATGGGCCTGATCTCGGCCTACCTGTTCATCGTGGTGCTCGGCGGGACCACGCACGGGATGTCGCCGGAGGACTTCCTCAAGCGACCGTCGTCGTGGCTGCGCCTCATCAGCGAGGTGCGCGCGACCCGCACGCCCGCGCCGAATTTCGCGCTCGAATACTGCCTGCGCGAGGACAAGCTCCCCGCATCCGAACTCGAGGGCATCGACTTGAGCAGCCTCGAGTCCATGCTCATCGGCGCCGAACCCCTGCGAGCCAAGACGTTCGCCCGCTTCCGTGAGCGGTTCGCGCCCTGGGGCCTGCGGCCCGACGCGCTCACCGGCGCTTACGGCCTTGCGGAGAACACACTGGTGGTGTCCGTGCGCGGACGCCAGACTCTGGCCGTCAACAAGCGCGCCCTGCAGCAAAACGTCGTGCGGGTGGAAAAGGCCCTGCCCGAGAACAACAACCAGACCCCGCTGGTGAGCAGCGGCAAGCCCGCCGCCGGCACCATCGTCCGCATCGTCGACCCCGAATCGCGGGAGGCGCTCGGCGAGGGCCGGGTCGGCGAGGTCTGGCTGGCCGGGCCGTCCAAGGGCGGCGGCTACTGGCACCGCCCGGACGTCACCGCGGAGATGTTCGAAGCCCGCATCCACGGCGACGACGAGCACACCTACCTGCGGACGGGTGACCTCGGCTTCCTGCACGAGGGGGAGCTGTTCGTCTGCGGCCGAACCAAGGACCTGATCATCGTCCGCGGCGTCAACTGCTACCCGTCGGACATCGAGGCCGTCGTGGAGCGCTCGGCGACGCAGGTCCGGCACGGCTGCGTCGCCGCCTTCGCCGTCGAGCGCGAGGACGAGGAGGCGTTGGTCGTCGTCGCCGAGGTGCGCGACGGGCGCGACCTCCCGGACGCCACGGCCCTGGCGCGCGCGATCCGGCGGCACGGACACATCGATCCGCACACCATCGTGTTCGTGCCGCCCCGCAGCATCCCGAAGACCACCTCGGGGAAGATCCGGCGCTCCGAAACCCGCCAGCTGTGGCTGGACGGCAAGCTGCCCGTGCTGGCGACCTGGGTCCAGAAAACCCACACAGGGCCGGACGCCAGCACGGGCCCCCTCGCCCGTTTCGGCCACCTGATCGAGAGCTACGACCTAACCGGCTACGAAGACTGCTCGTTCGCGGACCTGGGGATCGACTCGCTGGCCCTGGCCGAGCTCCGCGCGGACCTGCAGGCCCTGCTGGAGGAGCACGGCGCGGGGGAGCTGGCCGAGGACGTCAACACGCGGCTGCTCCAGCGCCTGACGGTCGCCGAATTCTTCCGGCTCATGCGGCAGTTCGGCGACCGGTCCGGGCAGCCGCTGGACGCCCTGCGGCGGGCGCTGGATCAGATCTCGGCCGAGTACGAGGCGCAGGAGATCGAGCAGATGCGCGCCGACGCGCGGCTGCCCCTGCCGGCCTTACCGCCGGCGCGCTCGGGTCCGGCGCGCGACCTCCTGCTGACCGGCGCGACCGGCTTCCTGGGGCCATTCCTGGTGAACAGCCTGCTCGGGCAGACGTCGAACACCGTCCACGCGTTGGTCCGCGCCACGGACCCGGCGCACGGCCTGGACCGCATCGTCGCGTCGCTGCGCCGGGCCCAGCTCTGGTCCCCGGCGCTGGAAGCCGAGGTCCGGGCGCGGGTGCGCGTGGTCTGCGGTGATCTCGCCGAGCCCCACCTGGGCGTCGGCGAGGCGGAGTTCGCGCGGCTGGCCGACAGCGTCGACGCCATCGTGCACAACGGCGCCCTGGTCAACTACGTCCGGACCTACGACGCCCTGCGCCCGGCCAACGTGCTGGGCACGCAGGAGCTGTTGCGGCTGGCCATGACCGACCACCGCAAGACCTTCCATCTGGTCTCCAGCACCTTCATTTACGGCTGGAGCACGGAGCCGGTGGTCGGGGAGTGGGACGCCAACGCGAAGATGAGCGGCCTGGACTTCGGCTACTCGCAGACCAAGTGGGTCGCCGAGCAGTTGGCGCTGGCGGCACAACGGCAGGGCCTCGACGTGCGCATCTACCGGCCTTCGCTGATCTCGCCCACCAGGGCGGGCTTCGGCAGCCAGGACGACATCCTGGTGCGGCTCACGGCGTTCATGATCGAGCACGGCCTGGCCGTCGACGCGCTCAACCAGATCAGCCTGCTGCCGGCGGACCTGATCGCCGATCACGTCGTCGCGCTGATGGGCCTGCCGAAAGACGACAGCGTGTCCCATGTTTTCAATATGACCGCGGACGATTACTACAACCTGACGGACATCACCCGGGTCCTGTCCGAACGGCACGGCTACCGCTTCGAGTACCACAACATCCCGTCGTTCGTGGAGCAGCTGAACCGCCGGTGCACGCCGCACGATCAGCTCTACCCGCTGGTCGACTTCCTGGTCCGTTCGGCGGACAAGATCGCCGCGATGCGGGACAAGCGCTACGACAACACGCAATACCGGCACGCGCGGACGTTGGCCAAGGTCCACCTGCGGGAGCTGGCGTTGACCGACACGGTCGACAATCTGGTCCGGTTCTTGCGGAGCGAGCGGTTGATCACCGAGGCTGAGGCGGAGGCGCAACGCAGTGCATAGCGCCTTAGACGGCAGGGGGTCCACGATGTTCACGGTCGACGACGCGGCGACGGGTCCGCACGACGCGTCGCTCGACCATGAGCGGATCGTCCTGCAGGCCCGTGACGTCGAATTCGACTGGGGCAAGCTGCCGTTCTACTACGTGCCCAACGAGCCCTTCACCACCCACTTCTGCAACGTGCTGCACCTGCTGCTGCCGGCGGGCGAGGAGTTCATCGTCGACGCGTTCAAGAACACCTTGCCGCTGATCAAGGACGACCAGCTGCGGCTCGACGTGCAGGGCTTCATCAGCCAGGAGGCCATGCATTCCCAAGCGCACGCCGGCGTGCTCGCGCACTTCGAGGCCAAGGGCATCGACGTCACGCCATTCACCGACCAGATGGCGTGGCTGTTCAACAAGCTCATCGGCGACCGGCCCCGGTGGAGTCAGCGGCGGCGGGCGAGTTGGTTGCTGGAGCGCGTGTCGATGGTTGCTGCGCTGGAGCACTACACCGCCATCCTGGGCGAATGGGTCCTCGACACGCCGCAGCACGACGCCATGGGCACCGATCCGGTGATGCTCGACCTGCTGCGCTGGCACGGCGCGGAAGAAGTCGAACACAAGGCGGTCGCGTTCGACACCATGAAGCACCTGCGCGCCGGGTACTGGCGGCAGGTCCGCACCCAGCTGCTGGTGACGCCGTCGTTGCTGTGGCTGTTCATCCGCGGCGTGCGCTTCATGTACTCGGTCGACCCGAACCTGCCGCCGGGGAGCAAACCGCGCTGGCGGGACTACTTCCGCGCGGCGCGCCGCGGGTTGGTGCCCGGGCCGTTCGAATTCCTGGGGGTCATCGGCGCCTACTACTCGCCAAGCTTCCACCCGTCCAAGCTGGGCGGGGTCGGGCGCGCGGTCGACTACTTGGCCCGCTCGCCCGCCGCGCGGGCGTCGTACTGAGGTCGCGTCGATGACCCGGTTAACCAGCGTGACCGCGTCGGACGGCGTGGTGCTGGCGGTCCACAGCTACACCGGCATCGATCCGCACCGCCCGACGATCCTGGCCATCCACGGCTACCCCGACAACCACCACGTGTGGGACGGCGTCGCCGAGGAGCTCGGCGACCGATACAACTTCGTCGCCTACGACGTGCGCGGCGTCGGCGAATCCTCAAGGCCGGCAGATCGTTCGGGGTATCGGTTCGCACAGCTGGTGCGCGATGTCGGCGCCGTGATCGACAGCTTGGGCGTCGGCGCGGTGCACCTGCTGGGCCACGACTGGGGGTCCATCCAGGGCTGGGCGGCGGCCACCGACGAGTCGGTGATGGGCAAGATCGCCTCGTTCACGTCGATCTCGGGGCCGCATCTGAACTATGCCGGCAGGTTTCTACGGTCGGCGCGCACACCGCGCGCCGTGGCGGACGTGGTCAGGCAGTTCCTGGCCTCGGGCTACATTTGGTTCTTTCTGTGTCCGGGCGTGCCGGAGCTCGCGATTCGGTCCGGGGCCACCATGAAAGTCTTTGCGGCCGTGGAGTCCATCGGTCGCCCACGCGGCGCCGGTCGACGGCGCGCCGCCGCGACCCGGTCGATCGACGATTACCTCAACGGTCTCAACCTGTACCGTGCCAACATGCCCGGACCGATCCTGGCGCCGCCGGCGCAGTTGCCGGAGACGCGCGTCCCGGTGCAGGTGCTGGTGGCCCGCCAGGACTACTTCGTGTCGCCCGCCCTGCAGCGGTTCACCGGTTGCATACCGCCCGACAGCAGGATCGTCCCGATCGAGGGCGGACACTGGGTGGTGGCCTCGCATCCCGACGTCGTCGCCCAGCTCACCAGCGACTGGGTCAACTCGGTCGTCGCGTTCGACAGTCCTAGGAACTCGCTGTGACACATGCCATTTGGAGCTCCCGACCCGCCGACCTCTACGGCCGCCGCAAGCGCGACCGGCTGTACACGGCGTTGTGGGGCGTGGGGACGGTGTTCGGTGCCTTCGCGACGGCGTCGCGGTGGACGCCGTCGCGGGTGTTGCCGGTGCAGCGGACCACCGCCGCGGTGGTCACCAAGCGCGAACTACTCACGCCCGACGTGGTGGCCCTGACGTTGGCGGATCCCGACGGCGGATTGCTGCCGTCGTGGACACCCGGGGCGCACATCGACGTCCGGTTGGCCTCGGGACGCCGCCGGCAGTATTCGCTGTGCGGGCCGCCCGGGCGACGCACCGACTACCGCATCGCCGTGCGCCGCATCGCCGACGGTGGTGGCGGTTCCAAGGAAATGCATGACGCGTTGGACGTGGGAGACACCCTCGTGTTCGAGGGCCCGCGCAACGCCTTCTACCTCGTGACCGACGAGCAGGACGTGTTGTTCGTGATCGGCGGCATCGGGGTGACTCCCATCCTGCCGATGATCCGGGTGGCCCAACAGCACGGAATCAGCTGGCGCGCAATCTATGCCGGCCGGTCCCGCGAATACATGCCGCTATTGGACGAGGTGCTGGCGGTCGACGCCGAGCGGGTCACCGTGTGGGCCGACGACGAGCGGGGCCGGTTCCCCACCATCGAGGAGTTGCTGGCCGGTGCTGGCCCGAAGACGGCCGTCTACGTGTGCGCGCCGACGGCCATGCTGGAGGCGGTCCGCGCGGCCCGCGACGAACACGTCGATGCGCCACTGCATTACGAGCGGTTCAGCCCGCCACCGGTCGTCGACGGCATCCCGTTCGAGTTGGAACTCGCACGCTCGCAGCGGGTGCTTGGCGTGCCGGCCAACCGGTCGGCGCTGGCCGTCATGCTGGACCGCGACCCGGCGACCGCGTATTCCTGCCAGCAAGGGTTCTGCGGGACGTGCAAGGTCAAGGTGCTGGCGGGCGATGTCGATCGGCGCGGACGCACCGTGGAGGGCGACGACGAAATGCTGGTCTGCGTCTCGCGGGCAAAAAGCGGCCGCGTGGTGATCGACGCCTGAACGTTTCGAACTGGCGTGCGATGGTTATCTCCAGGGCATGACTGACGACACGCGACAGGCGCCATGCGAAACTCCGGAGAAGGACACCTCCGACTGGGTGACCGGTGACGAGCCCATGACGGGGCCGCAGCGCAGCTACCTACACACGCTGGCGCAGGAGGCCGGTCGCGACGTTTCCGACGACCTGACGAAAGCGCAAGCCTCCGAGCTGATCGACGAATTGCAGCAGCTCACCGGACGGGGCAACGGCTAGCTAGCGGGCCTGCTCGGCGCGGTCGGCGTCTGCGGATCGTTGGCCTTGTGGGTGAGGTCCCGGAACCTGACGCTGACGCGCTGAAAACCCTTGACACGCTCGGCTTTCGCCCGTTTGGCGTAGGTCTTGCGGTCGGCCTCCGTCAGGTCCGCGTCCTCGACGAACGGGGTGAGCAGCGCGCGGGGGTATAGCCGCTCCACGAGAACGACGTTGATCTCGGCGCACAGCACCAGTGTCGTCGACACGAGGTACAGGAAGGCCAGCAGCCCCAGCACCAGGGCGAAGACGCTGTTCGTCGCGCTGGCCGTCTTCACGGTGTGGCCGACGTAACCGGCGCCGAACCGCTGCAGGATCTGCCAAATGATCGCCGCCGCAAGCGCTCCCGGCCAAACCTGGCGGTAGCTGAGTTGGCGCGCGGTGGTCACCCGAAACGCCACCAAACAGATCAGGCCGTTGATGGCGATCGCCGCGAGCGTGAGCCCGAACTTCCCGACGATGCCCAGCGAGCCCGTGACCTGGCCGACCGCGGAAAGGGCGGTGGACGCGACGGCGGCCGAACCGAGCACCAACAACAACAGCGCGCTGCGCACGCGCGACCATATCGGGTTGGGGCGCTGGTTCCGTGGCACGGCCCACACCGAGTCCATCGCGTTCTGCACCGCCTGACCGACGCCCAGGCCGCCATAGAGGGCCCCCGCGATGCCGACGACTACGGCGACGGTGCCGCCGCTGAGCCCCTCGGGCTGGTGCAATTGGCTTCCAATGACCGGGAATTGGCTCAACGTGCTGTGCAGCACCTGGTCCTGCAGGTCGGGCCGGCCGGCCAGGATCACCCCGAGGCCCGTAGTCAGCAGGAGCAGCAGCGGAAACAGCGACACGAATCCGTAGTAGGTGATCAGGGCGGACAGATAGCCGCCTTGATCGTCCAGGTATTTGTAGACGACGGCGATCACCACGCCGACGACGCGGTTCCGTCGCTGTAGCCTGTCCAGCCAGCCGACCATCCGTGCTCACTTCGTCTCACAAAGCCGACGCCCACCCGATGGGCTCACCGGGACATACCCAGATTTATGAATGGTCAACCGCGCTGGCTTGATTCGCCGCGCACCGATTGCCGGCGGCCGCGCGGCCGCATAGCCTCGGCTAATGGCCAAACTCCTGTTCGTCATGACCGCTACGAGTTACTGGACGCTCAAGGACGGGACGAGGCACCCGACCGGATATTGGGCCGAAGAGTTCGCCGCCCCGTACAGCGCGCTCAGCGGGGCCGGCATCGAGGTCGTCGTGGCAACCCCCGGTGGCGTGGTGCCCTACGTGGACGTGATGAGCCTGCGTCCCGCGATGGCCGGCAGCGAAGAAATCGCCCGGCAGCTCGAGGACACCCTGCGGTCCGCCGAAGAGTTGCGCAGGCCGATCGAACTGGCCGGCGCGCGCCTGGACGATTACGACGCCGTCTATTACCCCGGTGGGCACGGCCCGATGGAGGACCTGTGGCGCGACGCCGACTCGGGTCGACTGCTCACCGCCGCGCTGGCGTCGGGAAAGCCACTGGCCATCGTGTGCCACGCGCCGGTCGCCATGCTGGCCACCCGGCGCAACGGCGTCTCACCCTTCGCCGGCTACCGGGTCACCGCCTACACCAACGACGAGGAGGACGCCGTCGGCCTGCGCGAGAAGGCCCCGTGGACCGCCGAGGACGAGTTGATCAAGATGGGCGTCGACTTCGTCCGGGGCGAAATGTGGAAGCCGTACACGGTGGTGGACCGAAACCTCTACACCGGCCAGAACCCCGCCTCAGCGGGGCCGCTCGCCGAGGAGTTGCTCAAAGTCCTCAAGTGCTGAAAATCGGAAAAACGCCGGTCAACGAGCCCGCGCAGCGCTTAAATCAGTACTTAGCGCGCATCGAGGCATACGGCAGGAGGACCGACATGACCGAGGCAAACGCGGCGGGCGCGGACAAATCGAGACTGAGCGCATCGAGATGTAGTCGAACCCGTTGCGCGGTAGGGGCTTTCGCGCTTGCGTTGGCCGGGGTGCCGGCGATGGTCATCGCCGGGCCGGCCATCAGCCGCGCTGACGATCCGCCCCCTTGCGCCCCTGGTTGGGCGTGGAGCGTGGAGATGAATCAATGCGTGTTCGTGCTTCCCGCCGCAAACGGGCCCGGAGGCCCCGGCGGCCCAGGCGGACCCGGCGGACCCGGTGGTCCCGGGGGACCGGGCGGGCCGGGAGGCCCTGCGGGCCCGGGCGGTCCCGGCCGCCACTAGTTGACGGCGAGGGTGGGCCGCCGACTCACAGCCTGAACTCACACCAGTGCGCGGGAACCCGCCGCGTCCGGCAGTCGTTATACTAGCTAAATAAAGCTTGATATCGACACGGAGAGCAGGGCGCATGCCACGCACGGACAACGACACTTGGGACCTGGCCACCAGCGTGGGAGTGACGGCGACAATGGTCGCGGCAGCCCGGGCGATCGCCACCAACGCCGACAACCCGCCGATCGAGGACCGGTTCGCCGAACCGCTGGTCCGCGCGGTCGGCGTGGATTTCTTCACGCGATGGGTCGACGGCGACCTGAGCGCCACGGACGTCGATCACGAGGAGTCGACCTGGAAGCTCGAGCACATGCCCGACGCGATGGCCGCGCGCACCCGCTTTTTCGACTCGTTCTTCCACAACGCGATGGACGCCGGCATCCGCCAGGCCGTGATCCTTGCGTCGGGCCTCGACGCGCGCGCCTACCGGCTGGCCTGGCCGGCGGACGTGACGCTCTTCGAGATCGACCAACCGGAGGTCATCGAGTTCAAGGCCGCCACCCTAGCCGGGCTGGGCGTAACCCCGAGGGCCGACTTACACACCGTCGCAATCGATTTACGAAACGATTGGCCCAAGGCATTGCAGGAAGCCGGATTTGACCCGAGCAGGCCCACGGCGTGGATCGCGGAGGGACTCTTCGGCTACCTGCCGCCGGAAGCTCAAGACCGCTTGCTGGACAACGTCACCGCGCTCAGCGCCGGCGGCAGCCGACTGGCCTGCGAGGCGGTTCCGGAAACGCCCGATCGGGACCGTGAACGCGCGCGGGAGATGATGCGCGTCGCCGCCGCCAAATGGCGTGAGCACGGCCTCGACATGGAGTTCGCCGATCTGGGCTTCGAGGGCGAGCGCAACGACGTCGAGCTCTACCTGCAAGGGCTGGGGTGGCGCACGGCCGGCACCCCGATGAGTCAGCTGCTGGCCGAGATCGGCCTCGCGGCGATCCCGCAGACCGACGACTCGGTGTCGGTGGCGGACACCATCTATTACACGTCCATACTGGGCGGATGACGGCAGCGCAGCGCCGCGGTCTCAACGACGCGGTCACCCGGATGTGGAGCTTCCTCGCACCGGCCTATGACCTCCCGTTTCTTCAGCAATGGGTTTACCGCCCGCCGCACGACGAGGTGATCGCGCGGCTGCGCGCCCACGGCGCGGGCAAGATCGCCGACATCGCCTGCGGCACCGGCATTCTCAGCGATCGGATCGAGCGTGAACTCCATCCCGACGAGATCTACGGCGTCGACATGTCCGACGGCATGCTCGCCCAGGCCCGCGCCAGATCCGGCCGGGTGCAGTGGTTGCGCGGCCCGGCCGAGCAACTGCCGTTCGACGACGGGGCGCTCGACGCCGTCGTGACGACCTCGGCGTTCCACTTCTTCGACCAGCCGGCGGCCTTGCGGGAGTTCCACCGCGTGCTGGCGCCCGGTGGGCTGGCGGCCGTGGCGGCCCTGAGCAGCCGGCAGTCGCTGTTGCAGGCGCCCGCGGCCAATCGGTGGAAGCCGCAGCACAATGCGTCGCCGGCTGAGATGCGGAGCCTGTTCGAGGGCGCCGGGTTCACGGTCAGCGAGCAGCACCGCATTCCGCGGCCGATCTGGACCCGGATCGTGTCCGATCTGATCACCGTCGGCACGAAGAGTTAGCCCAGTCCCGAGCAGGCGAGGAGCGCAAGTGAAATTCGCCTTCCCCCTGCCGCACATGCTGCGCCTCAAGGCCATCACCCAGCCGTGGGAAGCGGGCGTCACCGGCGCCGACCAAACCCGAATGGTCAAGCGCGCCGAGGCGATGGGCTACGACATGATCGCCATCCCCGAGCATTTCGTCATCCCCACCGACCACGTCGAGTTGTCCGGTCCGCATTACCTCCAGTCGACCGTCGCGCAGGCCTACATCGCGGGCGCCACCGAGACGATCCGGCTGAATTCGTGTGTCACGGTGCTGCC
This sequence comes from Mycobacterium sp. E3198, assembly GCF_001667015.1. Taxonomy (GTDB): domain Bacteria; phylum Actinomycetota; class Actinomycetes; order Mycobacteriales; family Mycobacteriaceae; genus Mycobacterium. Next base: position 214,469 of record NZ_LZIS01000001.1, on the reverse strand, counting down.
GCTGCAACACCCGATCGTGCTCGCCAAGGCGCTGGCGACGGCCGACTGGATGAGTGGCGGGCGCATGATGGTCACCTTCGGAGTCGGTTGGCTGGAACGCGAATTCGACTTCCTCGGTGTGCCGTTCGGGGAACGCGGCCGCATCGCCGACGAATACCTCGAGGCGATCATCGAGCTGTGGACCAGCGAATCACCGCGTTTTGCAGGGAAATACGTCTCGTTCCACGACATGGTGTTCGAGCCGAAACCCGTTCAGAAGCCCCACCTTCCGGTGTGGATCGGGGGTGACGCCGACGCCGCCCTCAAGCGCGCTGCACGATTCGCCTCCGGCTGGTGGCCGTTCCTGACCCCGCCGGACAAGATCGCCGAGCGCCTCGAGTTCATCAAGAGCCAACCCGCCTACGACGGGCGCCCGTTCGAGGTCATGCACGGGCTGGGCACCAACCGCGTCGGCGAGGGGCATCGCGTCGTCAAGGATCCACACGCGCGCCCCGGCATGAGCGCCCAGGAGATCATCGATCGCCTCAGTTGGCTCGCCGAACAGGGCGTGACGTTCAGCGCGGTGCCGGTTCCCGCCGTGCGCGGGATCGACGAATATCTCGACTATGCCCAGTGGGTGATCGAGGAGATCAAGCCCAAAGTGTCCTAGACGCAACCGATCCCGCCAACGCCCGCCCCACCGGTCGGTGAGGCGGGCGTCGAGGGGGTTGGCTGCTTACAGCGGGATCCAGACCCCGAAGAACCAGAAGCCCCACTGGTTGAATCCGGGATCCCAAACGGGCGTCTCGTTGTAGCCGTAGTAGTTGATGGGGCCATACCCCCACCGCCCGCCGGGTGGCGGAAGCGGCCTGTCCCACGCCGGCCGCGGCGGTGCGCCATAGCCCCAGGGTCCGGGCCCGTCGCCCCACGGGGCGCCGTGGAAGTAGCCGCGCTGCGGGTCGCCGTGCCAAGGGCCGCCCGGGCCACCGGGGCCACCGGGACCACCGGGATGGTCGGGACCGCCCGGTCCGCCGGGGCCACCGGGATGGTCGGGCGGAGGTCCGCCCGGGCCGCCGGGCCCACCGGGACCGCCGGGTCCGCCCGGGTGACCGGGCCCGCCCGGTCCACCGGGGGGCCCACCAGGATTGCCGGGTCCACCGGGCCCACCGGGGCCACCCGGGCCGCCCGGGTCGTTCGGTCCGGCCGGGCGGTGATCCCCGGGCGCCGGGGCGCCATGGTTACCGGGGGCCGGCGGCGGTCCCGGTGCGGCGAACGCCGAACCGGCGCCCATGCCCAATGCGGCGGCACCGAGAGCGCCTGCGATGGTTCCCCCCGCAATAAATTGTTTCAATTTCATAGTGAGTCACCTGTCTAAAAGTGAGTTCCTAGAACCCCCCAACAACCCACACGCTAGATAGCTTGTCTATGGATTAGCTGTGACGGGCCCATGGACAACTTTTGGGCGGCGGCGGGTCACCCAGCGCGCCGAATGAGGCAAGCCTGCGCTCGCTTCGGCAAGCCTATATTGGCTGGTAGAATACGTTTTCTCGGTATATCGTGTCGGTCGTGTCGGAAACTTCCCATCCGGCCGAACCCCACGTGGGATCGGTCTCCTCGAAGCTCAACTGGCTGCGCGCCGGGGTGCTCGGCGCCAACGACGGCATCGTCTCCACGGCGGGCATCGTGGTGGGCGTCGCGGCCGCGACGGTGGACCGCGGCCCGATCCTGACCGCCGGAATCGCCGGCCTGGCGGCCGGGGCCGTGTCGATGGCCCTGGGTGAATACGTCTCGGTCAGCACCCAGCGCGACACCGAACAGGCGCTGTTGACCAAGGAACTTCAGGAGTTGCGCGACGACCCGGTCGCAGAATTGGACGAGCTCGCCACGCTGTACGAAGGCAAGGGCCTGTCGCCGGCGACCGCGCGCACCGTGGCCGAAGAGCTCACCGACCACAATCCGTTCCTCGCCCACGCCGAGGTCGAGCTGGGTATCGATCCCGACGAGCTGACCAACCCGTGGCAGGCGGCGATGTCGTCGGCGCTGTCGTTCACGGTCGGTGCCTTGTTGCCGTTGATCGTGATCCTCGCGCCCCCGGCGGCGTGGCGAATCCCGGCCACCGTGGTGGCCGTCCTGCTGGCCCTGGTGCTCACCGGGGCCGTGTCCGCGGGATTGGGCGGTGCACCGCAGGGCCGGGCGGTGCTGCGCAACGTCATCGGCGGCGGGCTTGCGTTGGCGGTGACCTACGCGATCGGTCATCTGGTGGGCGCCGCGATCGCCTGATCGGCCCGGTGGACGCCGCCGGGAACCGGGACTGGAACGGAAACTGTAATATCTACCGTTGCCATCCCACCGAAAGAGTCGTCCATTGACCGAGACAAAGATCGCGCCGGATGCCGTGGATTCGGCCGCGCAGCTGCCCTACTTTCTGCGCGACGAAAACCGTTTCGTGCCAAACGAAATCGCACGCGGTGGTTGGGGCCCGTCGCTCAGCGGACACGTGGTGGGCGGCCTGCTGGGCTGGGCGGTCGAACGCGCCGTCGACGACCCGGAACTGCAACCCGCGCGCCTGACCGTCGACCTGCCCGCACCCACCGCGCTGGAACCGATCGAGGTGCACACGCAGGTGCACCACGACCGCCGGCGGCTGCGGCTCGTCGAGGCGGTGCTCACCCAGCGCGGCGCACCCGTCGCGCGGGGCAGCGCGCTGTTTCTGCGGCGCGGGCCGCAACCCCAAGGCGACGTGTGGTCGCCGCCGGTCCTGATGCCGCCGCTACCCATCGACGACGGGGCCCAACCGTCGCTTTTCATGCGGACCTACGGCTGGGGCACCGAAATTCAGAATCCCGATCCCGACTGGGCGGATACCTTCGGACCCAAACACACCTGGTTGTACGAGACGCGCTCGCTGATCGACCGTGAACCGCTCAGCCCGTTCACCCGCGCGGCGATGGGCGCCGACATCACGGCCTCGCTCGCCAATTGGGGCACAAACGGTTTGCAGTTCATCAACGTCGACTACACCCTGACGCTGACAAGGTTGCCGCAAGGGCCGTACATCGGTCTGTCCTCGCTCACGCATCACAGCCACGACGGGGTGGCCACCGGTTCGGCCGTGCTGGTCGACCGGGCGGGCCCCATCGGCAGCTCCGTGTCCGTCGCGATCGCGCACTCGGGATTCCGGCCGATCTCCAAGCCGCCGGGCGGATGACGCTCCGGCGCGACGCCACCTATTGGGGTCTGATCGCCGAAGCGGCGCAGCGCGGGTCGGACCGGCCGCTGCTCGCCGATGAGCACGGACGCAGCCTGACGGCACGGCAATTCCACGACACGGCGTGCGCGACCGCCGCCGCGTTCGCCCGACGGGGGATAGGCGCGGGGACCGTCGTGTCGTGGCAACTGCCGACCACGATCGAAGCCGCGGTCGTCATGGCGGCGCTGGCGCGGCTCGGCGCCGTCCAAAACCCGATCATCCCGATACTGCGCGAGCACGAGGTCGGCTTCATCACCGCACAGCTCTCCTCGGAATTCCTTGTGGTGCCTGAGTTTTGGCACGGATTCGATTACGGTGGGCTGGCGCGGACGTTGGCCGCGCAGCGGGGCTTCGAGGTCATCGCCGTCGACCTGGCCACGCCGCCGGCGGGCAACGAGATTCGGCTGCCCCGCGCCGGCGCCGAGGCCCTCGGCCCGCCGCCGGGGCCCACCAGGGACACGCGATGGATCTACTACTCGTCGGGGACCACGGCGTCCCCCAAGGGGATCCGTCATGCCGACGCGTCGGTGCTGGCCCCGGCGGCCGGCCTGGTGGACAAGATGGGGATCGCCGCCGGCGACGTGGATCCCGTCGCCTTTCCCATCGCCCACATCGGTGGCGCGGTGATGCTGGCCGTCGGCCTGTTGACCGGCATGCGGTTGGCGCTGTTCGAGGTGTTCGACCCGGCCACCACGCCGCTGGCCATCGCCGCGCACAACCCGACCTTCCTGGGCATGGCGACGCCGTTCTTCCTGGCGTTCCTCGAGGCGCAACGGAAACACGGGGACGAGCCGCTGTTCCCGTCGGTGCGGGGCGGTCTGGCCGGCGGGGCGCCCATCACCGCCGAATTGGGGCACCAGATCCGCGAAACCTTCGGCGTGCCCGGAATCGCCAACGCGTGGGGGCTCACCGAATTTCCGGTGGCCACCTCGCCGTCGCTGACCGACGCGCCGGAGGTGCTGGACCACACCGTCGGCACGCCGGGACCGGGCGTGAGCGTCCGGGTGGTCGACGGCGAGCTGCGGCTCAAGGGACCCCAATGCTTCCTCGGCTACGCCGACCCCGCCCTGGACGCCGACGCGTTCGACGCCGACGGCTGGCTGCGCACCGGCGACGTCGGGACGATCGATGCCGACGGCAATGTCCGCGTCACCGGCCGGATCAAGGACGCCATCATCCGCAACGCCGAAAACGTCTCGGCCCTCGAAGTGGAGAACGCGCTGGCCACCCATCCCGGTGTCGCCGACATCGCGGTCATCGGGGTGCCCGACCCGCGCACCGGCGAGCGGGTCTGCGCCGTCGTGGTGCGCGTGCCGGGTGGGGAAGTGTCGCTGGAATCCCTAGTGCAGCATTGTCGTTCGCAGGGACTGAGCCGCTACAAGCACCCCGAGCGCCTGGTGATCGTCGATGCGCTGCCGCGTAACCAATTCGGCAAGGTCATCAAGAAAGACCTGCGCGAGACCTTCGGCTGAAACCGCGCCTACAACCCCTTCGGCGCGTCGCGCACCGCCTGCACCGCTGCCGCTTCGCCGTCGAACTCGACCCGCGCCTCCCGGCCGACGGAGAACAGCAGCAGCTCCTCGGGCGCGCCGGTGACCACGACCGTCGTGCCGTGGAACTTGCCGGAGCCGGCGGTCAGCACCGTCTTTCCCTCCGGGATGCGCAGCGCCACCCGCCCGGGGACCTTCGCCAGCGTCAGGCGGGCCATCAGGGACAGCGTGTGGCGCAGCGACCGGCACAGCCCCTGCTCGAGCACTCGCGGCTCCCAGTCCGGCTGCGCGCGGCGCACATCCTCGTGGTGGATGAACATCTCGGCGACGTTGGCCACCGGGTCGAGCAGCTTGAACGGCGAGTAGACCGGCGGACCGGACGCGACCTTTCCCAGCAGCTCGTCCCAATCGTTCTTACCGGCCACTTCGTCCTGCACCTTGGCGGTATGGGAGGCGAAAAACGGGATCAGGATGCCCGGCGCGGCGTCGGGGCGGTACTCCCGAATCACCAGATGCGCCGCCAGGTCTCGGGCCGTCCAGCCTTCGCACAGGGTGGGCGCGTCCGGCCCGACGGCGCGCATGGTGTCGACGAGGGCGGCTCGTTCGCGTTGGGCAACGGTCATGGGTTCAGGGTAGGGCCAGCCCCTGCGCGTCGACCATGCGCATCTCGGTAAATTTGAGACGTCATGTCCAGGACGGGAACGTAGGGAATGTCATGAACGCACGTGTCGAGCAGTTGGAGTTCCAGGCCGAGGCCCGCCAGCTGCTGGATCTGATGGTTCACTCGGTCTACTCCAACAAGGATTCGTTTCTGCGGGAGTTGATCTCGAACGCCTCCGATGCGCTGGACAAGCTCCGGCTGGAAGCCTTCCGCAACAAAGACCTCGACGTCGACACCTCCGACCTGCACATCGAGATCGACGTCGACAAGACCGCCCGGACGCTGACCGTTCGCGACAACGGCATCGGGATGACGCGCGACGAGGTGGTAGACCTGATCGGCACGCTGGCCAAGTCCGGCACTGCCGAGCTGCGCCAGCAGCTGAGGGAGGCCAAGAACGCGGCCGCGTCCGAGGAACTGATCGGGCAGTTCGGCATCGGCTTCTACTCGAGCTTCATGGTCGCCGACAAGGTCGAGCTGCTGACGCGGAAGGCCGGCGAGAGCGACGCCACCCGGTGGGAGTCCAGCGGCGAGGGCACCTACACCATCGAATCGGTCGAGGGCGCACCCCAGGGCACCGCGGTGACCCTGCACCTCAAGCCCGAGGACGCCGAGGACGAGCTGCACGACTACACCGCGGAGTGGAAGATCCGGCACCTGGTCAAGAGGTACTCCGACTTCATCGCCTGGCCCATCCGGATGGAGGTGGAGACGCGCACCCCGGCCGACGATGGTGACGAGGAGACCGTCACCGTCGAAACCGAGACCCTCAACTCGATGAAGGCGCTGTGGGCCAGACCCAAGGACGAGGTCTCCGACGAGGAGTACAAGGAGTTCTACAAGCACATCGCGCACGCCTGGGACGACCCGCTCGAGGTGATCGCGATGAAGGCCGAGGGCACCTTCGAATACCAGGCGCTGCTGTTCATCCCGTCGCACGCGCCGTTCGACCTGTTCGACCGCGACTCCCACGTCGGGATCCAGTTGTACGTCAAGCGCGTGTTCATCATGGGCGACTGCGACCAGCTGCTGCCGAAATACCTGCGCTTCGTCAAGGGGGTCGTCGACGCACAGGACTTGTCGCTCAACGTGTCTCGCGAAATCCTGCAGCAGGACCGGCAGATCAACGCGATCCGCCGCCGGCTGACCAAAAAGGTGCTCACCACGATCAAGGAGCTGCAGTCCGAGCGGCCGGACGACTACCGCACCCTGTGGACCCAATTCGGCAGGGCCATCAAGGAGGGCCTGCTGTCGGACGCCGACAACAAGGAGATGTTGCTGCAGGTGTCGTCGTTCGCCTCCACCCACAGCGAGGACGAGGCCAGCACACTGGCCGAGTACGTGGAGCGGATGAAGGAGGGTCAGCAGCAGATCTTCTACGCCACCGGCGAGTCACGCCAGCAGCTGACGAAGTCGCCGCACCTGGAGGCCTTCAGGGCCAAGGGGTATGAGGTGCTGCTGCTCACCGACCCCGTCGACGAGGTGTGGGTCGGAGTGGTCGACGAGTTCGACGGCAAACCCCTGCAGTCGGTGGCCAGGGGCGAGGTCGACCTCGACTCCGAGGAGGGCAAGAGCGAGGCCGAGCGCGAGGAGCAGGAGAAGGAGTTCGCCGATCTGCTCGCCTGGCTGAAGGAGACGTTGAGCGAGCACGTCAAGGATGTGCGGCTCTCGACGCGATTGACCGAGTCGCCGGCCTGCCTGATCACCGACGCCTTCGGGATCACCCCGACCCTCGCGCGCCTCTACCGCGCCACCGGGCAGGACGTCCCGGTCGGCAAGCGGATCCTCGAACTCAACCCGAGCCACCCGCTGGTCACCGGCCTGCGGGACGCACACAAGAACGCGGACGACGACGCGGCCCGCACTCTGGCCGCCGAAACCGCCGAGCTGCTGTACGGCACGGCGCTGCTGGCGGAGGGCGGTGCGCTGGAGGATCCGGCGCGCTTTGCCGAGCTGCTCGCGGACCGGCTGGCCCGGACGATTTGAGCGCTCAACTGCGTCATTACGAATTTGCGCAATGGTCACAGCAAACACACACGTGATTGAAAACGCGGTGCGAGGGATAATCACATCTCATGGCCACGTTTCGAATTGTCGATCCACACGGCCAGATCGTGGCGACAAGGACCTTTGATCGCGCCGAGGACGCTCACGCGTGGTTCACCGAATCCATCGGCAGTTCCGAGCTGGGCTGGCGCATGGAGGTCGACGACGACGGGCAGTGGGCATTTTTCGACGACACCGAGGGGTTTACCGCCGTGGCGAGCCTTCGCCCGACGGTGGCCCGACGGCGAAATCCGCGTTAGCCGACCGGCGCGCTAAAAGCCTTACGGCACACGACCGTTCGCGTCCTCGGAAAGGAAGCGAAACAGCAATTCTCCGGTATCGAGTAGGTGCTTGCTCACCAGCGATTGCGCCAGCGCGACGTCGCGCCGGCGCACCGCGCTGAGCAGCGCCGCGTGTTCGCGGTCGGACTGCCCCTTGTGGGACGGCAGACCGAACTTGAGCCGCAGGTAGCGTTCGCCGCGCTCATGGAGCATCGCGATCATCGCGAACAGCTGCGGGCGCCCGGCCGGCTCGTAGAGGCTCATGTGAAAGGCCTCGTTGCGCACCACGTGCAGTGACGGCTCCGTTTCGGCCGCCGCCGCCGTGCACAGCGCCTCGGCGCGCTCCAGCGAGGCCGGCGTGTGGGCCGGGATCGCCAGCCCCAGGGCAAGACCCTCGAGCGCGGCGCGAATCTCATAGACTTCGCGCGCCTCATCTGCCGACAGCGGTGCGACGGTGGCGCCCTTGTTCATCTCGACCCTGGCCCAGCCCTCGCTCTCGAGCTGGCGCAGCGCCTCCCGGACCGGGATCGCGCTGACCGAGAAGTGCCGCGCGATGGCGTCCTGGCGAAGCGGCGCGCCGGGAGCCAGGGTGCCGTCGACGATCGCGGAGCGCAGCGCGTTGGCGATCAGGCGCGGCGTGCTGCCCCGTTCGGCGATCGACAGTGCCGAGGGGAGGGCGCCTAGTGCGTTGTCCGGGGAGGACTGGCTTGTTACGCTCATCACTATATTATATACAATGTGATGCGCGGCGGGCGTGAATCGCAGCGGTCGTTCAACCGTGTCAACGGAGGCGTCAGGTGACTTCTACGACGGAACGGGCCGGCCTCGCGCGGCACCGCACTCCGCTCAATCGTTCTCAGATCGCCGGGTTCTGGGGCGCGTGGACGGGCTGGACGCTCGATGGCATGGACTCGTTCATCTACGCGCTGGTGCTCACCCCCGCGCTGACCGAGTTGCTGCCGCGGTCGGGATTCGCGGCGACTTCGACGAATGTCGGTCTCGCGGGGTCGATCCTGTTCGCGCTGTTCCTGGTGGGCTGGGGCCTGTCGTTCATCTGGGGGCCGATTGCCGACCGCTTCGGGCGGACCAAGGTGCTGGCGGCGACCATCTTCACCTTCGCGATTTTCACCGGGCTTTCGGCCATGGCGCACAACGTGTGGGAACTCGCGACCTTCCGCTTCATCGCGGGTGTCGGAATCGGCGGCGAGTGGGCGCTGGCGGGAACCTACGTGGCCGAGGCGTGGCCCGAGGACCGGCGCAAGATGGGGGCGGGCTATCTGCAGACCGGCTACTACGCCGGGTTTTTCGTGGCGGCGGCGCTGAACTACACGGTTGGCGTGCATTTCGGTTGGCGCGCAATGTTTCTGACGGGTGCCGTGCCCGTCGTCGTCGCGATCCTGATCCTCACCCGCGTGAAGGAAACCGAGAAGTGGGAGAAGCTCGAGGCCGATCCCGCGCCCCGGGTGAAGCCGTTGCGCGAAATCCTCGGACCGCGCTACCGGCGGCGCACCTGGGTCGCGACCGCGTTGCTAACGATCGCGATCGTGGGCTTGTGGGCCGGCGCGGTCTACGAACCGACGGCCGTGATCCAACTGGCGCAGCACGCAGGGTTCGACAAGGGCGGCGCCACCAGAACGGCGTCGTGGGCCACCGGCCTGTTGTCCGTCGGCACCATCCTGGGCTGCCTGATCGTGCCGGTGCTGTCGGAGCGGATCGGGCGCAGGAAGACGCTCGCGATTTATTTTGCGGGAATGGCGGTTTCGATCGCCGGCAGCTTCGGTTGGGCGTTCTACCTGCCCAACGGGCTCGCGCCGTTCATCGCGTGGCTGTTCGTGCTGGGGTTCTTCGGCGGCAACTTCGCGATCTTCAGCCTGTGGTTGCCCGAGCAGTTCGAGACGCGCGTGCGCGCGACGGCGTTCGCCTTCTGCACCTCGTTCGGCCGCTTCGTCGGTGCCGGGGTGAACTTCCTGCTCGGCGCGGCGGTGCTGCGCACGCACACCCTGGGACTGCCGGTCGCGCTGACCGCGGTCGCCTTCGTCGTCGGGCTGTTCGTCATCCCGCTGGCGCCCGAAACCAGGGGCGAGGCGCTGCCCCAATAGGAGTGCGGCACAGCGCTTTAGGAGCCGAAGTGCGTCGCTACCAGCTCACCGGCCAGCGGGTACTCACGCAGCGCCGCGCCCAGCAGGCCGGTCAGTTCGCGCAGCATCATCTCGTCGCCGTCTCGGCTGCGGATCAGGTCGGCGATCCACGCCGCCGTCTCGCGGATCGGGCGGTGGTCGCCGGTCAGCAAGGCCGCCGATACGGCGTGCAGGATCTGGTGCAGTGCGTCGTCGGCGATGTCCATGACGCTGTGCAAGACATCGGCTTCGGGCGTGGTCACCGCGGCGACCAGCGACCAGCGCTCGCGCAACAGCGCGACCAGTCGGCGGTGGTCCTCCTCGAGCGCGGCCTGCTCGGCGGCCGCTTCGTCGGGCAGCGGCGCGGCCGGCTCGACGACCGCGGGCAGCGCCTCCATCGCCGCGATGGCACCCTGCGCGTCCGCCGCCCACGCCGTCGCGCCGAGCGCGCGGGCGCGCACGTCGTCGTCGCCAAAGGCGGGACCGCCGACCAGGATCGGCACGCCGACGGCGGTGCTCGCCTCGATGAACCGGCGGCAGGTCGGCAGCGATCCGAGCACCGAGCAGCTGACCGCGACGGCATCGGGTCCCAGGTCTTGAAGACGCTGATTGAGTCGAAGCGGGTTGGTCGACGCGCCCAGCAGCGTGGTGTCCCAGCCCGCCGCCCGTAAAGCGCAGTGGACGATCATCGCGGGCAATGCGTGCCATTCCCGTTCCGCGCAGGCCACGACGACGCTGCCGCGGGTGACGGGACGCTGTTGCACGTGCTCCTCCACGACCCTGGTCGCCGACAGGGCCATGGCGGTCGCGGCGTGCTCCTGTGCCACCGTCCATTCGCCCCGCTGCCAACGCCCGCCCACCTCGCGCTGCGCGGCGGCGACGACGTCGGTAAGTACCGACAGCGGCTCCACGCCGCCGGCCAGCATGTCCTGGACCAACTGGGTGATCGCCGCGGCATCGCCCCTACCGAGCGCGTGGTCGTAGCTCTGCAGCGGGTCCGCCGGGAGGCTCAACTGCCGCATGTCACCGCGAACAACGCCATGTCGTCGTGCGCGCGACCGTCGAGGTGCTCGATGACGTGCTGTTCGATGACCTCGCAAATCGCTTCCGGTCCCGCGCCGGCGTACGGGGGCAGCAGCGCGAGGAGCCGATCCACGCCGTACTGCCCGTCGGCGCCGAACGCCTCGTCGATGCCGTCGGTGAACATCAGCATGGTGTCGCCGCGGTCCAACTGGATCGTCACAGGTGTGTATGCGACCCGTGCGGCCATGCCCGCCGCGGTGCCGCCCACCTCGACCTCTTCCACCCGGCCGTCGGCGCGCAGCACGATCGGCTTCGGGTGACCGGCCGAGGCGAGGTCCATCCGCAGGCCACCGCCGGCGGGCCGCATCCGGGCGCACACCACCGTGACGAATTGCGCGGTGGCCTCGTCGCAGAGCACGCTGTTCAGTGCGCCGAGGACCGCCTCCGGACCGCGGTCGAAATGCGCTGCGGTGCGGATGCTTTGGCGCGCGCGGCCGTTCAAAGCGGCGGCGTCCACGCCCTTCCCGCACACGTCGCCCAGGCACAGCAGCCAGTCCCCGTCGGTGCCGTGCGCGTCGTAGAAGTCCCCGCCGATGTCGAGCTGTTCGGCCGCCGGGCGGTAGCGGGCCGCCAGGCGAACGCCATCGATTTGCGGCAGGGAGGGTGGCCGCAGGCTCTCCTGGATCACCGCGGCGATCCGTGCGCGCTCCTCGTAGAGGCGCGCGGAGTCCAGGGCCAGGGCGGCGCGTTCCGCCACGCGCCCGATGACGTCGAGATCGTCGTCGAAGGGGCGCCGCCCGCCGCCGCGCACCATGACCAGCGCGCCGAACGTCGTGCCCCGGGCCGTGAGCCCGACGGCCAGCACGTCCGCCGGCCGCAACGTGGCGGCCTCTTGCACCAGTCGCGGGTGCGGAATCATCGCGGTCAGGCTGGCCTCGGCGTCGGCGCCGAGGGCGACGTGGGCGAGCTCGGTGCGACCGGTCCGCAAAACGCGGCCCAGCCCGCCGAAGTCGACCGAGCGCTGGGAAACGACGGCATGAAATCCCGCGTCGTCGCCGCCGACCAAGAGCAGCCCACCGGTCTTGCTGTCCGGCAAGATCGCCACGGACCAGTCGGCCAACTCCGGACGGATCGTCGTCAGCAGCCGCAGCGCCGTGCGCCGCAGGTTGAGCGACCCGGCCAGCCCATGAGAAACCTTTTCGACCAGCTGGTCACAGTCAAGCACCGACAGCGCCGGCGCGGTTGGTGTTGTCGTTGTCTTTCTCGCAGATGCCTGAGTCATGCGCGCAGCACCACACTTCCCGCCCCTGAACAGGCGTAAACCGTTCGCCTCGGTGGTTCGGAATAGACGCCGCGCTTCAGATTTGTAGTCAGGCATCCCGGGCTGCGATCTCAACCCCTGATCGCCAATGTATCTCATACCGGCGGTAATGGCGCGATCAGCGCACGCCCCGCCGCGACCCATGACCACACCAATGGCTAAACGTCGGGTGGCCAGCGGTTTGCGGATGGAGCATCACGACGGCACCGCGTGCCACTCTGGGGTGTGCCCGAAATCGTTTTCCACTCCGTGTCGCCGATCGTGCCGGTCCGGGACCTCGACGTCGCCCTGGACCGCTACCGCCGTCTCGGGTTCGACGCCCGGGCCTACCGGGGCCCCGAGCGCTACGGGTTCGCGGACCGTGGTGCCGTGTCGATTCACCTCACCGAATGGGCCGAGCACGATCCGCTGCGCACGGCGTCGAGCGTCTACCTCTACGTGAGCGACGCCGACGCGCTGCACGCGGAATGGGCCGCGCTGGAGGACCTCGCCGGCCGGCTCACCGAACCGGACGATACGCCTTACGGCTCAAGGGAATTCGCCTACGTCGATCCGGACGGCACGCTACACCGCATCGGCTCGCGGCTGAGCTGACTGCGGCGCCCCGGTGGCCTGGCTGTGCGCGAGCGCGATCGTCGCTGCGGCCATGACGGCGACCGAGAGCCCGAGGGCGACCAGCCCGATGCTGTTGGCGCGCAGCGTCTCACCCAGCACGATGACGCCGAGCGCCGATCCCACGACGGGCTCGGCGACGGTCACCGCGGGTAGCGACGCGGTGAGCGGGCCGGCGCGAAAGGCCGACTGCTCCCACGCCGTGGCGGCGATGGCCAGCACCGCCCAGACGTACAGCTCGGGGAGGCGCAGCAGCGCGGGGATGCCGCGGTCGAGCTGGTCGACCACGCCCTTGGTCAGCACCGAGAACAGGCCCCACAGCGAGCCGGACATCAGCCCCAGCAACAGCGCGCCGACCGACGCGGAGAGCACGCGAAAGCCGATCACGCAGAGGATCAGCGCCGGCCCCATGATCAGGCCGACGACGACCCATGTCTTCACCGACCCGCGCGGGCTGCCGGCCTGCGGGTCGCCGACCGTGACCACCACCGCGACGGCCGCGACGAGCAGCGTGGCCCAAATCGCTTGCCACCGCGAGATCCTGCGGTGGTTGACCCGCGCGCTGATGAGCAGTGCGAACAGCAGGGAGGTCACCGACAGTGCCTGCACGAGCACCACCGAACCCAGGCCCAACGCGGCGGCCTGCAGGCCGAAGCCGGCGGCGGCCACCAGGCTGCCCGCCCACCATCGCCGATCGCGCAGCAGCCGACGAAACAGGGCGAAGGTGCCGACGGGCTTGTCGGTGACCTGCTGGGCCGATCGCTGTTCGAGGACGTCCCCGATGCCGATCATGAAGGCGGCGCCGATCGCGAGCGCAACCGCGATGCCCGTCGTGCTCAAGGGGAACCTCCTGTCGGATCGCTCGCGCCGAGCGTGAAGCTACAGCGAAAAACTAGCCGGGAATTCGCAGTGAGTTCACGCTCGGTGAATCACAACCGAAGCGTCAGCTGTTGCGCCTGATTTTGAGCGCGGTGGTGATCATCGGGATCTGCAGCGGCAGCCGGGCCAGCGCGGCGATGCGCATCGGCCAGGGCTTGTCCCACCACAACCGGCACATGTTGACGTTGGCCGGGAAAACCCCGACGAACAGCAGGACGGCCGCCAGCGCGGCCAGCCGCCGCGTGCGTCGGGGGACCAGCAGCGCGCCGACGGCTATCTCGGCCACGCCCGATGCGTACGTATAGAGCCGTGCGTCGCCGGGCAGCTCGGGGGGAACGATCGTGTCGAAGGGTTTCGGCGCCAGGAAGTGGACGGTGCCGATGCCCATCAGCATGGCCGCAACGCGGTATGCGGCCGTTTGGGTGGTATCACGCGCAAGGAGGGGTGTGGTCGCCATTGCGCGAGCGTAGCGGCACCTGGGGCATTCCGGATTGGGCCGTGGCGTTACACTTGAGCGGATTCCCGTAAACCTGACCCCCAACAGTTCGAGGTAGACATGGCCACACCTGTGATCGTCGGAGCCACCAGGACGGCAATCGGCCGCTCCTTCAAGGGCGCCCTCGTCAACACGCCGCCCGAGACGCTGATCACCACGGTGCTGCCCGAGGTGGTGCGCAGGTCCGGCATCGACCCGTCGGCCATCGACGACATCATCTTCGCCGAATCGCACTACGGCGGAGGGGATTTGGCGCGCTACGCGGCCGCCGCGACCGGCATGGAGGACATCCCGGGCCAGGCGGTCAACCGGCACTGCGCCGGCAGCCTGACCGCCATCGGCAATGCGGCGGCGCAGATCGGCTCCGGCATGGAGCGGGTGCTCATCGCCGGTGGCGTGCAGTCGCTGTCGATGACGCCGTTGATGAATCAGCGCATTCCCGGGCCCGAGCTGAAGTTCGAGGAGCGCTGGCTGCCGCCCACCCACGTCGAGACGCCGGACGCGCCGACCAAGGACATGTCGATCACGGTGGGCTGGAACACCGCCCAGACCGTCGGCATCACCCGCGAGGAGATGGACGCCTGGGCGGCCCGGTCGCATGAGCGCGCCATCGCGGCCATGGACGCCGGGAAGTTCCTCGACGAGATCGTTCCGCTGAAGATCACCCAGCTCGACGGTTCGGTGACCGACTTCTCCGTCGACGAGCATCCCCGGCGCGACACCACCATCGAGAAGCTCGCCGCACTCAAGGTGCTGCACCCCGAGATCGAGGGATTCTCGATCACGGCGGGCAACAGCAGCGGCACCAACGACGCCGCGGCAGCGGTCGCGTTGGTCGACCGCGACTACGCGCTCGCAGAGAAGCTGAACGTGATGGGCACGGTCCGGGCGTGGGCCGCCGTGGGTGTGCCACCGCGGGACTGCGGGCTCGGTGCGGTCAAGGTGATCGGCAAGGTGCTGCAGCGGGCCGGGATCTCGGTCGACGACGTCGCGCTATGGGAGATCAACGAGGCTTTCGCCTCCGTGCCGATCGCGGCGTGCCGCGAGTACGGCATCGACGAGGAGAAGGTCAATTTCTCCGGCAGCGGCTGCAGCCTCGGCCACCCCATCGCGGCCTCGGGCGCGCGCATGGTCACCACCCTGACCTATGAGCTGGCCCGCCGGGGCGGCGGCATCGGCGTCGCGGCGATGTGCGCGGGCGGCGGCCAGGGCGGCGCGGTCGTCGTCCAGGTCTAGTTACAGAACGTGTAGCCGATGAACTGGGCGTCACGGCTGTTGCCCGAGTAGTTGGCGTAATGCACTGCGGGCATTCCGTTGTACTGGGTGTTCAGTTTCTGGGCGGTCGGCGGTGGGGTCGCCTTGGGGAAGGCCAGCACCAGGTCGGCGAAGATCTTCAGCCCCGCCTGGCAGATCGCATCGGGCCGCGGGGGCTGGGCGTTCCACGCATGGACGACGACCGGGTCGGTGAGCTGATACCCGGCCGCGCAGTTCGGCTCGCAGATCTTGAACACGGCCGTTCCGGTCCCGTCGGCGCCCTGCGGTCCCCAGGACGTCCACGACATGTCTTGCAGCGCAACGGCTACGCTCGCGCACCCCAGAACGTTGAGCTTTTTCGGACGCTCCACCGGCGGAACCGAGGGGTTGTAGCAGCCCGGGATGGCGAAGTATGTCGGCGGGGGCGGTGGGGTAGCGGGCTGGGGCGGTGCGCCGTGGTGGCCGCCGATCAGTTTCGCCGCGGCGAAACCGAGCGCACCGATCAGGACCACGGCCACGACGACGCCGGCCATTCCCAGGTGTCCCCCCGGAAACCGCAACCTGCTCGATGATGAGACGTTGCCCCCGCTCACCTCACCAGGTTATGGCAGAAATGCGGGCCGGGGTGGCGACTGCCGTAAAGATTTCACGGCACGGTAAAGTTGGTCAAGACTACCAACTTATTCGGGTTACTTCTGATTTACGGAGAGCGGATGAACGACGATCACGCGCTGGCCGCGCGCCTGGCCACCGAGGCGGGGCGGCTGCTGCTTACGGTTCGGGAGGAATTCGCAGACGCCGACGCCCGTGAGCGGAAAGCGGCGGGGGACAAGCGATCCCACGACTTCCTGATGGAGGCACTGGCCGGCGAGCGGCCCGACGACGCGGTGCTCTCGGAGGAGGGCGCCGACGACCCGGTGCGGTTGCGTTCGGAGCGGGTGTGGATCGTCGATCCGCTGGACGGCACGCGGGAATTCTCGGAGCTCGGGCGCGACGACTGGGCGGTGCACGTCGCGCTCTGGCAGGCCGGCGAGCTCGTCGCGGGCGCGGTGGCGCTGCCCGCCCAGGGCGCCACGCTGGCGACCCCGTACGTCGCCGCGCCGCCCGCCGCCCCCGACCAGCTGCGCATCGTCGTCTCCCGCACCCGGCCGCCCGCCATCGCGCTGTCCGTGCGCGACGCGCTGGGCGGCGTCCTGGTCGAAATGGGTTCCGCCGGAGCCAAAGTGGCGTCGATCGTCCAGGGTTTGTCCGACGTGTACGTGCACGCCGGCG
Organism: Mycobacterium sp. E3198; assembly: GCF_001667015.1. Taxonomy (GTDB): domain Bacteria; phylum Actinomycetota; class Actinomycetes; order Mycobacteriales; family Mycobacteriaceae; genus Mycobacterium. Next base: position 197,788 of record NZ_LZIS01000001.1, on the reverse strand, counting down.
GCCAGTTCGAATGGGACTCGGCCGCCCCGGTCGCGGTGGCCCGGGCCGCCGGCCTGCACACGTCGCGCATCGACGGGTCGGCGCTGGCCTACAACCAACCCGACCCGAAACTGCCCGACCTGGTGGTGTGCCGGCCCGAGCTCGCCGCGCGGGTCCTCGCGGTCACCTCGGCGCCCAACGTGGAGTAGTTGCGCCGCTCGGGCCGATTTCTCGCAACAGCTCGACGCTCGGCTAGATGCGATGGCGGCGCCGGCGCCCCTTCGCCTCCTCGGTCCACTCCTGCTCGATCCGTCCGATTTCGAGCGAGAGCAGCGCGAGAGTCGGGTTGTCGCAATGGACTTCGTGGGCGCTGCGGAATTCGGCCGCCTCGCCCGTGGTCGGCAGGTACGGTCGCAAGCCCTCGAACCACTCGTCGCCGACGACATTGGGCGGATCGCCGGAACGGGGGCCGCACGCCCACTGCCGGTAGGTGTCCCGCGCCTCGGCCAGGCCGCTGCGCCAGCGTCGGATCGCGTCGCAGCGCTGCGAGTGCACCTGCATGTTCATCTGATGCTTGTGGTTGCTGCCGTGCACCATTCCCGGGAGCAAGTTGTCGGCGGCGGACCTCGCGACGCCCGCGATGCCCATGGCCGACGCGCCCACGACAGTCCCGACCAGGCCCATCGTCATCATGTCCATGCGCCGATCGTTGCATCCCCGGGCGGTGGCGACCAGGGGACGACGCATTCAGCGCGATCCGGTGAGGTCGAGGGCGATGTCGACGAGCATGTCCTCCTGGCCGCCCACCATGCCGCGCCGCCCGGCCTCTTCCAGCAGCGTGCGCGCGTCGATGTCGAACTGGGCTGCGGCGGCCTCCGCGTGCCGCAAAAAACTGGAGTAGACGCCGGCATAGCCCAGGGTCAGCGTTTCCCGGTCGACCCGCACCGGCCGGTCCTGCAGCGGCCGGACCAGGTCGTCGGCCGCATCCTGCAGCCGGTGCAGGTCGCAGCCGTGCTCCCAGCCGAGCCGGGAGGCAGCGGCGACGAACACCTCGAGCGGCGCGTTCCCCGCACCCGCGCCCATGCCCGCCAGGGACGCGTCGACGCGGCAGGCGCCGTGCTCGACGGCGGCGATCGAGTTGGCCACACCCAGCGACAGGTTGTGGTGCGCGTGGATGCCGATTTCCGTTGTCGGCAACAACCTTTGGCGCAGCGCCTCGACCCGGTCGGCGACGTCGCGCATCGTCATGGCGCCACCGGAATCGACGACGTAGACGCAGCCGGCCCCATAGCCCTGCATCAGCTCGGCTTGCTCGGCGAGGCGGGCCGGGGTGGTCAGGTGGCTCATCATGAGGAAGCCGACGGCGTCCATGCCGAGGTCGCGGGCGGCGGCGAGGTAGGGGGCCGAGATGTCCGCCTCGGTGCAATGGGTCCCGACGCGTACGACGGTCGCGCCGGCGCGATGCGCGTCCCTGAGGTTGCGCAGGCTGCCCACACCGGGCAGGAGGAGCGTCGCGACGCGTGCGTTCTCGACGGTCCCGGCCACGGCCTCGATCCACTCCAGGTCGGTGTGCGCGCCGAACCCGTACACGCAGCTCGAACCCGCCAGCCCGTCGCCGTGGGCGACCTCGATCGAGTCGACGCCCGCCGCGTCGAGGGCGCGCGCGATGGTGATCGCCTGCTCGACGCTGTACCGGTGGCGCACCGCGTGCATGCCGTCGCGTAGGGTGACGTCGCTGACGTAGATCATGTTGTGGCTCTCGCGGTTTCGGTCGCGTGCCGGGCGATGCGCTCCGCGGCGGCCTTGGCGGCCGACGTCATGATGTCGAGGTTTCCGGCGTAGGCGGGCAGGTAGTGCGCGGAACCGGCGACTTCCAGCAGCACTGTGACGCGGGTTCCGGTGAATTTGCCGGTCTCGGGGATGTAGAGCGGGGTGTCGTGGTCGAACCGCTCAAACTGCACCCCCTGCTTGAGCCGGTAGCCGGGCACGTACGTGGCGACCCGGTCAACCATCTCGAGGATTTCTTCCTCGATCCTGCGATGGTCGGGCGCCCCGTCGACGAGGCAGTACACCGTGTTGCGCATGAGCACCGGGGGTTCGGCGGGGTTGAGGACGATCACGGCCTGCCGCGCTGCGCGCCGCCGACGACTTCGAGCGCGGTGGCGGTGGTCTCGATGAACTCGTCGATGTTGGCCCGGGTGCCCGGGCCCGCGGATTTCGCCGAGATCGACGAGACGATCTCGGCGTAGGAAACGATCCCCGCGTTGCCGACGGCGGCGACGATCGGCACCGTCGCCTGGCCGCCGCAGGTCACCATGTTGAGGTTGGGCGCGTCGAGGTGATCGTCGAGGTTGACCACCGGCACGCAGAACGGGCCGATCGACGCGGGGGTCAGGTCGAGCATGCGTATCCCTTTGTCCCGCAACGCCGCCCAGTTGTCTCGATGCGCGATGGCCGAGGTGGCATCGAAGGCCAGCTTGATGCCGCCGAACTCCGGCATGGCCAGCAGGCCCTCGACGCCGCCGGCGGTGGTCGGCACACCGAGCCGCCGCGCCCGGGCCAGGCCGTCCGAACCGGGGTCGACGCCGACCACGGCGCCCACGGTGAGCGGGCCGTCGCTGCGCAGGATTTTGAGCATCAGGTCGGTGCCGATGTTGCCCGAACCGATGATCGCCACCGGCCACCGCTCGGCGCCAGTCATTTCGCGTCCTCGCCGGCCATCCGCAGCGCGCTGTCGTAGAGGGTGTTCGCGTGCAACTCGAACAGCGCCAGCAGGTCGACCGAGTCACCGCCGATCTCTTTTGCGACGAACAGGCCGTCACCCCCGGCGAGGGCGTAGGTGGCCAACTGGTGGACCTGCGCGTCGGTCAGCCCCGGGACGAGGTCCCGGACGGCAAGCGTGAGCGTCTCGAACGCCTGGGCGCGCACGGCGAGGAACATGGCGCGCGCCCGCGGCTCGACCGGCCGGCGCTCCAGCGCGAGCATCAGCCCGAGCCGCAGGAAGTCGGGGGAGTCGAGCAGCGCCTTGGCGATCTGCATGACCATCGAGACGAGCCGCTCGCGCCCGCTTCCCTCGTCCGGCATCGTCCACGCCGAAAGCCAGTGGGCGAAGCTGCGTTCGATGACCGCGGCGATCAGGTCGTCCTTGTCCTTGAAGTGCCAGTAGATGGAACTGGCCGGCAGGCCGCACTTGGCGCTGACCAGCCCGATGCTGGTGCCCTCGTAGCCGCGCTCGCTGGCGATCTGGGTGGCCGCATCGAGGATGCGGGTCCGGGACGCCTCGCCGTCGAGGCGGCGGCGGCGTTGCGGCTTGTCTTTCGTGGCCACTGAAACTCCCTGGCGATCAGCTCTTGACTCTATAGTGATCATTACATTACCGTATCGATCACTACAGAACAAGCCCGAACGAAGGCGAGACGGCAATGAACGCGCACCCGAGCTATGACGTGGCGGTGATCGGCTACGGCCCGACGGGCGCCACCGCCGCCAATCTGCTTGGCCGCCTTGGCCTTAGCGTCGTCGTCATCGAGCGCGATCCCGACGTGTACGGGCGGGCGCGGGCCATCTCGACCGACGAAGAGGTCATGCGGATCTGGCAGTCCGTCGGCCTGGCCGACCGGCTGCAGCGGGACATGCTGCCCGACCGGCCGCTGGCCTGGGTCGACGCCAACGGGGTGCCGTTCATCGAAACGACCATGACGCCCCGCGGCTGCGGGCATCCGCCGCAGCAGTTCCTGTACCAGCCCGCGGTCGACCACGTGCTCCGCGAGGGCGTCGCCCGGTTCCCGAACGTCGAGGTGCTGCTCGAACACGAATGCCTGCGCGTGGTCAACGGCCCGTCGGACGTCGAACTGATGCTGGCCGATCTGCGCACCGACACCTTCAAACGCGTGCGCGCCTCCTACGTGATCGCCGCCGACGGCGGGGCCTCGCCGACCCGCGGTCAGCTCGGGGTCGGTTACGAGGGACGCACCTACTCCGAACGCTGGGTTGTCATCGACACCAAGGTGATTCGGCCGTGGGAGGGCCACGACCGGCTGCGCTTCCACTGCAACCCCGCGCGCCCGACCGTGGACTGCCCCACGCCGCTGGGGCATCACCGCTGGGAGTACCCCGCGCGCGCCGGCGAGGACGAGACGCGCCTGGTCACCGACGAGGCCGTCTGGGAGGTGCTGCACGAGCAGGGCATCACCGAGGAACAGGTGAAGATCCTGCGGGCCGTCATCTACAGCCACCACGTGCGCGTCGCCGACCGCTGGCGCGTCGGGCGGGTCTTTTTGGCCGGCGACGCGGCGCACGCGATGCCGCCGTGGATCGGCCAGGGGATGTCGGCCGGGGTGCGCGACGCGGCCAACCTGTGCTGGAAGCTCGCGGCCGTGCTACGCGGGCAGGCGCCCGGCTCGCTGCTCGACAGCTACCAGGCCGAGCGCAAGCCGCACGTCACCGAGGTCACCCGCCGCGCGGTCCGCAACGGGCGCATCATCACCGAGCGCCGAAAGTCGTTGGCGTGGTTGCGGGATCGCCTGCTGCGGGCCGTGACGCGGGTGCCCGGGGCGCTGAAGGCGGGGCAGAGCCTGATCTGGATTCCGCCCGGCCGCTACCCCGACGGGTTCGTCGCGCCGGATGCGCACGCGGCGGTCGGTTGGCAGTTGCCGCAACCCTGGGTCACCGTCGCGACCGGTCAGCGCGAGCGACTGGACGACGCCCTCGGCGGCGGTTGGGCCGTCCTGCACCTTGGTGCCGCGCCGCCCGGCGCCGATCGCTGGGAGCGGCTGGGCGCGGTCTCCCTCGCCGTCACCGTCGGCACCCCGGCGGCCGGCGCCGTCCGCGACGACGACGGCAGCCTGACAGCCTGGCTGCGCGGCAAGAAGGCGGCCGCGGTCGTCGTCCGCCCGGACGGATTCGTCTTCGCCGCCGCGGCCGCCGGGGCTCCGCTGCCGGCCCCGCCGGCCGGGCTGACCGACCTGACCCCACCCGTGGCGGCCGCCCCGATCGGAGTCCCCGCATGATCACCACCCAGCTGACCGAGCGCACCGTCACCGTCGCCGGCAAGCCCATCTTCGTCGCCGAAACCGGGACCGGGCCGCCGGTCGTCATGCTGCACGGCGGCGGTCCCGGCGCGTCGGGGGTGTCGAACTACTCCCGCAACATCGACGCGCTCGCAACGCATTTCCGCGTCATCGTGCCCGACATGCCCGGCTACGGGAGGTCGGCCAAGGGCGTCGACCACGACGACCCGTTCGGCTACCTCGCCGACATGATCCGCGGCCTCCTCGATGAACTCGGCATCGACACCGCCCACGTCGTCGGCAACTCGTACGGCGGTTCGGCGGCCCTGCGCCTGGCCCTGGACACCCCGCACCGCGTCGGCAAGCTGGTGCTGATGGGTCCGGGAGGCATCGGCACCACCAGGGGACTGCCCACGGCCGGGCTGAACAGCCTGCTGTCCTACTACCGCGGCGACGGGCCGAGCCGCGACAAGCTCGCCACGTTCATCCGCACCTATCTGGTCTACGACGGCTCCTCGGTGCCCGAGGACCTGATCGAGCTGCGCTACCGCGCCTCGATCGACCCGGAGGTGATCGCCGACCCGCCGCTGCGCCGCCCCTCCGGGCCGACGGCCCTGCGCACCCTGTGGCGGATGGATCTCAGCCGCGACCGACGGCTGAAGAGCCTGCCGACGCCGACGCTGGTGCTGTGGGGACGCGACGACAAGGTCAACCGGCCCGCGGGCGGGCCGATGCTGCTCAACCTGATGCCGAACGCGGATTTGGTGATGACCTCCCACACCGGCCATTGGATGCAGTGGGAACGCGCCGAATTGTTCAACCGGTTCGCCATCGAGTTCCTGGAGGGGCAGCGATGATCCCGTCGGTGTTCGGCAGGGTCCGGCTCGGTTACGCGGTCATCGAGACCCAAAAGTTCGGCGACTGGCGGCGATTCGGCCGCGACGCCATCGGCATGCATCTCGACGACGCGGCGCGCGACGCGATGCGGTTTCGCCTCGACGACGACGAATGCCGCTTCCTGCTGCACCGCGGGCCCGCCGAGGACGTCACCGCGCTCGGCTGGCACCTCGTCGACGACGACGCCTTCGACACCGTCCTCGACCGCGTCAGACACCATGGGGTGCCGGTGACCGAGGGCACCGACGAACAGGCCGCGCTGCGCGGGTTGGAACGGCTGGTCCGCTTCCCCGGACCCAACGGCCTGACCCAGGAGGTCTTCACGCGCGTCCGCCCCGCCGCGGCGCCGTTACGCCTGGCTGCGGTTGGCGGATTCGTCACCGGCGCAGCGGGTTTGGGCCACGTGGCCGTCACCACCACAAAGCCCGATCAGCTGCACGGCTACTACTCCGCGGTGTTGGACGCGCGGCTGTCCGATTACATCGACGAGACCATCGGCGGCCTGAAGTTCAAGATCCGCTTCCTGCGGGTCAACGAGCGGCACCACACCGTGGCGATCGCGGCGGTCAACCGGCTGCGGCTCAACCCCATCCGCACCCGGGTGCAGCACGTCAACGTCCAGGTCGCCGACCTCGACGACATGACGGCCGCCTACCAGCGCGTCAGACAGCTCGGCTTCCGGATCGCGCTCGGCGTGGGCCAGCACACCAACGACAAGGAACTGTCGTTCTACGCCGTCACGCCCTCGGGTTTCGAATGGGAACTCGGCTGGAATCCGATCGTCGTCGACGAGGCCACCTGGGAGCCCACCACCTACCGGGGCATCAGCATCTGGGGGCACACTCCAGAGGGACAGACGATCATCGAGAAACTGGGCCAGTTCAGAACCGGCGCCGCGTCACTGCTGCACGACGAGGACGTGGTGCCCGCGCTGGCGGGCGCGGGCATTCCGGATCACTGATCGACAGGGAGCAGGTATGTTGCGGATCGACACCCACCACCACGCCATCCCCTCGTTCTATCGAGAGCTGTTGCGCAAGGCGGGGATCGACGAGGCGAGCGGTCGCGCGTTGCCGCAGTGGAGCCCCGAGGCATCGCTGCACACCATGGGTGAACTGAACGTCGCCGCGGCCATCCTGTCCGTGTCGACACCGGGCACGGCGTTCCTGCCCGGCTCCGCCGACGCCGCCGCGCTCGCGCGCGACATCAACGACTACCTCGCCGAAATCGCCCGTGCTCAACCCGACCGGTTTGGCTTCTTCGCGACCGTCCCCATGCCGCACCTCAGCGAATCCGTCGACGAGGTCGCCAGATCGCTCGACGAGCTGGCCGCGGACGGCGTTGTGCTGCTTGCCAACAACGCGGGAACCTACCTCGGCCAACCCGACCAAGACGACCTGTTCGCCGCGCTGGACGCGCGGTGCGCGGTGGTGTTCATCCATCCCGCGAGTCTGCCCGGTCCCGCGGTCGAGGGCGTGCCGCCGTTCGCCGCCGACTTCCTGCTCGACACCACGCGGACTGCGTATCTCCTTGTCCGTAATGGGATTTGCCAACGGTACCCGAACATCCGGTTCATCCTGAGCCACGCGGGCGGTTTCGTGCCGTACGCCGCGCATCGATTGGCGGTCGCCATCATGGGTGACACCGGACGCAGCCCGAGCGACAGCCTGGACGACTTTGCGAGCTTCTACTTCGACACCGCGTTGTCGTCGAGCGCGGCCGCGCTGCCCAGCCTGCTTGCCTTCGCCAAGCCCGGGCACGTCACCTTCGGCTCCGACTGGCCCTTCGCGCCCGTCGCGGCCGGCAAGCTGTTCGCGGCCGGCCTGGAAACCTACCCCGGGCTCGACGGCGGAGCCCGGGCGGCGATCGAGCGCACCAACGCGCTGGCGCTGTTCCCTCGCTTGGGGGCCGCGCCCCCGCCGGATGCGGGTACCGCGCTCGATCGGGTGCGCCGCGCGGCCAGCAGGGCCGCGATGCGGGGCGTCTCGCGACTGATCAGCGCCCGCTGAGGGCGGTCAGCGCAGGGCCTGCTGCCAGGACACGATGCGGTCGGCCAATTCCGGTCCCGCGTCTTCCTGGATGAAATGGCTGGCGTTGATGCGCGCGTGCGGCTGGCCCGCCGCGCCGGGGATGTGCTTGATCAGCGGGCGGTCGGCGCGCCCGAGGATGGGGTCGCGGGAGCCGAAAATGGCCAGGCACGGCTTTTCCCAGCGGCTCAGGGCCTTCCACGCCGCCCGGTTGGCCGGGATCGCCGGGTCATACGGCGACGTCGGCACCAGCTGCGGGAACGCGCGGGCCCCCGCCTGGTACGTCTTGTCCGGAAAGGGGGCGTTGTAGCCGGCCCGCACCTTCGAGGGCACGTGGCGGACGGTTCCGGCGGCGACGATGCGACCGGCGGGCAGCACGGGGGAGTAGCGCGCGAAGGCCCGCCACAGGTAGAAGGCCGGCGGCGTGGGTCGCTCGGCGGTGGGCAGGAAGCCGTTCGCCACGACCAGCCGCGCGATCCGGTCGCCCTGCTCGGCGGCGATGCGCAGACCGATGAGCGAACCCCAGTCCTGCACGAACAGCGTGACGTCCTTCAGGTTGAGGCGCTCGAACCAGGCGGTCACCCACTCGACGTGCCGTTGGTAGGTGTAGTCCTCGGGTTGGGTGGGCTTGTCGGAGCGGCCGAAGCCGATCAGGTCGGGCGCCAGCACGCGGTTCCCGGCGTCGGCCAGCGGCGGAATCATCGTGCGGTACAGGTAGCTCCACGTGGGCTCGCCGTGCAGCAGCACGATGGGCGGGCCGTCGGCCGGCCCCTCATCGAGAAAGTGCATGCGCAGCGGCCGGGTGTCGCTCGCCGCCACGTCGAGGTAATTCGCTACGAACGGATAGCCCTCCAGGTTTTCGAATCGGGAGTCTGGGGTTCGCAGCACTCTCATATTCGGCTCCTCCGGGGTGGGACCCCTGCAAGCCTCTCGCGAGAGCGCGATTTCGTCCAGTGCCAGATTCGTTGAGGCGGTGACCGGCAACCACTAAACTGCGCACATCATGGCCATCCGGCACGCGGTCCTCCTCATCGCCGACATCGGCGGGTACACGCATTACATGAGTTGGAACCGAACCCACCTCGCGCACGCTCAGCTAACGGTGGCCGGGTTGTTGGAAGCCGTGATCGACGCCGGCAAGGGCCTGAAGCTCGCCAAGCTGGAGGGCGACGCGGCCTTCTTCTGGGCGCCGGAGGGCAACGCCAAAGTGCTCGTGTGCGAGCGGCTGTCACGGATGCGCCAGGCGTTCCTCGCCCAGCGCGAACGCTTCAAGGCGGACATCGCCTGCGAGTGCGCGAGCTGTGGCCAGCTGGACAACCTATCGCTGAAGTTCGTCGTGCATCAGGGCGAGGTCGCGGAGCAAAAGGTGAAGCGGCACGTCGAACTCGCCGGGGTCGACGTGATTCTGGTGCACCGGATGCTGAAAAACTCGGTGCCCGTGGCCGAATACGTGCTGATGACCGATCCGGTCGCCGCATGCCTCGACGACCCGATGCGTGGGCTGTGTAAGCCGCTGGTCCACCACTTCGAAGGTATCGGGGACACCTCCACGCACTACATCGACCTCGCCACGTCGGAGGTGCCGGACGCGCCGCCCCGGCCCGGCCGTCTCGGCCGGTTCGGGAAGACGGCAAAGTTCGAGTTGATCTCGCTGCCGTTCCTGTTGGGCATCAAAAAACCCGCGGAAGGTTTTCGCAACCTGGACCGCGCCGAGGACATTCCCGCTTAGCCGTTTTCGTCGAGATCGACGCTGGCGCGAAGAAGTGCGAGTGGGCGGTGCGTTAACGTCGATCTCGGTGCCCGGTCGCCTCGAGCGCCCGGCCCATTCGCGACAGGGCCTCGCCCAGAATGGCTTTCGAGGTGGCGAAGTTCAGCCGCACGTGCCCGGCGCCGCCGGTTCCGAAGACGTGGCCGGAGCTGAGCGCGACGCGGGCGTGGTCGAGGAACCAGCGCGCCGGCCCGGCCAGATCGGCCACCACCGCCAGCCCGTCGGCGGCCTCTTCGGCGAATCCGAGCTCCCGGCAATCGAGCCAGGCGAGGTAAGTGCCCTGCGGCCATTGGTATTTCACCCCGGGAAGGTGCTCGGCGACCAGCTCACCCAACAACGTCCGGTTCGCGTCCAGGCCGGCCAGCAGCGCGTCGAGCCAATCTGCGCCGCTGCGGAACGCTTCCGCGTGGGCGATGATCCCGAAGTGGCTCGGGCCGTGGCTGACCTCCTCCGGCATGCGGCGCAGGTCGGCGGCGGCCTCGGGACCGGCGATGGCCAACGCGGCCTTCAGCCCGGAGAGGTTCCACGCCTTGGAGGCGGACGTCAAGGCCAGGGCGTTCTCTGCGCCCGGCACGGTCAGATACGGAACGAAGCGCGCCCCGGGCAGGATCACCGGGGCGTGGATTTCGTCGGACACCACCCGGACACCGAAGCGTCGGGCAAGTTCGGCGATTCCGCGCAGCTCCTCCGCGGTGTGCACCGACCCGGTCGGGTTGTGCGGGTTGCACAACAAGTACGCGACCTTGCCACCCAAAGCGCCGGCGCGCGCGAACGCGTCCGCCAACGAGCCCAAGTCGATTCGGCCGCCGGCGGTCAGCGGTGCCTCGATCACCCGACGGCCATCGTGCGCGACGAACGCATAGAACGGGGCGTAGACCGGCGGGTTGACGACGACGGCGTCGCCGCGGTCGGTGACCAGGCGCAGCATTTCGACGACGCCGAGCATGACGTCGGGAACGATCGCGGTGCGGCCGACCGCCAGGTCGTGCCATTGCCAGCGCCGCGCGGCGAATTCGCTGACCGCCTCGGCAAATGCGGTGCCGCAAGGGTATCCGGTGTCGCCGATGTCGATGGCGCGGCGCAGCGCGTCGGCCACCGTCGGCGCCAGGTTGACGTCCATCTCCGCGACCCACAACGGCAACACGTCGTCGGGGTGCGCGCGCCACTTCATGCTGGTGCGCAGCCGCAGTTGAGGCAGCGTGGGTTCCTCGAGCGGGTTAAAGCTCACCCCGGCAGATTAGGTGGCGAACGCGTGCTTTGGAATCGTCAGGGGTAGGTCGACCGAACTCAGCAGCCCCGGTTCCGCGGCAACGACATACGGCACCGCGTTGACGACGCGCATCGCGGTGGCGACCATCGCGCCCGCCCCGGAGGTCATGCCCGCGACCCCGGCCTTGCGGGGGTCCTTCAGCGTGGCCGCGAGAGTGCAGTCGATGTCGGGGTCGCCGGAAATCGTGACGCGGTAGGACAGATCGCCGATCCCGGTCGGCCAGTCCGGGGCGACGTCGTGCGCGAGCCGGGTGACGTGTTCGATGACGATGGCCTCGCGGCCGTCGACCACGCCGATCGCCCGCATGCGCAGCGCGCCGCACGTCCCGGCCTCGACGGTGCCCATCGCGACCTCCAGCGTCCGGTTGGTGACCGCGCGGTCGAAATATTCGCGGACTTCCTGGACTTCGACGCCCAGCGCGTCGGCGACCAACCGAATCTGGCCCTGCCATTCGCCGGCGATCGCCCCCGGGAAGCCGATCCAGGGCTGGTAGTCCAGCGGCCGGCCGAATCCCAGCGCGTCCCCCATGATGTCGGGGACGCCGTAATCGTCGTACAGGCCGATCTCGAACGCGTAGATCTTCTCGATGGACGACGACTGGGTGGACAGCACCAACGGCAGGTAGTCGGCGGCGAACCCCGGTTCGATCCCCGACGCGTACAGCGACACCTGACCCTGCTTGGCCGCGGCGGCCAACTGTTCGCGCCACTCGGCAGGCTCGTAGGCGTGCGGGTTGACCAGCCGGGTGGTGCTGGTCGTGACGACGTTGATCCCTGCCTCGAGCAGCCGGACGTAGTCGGGGACGGCCAGCGCGTCGCGCTCGGGTCCGCTGGCCGCGTAGACCACGCAGTCGGGTTTCAGCGCGATCAGCGCGTCCGCGTCGGTGGTGGCGGCCAGGCCGATCGGCTCGCCGTTGGCGAGTTCGCCGGCGTCTTTGCCGTCCTTGTCCGGCGAATGCACCCACACGCCGACCAGGTCCAGGTTGGGGCGGCGCTGGATCGCGCGGATGGCGATCGAACCGATGCCGCCGGTCGCCCACACCACCACGCGATGAGCCGTCATCTTGTTTCTCCTCAGGTGCGGACGTGACGAAATCTGGCTTGGCCGTTGCCGTTACGTCGCAAACTAACAGCCGTCAGCGAGCCCGGTCAAGGATTTAAGAAAGCGCACACTATCTTAACGAACAAATCTTAGGTTATGGTGCTTTCTGGTGTTCACGCTCAGGTTCGACATGCGCGCCCCCGCGCCGGCCGCCGACCTCTACGCCGGGGCGATCGACATGTGCGCGTGGGCGGAAACCCGCGGGGCCCTGTTGACGGTCCTCTCCGAGCATCACGGGGCCGACGACGGTCACCTGCCCGCCCCGCTCACGCTGGCTTCGGCGATCGCGGCCCGGACGCGCACGTCGGCGATCCTGCTTGCCGCGGTGCCGATTCCGTTGTGGGATCCCGTCCGGCTCGCCGAAGAGATGAGCGTGCTCGACCTGATCAGCCGGGGCCGGGTGTCGTACGCGTTCGGGGTGGGGCATCGAAGCGAGGAATACCAGCATTTCGGCGTCGACATGGCCACGCGCGGCCGGGTGGCCGACGAGATCCTGGCGGTGCTGGGCCCGCTGGTGCGCGGCGAGCCCGTCGAATACCGGGGCCGCACGGTCCGCGTCACGCCGCCCTGCGGGTCGCCCAACGGCCCGACGATGCTGATCGCCGGCGGCAGCAAGGCCGCGGCCCGGCGCGCCGGCGCCCTGGGCCTCGGGTTCGTCTCCCAGACCGACCTGCCGGGCCTCAAGGAGTTCTACGAAGAGCAGTGCCGCGCCCACGGACACGAGCCCGGGATGATTCAGTTTCCCGTCCGGGGCGCTCCGACAGCGGTTTTCGTCGCCGATGACGTCGACGAGGCGTGGGAGACGCTGGGGCTGTACCTCTTGCGCGACGCGGTGACGGCGGCGTCCTACCGGCACCGCGACGACTCGGTGGCCAGCATCACCCGCGCCGACAGCGTGGCCGCGCTGCGCGCGGAGAACGGCCCGTACCGGATCTTCACGCTCGGCGAGGCGACCGAGTACGTGCGCGGCGGGCGGCCGCTGCCGCTGCACCCGCTGTGCGGCGGCGTGCCACCCGAGGTGGCGTGGCCCTACCTCGAACGCGCCGCGGCCGCGGCAAGCCAGTGAGGAGACTGCCCATGCGTGTCGTCGTGTGGTCCACCGGCGGGGTCGGGTCGATCGCGATCGACGCGATCCATCGCCGGCCGGATCTGGAACTCGTTGGCGTCTGGGTGCATTCGCCCGATAAGGTCGGCAAGGACGCCGGCGAGTTGGCGGGGATCGGGCCGCTGGGGGTGACGGCCACCCACGATGCCGACGCGCTGGTCGCCCTGGCGCCCGACGCCGTGGTGTACGCCGCGAGCGGGCCCGACCGCGACGGGGCCGCCGTGCCGGATTACCTGCGGCTGCTCGGGGCGGGCATCAACGTCGTGTCGACGTCGTCGACGAGCCTGGTCTACCCGCCGTCCTACTTCGCCCCGGACTGGCGCGACCAACTCGAGGCGGCGGCCACGTCGGGCGGCGCGTCGTTCTACGCCTCGGGCATCTTCCCCGGTTTCGCCTCCGACCAGCTGGCCTTGCTCATGACGACGCAATCGAAGAACATCCGCACGATCACCGCCAGCGAGGTCGCGCTCAACGACCACTACCCGGTGGCCGACGTGATGATGGACGGGATGGGTTTCGGCCGTCCGCTGGATTTCGAACCCATGCTCAAAACGCCCGGGTTCATCGAAATGGCTTGGAAGGCGCCGATATCCCTGATCGCCGCCGGGCTGGGGGTCGAGGTCGAGCGCATCAACGGTTCCCTCGACCGACAGCTGACCGGTCGCGACATCGAGGTGGCGTTCGGCACGATCAAAGCGGGCACCTGCGGCGCGGTGCGCACCCGGGCCGCGGGGGTGGTCGACGGCCGGGAGGCGATCGTGATCGAGCACGTCATCCGGATGGCCCGCGACGTCGCGCCCGACTGGCCGTCCTCGGACTGCGACGCGACCTATCGCGTCGACATCGAAGGTGATCCCGACATTCACTGCGCGCTGACGCTCGGGGCGGCGGAGGGCCACGGCGCCGGGCGGGCCGCGATGGCGGCCACGGCCATGCGGGTGGTCAACGCGATCCCGTATGTGGTCGACGCGCCGCCCGGACTGCTCAGCTCGCTGGATATCCCGACGACCCTGCCGCGGCACGCGTTTGCCTAGGCGTTGACGCGGCTCTCCGCGGCACCGTAGCGTACGTGGACAAATATTAGGTTGGCTAGGAGCTGGGTGTGTTCACGCTGCGCTTCGACATGCGCGCCCCGTCGTGGGGCGCGCCGAAAGTGGCGCTGTATAGCGCCGTGCCCGAAATGTGTGCGTGGGCCGAGGATCACGGCGGGCTGGCCGCGGTGTTCTGTGAGCACCACGGGTCCGAGGACGGCTACCTGCCGTCGCCCCTGTTGTTGGCGTCGTCGGTGGCCGCGCGAACCGAGCGGCTGGCGCTGAGCCTGATCCTGATCCTGCCGTTCTACGACCCCGTGCGCCTCGCCGAGGACATGGCGGTCCTCGACATCATCAGCAAGGGGCGGGCGTCGTACATCCTGGCGCTGGGGTACCGGCCCGAGGAGTTCGAGCACTTCGGGGTGGCGCTGAAGGGTCGGGGGCGGCTCGCCGACGAGAAGCTCGAGTTGCTGCGCTCGCTGCTCTCCGACGAGAAGGTCAGCCGCGACGGACGCCGGATCATGGTGACCCCGCGACCGGAGACCGCCGGCGGCCCGGGGCTGATGTGGGGCGGGGGCAGCGTGGCGGCGGCGCGCCGCGCCGGCCGGTATGGCCTGGGCATGCTGGGCAACGCCAACATGCCCGGGATGCGGGAGGCCTACGAGGAGGCCTGCCGCGAGCACGGTCACGAGCCCGGCCCGACGATGTTTCCCAGCCGCGACACCCCGTCGGTCGTGTTCGTCGCCGACGATGTGGACCGGGCGTGGGACGAGCTCGGCGAGCATCTGTTGCACGACGTGCGAACCTATGCCGCGTGGAATCCGGGGGACGAGACGACGGCCGGCTTCTCGCATGTGGACACCGTCGAGGAGCTGCGCGCCGCGCCGGCGTCGCACGTGATTATCTCGGTGCCGGAAGCGATTTCGCGGGTGCGCGCCGGCCAGGTGCTCAACCTGTCGCCGCTGTGCGGCGGGCTGGCGCCGGAGGTCGCGTGGCCGTATCTCAAGCGCGTCGGCGACGTCGTGCTGCCCGAGGCGCTGTCGGAGGGAGCGACTGCGCGATGACCGGAGCCGGCACCGCCGAGGTGTATTACGACCCGTTCGACTTCGACATCGACGACGATCCGTACCCGGTCTGGAAGAGGCTGCGCGACGAGGCCCCGCTGTACCGCAACGACAAATACAACTTCTACGCGCTGAGCCGCTACGACGACGTCTCCCGCGAGCTGATGAACTTCGACGTCTTCCGGTCGGGTCGCGGCACCACCATGGACATCATCATGAGCGGCATCGAGCTGCCGCCCGGCGTCATCCTCTTCGAGGACCCGCCGATTCACGACGCCCACCGCCATGTGCTTTCAAAGGTTTTCACGCCGCGCCGGATGGAGGCGATCGAGCCGCTGACCCGGGCGTTCTGCGTGCGCGCGCTCGACCCGCTGCTGGGCTCCGGCAGGTTCGACTTCGTCGAGAACCTGGGCGCGATGGTCCCGATGCGCACGATCGGCTACCTGCTGGGCATCCCCGAGGCCGATCAGGAAGCCATCCGCGACAAGGGCGGCAGCCAGCTCACCCTGAAAAAGGGCACCTTCCGGACGGTTCCCCAGGACTTCCTGGAACACAGCCACGAGATGTTCGCGAACTACATCGATTGGCGGGTGGACCACCCGTCCGACGACCTGATGACGCAGTTGATCAACGCCGAGGTCGAGGACGACGGCGGCACCCGGCGGCTCACCCGGTCCGAGGTGCTGCTGTACACCAGCATGATCGCCGGCGCTGGCAACGAAACGACCACGCGCCTCATCGGTTTCATCGGCCAGCTGCTGGCCGAGCACCCCGATCAGCGCCGGCAGATCGCGGCCGATCCGTCGCTGATCCCGATGGCCATCGAGGAGGTCCTGCGCTACGAGGCGCCGTCGCCGGTGCAGGCGCGCTACGTCGCCCGCGACGTCGAGCTGCACGGCACCACGGTCCCCGAGGGCTCGATCATGTTGCTGATCAACGGATCCGCCAACCGCGACGAACGCCGGTTCCCCGACGCCGAGGAATTCGACATCCGCCGCGGCGCCACGCATCTGAGCTTCGGCCACGGCCTGCACTTCTGCATGGGCTCGGCGTTGGCGCGCATGCAGGCGCGGGTGGCGCTCGAAGAAGTCCTCAAGCGCTGGCCGGACTGGGAGGTCGACTACGCCAACGCGACCAAGGCGCACACGTCCAGCGTGCGGGGCTGGTCGAAGCTGCCCGTCTTCACCTGATTGATGCGCCCAACGTGGAGTTGTGGCGTGAAATTCGCGCAACAACTCGACGCCCGGCGCAGATCACTTGGGCTGGTTCGATACGCCCGGGAACAACTCGCCCGTCGGCCCCACGGTCACCCACCCGCCCAGCTTCGTCGCCAGGTGGGGCGCGAAAACCGCGCCATAGAGCACGTTTCCGATGACGACGACGGCGACGATGGACAGGACGGCCGCACCGACACGGCTCGACGATCTCTTGTCGGCCCACACCTCGATGACGTTGCGTCCCTGCGAATCCGTGCGGCCCAGCAGGTAGGTGAAAACCATCATCTGGATGCCCATCGCGAGCGAGTCGTAGAGCGGGTATTGGTGAATGGTTCCCTCGCGGATCGCCAGCCCGGGGATCACCAGGCCGTAATAGAACACGCCGAGCTTGGCGCCCAGAAACCCGTTGAAGAGCAGCGCCCAGCAGAAGCCGACGACGAGGCCGACGATGAGCAGCGTGATCGGCCGACGCCAGTGGAATTTCGCGCTGACCCATCTCCCCAGCGCCGCACCGGTCACCGCCGGAAACACGAAGTAGGAGATGTAGCCGATCGGGACGAACGACGGCAGCCCGCCCCAGGTGACGTTGAGCGGCCACCAGGAGGGCATGCGCGGAATGGCGGGCGGGAACTGGGCGTACATCGCCCAGTCGTAGGGCGCCTCGATCCACGAGAACGAGATCGCCGAGATGCACAGGAGCAGCAGCGGGTGTAGACGGCGCCGGCGAATGCTCAGGTACACACCGATCGCGGTGAACGTGATGCCACCCACGAGGGCGAAGCCGCTGGCCGCCTGCATCAACGGCGTCATCCCGGCGCTCATCGGTCGGCTTCGTGTCCGGGGGAGCGGCGCGCTTCGGGGTCGAAGCGCAGCACCAGGCCGAAGATCAGGACGATCAACCCGAACAGCGTGCCAAGCATGATGACTGCGCCCACGTCCGCACCCCTTTCCCACAGCGCTTCAAGATAGTGCATGCTATCTTAAAAGTCGTGCCCCAGCGACCCGCAGCCACCGCGGCCACGCGCCGGCCCCGCGGCGCGCCGCGCAAGCTGCTGCTCGAGGCCGCGCGGGAGCTCTTCTCGCGCCAGGACTACCGCAGCACCACCACCCGCGAAATCGCCCAGGCCGCAGGCGTTACCGAGCACCTGCTGTTCCGCCACTTCGGCTCGAAGGCGGCGCTGTTCCGCGAGGCGCTGGTCCTGCCGTTCACCAGCTTCGTCGACGAATTCGGCCAGAGGTGGCAGTCGGTCATCCCCGAGGAGACCAAGGAACAGGAGCTCGCCGGGCACTTCGTCGGGCAGCTCTACGACGTTTTCGTCGAACACCAGGGCCTGCTCCTGACGCTGATGGCCTCCGAGGCGATGACCGAGGAGGAGATGGCCGACGCCGGTATCGCCGACGTCAGGCGGGCGCTGACGCTGCTCGGGCAGATCAGCGCCGAGGGCATGCGCCTGCGCGGGCTGCGGTCGGATCATCCGGACCTGCCGGCGCACTCCACGGTGGCGATGATCGCCGGCATGGCCGCGCTGCGGTCCACCTACTTCGGAACCAAGCAGCCGCCGCGCGAGGTCATCGTGGACGAGCTCGTCCAGGCGATCCTGCACGGCTTCCTGCACCGAAACGATTGAGGGACAGAATGTTACGTTCGGCCGAGCTGTACTACGACCCTTACGACGTCGCCATCGACGACGACCCGTACCCGGTGTGGAAGCGCATGCGCGAAGAGGCGCCGCTGTATTACAACGAGAAGTACAACTTCTACGCGTTGAGTCGCTACGAGGACGTGGCGCGCGAACTGCCAAACTGGGAGACCTACCGATCCGGCCGGGGCACCACCGCCGACATCTTGTTCAACAACATCGAAGTGCCGCCGGGCATCCTGCTGTTCGAGGATCCGCCACTGCACGATCTGCACCGCCGCCTGCTGTCGCGCGTCTTCACGCCGCGGCGCATGCTGGCCGTCGAGTCCATGGTGCGTGGATTCTGCGTCCGCGAGCTCGACCCGTTGATCGGTGCCGGCGGGTTCGATTTCATCGCGGACCTCGGGGCGATGATGCCGATGCGGACCATCGGGTATCTGTTGGGCATCCCCGAGGAGGACCAGGCGAGCATCCGGGATCGCAACGGCGCCTTCATCGAAATGGCCGAGGGGCGCAAGCCCGGTGAGGTCAACCCGAACCTGTTCGCGGACACCATCGCGATGTTCGCCGAGTACATCGAGTGGCGCGCGAGCCATCCGTCGGACGACCTGATGACCGACCTGCTGCGCGCGGAGATCGACGAGCCCGACGGCACGCGGCGCCCCCTGTCGCGCACCGAGGTACTGGCCTACACCGCCATGATCGCCGGCGCCGGCAACGAAACCACCGCCCGGCTCATCGGTTTCCTGGGACAGCTGCTCTCGGATCATTCGGACCAGCGCCGCGAACTCGTCGCCGACCCGTCGCTGATCCCCGGCGCGGTCGAGGAGACGCTGCGCTACGAACCCCCGTCACCGGTGCAGGCCCGCTACGTCGCCCGCGACGCCGAGCACCACGGCCGCGTCGTCCCCGAGGGTTCGTTCATGTTGCTGCTCAACGGTTCCGCCAACCGGGATGAACGCCGTTTCGCCGATCCCGACCGCTTCGACATCCACCGCGAGGGCGGCCACCTCAGCTTCGGGCAGGGCCTGCACTTCTGCCTCGGCTCGGCGCTAGCCCGGATGGAGGCCCGAGTGGCGCTGGAGGAGGTCCTCAAGCGCTGGACCGATTGGGAAGTCGACTACGCCAACGCCGAACGGGCGCACACCGCCAGCGTGCGCGGGTGGGCGCGTTTGCCGGTCGTCACCGGATGACGCGTGGCGCCATGGCGAGCAGGTCGTCGACCGACCACTGGTCGTAGGCGTGCTTGCCGTATTTCACTGCGGCCACGCGCCCGTCGGCGTCGATCAGCACGTCGGCGGGCAGGCCGAGGTTGCCGTTCGTCGGGTGGGCCGGCACCGGGGCCCGGCGCTTGCTCAAAGCGGTCCGGAAGGCATGCCACAACCCCCTCGGTAGCGCCCGCCACGCGCCCGGGCTGAGCACCGACTTGGCCGACGCCTCGACGCCGAAGCGCCGGTAAAGCTTCCGGCCCGGATCGCCGATGACCGGGAAGGGCAGGTCTTTCTCGTACTTGCGCAGTTCGGCCGGGCTGGAATGGAACACGACCACCTCCCGGATGCCGGCGGCGGCGATCTCGTCGAGCCGCGCGGTGATGGAGCGCAGGTGGAGGTCACAGATCGGGCAGCCGGCGAACCGCCGAAATTGCAGATGGGTCAGCGCGCCCGCGGGATCGGGGATCGCGATGGGCTCGTCGTCGATGCCGGTCAGTTCCAGGTGCGGAAAGCGGTCTCCGACGCTGAGGCGGGCGGCGGTGGCTTCGGGCATGGTGGCTCCCTCTCAAATATTCGTCATACTGACAGTACGCTCAATGTTCGAAAGGTCGGATTAATTCCCCAACCAGGGGTGGGACATACTGGGACTCCGATGAGTGCCTCCCGCAGCCCGTATCAGTCCCGATTGCGTGCCGAACAGGCCGCCGCCACGCGCCGGCTGGTGCTGGACGCCGCCACCCGGCTGTTCGTGGAGCGCGGTTACAGCGGCACGTCGATCGATGCGATCGCCGAGGAGGCGGGCGTCGGGCGTTCCACCGTGTTCGCCGCCGGCGGCGGCAAGCCCTGGCTGCTGAAAACGGCGTGCGACCGGGCCATCGTCGGCGACGACGAGCAGGTCCCGTTCCACGAACGTCCCGAGGCGCGCAAGCTGTTCGCCATGGCCGACCCCACCGAGATCGTCACGGGATACGCGGCCATGCTGAGCGACGCCCAACGGCGGGTGTCTGCCATCTACGAGGTGGTCCGGTCGGCCGCGGGGGTCGACCCGGAGATCGCCGAACTGTGGAACGAACTCAGCCGGCAGCGCCTGACCGGGGCGAAGGAGTTGGCGACCCTGCTGAGCCGCAAGGGGGGCCTGCGCTCAGGCCTGTCCGTCGCTCAAGCCCGCGACATCATCTGGGTCTACATCGACCCCGGCCTGCACCACGCGTTGGTCGGCACCCGCGGATGGAGCCAGACGAAATACCGCGGCTGGCTGGCCGATACGTTGAGATACCAACTGCTCGGGCCCTTATGAGGCGCTCTCGTCCACCAGCACGGCGCCGTCGGGCTGGTTTCCGAGCGTCTGAAGCGGGAGCTCGCCACCCTGGGCGGTGAGGCGAACGATCCGGGCCAGCTGCCCGGGAGCGTCGCACTGCAGGTAGTGGTCCGCGCCGGGCACCAACCAGTAGCGGTTGCGGCCGGGCTTGGTCTTCAGGTAGGTCTGCCAGATGTAATTGGGGACGCGCACGGGGGAGACGTTGTCGTGCAGGCCCCACACCACCGTGGTGGGGACGTTGCTCGTGGAAAGTGCCTCCAGCCAACTGGTTTCGTCCGCCGCGCGCTCGTTGAGGTACTGGATCGTGTCCGGCAGCACGCGGATTCCGTCGTTGTGTGCGAAGCACTTTGCCAGCGCCGCGATCTCGGGGTCTTCCAGGGTTCTCCGCGGCATGAAGGTGCTGGCCCCCAAGCCGACCGCGAGCAACTCCGGTGTGATCGCCGCGACGGTGTCCCGCCCGGTTGCGGGGTCGAGGACCGCGGTCTGGAACTCGGTCAGATTTGCGAGCGGGAGATAGATGTTGCCGTTCGTGAGGATGAGGTCGACCGGCAGGGTGGGTGGGTCTTGGGCCGCCAGCATCTCCAGCGCGATCATGCCGACGCTGCTGCCGCGATCGTGAGTGAGCATGCGGAATTCGGTCAGCTTCCACACCTGTGTGATCGCGTAGACCAGCAGGCGCGCGTCGTCGTACAGCGAATAGGTGTGCGGCGCCGGGGGCTTGTCGGACATGCCGTAGCCGGGAAAGTCCAGCACGAACATGTCGAAGTCGTCGGTCAGTTCGCGGGTGAGGGCGAAATAGTCGATGCTCGACGTCGGAAAGCCGTGCACCAGCACCAGCGCGGGGGCGCCGGGGGTGCCGCAGCGGCGGCTGAACACGCTGAGTTCCTGCCCGTCGTTGGCGGCGGTGATCGACCGCCACCGAAGTTCGGTCCCGCCGCTTTGCCACTCCGCGAAGATGTCCAAGCCGCCAGCATGTCAGAGGGGAGTGCGGTTCGACAACCGCTTGTCGCCGCGAGGCGGGCAGCAGGTCAGGTGCCCTCCACGGGTGACGCCTGTGGCGCAACGTGTTTGAAGCCTATGGGCACGTGACGTGAATCCCGAACGTCACCTGGTGGACGTCACCCTGATTCGGCGACGCCCCCTGGCCCGTCCCGGTGATCGTGTAACTCTTCCCGTCCTTGGTGGCCTGCACCTGGGTCACGGACTGGGGCGCCTGCCAGGGCAGCTGATACTGTCCCGCTTCGGTCTTGAGTGAGATGGCAAAGCCGTCGACGCTGGGCGGCACCAGGTCCGACATGGACAGCGTTATCGACGCCGCATCGTCGCGCACGCTGATGTGGGTGGTCAGATCGCCCGACTCGGCCGGCGGCACCGACGCGGAGTTGGTGCACTCGACGCTGGCGGTCATGGTGTGCTTGTTGCCGTCCATCATGACGGTCGTGGTTGGCGGAACCGCACTCGTGCTCGTGGCGGAAGGCTGACTCCCCTTGCTCGAGCAGGCCGGTAGGCAAGCCGCCGACACGACGAGCACGGCGGCGGCGCGAACGAGCCGTCGATTGGCCATCTCACTTCCTTCGGTAGGTTGTCACGAAGGACTATAGGGGTCGCTCGCTCGGCCACGCTTCCCAACTGACCATGGTGCGTAACGGCCCGGCGAACACGGGTCGAACCGCCGCGGACCGCCACCTTTCCTCGATGAGGGGCCTCAGCGCATCGGTGGTGGTGAGCGGGTCGCCGTCGAGGTAAACGACCGTGATGTATTGGTGGTCGGTCCGCCAGCCGCCGGGCAGGTGGCTCCAACCGGTGCTGGAACCGAAGGTCCAGGCGCCGGCCGTGCCGGGCGTGGCCAGCAGCGCCGGGTAGTGCTCGGCGTGCAGCCATTGCAGCCACTGGTCCGGGCGGCCCGCATCGGGTTCTTCGACGATCAGCACGACCCCGCGGTGCGGCCGAAACGGCACCACCTCGGCGGAGACGAGCGTGTGCGGAGCGGCGTGCCACTGCAGCAGGCGCAACCCGGCGACCTGCAGCGACGGCCGCGTGACGGGGAAGCGGCCGTTTTCCCGCAGCGCGCGCCCGAGCGCGACGAAGTCGTCGAAGGTCTGCTCGACGGGGTCACCGACCAGGTAGTGCACCGCGTTGCCGACCTGTCCCAACGGCCCGTCGGCCACCAGGCGGCGCTCGAGGTAGTCGCCGTCGGCGATCCACCGCAGTCCGTGGACGATGCCCGGCAGTTGGTACTGCTCGGGCATGTGGTCGAGCAGGTGCCAGCGCAGGTAGCTGCCGTCATCGTCGGGCGGGGCGGGCGCCGTGAGGCTGAAAAACCCTGCCTTGACCCGCATCACGCGTCCGGCCCGGCCACGTAGCAGCGGCCGCTGGCGGTGGTGAGCAACACCTCCTGCACGGCGGACTTGTCCACCGCCGCGAATTCGAAGCGGTGTACCTGTTGACCCGCGTCGATGTCGGCGTCCTGGGACACGTTGGTGCCGTCCTTCTTGCGCACCAGGGCCGTGACCTTGTCCGCCTTCGAAATGTTCTGCGGCTCATGGAAGTACCACACCTCGATCCCGCCGCCCGACGCATCGCGCCAGCCGTCGGCGTAGTAGCAGCCCGGGTTGCCCTCGGCGTCCGGCGGCGGCGGCGGGCAGATCGACAACCCGACGCACGCGGGGGCGCCGGTGGCCGTAGCAGGGGCAACGATCGCCAGGCCCGCAGAACCCAGCAGCAGGATGCCCAGCATTCGGATCGCCTTCGACATGGGAGCCCTCTCTAAGCGGACGGATGCAACTCGGCCAGCGCATGCAGATTCTCCAGGTAATGCTGCAGCGAGGTATGGGTGAAAATCGCGCTGACGATGGTGGCGCCGTGCGCGGCGATGTCGGCGAGCGTGTCGCGCGTCTGATCCGGCTCGTTGATCGGGTCCAGCGGCCTCGGCGGCGGCAGGACGACCTCGAATCCTGGCTGAAGGTCGAAGCGGCCCAACCACTCTCGGACCTGCCGCAGGGTCACGTTGAACGGAGCCCAGCCGTCGGCCAGGGTCACGGCCCGGCGCAGCGACCGCAGCGTGCGTCCGCCGACCCACAGCGGGACGCGCTGCTGGACGGCGCAGGGATCGACGACCATGCCGCCGAACGAATAGAACTCGCCGTGGTAGGAGGGTTCGGGCACCGACAGCGAGGCGCGCAGCGCCCGCAGGGCGTCGTCGCCGCGCGGCCCGCGGTCGTCGAAGGGGACGCCGAGCAGTTCGAACTCCTCCTTGAGGCTGCCGACGCCGACCCCGAGGATGAGCCTGCCGTTGCTGACCTTGTCGAGGGTGCCGTAGCGCTTGGCGATCTCGAGCGGGTGGTGATACCCGAGCACCAGCACGTTGGTCGCCAACCGGATCCGCCGCGTGCGCGCCGCGAGATAACCCAAGGTGGCCAGCGGATCCCAATAGCGGGCGCCGCGGCGGTGGTGTTCGGCGGCGGGCAGCGCGACGTGCTCGCTGCACGTGAGGTGGTAATAGCCGAGTCGGTCTGCGGCTTCGGCGATCCGGGCCAGGTCCTCGATGGAGGCCTGTTTCTCCCACTCGCCGCTGATCTGCGGCAACATCGTCACCACCGGTGTGGAGATGGACAGCCGAGTGCTCATCCCTGCATGTACCCGCCGGCGTCCACGGGGATCGATTGCCCGGTGATGGTGCGGCTCTCGTCGCTGGCCAGGAACAGCGCCAGGTTGGCGACGTCCTCGGGCGACGAGATGTCCTGTAAAGCCACGCCTTTGAGGGATCTGGCGCGCTGGGTCGCGAAGTCGACGCCCTGCTCGTCGGCGGTGCGCTGCACCCAGTTGCGAAACAGCTCGGTGTCGATGGCCCCGGGCACGATGCAATTGCACCGGATGCCGTGCGGGCCCACCTCGAGCGCGACGGCCTTGGTGAACGCCCGCAGCGACGCCTTCGCGGCGACGTAGTGCGTCTTGCGGACCATGCCGGCGTAGCTGGCCGTGGACGAGAAGTTGAGGATGACCCCGCGGCGGCGTTGCAGCATCGACTGATTGAGCACTTCGCGCGTGCACAGCATGGCCGCGGTGACGTCGATGGCGAAGGTGGCGTTCCAGTTGTCCAGCGTCTGCTCCCAGATCCAGCGGTCCTGCCCGGGCGCGGCGGCGTTGTTGCACAGGATGTCGACATGGCCGAACTCGTCGACCGCCCGCGCCACCATGGCCGCGACGTCGTCCTCGTTGGTCACGTCCGCGCGCATCGCGATGGCCCCCGGGCCGGCCGCGTGGGCGGCGTCGCGGACCAGCTCTTCGCGCCGCGCGGCCAGCAGCACGCGGGCGCCCTCCGCGACGAACAGCGAGCCCAGCACCGGCCCGAGCCCGCTGCTGGCGCCGGTGATGATCGCGACCTTGCCGTCGAGACGCCCCGTCATCGCGGCGACGCCGTCGGACAACGGGTTTCGAGCCAGGCGTGAATCCGCTGGGCCACCGCCTCCCAGCCGGGCTCCAGCATCATGTCGTGAGCCATCCCGGGAATGAACTCTGCCTCGGTGTGATACGCGCTCGCGGTCGCACGCACTTCCCGCGGCGAGAAAAGGATGTCATTTTCGGCCCCCAAGACCAACATCGGGGCGTTGACGAGCGCGGGTTTCGGCAGATCGAGCCACAACATGCCGAGCACATGCCCGCCCAGATACTCTTCGTCAAGCCCCGCTGCGTAGCGCGCCACGTCGGCGTCGGGGACCGAGTCGGAAAAGAAGCTTTCCCGCGCCAATTCGGGTGTGCGGCCGACGCTCCCCAGCGATTTGGTGATGGCCAGGTGCCGGGCGGTGAGCCACGGGTGCAGCCGGAACCTGCCCAGCAGGAATCTGGCGATCCCGCTCGGCGGTACGGAGGCGAGCAGGACGGCGGCGGGCGCGTCGTGCGACTCCAGATACTTCTGCACCACGAAGCCGCCCATGGAATGCCCGATCACCACGGGCCGCTGGGGCAGGCCGTCGGCGACGGAAGCGACATCGTCGACAAAGTCCGCCATAGAGCAGAACTGCATGGGTTTGGGCGCGGGGCTTTGCCCGTGGCCGCGCAGGCTTACCGCCACCGACCGATAGCCCTTTGCCGCGAAGAAGTCCAGGAAGTGCTCGTCCCAGCACCAGGCGCCGTGCCACGCGCCATGGACGAAAAGCAGCGGCGTTTTCTGGGAATCGCCGACGGGCCCCTTATCGATCACTTCCAGCACGCCGCTGAGACTAGCGCGAATAACGGCACGAAATCGCCAAACAAAAAGAACGGTAATCCGTATTCCGCCGCGTCCGATGCGCCAAAATCAAGCATTTATGACCGACAGGGAATCGGGGGAACGGCGCACGCTGGTGCTGGCCGCCTTCCCGGCCGAGGCCGATGCGGTTCTCTCGCATACCGCGCTGGACCGCTACCCGGTGGTGCGGGCCGACGGTCGGCACTTTTACCTCGGCTCGATCGGCGCCAAGAAGGTGATCGTGGCGATGACCGGCATCGGCATGGTGAACGCGACCGAGACCGCCCGGGCGGCGCTCGCGCGCTTCACCCGCGCGATTGATGCGGTGCTGTTCTCGGGTGTCGCCGGTGGCGGGGCGCGGGTCAGCATCGGGGACGCGACCGTACCGGCGCGCTGGACCCTGGACGGCGGCGCGACATTTCACCCGGTCGACGCCGGCCTGCTGGCCGCGGCGCGAGCGCTCGCCGTCGATCTCGAATGCGTTAATTTCTTGCGCCGCAAAGCTCCCCGCGTCAAGCTGGTCGACCTGAAGCGACGGCCGCGGCTGGTGGTCGGCGGCGACGGGTGCAGCTTCGACAACAACAACGGCCAGGCGTTCCCGTGCCTCCCGAACGGCGGCGGCGTGTTCGGGTGTCAGCCGCGCAGCGCGCCGGATCGCTCACTTCTGCATACCGGCAACTTCTCTCGGGCGGCCGGGCCCTGGCTGCGCAAAGCCCTCGTGACCAACCTGAACTTCGCGTGGGTCGCCGACCCTGCCTTCGACGCGACGGACAACGAGACCGCGGCGGTGCAGGCGGTCGCCGACGCGCGCGGCGTCCCGTTTCTCGGGATCCGGGGGATTTCGGACGGGGCCGGCGACCCGCTGCACCTGCCGGGCTTCCCGTTCCAGTTCTTCTTCTACAAGCAGCTCGCGGCGGAGAACGCCGCCCGGGTGGCCGCGGCCCTCCTGCAGACCTGGGCCGGCGTCTGAAGTCACCGCGCCCGAAGGCTATTCGGGGCCGCGGCCCACGGGCCGGGCCGGATCCGAACACCACTCCGACCACGACCCCGGATACAGAGCCGCCTGCCGGCCGCTCGCCGCGAGCGCGGCGATCGTGATGGCCGCGGTGACACCCGAGCCGCAGTAGACGCCGACGTCTCCGTCGATGCCGTGGTCGGACAACAACCGACCGAGCGCGTCGTCGCCGACGAACGTTCCCTCGCCCGACAGGACGGCGGCGCTGGGCAGGTTCTTGGCACCGGGGATGTGACCGGCGACGGGGTCCAGGGGTTCGACGTCGCCGCGGAACCGTTCGGGCGCGCGGGCATCGAGCAGCGTCACGTCGCCGGTCTGGTCCGCGGTCAGCGCGGGAAGGTCGCCGGCGTACAGATCATCGTGTGGGACAGTCACATTCCCGGGCGCCGGGTCGACCGGGCCGGTCTCGAGGCCGTGTCCGGCCGAGCGCCACGCGGACAGGCCGCCGTCGAGGATGCGCACGTTCTGCAGGCCGGCCGCGGTCAGCACCCACCAGGCCCGCGCCGAGCCGGCGCGGTTCCAGTCGTCGTACACCACGACCGCGTCGCCTTGCCGGATTCCCCATCGGCGCGCGGCCGCCTGCAGGTTGCGCCCCGACGGCAGCGGATGACGGCCGCGACCGCCGACGCTGTGGTCGCTGAGTTCGTCTTCCAGCGACACGTACACCGCGCCCGGGAGGTGACCGTCCAGATAGGCGGCGCGGCCGTCGGGATCGTCGAGCCGCCAACGCACGTCGAGGAGCATCGGCGGGTCGCCGGCCTCGACCAGGCGGGCCAGCTCCGCCGCCGTGATCAGCACTTCGTCCCGCGCCTGCACGGGCGCACCTCCTTGCCGTTTCCGGCGAGCCTAGCCGCGGTCGGCCAGGTGAACGCTATCGGAACTCGCGGTGAACTCTTGTTTCGGAAACCGGACCCATCGCGCGCCCGGAATTAAACTCGCTCAGAACTAAAACTGAACGGCGGATTGAACTTTGGCTTGCGAGCGGCAGTGGCGCCGGCGGGCTATTGACCAAGGGTCCGTTCGCGCGCGACGATTCGCTACATTGAGCGTCGAAGCTTCGAAAGTGATGGGGAAATGAAAAAGAAAATCTCCGCGTGCGCGTTTGGCGCTCTGCTGACCGTCGCGTGGTTGCCGGTGGCCGTGGCGCACGCCGACCAGAACGACCAGGACTTCGCCGAGTACCTGTCGTCGCACGGCATCAACCTCGGTTCGCCGGCCCAGGCCGTGAACATGGCGCGCGTGATGTGCCAGGACCTCGAGGCGGGCTACACGCAGAAGGACGAGATCGACCAGCTGACGGGAGCGCACAAGCTGACCCAGGCACAGGCCGAGACGTTCATCGGCGCGGCCACCGCGGACTACTGCCCGGGCAAGCACAGCCCCAACAAGCCCGGCAGCTAAGGCCCTACGGGCTCGCCATCGACCGGGTCCCCGGGCTGCCGGACCGAAGCGTCACGACGCTCACACGCGCGCAGGTCGCGGTGCTATGACCGCACAGCGCGCGTCGGGTGAGCTCGGGGTCGCCGCCCTGGTGTCGATCGGAATCGGCGGCATGGTCGGTGGCGGCATCTTTTCGGTGCTGGGGCTGACCGTGCAGCTCGCCGGCGCGGGCGCCTATCTGTCCTTCGTCGCAGGCGGAGTGATCGCCGCTCTGACCGGCCGCTCGTACGCGCTGTTGTCGGTTCGCCTCCGCAGCCGCGGCGGTACCGCGTTCTTCTTGGACAAGTGCTTCGGTACGGCGATCGCCGGGCCCTTGAATGTGCTGTTATGGCTGAGCTATTTCGTGATGCTTGGCCTGTACGCGGTCGCATTCGGCAGCTACGCCGCCGCGTTGCTGGGCGTCGACCCCGCCGGCCCTTGGCGCCGGGTGCTGGCCAGCGGCGTCGTGCTGGTCTTCGCGGGGCTGAACCTGACCGGTGCGCGGATCGTCGGTCGCACCGAGGCCGTCTTGGTCTACGGCAAGCTGGCAATCCTGCTGATCTTTTGCGCGACAGGCCTGGCCTTCGTTCACGCCGACCGCGTCGCGCCCGCCCATTACCCCTCGCTGGGTGTGATCGTCTACGCGGGTGCCTTGATTTTCCTGGGGTATGAGGGTTTCGAGTTGATAGCCAATGCCGCCGAGGACGCCAAGGACCCACGACGCAGTCTGCCCCGGGCATACCTCATCTCGATCGGTGTGGTGATAGTCCTCTATGTGCTCGTCGCCTTTGTCGCCGTCGGAAACCTCAGTGTCGTGCAGATCGACCGTGACCGCGACTACGCCCTGGCCGCTGCCGCGCGCCCGTTCCTCGGCTCGGCGGGCTTCTTTCTCATCGGGATCGCCGCGGTTGTGTCCACCGCGAGCGCGATCAACGCGACTCTCTACGGAACCGGGAAGTTCACCTACCTGATGGCGCGCGACGGCGAACTGCCTCCCAGCCTCGCCGAGCCGGTGTGGGATCGGCCGATCGGTGGCCTATTAGCGACGACGGCGGGCACGCTGATCGTGGTCAATGCCGTTGACATCGAAGGCATCAGCCTGATGGGGTCGGCCGGATTCCTGCTCATCTTCGCGGCCGTCAACCTCGCAGTGCTGCGGTTGCGCGCCGCGCGTACCACCAAACTGATTGCGGTCGCCGGGGCGGCGGCTTGCCTGGCCGCGTTCGGTGCGATGGCGGCGTATGCGGCGGCGACGATGCCCGGAAACCTCTGGGTCCTCGGTTGTTTGCTGCTGGGTGCGGTCGTCGTCGAAGGCCTGGTGCAGTTGCGCGGGCGAAAGGTCAGCCACCCCCCGATGCCGATGCCGGAGAGCTGACCGCCGTGGCAACCCCAGGTGGACGGGTGACCTTTGGCTCTACGCCTGCGGAGCCGGCGGGTGGACCATCGATGTGGCCCCCATCGATCTGCTTTGGAGGACAGAATGATTGAACTTTTGCAGGGTTTTCCCGACAACGTCGCAGCGTTCGCGTGCCATGGGCATGTGACGAAGGCCGACTACGAAACGGTGCTGATTCCTGACATCAACGACAAACTTTCGCGCCACAAGAAGCTGCGGGTCTACTACGAGATCGCATCGGATTTCGCCGGCTTTGATCCCGGCGCCGTTTGGGACGACACGAAGGTGGGTCTTAGTCATTTCCTCAGCTGGGAAAGGCTCGCCGTGGTCAGCGATGTCGACTGGATCAAGCATTCCGTCAAACTTTTCGGGTTCATGATGCCCGCACAGTTGCGCACGTTTCCGACCGCGGAGGCGGACAGTGCCCGCGAATGGATCGGCCAACCGCAAGATTAGCTTTGCTTTCGCGCCAAATGCGGGTCGTCAGGAGCAGGTCCCCAGCGAGGCCAACATGCCGGCGGCGGCCCGTTCCCAGGTGAATGTCTCGGCGCGGCGCCGGGCCGAGTTGCGGCGGTGGTGTTCGGGCCGGCCGACGACTGCGCCGACCGCCCAGGCGATGGCGAACGGGTCGTTGTCGGCCAGGGCGCCGCTGTCCGGCGTGACGATCTCGGCGAGCGCCGACGTGCGCGACACCACCGCGGGTGTCCCGCAGGCCAGCGATTCGAGCGCGGCCAGCCCGAACGTCTCGTGCGGGCCCGGTGCCAGCGTCACGTCGGCGGTGGCCAGCAGCCCCGCGACGGCGTGCCGGTCGTTGATGAAGCCGGTGAAGTCGATCGGCAGCCGGGCAGCCTGCCGTTCCAGCCGGGCCCGCAGCGGACCCTCGCCCACGACCACCAGCCGCGCGTCGACGCCGGCATGACACAGCGCGCCGAGCGCGTCGATACTGCGATCGACGCGCTTTTCCACCGACAGCCGGCCGCAGTGGACCAGCAGGATCTGCTGCGGGGCGGCCCAGCGCCGCCGCACCAGGTACGAGTGCCGGCGCGGGTGAAACGTCTGTAAGTCCACGCCCAGCGGGACGGTGACGGTGTTCGTCGCGCCGATCCGATCGAACTCCTCGCGGGCGAACGCCGTGGTGCACACCACGGTGTCATAGTTGGCGGCCGTGCGCCGGTTGGCGAAGTCCGCGAACCGCTCGGCGCTTCGGCGCGGAAGCACTTGCCCCACAAGGCGATCCAACCTCTCGTGGGAAATCATCACCGTCTTTGCGCCGTAGTCGCGACCCCACCGCCCCAGCGACCGCAGCGTGAGCCGATCGGAAACCTCCAGCGCGTCGGGCTTCAGCGCTTTCAACAGCGCCTTGACCGGCCCCGGCAGCACCGCCCGGTAGCCCCCGGTGAAGGGAATCAACCGGGCGGGCAGCGTGATTCGCACCACGCCCGTGGGTAGCCGGGTGCGCTCGGGGCTGCGGCCGGGGACGACCAGGAACACCTCATGCCCGGTCGCGCAGTATTCGGCACCGAGCCGGTCCACCGCGGTGCGCAGGCCGCCGGAGCGCGGGCCGTAGAAGTTGGCGACCTGAACAACGCGCATAACGTGAGGACACGCGGCGCGCGTGTGCAGTCATCGATGTGGAACCGACGTGTGCCTGAACACTGCATGAATTCGCTCAGCGCCTCACTCCGCGCCACGGCGGGCGAGGATCGTGGCGGTCTCCCGGTCGGCGGGCAGGAACGCCTCCAGGCGCAGCTCCGAGATGGTGACATCCAGGGCGGTGACGAACGTGGATATCGTCGCAACCAGCCGCACGTCACCGTCGGGGGAGCGCAGGTGCAGCGGCACGGCGAAGCCCAGCGATTCGATCGGTCGGCCACCCGGCGCCGGCACACCGTAGCTCTCGAGTTCCTCGAGCAGCGCGTCGATGCGCGGGTCCGGGCCACGTTCGCGCAAGCCGTGAAAAATGTGGCGCCGCCAGTCGTCGAGGTTCACGATGCGCGCCGCCATCCCGTCCGGGTGCAGCGCGACGCGCAGCACGTTGACGGGCGCCTCCAGCAGCCACCCCGCCACCCCGTCGGTGAGCAGCCCGAAGGCGCCATTGGCGGCGACAAGCTCCCCGAAGCCGTCCATGACCATGGCCGGATACGGCAGGTGCCCGTCGAGGACATGCTGGAGCGCCTGCCGCACGGGTTGCAGGAGCGGGGCGTCCGGCGGCGACTCCGGATGCGCGGGCGCAAAACCCGCCGCCGACAGTAGCGAGTTGCGTTGCCGCAGCGTCAGCTGCAGGGAATCGGCCAGTCGGCTGACGATGTCGCGCCCCGGGACCGATCGGCCCTGCTCGAGGAAGCTCAGGTGCCGTTGGGTGGTGCCCGCGTCATTGGCCAGGTCGATCTGGCTGAGCCGGCGCCGATTACGCCATTCGCGTAATGCCGCGCCGAAGTCGCCCTGCACCGAAACCGACATGCACACAGTCAACCCGTTCCGGGCGCTGGGCGCCATTCCCTGCCGGGAATTGTCGTGCGTCAGCGTCGGCGACACGATCGCCCCATGGAAATACCAATCTGTCTCGGCGTCATGCCGCCCCTGGCGGCCGAGCCCTGGGCCGGCACCGATCTGCGCGGGCTCCTCGACTTCGCCCGCGCCGTCGAGGATCTGGGGTTCGACTCGCTGTGGGCGAACGACTCGTTGGTGCGGCCCCGCATCGAAGCGCTGACCTTTCTATCGGCAGCGGCCGCCGTCACCGATCGGATAACCCTGGGTACCGCTGCCTTACAGCCGGTGCTGCGCCGGCCGGTGCAGACCGCGCAGGCCCTCGCCTCCATCGACCGGCTCTCGGGCGGGCGGTTGGCGGTGGCGGTCGGTGCCGGCTTCCCGCGCCTGTCCGAGGTGGAGTACGCCGCCTCGGAGGTGCAGTGGCCTCGCCGCTTCGCGCGCCTCGACGACACCGTGGCCCTATGGCGCCAGCTATGGAATGCCAAGGAGCCCAGTTCCTTTCACGGATCTGTGCTGCACCTCGACGAAATCCCTGCAGGCATCACGCCGTTCGGTGAATCCGACCCGCCGGTGTGGCTGGCCGCCGACACCCCGGGCGCCCGCGCCCGCGCCGGACGGCTCTACGACGGGTGGCTGCCGTATCCTCCGACACCGCAGGGCTATTCGTCGGGCCTCGCCGAGGTACGGGCCGCGGCGCAGGGCGCGGGCCGCCCCGGCGACGCCATTACGCCGGCGCTGTTCGTCACCGTGCTGCTCACCGACGATGCCGACGGCGGCCGGGCGGCGCTCGACCACTTCGCCACCCAGACCTACGGTTTCGGCATCGACGCCGTCGAGCAGATCCAGACCTTCGCGTTGGGAACGCCCGACGCCGTCACCGCCCGGCTGGCCGGCTACATCGACGCCGGCGCGCGGCATCTGGTCTGCCGGGTAGCCGTCCTCGGCCCCGACGGATTCGTCGAGCAGCTGCGCCGGCTGCGGAGCGTGACAGAGTCGCTGCGATGACCACGATCGTGCGGCCGGGACCCGATCGAGCCGCGACCATCACGGGCCTGGTCAACGAATACCGCTCCTTCGCCGAACTCATTGGCGCGCTGGATGCCTCGGACTGGAGCCGCGATACCCGGTGCACCGGCTGGCAGGTGCGCGACGTCGCCGGCCACGTGGTCGGCCAGGCCGTCGACACGATCAGCGGCGCGGTCGGCACCCGCACACCCGACGACCAGGCCGCGGCCCTGCGCGGCGAATCACCGGCCGCGCTCGCGGAACGGCTGCGGGCCGCGGCGGATTGGGTTGCGCAGCTTGCCACTGTCATCGACGACGCGGCCTGGTCGGCACCCAGCCCGGTGCCCGGGCTCACCCTCGGCCAGGGGGTGCATGCGCTGCTGGACGACGCCTACGTACACGGCGACGACATCCGCGCGGCACTGGGCCTGCCGTTCGATGGCGGGCCGGGGCTGCGGGCCGGCATCGACTTCGTGCTGGGCGCGCTGCTGCGCGATGACGCCGCCGCCGCAGACCCGGCGGTCGCTCGGCTGCTGGTTGTCCCGACAGAGCAATTCGAGCAGCAAACCGGCATGACGGAGCACGTTTTTCTGCTCGCGGCCACCGGCCGGTCCGATCCAGCGCGCCTGGGCCTACCCGACTGCGTCAACATCTTCCGTTGAGGGCCCGAACCAGCGCCGCAGCGCGGCGCGCAGGGCCGCTTGCTCGTCCGCCCCGAACGCGTCGGCCGCCCAGGCCACGTAGCCGTCGGGCCGCAGCAGCACTGCCGCGGCGGGCCGCTTGGTGGTGGTCGCCTCGACGACGTCGACGCGATCGGCCCACCCGCGCGCGGTGGGGCCGGCGCCGCCGCCGAAATCGAGCAGGACCGGGCGGGCGTCGTGCAGCAGTTCTTCGACTCGCCGGCCGTCGGCGAGGGTCAGCGGCGGCACGGGCCGGCCCGACAGCGGGTGGTCGTCGCCGACGTCGTACCGGACGTCGTTGCCGGCCAGCAGTCTCGCCATGTGCCGGGCGGCGTCGGGAAGGGCGAACAGTTCGCCCAGGAGCGTTCGTAGCGCGGCGACTTCGGGCCCCGGCGCCATGAGGGCGGTCTGCGACAGCGAGTGCATCATGACGCGCTCGCCCACCGGGTGTCGCTCGGACTCGTAGGTGTCGAGCAGTCCCGCGGGCGCCCAGCCGTTGAGGTGGGCGGCGAGCTTCCAGCCCAGGTTCATGGCGTCCTGCAGGCCCAGGTTCAGGCCGGGTCCGCCCATGGCGCTGTGCACGTGGGCGGCGTCGCCGAGCAGCAGCACTCGCCCGTCGCGGTAGTGCTCCGCGTGGCGGGTGTTCTGCCCATTGATCCGCCGCAGGGCATGCGGCCCTGGGCCTTTCGGTTCCTCGAAAGGCAGGTCGACGCCGAGCACACGACGCGCGCTCTCGCGCAGTTCGTCCAGGCTCATCGGCTGGTCCTCGACCGGCGGCCCGAACTCGATGGTGCCGAACAGCGAGCGGCCGGGTTCGAACTCGGCGTAGATCAGCCCGCCGCAATCCAACCGTGTGTGGCCGAACGCGATCCGGCCGAAGCCGGGGACGTCGATGCCGCCGTCGGCGCGGCGGAGCCCGTCGGGGATGTGCACGTGGGCCAGCCGACCGACGGTCTGCGACGTGTAGCCGGGGAAGTCGATGCCCACGGTCTTGCGGACCAGGCTGCGGCCGCCGTCGGCGCCCACCAGATACCCGGCGGCGATGCGATACTCGCGCTCGGGCGAGGACACCGTCAGCCCAACGGAATCCGCGTCCTGTTGAAGACCGTTGAGTTCGTGTCCCCAGCGCAAGTCCACCCCGAGGTCGCGCGCCCGCTTCTCCAGCAGCCGCACCACCCGGGGCTGCTGGATGGCCAACGCGTACATCGGGTTGTCGGGCACGCCGAGGAAGTTCAGCGTCATCGCCGCGAAGATCCAGCCGTAGACCGGTTGCGGCGGGTTGGGGTCGCCGGTGAACTCGTGGTACAGGCCGCGCATGTCGAGCATCCGAACCACCTGCCCGACAAGGCCGTTGGCTTTCGGCTCGGAGCTGGGCCCGGGCAGGCCGTCCAGCACGACGGGCCGGATGCCGGCCAACGCCAGCTCGCAGGCCAGCATCAGCCCGTTGGGCCCGGCGCCGGCGATGACGATGTCGGCGCGTTCGTCAGTCATGGTGTCAGCTCCTTGACCGCCTCCGGCAGCCCCGCGCGGACGGCGGCGAAGCCGTCGCGGATCAGGTCGGTGATGGCCACCGGCGGCTCGGCCCGCACGTAGGTCTCGGCCGCCGCGTCGCCGATGGCGCGCACGACGGCCACCACCAGCCGTGGGTACAGGTCGTGCTGCGGATCGGTGCCGGTGCGCTCGGCGACGACCTCGAGCCACTCGTCAAAAAGCCGCTGCGGCAGGGCGTTACGCACCTGAGGGTTCATCATCAGCTTTCGAAGCTCGACGAGTTCCCGGCGGCTCGGCACCTGACTTTCGGCGCCGTAGAAATCGCCGAAATCCTCTTCCAGCGGTTCGAGCACCGCGTGCTCGAGTGCGGTCCACAGCGGTTCGTCGGAGGGGCGCCGGCGAAGTGCCGCGATGCCGCGGCGCATCCGCTCGGTCTGCCGATAGGCCAGTGCCTCGTACTTGCCGGCGAAGTAGTTGTTGAATGTGCGCAGCGACACCCCGGCCAGGCCGGCGATCTCGTCGCGCGTCACGTTGTCCAGCCCGCGCTCGAACGCCAGGTTCAGTGCGGCGTCGCTGAGCGCGCGGCGGGTGTCGGCCTTTTTGCGCTCGCGCAGGCCGGGCGGTTGGTCGGGCATGACCGCCAAGATACGTCAAACGTGCCTAGTGGGCAAGTTTGCCTAGCGGGCAATTTGTGGCTGAGTGCCGCCTCTCCGGTCTTGATGTGGACGGCTGCTCAAGGGAATCGCGTTGCTTCCCAATCAAAGCGCGCGATGGACGCGAAAAGCCTCTACTGCAAAGCTTATTCACAGCTACCGCAGGGTTTGTTCTAACCCACGTGGCCTTGTTCACAGACAACATTCGATGTCATTCCCTTACCGTCCTCTCGCGGCTTACGCTGCCGCACAATTGGATTGAGGAATTAACGGGAGAAAACATGTCTTTTGTGAATGTCGTGCCGGAGCTAGTGGTGACCGCAGCCCAGGATTTGGCGAGCATTCGATCAACGCTCAGCGACGCGGCCGCCGTCGCGGCCGGTCCCACCACGGCAATCACCGCAGCGGCTCAGGATGAGGTATCCGTGGCCGTCTCGGCACTATTCGGCAGATTCGGGCAGGAATTCCGGGCGATCAGCGCTCAAGCGGATGCGTTTCACGGGCAGTTGGTGAACATGCTGAGTGCCGGTGCACAGGCATATGTCGGGGCCGAAGCATCGGCGGCGCAAACCTTGCAGAACGTGGTGAACGGCGGCCCGGTCTTCGGGCCCTACGAAAGCCTCGTAGCGAACACCGCCACCAACCTGCAGGGCATCGGCAATAGCGTGGTCGGCAATACAGTGCCCGCGTTGCAGGAGGCGATCACCGGCGGGATTGGTCAGCTCGGCCAGATCCCCGGGGCGCTGGCGGCTGCCGCGACCGGAAACTCACTGCCGCTCCAGGCGGTCGCCGGAAACGTCGGGGGAAGCTACGCCAACCTGGCGCAGGCGCTGACCTTCGGGGGACAGACATCCATCACGTCGATGACCCCGACGAACGTATCGTTTGCGACGGTGGCCAGCGTGCCGTCGCTGTTGGCGTGGGACTTGGCGGGCGCACCGGTCAATGCCTTTTCCGCGTCGCTACAAAGCGGCGCGGCGTTGGTCAGCGCCGTCCAGGCCGGAAACCCAGTGGCCGCGCTCACCGCGTTGGTCGACGCTCCCGCCAACGTGACCAACGCATTCCTCAACGGCAGCCAGGTGATAACGCTTCCGCCGGTGACTGCCATGTTTCAGGGGCTGCCCACCCAACAAGGAACGCTCAGCCTTAGCTTCAACGGGCTGCTTGTTCCTCCTCAACAGTTCCTCGGCACCGGCATGCTGGTGGGCAATCCGATGCAACAGGCGTTCACAGTCACCGGTGGCCCGCTCTTCGGCGGCTTTCTTTCGGGTCTATTGGGGGTGCCTGAACTGCTCGTGTCGGGATTCCCGTAGTCGTCAGCGTTTGCCCCAGTCCCAGCGCGGCGTCGTCAGCAGGTCCTGACCGGCGATGCGGGTCTCGCCCCACTCCTTGTACAGCTCGATCTCGACCGTGTCG
Source organism: Mycobacterium sp. E3198 (assembly GCF_001667015.1). Lineage (GTDB taxonomy): Bacteria > Actinomycetota > Actinomycetes > Mycobacteriales > Mycobacteriaceae > Mycobacterium. Next base: position 160,359 of record NZ_LZIS01000001.1, on the reverse strand, counting down.
TCACCGGCGGCTTCCAGCAGCGCGCGGGAATGGGTGACGACGACGACCTGGGTCTGGGCGGCGGCGGTGCGGATCAGCGAGCCCAGGGGGCGGACCAGGTCCGGGTGCAGGGAGGTTTCGGGCTCGTTGAGCACCATCAGCGACGGTGCCTGCGGGCTGAGCAGCGCGGCGGCCCAGAGCAGGAATCGCAGTGTGCCGTCGGACAATTCGGCCGCCCGCAGCGGGCGCAGCATGCCGCGCTGTTTCAGCTGCAGGTCGAACACCCCGTCGTGCACGGCGACCGAGACCGTGGCGCCGTCGAAGGCGTCGGCGACGGTGCGGGCCAGGTCATCGAGGCCGGCCTCGATGATGGTCTGGATCGCGGCGGCCAGGTCGTGGCCGTCGTCGGAAAGCACCGGGGTGCGGGTGCCGACCTGCGGGTGTCGCGCGGGCGCGCCGGGGTCGACGCGGAAGCCGTCGTAGAAGCGCCAGCCGCGCAACCGTTCACGCACGGCGGCCAATTCGGGCAGGGCCTGCGGGTGGGCGTACTCGGCCAGCACGCTGCGGTACGACGGCAGCGACCGGCTCAACTCGTTGAAACCCCGGCCCGATTCCGCGCTCACCTCGGCGAAATCCCGCGTCCGGCGCACCAGCGTCGTGGCGTTGCGCAACACCGGGCCGGCGAACACCGCCTCCCGCTTGATCTCGGGGTCGCGGGCGAACTCGGATCTGATCCCCGCCATCTGCGGGATGCCGAGGTCGACGAGGTAGCCGAAATCGTCCGCGGCGAAACCCATTTCGAGCGACACCGGGCGGGTGCGGACCGTGCCCTGGGCCCTGCCGGTGCGACGGGCGCCGCCGAGCTGCTCGGGGCCCGCCCACAACACCGACTGCAGCCCGCCCTCGCGGGCCAGCGAGCCGATCACCTCGCCGCGGCCGCAGTCGGCCAGCAGCCGCAGCGCGCGGTACAGCGACGACTTGCCGGCGCCGTTGGCCCCGGTGACGATCGACAGCCGGCCCAGCGGCACGATCACCTCCCGCAGCGAGCGATACCCACGGATGGCGACCGTCTGCAACACGAGGCGCCCTACTCGTCGTCGGCGGCGTCGAGGAGTTGCACTTCCTCGAGGTCCATCTCGTTTTGCAGCTCGCGCAGCACGATGTCGTCGATGAGGTTTTGGCTTCGCAGGGCGGTGATTTCGCGGCGCTTGTGTTCGAGCACGCCCAACCGGACCCGCCGCACCTTCTCCTTGCCCTTGAGCAGGCGGCTGTCCGTCGAACCGTCCTCGGTGGCCTGGGCGAGCGCGGCCTTCTCCTCGTATTCCTTTTGCAGGCGCCGCCGCAGGTCGTCGCCGATGCCGACTTCGTCGGCCACGGCGGGCAGCGCGGCGAGCGCGGCTTGAACGCCGCGCGTTCGGGCCATCTCCAGTTCCTGGACGTAGGCGACGTCGTCGGGCATCTTCGCCCAGCGCACCACGGCCGGCAGCGTCGTCCCCTGGACCAGGACCGTGACCAGGATGACGACCACCACGATGAAGATGAGCAGGCTGCGGTCCGGGAACGGCGCGCCGCTGAGCGTGGTCGTCGGCACGGCCACCGCCGCGGCCAGCGACACGGCCCCGCGGAATCCCGCCCACGCGGTGACGAAACGCTGACGCCAGCTGACGCGGCGCAGGCGTTGCACCTCGCGGCGGTCGATGAGCCGAAGCAGCGCGGTGGTGGCTTCCCCCCACACGATCCGGGAGCCGATCACGACGCCGGTGATGGCCAGGGCGAGGTAGGCGGCGTGGCGAAATCCGCCGTCGACGCCCGCGATACCGCGCATCGCGGCGGGGATCTGCACGCCGACGAACACCCACAGCGAGCCGTTGAGCAGGAACGTCGCGATGTCCCAGAAGGCGTAGGCCTCCAGGCGGGATCGGGCCCGGATCACCAGCGGGCCGGCGTAGGCCAGCACCAGGGCCGACACCATGACCGCGACCACGCCGCTGCACTCGAACGCCTGGGCCAGCAGGAACGCCGCGAACGGCGTCAGCAGGCTCAGCGCGCCCTCCTCCTGCGGGGCGTCGAGGCGCTTGCGGATCAGGGTGGCCGCCCCGCCGACCAGCAGCCCGGCGACGATGCCGCCGACGTAGGACAGGACGAACCGGCCGGTCACCTGGAGTGGGCCGATGGAGGCCCCGCCGATCGCGACGTTGACGCTGACGGCGAACAGCACCAGCGCGGTGCCGTCGTTGATGAGGCTCTCCGCCTTGAGCACGGTCAGCGACCGGCGCGGCAGCTTTTTGGCGAGGCCGGCCACCGCGGCGGCGTCGGTGGGGGAGAGCACGGCGCCCAGGACGCCCGCTGCGTGCGGGTCCATCCCCAGCGCCCGCGCCGTCCACGACACGGCCGCCGCGGTGGCGATCACCAGCGCGATGCCGAGGAACACGATGATGCGCGCGTTCGCGCGGATCTCGCGGAAGCTGGTATTCAGCCCTTCCCAGTACAGGATCGCGGGCAGGAACAGCAGCAGCACGACCTCGCCGTCGACCTTGACGTGACCGAAATGCGGGATCAGACCGAGCAGCGCGCCGAGCAGGATGAGCAGCACCGGGGGACCCACCCGGTAGCGGCGGCCGATGACCGTCCCCACGATGACGGTGGAGACGAGCGCGACGATCAGGACGAGGCCAAACACCAGCCCATCCTGCCGGACCGGCTCGGTTTGCGCGGCGCATGGGTCGGCGGCTCAAACCCGTCCGCGCGGTATCGCTACGAGCAGTCGCAGCAGCAGTCGTCGCAATCGCAGCAGCAGTCGCAGCTCTCGAAGCAGCAGAAGCAGCCGGTGCCGTCGCCGCCGCCCTTCTTGCGTCCTGGGGCGGGCGCTTCGCCTTCGCCGACGGCATCGAGGGGTTGGTCGCCGAAGTTGATGGGTTCCTGTTGACCGCGGGGCGTTCCGCTTTGCGCGGTGAAGCCTGCCCGGGCGAACGTGCGTTTCACCGAGCGGCGCACCTCGGTGGTGAGCAGCCGCTGGACCAGGCGCCCGTCGGTGAACTCGACGTCGGCCAGCGCCAGCTCGATGCCCAAGACGGCGTCGTCGCACAGGGCGCGGGCGGTCTCGACGGGAGTTGCCGTGGCGGCCAATGGGTTCCACTTCCCGCGCGCCACGTCGTCGCGGTAGTCCTCGACGGCGTCGAGCAGGTGGGCCACGCGCCCGAACAGCTGTCCGACCTCGCGCAGCGGCGCCCGGTTGTCGGGGCGGCCGGCCAGCACGGCGGTGTGGGCGAACGCCTCGGCGACCGCGGTCTCGGTCGGCTCGGTTACCTGCAACAGCGGGCTGCCGGGGCCGGCGGCCGCTTCGAGGGCGGCCTGGCGGTCCATCGCGGCGACGAGCACGCCGGTGTCGAAGCCCAGGGTGTGACCGGTGTCGGCGCCCTGGCGCACCCATCGCTCGGCGATGCGTCGCGCCGCCGGCCGCACCCCGGCCGCGCCGACCACGCCGTCGCGGTCGTCGACGTGGTCGCGCACCCGCGCCGCGGCCAGCGCCAGCGACACCACCGCGGCCAGGCGCACGCAGTCACCGGTGGCCACGTCGGCGCGGCGCATCCCGCGCAGCGGGCAGGGCCCGGCGGTGCGGCGGGTCGGCCGCTCGGCCGACTGCGCCTCGACCAGCAGGGAAACCACCAACCCGTCGTAGTTGGTGGCGATCCGCGCGGCCTGGCCGTAGTCGTCGCGCAGCGCCAGGCACAGGCCGCACAGTTGGGCCCGCCAGGACGCCGCCAGCTCGCCGCCGAGCCGATGACGACAGGGCCGGATGATGCCAAACATGCACAGAAGCTACCCGACGTTCAGCAAACGCGCGCCACAAAACGCCGAGCTACGGATGGGACGCCGGACAGGTCTTGGGGAAGTTAACTGGCTGGCCGATCTGGCTCATCCCCTTGCGGTATTGGGCCGTCGCCGGCAGCTCCGGGGTGGCGGCCGACCAGATGGTCGACGTGCAGGCGGCGGTCTCGCAGCCGCCGGCGAAGGTCCGCGACTCGCCGGTCGTGACCGTCAGGCATTGGCACTTGGCCACCGCGGGGTTGGTGGGATCGATCTCGCATTCGACGTCGAGGCAGTTGGCCCACGGCACCCCCGAAGGGCAGGTCAGCACACCGAAATTCGCGTTGACGTTGACGGTGGAGAACGCCGACCGCACCTTGTTGCCCGACTGCGCCCGGTCGCTGCAGTTCCGGAATCCGACCGAGTAGCCGTTGACGACGACGCAGTCGCACACCGAGATGCCCGGGTCGGTTTTCGACGGCACGCACGGCGCGGTCGTGCACAACGCGAAGGTCTGGTTGCACAACCAGGCGCCGTCCACCTCGAAGGCGTCGACGTTGCTCGGCAGGCTGTGCTTGCCGTCCTTGTTGCAGGCGGCCGCGGTGGCCGCGACGGCGGGAAGCAAGCCCACCGACGCTCCCCGCAGCAGCGTGCGCCGGGTCAGCCCGGTCTGACGCGCCGCGCGGTCGACGAGCTCGGCGATGGCGCCCGCGCCGCGCGCCGTGTCCACCCTGCGGCCGCCGTCGATGAGCACCGCGCTGGGCGTGGCGGTGATGCCGTAGGCCGCGAACGAGGCCCGCGACTCGTCGATGAGCTCGAGCGGCACGCGGTGGCCGGCCGGGCCGCCGTTGACCAGGGCGACGGTGACGGGCCCGTCCAGGTCGTCTTGCCAGCGGGCCACCTCGGGCAGCAGCGCGTCGCACGCGCCGCAGCCGGGCTGGCTGAAGACGAGCATGAGCGGCCGGCGGTCTTTCTGCAGCGCGTCGAGGGTCCAGATGCGGCCCGCCCGGTCCGGCAGCGCCAACGCGGCCGCGTCGCCGTTGCGGGACGCCCGGTGCCGGCGCGTGGCGGGCCCGAGCCACAGCCCGAGCATGACCACCGCGAAAGCCGTTGGCGCCCAAGCCGAGTGACCGTCCAGGGCAACGAGTGCGGCCAGCGCCGCGAAGCATCCGTTCCTGGCCAGCGTTGGCCAGCCCAGCGGCGCGGAGGACAACCGCCCAAAGCAGTGGCACTCGATCGCGCGGCCGCGGGCGAGGCTCACCAGCGCGGCAAGGCTGAATCCCGCGAGCGCCAGCAACGCGGCCACGGCGCCGGCGTGCGGCGCGGCCACCAGGAGCGCCGCGATGCCGAATTCGCCCGCGACCAGCGCCGGCGCCACGAATGCCGCAGCCGCGCTTGGCACTCCGAACGCCGTCACCGCCTTCCGCGCGCCGCCGCGATCTGACAGCTTCGTCAGCGCGGCGACCACGAACATTCCCGCCAGGAGCAGTCGCGCCGCCAAAACCGTCATCTGCGGATCGTAGACACCGGCGTGGCAGTCTGGGAGGGTGAGCGATCTCGCGGAGGCCTTCGAGTCTCAGCGTTCGCGCCTGTTCTGGGTGGCGTTTCTCGGCGAGCAACTGTCACATCCGGCGGGGCCCCGGGGTCTATAGGGGTATGGCGAATCGAATACTGGTCACGGGCGGCACGGGCACCGTGGGTCGCGTCGTGGTCGACCAACTCACGGCCGCGGGCAAGGACGTGCGGGTGCTGAGCCGGGGGCGGCGGCCGCACCAGCGCGCCGACGTCGAGCACGTCGTCGGCGACGTGGGAACCGGCGCCGGCCTCGACGCGGCGCTGGACGGCGTCGACACGATCGTGCACTGCGTGTATCCCACCCAACCCCTGGTCGCGGCGGCGAAGGGGGCGGGCACACCGCACCTGGTGTACGTCTCCATCGTCGGCATCGACCGCATCCCGTTCGCCCTCTACCGCACGATGCTGGCCAACGAACGCATGATCGCCGAGTCGGGGCTGCCGTGGACGGTGCTGCGGGCGACCCAGTTTCACGATCTGATCGCCTTCCTGCTGCGCATGCTGGCAAAGCCGCCGGTCATGGCGCTGCCGGCGGGCCTGAGGTTCCAACCGGTCGACGTGCGCGACGTGGGTGCGCGGCTGGCCCAATTGGCGCTCGGCGAGCCGGTCGGCCGGGCGCCGGACTTCGGCGGCCCGCAGGCCCGCCCGCTCGACGACCTCGCGCGCAGCTACCTGGCGATCGTCGGCAAGCGCCGTCCCATCGTGCCGATCCGCCTGCCCGGCAAGGTGTTTGGTGGGATCCGCGCCGGCGGCCTGCTCGCCCCCGAGCAGGCGGCGGGCACGATCACCTTCGAGCAGTACCTCGGTGAACAGGTCGATGCGGGCCGGCTGCCGTACCGCGACGCGATCCGCGCCTATTTGCCGCGCCGCCCGGGGCGTGGATCCTGACATTCGTGGCGGTGGTCGGGCTCGTCGCGACGCTCTTCCAGGCTGCAAGCCATAATGGGGGCGATGACTGTCGTGAAGATCAGGGTTTTGGTGACCGTCGCGATGCTCGTTTCAGCGATCTTGGCGGGTTGCCACTTCGGGTCCAGAAACCCGCCGAACAGCCATACCCTCGAGGTTCCGATGGGCGACGTGCTGCGGCAGGGCGCCATCACGCAGGACGTCACGCTGGCGGTCGGCAACACCCTGACGGTGAAGTTGGGCTCCAATTACTCCACCCCGTACCGGTGGGCGATCGACACCAAGATCGGCGACTCGACGATCGTGAAGCAAACCAGTCACGCGTTTGTGCAGCCAACCTCCGACGCGCTGGGGGCGCCGGGCACGGAGGTGTGGACGTTCGCGGCGCTGAAACCGGGGAAGACGACGATCACCACGTCGTACACGAGCATCGTGGGTAAGAACCCCCAACCCTCGTGTGTGTACACCGCGAACGTGACGGTGCAGTAAACGTCTGTGGCAAACGCCTGCGGGTGCGGCTACCGTCTGGGTGTGTTTGGCTTCCTTCGCAATTGGTCCGAGATCGGCAAGCTGCCCCCCGAGTTGCGCGAAGAGCTCGAGGCCGAGGGGGTGATCTTCACCGCTGGCAAGGTCGGCGTGGTCCGGCACTTCAGCGGGCACGTGCCCGGTGTCCATTCGGCGTCGGGCGTTTCGCGCTATACGGGCGGATTCGGCTTCAGCACGGCGCGGGTGGTCGCGACCTTTCCCGCGCGCGGCGACGCCAAGCTGCGCTCCATCGATTGCCCGTGGGACACCGACCAGGGCCCGGCGCGGGCGACCATCACCGACAAGGGCCTGCAGATCGAAATCGACCTGCACGGGGTGGATCCCGCCTTTTCCGGCTCGATGAAGCTGAACTACAAAAAGGCGATCCCCGGCGACATATTGGAAAAGCTGCCGGCGACGGCGCTGCGGTTTCGGGTGGAGCCGGTTTTCGTGTATCGGGCGGCCGGCGTTCGTCCCAAGCCTTAGCGGACTAAATGCCCTATTGGCCGCCACGGAAGCGGCCAAAAATCGGTGAATGAGCGATATCGACAAATGGGATCGCGGCCTGACCGAGCACGTCGTCGCGCTGAGCCGGCCCATCGTCAAGCGCTATTTCCGCTCCGAAGTCCGCGGCCTGGACAACCTCCCGCCCGGCGCCTCGCTGGTGGTGTCGAACCATTCCGGCGGCCTCACGTCGTTCGACCTGTCCGTCGTCGCCGTCGACTACTACGACAAATTCGGCTATGAGCGGCCCCTCTTTGCGCTGGGGTTCGACACGATCTTCGCCGGGCCGGCCGGTGAATTCCTCAACCGCACCGGGGTGATCCGCGCGACGCGCGACAACGCCGCGAAGGCACTGGCGTCCGGCGCCGTCGTGTTGGTTTTCCCGGGCGGGGATTTCGACGTCTACCGGCCGAGCATGCGGGAGAACGTCATCAACTTCGGCGGCCGCACCGGGTACGTCACCACGGCGGTCGAGGCGGGGGTGCCGATCGTGCCCGCGGTGTCCATCGGCGGGCAGGAGGGCCAGCTGTACCTGAGCCGCGGCGCGTGGCTGTCGCGGCTGCTGCGGCTCACCAAGTTCGAGCGCAAGTTCTTCCGAACCGACATCCTGCCAATAACTTTCGGGTGGCCGTTCGGGCTGAGCGTCCTGGCTCCGGTCAACGTGCCGCTGCCCACCAAGATCGTCACCGAGGTGCTCAAGCCGATCCACATCGCCGCCGAATTCGGCGAGGTTCCTGACGTCGAGCACCTCGACGCGCTGGTGCGCGGGCTGATGCAGAAGGGCCTCGACGAGCTGGCGCGCAAGCGCCGCTTCCCGATCCTGGGCTAGGTCGGTTGCAGCATCCGCCCGGTGACGCGCGCGGAGAGCGAACCGGGCATCACGTGGCTGAACGTGGACGTGAACCGGTTGCGCCAGCCGGGTACGGCGACGGCCTTGCCGCGGGCAAGGGCCTTCAGGCCGGCGGCGACGACGGGTTCCGGCTCGGCGAGGTGTTTGTAGATCGCGGTATGCGAGACGTCCGACCCGAGTGCGCCGACGAACCCGGTGCGGGTGGGGCCGGGGCACAACGCCGTCACGGTGACGCCGCTGCCGCGGGTCTCGGCCCACAAAGCCTGGCTGAGCGACAGCACGAACGCCTTCGACGCGCCATAGGTCGCCTGGTAGGGGCCGGGCTGAAAGGCGATGGTGGAGGCCACGTTCAGGATGCCGCCGCGGCCGCGGGCCAGCATGCCCGGCAGCACCGCGTGGGTCAGCCGCACCAGCGCGTCGACGTTGACCCCGACCAGCTCGTGCTCGCGATCGGCGTCTATTTCCGCGAACGGGCCGTAGGTGCCGACCCCGGCGTTGTTGACCAGGACGTCGACGTCCCGGTTGGCGAGGTGGTCGATCAGGTCGGTAGTGCCCTGGTTCGTGCCGAGGTCCCCGACGACGAGTTCGACGTTCTGGTTGATTCGTTGCGCTACTGCGCGAAGGCGGCTCTCGTCCCGCCCGGCGAGCACCAGGCTGTGACCGCGCTGGGCGAGTTGGTCGGCAAAGATGGCGCCCAGGCCCGAGCTGGCCCCGGTGATGACTGCTAGCGACATGGCTAAACCCCTTAATATTTCGCGGTTTTCGCCACCGGCCGGACGGCCAGGGCGTGGCTGACGAGGCCGATGCCCGCGCCCAGGATGGGCCAGATCGGCCAGAAGTAGGCGACGCCGGTCGCCGCCCAGACGGCGAGTACGACGGCCGTCATCGCGAGGAAGGCGGTGAAGTGAATGCGCACGCTCGTGCGGGCCGCGGCGGCCTTGGCGGCGCGACGGCGGGGGTCGGCACGCCGGATGCGCTCGATCGGCAGGTCGGCGACGAGCTCCCGGAGCTCGCCGGTGGTCTGCGTTTGGAACGCCTCGTGCACGCGCTGCTCGTACTCCGGCAGCTCGAGGTAGCCCTGCGCGAGGGCCTGGCCCAGGCGCGCGGCCGTCTTCTGCCGGTCGTTGTCGCCGGCGCGGTGGGTAGTGGTGGTGGTCATGAGTCCGGTCCCTCGGTGAGATGTGGCGGGATGTGAATAGCATTAACATAGACCATGATGTTAATGTCGTCAACATGGCACGGAAAGTTTCTGCGCCGCGGCGGGACAGCTACCACCACGGCGACCTGAAAAGGGCGCTGACCAGCGCCGCTTTGTCGCTGGTGGCGGAGAAGGGGCCGAAGGGCTTCACGCTGACCGAGGCCGCGCGGCGGGCCGGCGTCAGCGCCGCGGCCCCGTACCGGCACTTCGCCGACAAGGCCGAACTGCTGGCCACCGTCGCCGAACAGGGCTTCGGCGACCTGCACGCCGCGCTGGTCGCGGCCGCGGGCGCCGCGTCGGACCCTAAGGCGCGGGTGGTCGAGCTCGGCCGTGCCTACGTGCGCTGGGCCGTCGCGCATCCGGACCACTACCGGGTGATGTTCGGGTCGGAGATCTCGAAGGCCGACCACCCGGCCCTGGCTGTGGCCGCGGACCGCGCGTTCGGCGATCTACTCGACGCGATCGCGGGGATCGCCGACGGCGCCGAGCCGCGCGCGATTGCCGCGCCGCTGTGGGCGCTGGTGCACGGCGTCGCCTCGCTGGCCATCGGCGGCGAGCTGAGCGCCGTCGGGATCGAACAGGACCCGGAGGCGATGATCGCCGGCGTGGTGGACCGGGTGCTCGGTTAGGCCGCGTTGGCCTTCAGCTGCGCCACGTACACCTCGGCCAGGAACTGCTCGACGGCGACGGCGGCCTGCGCCGCGCGGGCCGAGCCGAAGATGTCGAAAGCGTGCTGGGTCAACGGCAATTCGGCGTAGGCGACGGGCTGGTTGCTGGCGTCGCGCAGCTTGGTGGTGAACGCGCGGGCCTGCTCGACGAAGGCCAGCGAGTCGTTTTGGCCGTGCAGCACGAAGAACGGGGGAGCGTCGGCGTTGACGTGATGGATCGGCGAGGCGGCCTCAAATGTCTGCAGGTGGGTCGAGGGCTTTTGCTTGATGATCGATTTGATCAGCAGCCCGGGCATCATCGCGTGCAGCGAGTCGTCGAACCGGGTGAAGTCGTAGATGCCGTAAAACGGCACGGCCGCTTGCACTCTCGTGTCGGCGTCTTCGAATCCCGGCTGAAATTGCGGGTCGTTGGGCGTCAGCGCCGCCAGCGCCGACAGGTGCCCGCCGGCCGAACCGCCGGTGATGGCGACGAAGTTCGGGTCGCCGCCGTAGTCGGCGATGTGTTGTTTGACCCAGGCGAGGGCGCGCTTGACGTCGACGATGTGCGCGGGCCAGGTGTTGCGCGGGCTGTGCCGGTAGTTGATCGCCACGCAGATCCAGCCGAGCTCGGCGAGGTGGCTCATCAGCGGATGCGCCTGTCCGCGTTTGTTTCCCGTCGTCCAGGCGCCGCCGGGGATCTGGAACAGCACCGGGGCCTTGCCGTTCGGGTCGAGGTCGGGGCGCCGCCAGATGTCCAGGTGGTTGGCGCTGCCGAACTCGCCGTAGCTGATGTTGGAGTCGTGGGCGTAGTCGCGGTAGATCCGCATCATGCGCAGCAGGCCGGGCGTCTTGGCGGTGCCGGCGCCGCTGGGTCGGCGCCACAGGCCCTCGGAGTCGGTGCGCCGGGAGGGTCCCAGGGCGTCGTCGAGCGCCTTGTTGAGCGGCACGTTGGCCTGGTGGCCGGCGCGGCTGAAGTTCAGCAGGCCGGCCGCCGAGATGGCCGCCGTGATCCACGCGAGGATCCGCACCGGCCGGTTCAGGCGCCGGGACGTCAGCGCCAGCCCGCCGAGCTGGCTGGCCATCGTCTGCAGCGGCAACTCGGTGACGACCAGGCCGAACATCCACGAGAACAGCGACGGGTATCCGGTGCGCGCCAGCGGCCGGTACGCGTTGAGGGTGGACGTGGCCGTTACCGCCGTGACCACCAGCGATGCGATTTGTCGCAGGTGGTGAATGAGCCGAGCTTTTTGCATACGGCCACCTTACGAGGTGGAAAAGGGAGTAAAACCAGTACATGGACCTCACGCACGCGATTGCCCCGGTCGCGGTCCTGGCCGCCGTCGTGGCTGTCGGCCCGGTGGCGCCGCCCGCGTCGGGCGCCCCGGAGATGATGGGCCATTACGTCTTCACCGAGACGAAGGCCGGCCATAACTATGTGACCGATTGGAACGTCAACCCCTGCGGCGAGGGATGCATCGACATCAAGGCCGGCAGTGGAATCAGCCGGGCGCAGTTGGTGGACGGTCAATGGGTGCTCGACATGTTTGACAACGTGCGCTGCGCGGACGGCGTCAGGGTTCCCTACGCCGCCGACGCCCACATCACCTGGGACCCGAAGACCCTTGCCGGTACGGACCAGCAGGTCTACAAGGAGGCGGCCTGCGGTCGACCGGCGGGATACACCGAAACCAACCCGATCCAACTCAGGGCGTCGCCACCGTGACCGGCGTTAGGCGAGGACGGTCTTCGGCATCACGGTGGGTTTGAATCCGTAGCGGGGCCCGCCGAAGCCTTGCGATGTCCCGGCCATGGCCATCGGCATCCCGGCCGGCACCGCCGTCATCGGTGTGGCTTCTTCCGGGGTGACGGCCCAGCCCGAGCCGGCCGAGGCAGCGGAACTCGCCGCCGGTGCGGCGGCGGACCAGCTGGCCGGCACCGACAGGCCACCGACCGTGGACGCCTGACCCAAACCCGCCAGCACCGGCGCCCCACCGAAGCCGGTTACGCCGGCCGGTGCCACCGCGACCGTGACGGCGGGCGTGGTGGCGGTGGCCAGAGCGGTCGCCGGGGCGGCGTTGATGGCGCGGCTGAGGTTCGCCGACACCGGGATGGTGTTCATGACCCACCACGCGGTGCTGTTCACCGCGCCGTTGATGGCGTTGGCGACGAACTCGTTGCCGAGGATGGGCGTCGCCTGCGCCGGTACCGCGGCGGCCGGGGAGGCCAGTGCCGCAACGGCATTAGGCAAGCTGGAGATGGCCTGCATCAGTCCGGCCTGGGCGGCCGGGGTGGCCGTCGGTGCCGGTGGCGTCAACGGATTCAGGATCCCGGCCACCGCCGAGGAGGCGGCATAGCCGTACATGGCGGCGGCGTCCTGGGCCCACATCTCGGCGTAGTGGGCCTCGGCCGCCATGATCGCCGGGGTGTTGATGCCGAGGAAGTTGGTGGCGACGAGCGCCGCCAACTGGGCTCGGTTGGCGGCGATCACCGGCGGGGGCACCGTCGCGGCGAACGCCGTCTCGAAGGCGGCGGCTGATGCCGTCGCCTGCGACGCCGCGCGCTGGGCGTGCCCGGCGGTGACGTTCAGCCACGCCACGTACGGCTGGACCGCCGCGAGCATCGACGCCGACGCGGGCCCCAGCCACTCGCCGGTGAGCTCCGTGATGGCCGACTCGTATCCGGCTGCCGTGGAAGCCAATTCGGCCGCCAGGCTGTTCCAGGCCGCCGCGGCGGCCATCATCGGCGCCGTGCCCGGGCCGGCATACATGCGTGCGGAGTTGATCTCTGGGGGTAGCGCTCCGAAATCCATTGCCCATCCCTTCCCTAGACGCCCGTCGGGCGTGCCATCACGGTGGGTTTGACGCCGTAGCGCGGCGCGCCCAAGCCGGCGGCCTTCCCGGCCGTCGCCACCGCGGGGACGGCGGCCGGAACGGTTGTAGCGGGCGCGTTTTGGGCCGCGGGCGCGGTCCAGCCCGCGGTGGTCACCGCGCCGGGGCTGGCCGGCCCGGTGCCCGCAACCCAGCTGGGTGCTATGGCCTGGCCCAAGCCGGGCGCCGTGGGAAGGGCGCCCAGGCCAGCCGGTGCTACCGGCGCCGGTGCGCCCGCCAGCACCGTTCCATCGGCGCCGGCCGGTGCGACGGCCGCCATTTCGCCGGTTTCGTTGGCGGCCGGGAGCAGACCGCCGCCGCACAGCCCGAGCAGGTCCGACGCGGCGGAGTCCCAGTTGCCGGTCCCGATGTTGACGATGTTGGCGAGCGCGCTGCCGGGCGGCGGCTCGGCCTGCGCCGCGTTGGCGGCGGCGCCGAACAGGCCCGAGATCTGTTGCGAGAAGGGCGAAGCGGTGGCCACCGAGTTGAGGGACTCGGTGGTCGTGTACGCGCCGGCGCTGGCGCCCAACGTGTTCACGAACAACTCGTGGATCGCCGTGGCCTGGTCGTTGACCGACTGGTACAGGCTGCCGTATGCGGCGAAAATCGTTGCCTGCAAGGCGGATACCTCGTCGGCCGCCGCGGGTATCAGTCCCGTGGTCGGGGCCGCCGCGGCGGCGCTCTCGGCGGCCATGGCCGAGCCCAGGGTTTGCAGCTTGCCCGCCGCATAGGTCAGCGCTTCGGGTTGAGTGGTCACAAAAGACATCAATGCCTCCCTAGGTGGATTTGAGACGAAATTGGACCTCCGTCGTCGCTTGCGACGGAGCCGTTGTCCGGAGCCGGTAACGCGTCATGTTCAGGCACCTTCGGGTCTCATGTTCCAATGCCTGGCAATCGCGCTCAAGGTTTGTTCGCCAAGCGGATAGCCTGCAGGCATGGCCGATGTGCCGCTGGACGCCCAGGAGCGCGTGAAGCTCTGCGATTCTTTCGACGAGCTCGGCCCGTCGGTGCCCACGCTGCTGGACGGGTGGACCGCGCACGATCTCGCGGCCCACCTCGTGGAGCGCGAACGCGATCTCCTCGGTGGGCCGTGCCTGGTGCTGCCGGGGCCCTTCGGGCGGTTCGCCGAGCGGCGCCGGGTTCGCTTGGCCCGTTTGCACGATTTCGCGGCGCTGGTCGCGCTGGTCCGGTCCGGCCCGCCGATCGGGTTCTTCCGGATCGGGTGGGTGCGCGGCATGGCGAACCTCAACGAGTCCTTCGTCCACCACGAGGACTTGCGCCGGGCCAACGGGCTCGGCGTTCGTGACCTGACGCCCGCCATGGACGCCGGGTTATGGCGAAACGTGCGCCGCGGCGGGCGCTTCCTGAGCCGGCGGCTGCGCGGGTGCGGGCTCGAGGTGGTGTGGGCCGGGACGTCGGAGCGGGTTTTGGTGCGGCCGGGCTCGCCGACGGCGGTTCTCAGCGGTCCGCCGGGCGAGCTGCTCCTCTATCTCTTCGGGCGCCAAGCCGCGGCGAAAGTCGAGGTCAGCGGGCCGGCCGAGGCCGTCGCGGCGGTGGGGCGCACCCACTTCGGCATGTGACCCGGTTGCCCCCGGGTTATCCCCGCGCCCGATGTGGGAACCCTGGTCGACGTGTTGTCGACGCATCGCCGCGCGCGCCTGGGCGCCCGGTTCGGGCCCTACGAACTGCGATCACTGATCGGCTCGGGCGGGATGGGCGAGGTGTACCGGGCCTACGACACGCGCAAGGGCCGCATGGTCGCGCTCAAGCTGCTGCGCCCCGAGATGGCGGCGGACCCGGTCTTCCAGGAGCGCTTCCGGCGGGAGTCGCGCCTGGCCGCACGGCTGCAGGAACCGCACGTCATCCCGGTGCACGACTTCGGCGACATCGACGGGGTGCTGTTCATCGACATGCGCCTGGTCGACGGCCGCAGCCTGAAGGACCTGCTGCGCGATCGGGGCGCGCTCGACCCCGGGCAGGCGGCGGCGATCACGGCGCAGCTGGCGTCCGCCCTGGATGCGGCCCACGCCGACGGGCTGGTGCACCGCGACGTCAAGCCGGAGAACGTGCTGCTCACGCCCGACAACTTCGCGTACCTGGTCGACTTCGGCATCGCCTACGCCGGTGGGGATCCGAGCCTGACCGCCGGCGGACCGCTGATCGGGTCGTGCGCCTACATGGCGCCCGAGCGATTCAACGGCACCTGGGTGGGGCCACAAACCGACGTCTACTCCCTGACGTGCGTGCTCTATGAGTGCCTCACCGGCCAACCGCCGTTCGAGGGCGCGGAGATTCCCCAGCTGATCAGCGCGCACATGTTCGCGCCGCCGCCGCGGCCGAGCATCATGCGCCGGGGGATCGACAAGGCGTTCGACGACGTCATCGCCCGCGGGATGGCCAAGGACCCGGCCGCGCGGTTCGCGTCCGCCGGGGAGCTGGCCCGGGCGGCTTTCGGGATGACGCCGTCGGACCCGCCGCCGCCGTCGCGCACCCGGCCGTTCTCGGCGGTCTACCCCAACCCCGACGACACCGGTTACAGCCCGTATCCGCCGCCGGCGCCTTCGCCCCAGCGGCCGGTCAGCCCGGTTCTTGGTCGGGCTCCCGCCGTTGTGGCCGGGGCGGCGGCGATCCTGTTGGTGGTCGCGGCGGTCATCGCGGCGGCGGTGATTCTGTTCGGAAACCACGGCGGTTCGCCACCTCCGACCGCATCGGGGGCACCCCCGGCGCCGTCGACGACCCAGACGCCGTCACTGTCGCGGCCCGTCCAGGGCGCCGACGGGCTGGGGTTCGTGGGCCATACCGCGCGCTGCGAGCCGGGCAATCCGCCGGCCGCGGTGGTGCGCACCGCCCAGTCGCTGGCGGTGGTGTGCCAAACCGCGCCGGGCAGTTTCTACTACCGCGGCGAGCGCATCCGCGACGGCGCCCACATCGAGCTGACCGACGCCGTCCGGTCTTCCGGCGGGTTCGACGTGACCAACCCGGAGAACGGCGTTCGCTATGAGGTGCGCCCGGATCGGCTGCGGATCATCAGCAACGGCCACGTCGACTCGTCGGAGCCGGTGCTGGACTACGCATCGGCCGTGTGAGTCACACTGGCCACACTGGCCTCTAGCGGAAGCGGCACCCTTCGTGCCCGCCTCACAGCGACAACTTCCGACGGCGAACCACCGGCGCCTTCAGTTGCCGCTGTGAGGCGGGCACATTGGCATATCCGTGACTTCTTGTGATGCATGGGATTTGACGTCGGATAATGAGTGCATACTGGCGCCATGCCTAGCGTCCGGATCAACGACGTCCCGGAGGACACCCTCCAAGTTTTGCGCGAGAGGGCCGCACGCGCGCATCAGTCCCTGCAGGAATACCTTCGATGCCGTCTCATCGCGGAGGCGAATCAGCCCACTCTGGACGAGGTTTTGGGCCGCCTCGCCGGTCACCGTGGTGGCCGCGTTTCCTTCGAGGACGCCGTTGAGCACGTTCGGGCCGGACGTGATCGTCGTTGATCCGAGCGTCTGAAAGTCGCTAGCCCGCGCCGAACAGCACGTCGGGGTTGAGGATGCCGGCGGCGTCGAAGCTCTGCTTGATGCGGCGCATCAGGTCGACCTTGACCGGGTCTTCCAGCTGCAGGAAGTACGGGGTCTTGGCGCGGCCCAGGCCGTGCTCACCGGAGATCGCGCCGCCCAATTCTATTGCGAGCGCGAAGATGTCGGTCATCAGCTGCTTCTTTTTCGCCGGGTCCTTGCAGATGATGGCCAGGTGCACGTTGCCGTCGCCGGCGTGCCCGCAGCCCGCCGCGGCGCCGCCCGCCTCGGCCGCCAGGCTCCGCGCGCCCGCGAGGAACTTCGGCATCGCCGAGCGCGGCACCACGGTGTCGATGATGTCGTCGGCGCCGATCGCCTTGGCCGTCCAGAACGCCTTCTCGCGCGCCTCGATCAGCTTGCGCGCCGAAACACCTTCCAGCACATAGGCGTCGACGGCGCCCAGCTCGACCACCAGCTCACCGGCCCGCTCGACGTCCTCGCCCAGCCGGTCGGCGGTGCGGTTCTCCAGCGCCACAACGAGATACGCCTGGCAGCTGTCGCGGACGTCGTCGGGGACGCCGAGTTCGAGGTTCTGGGTGTGGACGAGGGCGGCCATCGTCATGTTGTCGATGTATTCGAGGATGTAGGGCCCGAGCCCGCTGGCCAGCACCCGGGGCACCGCCGCCATCACCTGATCGAAGTCGGCGAACGGGGCGAGCACGGTGGCGGCGTGGTCGAGGCGCGGGTGCAGCTTGACGATCACTTCGGTGGCCAGCGCGAGGGTCCCCTCGGAGCCGACGATCAGCTGGGTCAGGTCGTAGCCGGTGGACACCTTGGCGATCTTGCCGCCGGTGCGGATGATCTCCCCGGTCGGCAGCACCGCCTGCAACCCGAGGACGTTGTGGCGGGCGATGCCGTACTTGACCGCGCGCATCCCGCCGGCGTTGGTGCCGACGTTGCCGCCGACGCTCGACGACAGCTCGCCCGGGTGCACCATGTAGCTCAGCCCGGCGTCGACGGTCGCGGCGTCCAGCTCCGTCAGCGTCACCCCAGGTTGCACGACGGCGACCTGGTTGGTGGTGTCGACCTCCAGGATCGCGTTCATCCGCTCGAAGGAGATCAACAGCCCGTCGGCGCGGGGGACCGCCGCGCCCGACAGGCCGCTGCCGGAGCCGCGGGCGGTGACGGGGATCGTGTTGTCGCTGGCTGTTTTGAGCAGCCGCGAAACCTCTTCGGCGGTGGCCGGTTTGGCCACGTACGCCGGCTTCTGTGGCGGCGTCGTCAGCACCTCGTCGTGCCAGTAGTCCTCGGGGATGGCGTCGCCGGTCAGGAAGTGGTGCTCGCCGACGATGTCGGCGAACCGTTCCGCAATGTCGCTCACGGCCGCTCCAGCAGGCGCAGCGGGTGCAGGCCGTCGACGTTGCCGACGAACGGCGGGTGGATGCTGTAGCCGATCATCCGTTGAATGTCATCAGACACCGTGCGGGCGACATCGCGCGGCATCGACAGCGTGTATGACTCCATCGGTCGCAGCCACGGTTGGCAGTACTGGGCCGTGATGGCGAGCCGCGCGCGGTCGGTGGTGTTGGCGCCGCCGTCGTGCCACAGCGTTCCGACGAAGAACACGCACGAGCCGGCGGGCATGACGACGGGCAGCGAGGGATCGTCCGGGCCGGGTCGGCGCGCGGGCCAGCGGTGACTGCCGGGGAATAGCACGGTGGCGCCGTTGTCGGCGGTGAAGTCGTCGATGGCCCAGATCGTCGCGGCGGCGAGGGGAGCCCGCGGCCGCGGGATCGGGTAGAACCCGTCGTCGTGGTGGGGCAGCTGCGCGGACTCGCCGGGCTGAATGTTGATGGCCTGCAACGCCGAAAGCAGGTAATTGGGCATCAGGAGCCGGTCGAGCACCGCGAGCACCCGCGGGTGATCGACGAGCCGGTCGCACACGCGCGTGCGGCTCAGCACGCTGTAGATGCGCTGGGTGCGGCGTCCCTCGAAGGAGTTGCGTCCGGTGTGGGCGAGCATGGGGCCGACGGTGTCGCGGATCCGCTCGCACTCGTCGGCGCCGAGCAGGTTTTCCCAGATGACGTAGCCGTCGCGGTCGAGGGCGGCCATGTCGGCGTCGACGATCGCGGGGTCGACGGACGCGCCGCCACTCGGTGTCCATTTGTGCCGGCCCGCCAGATCGGTTTTGAGGTCCTCCAGCGTCGTGACGGGCTCGTCGTCGATGCTCATACCCAGACCCTGACCCCAACTTGACCACTGGTCAAGTAATCGACGGCGGGCGTTCGCGTCGAAGTCACGGGTGGTTAGGCCTTCGTGCGGGATGCTGGGTCTTGTACCGATCGGGGAGGACGGCTGTGAGCATCGCGACCGAGCAACGCGAGGCCCAGGCGATTCACCTGTCGTTTTCGGGCCGCTTCGGGTTCGGGATCGACCAGTGGGCGTACCTGCCGTTCGAGGTGCCGCTGGGCGTCCGGCGAATCCGGGTTGCTACGTCGCATGACCGCTTCGTCTCCACCGACCACAACACGAACTCCGCCAACCGGGTGTGGCCGGCGTGCCGCACCGGTGGGCTGTTGGTGATCCCCGGCGAGGAGGTCACCACCCGGCACGGCCATTGGCTGGCCGTCGGCCTGCCGCCGGGCGGCTGGGTCGACTGGCGGTACGCGCCGCGCGACGGGGTGTTGCCGCGCTTCGCTTCGGAGGTTCGCTCGGCCGGTGGGCTGGTTTTTGCGGCGCATCCCGCCGCGCCGGTGCCGGGGTCGTTGTGGGAGTTCGGTTTTGATCACGTCGACGGGCTCGAGGTGTGGAACGGCCGGTGGAATCTCGACGACGAGGTGTCGCTGCGCATGTGGCAGCGGCTGCTGTGTCAGGGCCGCCGGGTTGTTGCGGTCGGCGGCAGCGACTCGCATGCGCATCGGCACCCGGTCGGTTCGCCGCAGACGGTCGTGTACGCGCGGGAGCTGTCGACGCCCGCTCTGGTCGACGGGTTGCGCCGCGGCCGCTCGTACATCGCGCGATCACGCGGTGTGACAGTGGAATTCACCGCGTCGTGCGCGGGCCGGGGGGCCGGTATCGGCGAAACGCTGCGGGTGCCTCCTGAAACGCCGGTGACCGTCACCGCGATGCTCACCGGGGCCGCCGGGACGACGGCCGCGTTGGTGACCGCGGAGGGTTGCGTCGGCCGGGCTGCGGTGCGCGGGTCGGCGCGGACGATGCTGCGGTGGGAGGTCGACGCCCCGTCGGCGCGGTTCGCGCGGCTGGAGGTCCGCGAGGCGCCGCGGCGCCCGCTCGGCGCGATGGTTGCGCTGACGAATCCCGTGTGGCTCACCGGACAGCGATGATCGTCAAGCTTTCGTGAATACCCGTGAAATCAGCTTCATTGCGGGTAATGAGCGGCACGCCCAGTGATACGGCGACCGCCGCGATAAGGAGATCGAATCTCCGCGGCTTCGGGTCGCGGCCGACGGCTCGGACCGTGGCACACAGCGCGCCATAGATGCGCGCGGCGCGCGTATCGAACGGGATGGGATCGAAGGTACTGATGATCCAGTGATAGCGCTGCTCGCGTGCGGCGTTAAGGAGTGGATCGTCGGTGTGCAGGCCATAGGACAACTCCGCAAGCGTGATGGTGCTGACCGCGGCAGTGGCTGCGTGCGCGGCGACCGCGCTTGCCGGGTAGTCGATGACGACGGAGGTATCGAGAAGCGCCCGCTCATGGAGTCGGGTCATGTGGCGCGCCATTTGTCGGCCTCGCTGTCGTCGACCGCGTCGTCGAGCGCTTCGAGCTCACGACTGAACCGTGCGCTGTCCCAATCGGGGAGTTGACTTGTGCCCGCGGCGATTTGCGCGACCGGAACAAAGCGCGGTGGTCGATCAGGTCCGGATTCGCTGTGCGGCACCAGGTCTGCGACGGGGATGCCATTTCGGGTCACCGTAAAGCGCTCCCCTTGTTGCACGCGGCGCATGATCGCGCCGCTGTCGTTTCGCAATTCGCGTTGGCTAAGCGGTGTGGCCATGATCGCTAACGTAGCACAGATGCGCTACGGCGTGTAGCACATCTGGTGTTTAGGGCGCGTCGCCGGGGGTTATCCCGACCCGGCAAGGGGGCCACCCTTTCCGACAGGCGGGACATGGAGCTCCAGGGAACTCAGTCGCACGCGGCCGCTGTGGTCGTGGGCGGCCGCTACGAGCTGCGCGGCGTCCTCGGCCGCGGGGCGATGGCCGAGGTCCGTGACGGCTGGGACCTGAAGCTGAGCCGCCCAGTCGCGATCAAGCTGCTCGACCCGGCGTTAACGGCCCGGCCGGAAAGCCGGCCGCGGTTCGAGGCCGAGGCGCGGGCGGCCGCGCAGCTGACCGGCCGGCACGTCGTCGTGGTGCACGACGTCGGCGAGCACGACGGGTTGCCGTTCATCGTGATGGAGCGGCTGCCGGGGGTGTCGCTGGCCGACCACATCGCGCGCGGGCCGCTGCCCTGCGGGTTCGTGCTGGCCGTCCTCGGCGGTGTCCTGGACGCCCTGGCCGAGGCGCATCGCGTCGGGATCCTGCACCGCGACGTCAAGCCGGGCAACGTCCTGTTCACCGCCACGGGCGAACCCAAGCTCTCCGATTTCGGCATCGCAAAGACGGCCGGCGCCGCCTACACGCGGACCGGCGAGGTCGTCGGCAGCATGGCCTACATGAGTCCCGAGCGGCTGATGGGCAAGCCGGCCACCGTGGCGGACGACCTGTATTCCGTCGGCGTGGTGGGTTACGAGGCGCTGGCCGGGCGGCGCCCGTTCCCGCAGGAGGACCTGGGACCACTGGCGCACGCGATCCTGCACGAGTCGCCGCCGCCGCTTGCCGCGCTGCGCCCCGATCTGCCGCCGGGCCTCGTCGACACGATCGAACGCGCGATGGCGCGCGACCCGGCGTGGCGGTTCGACCAGACCAGCGCGATGCGGGCCGCGCTGGTCGGCGCTCCCGTCATGCCGGCCCCGGTCCGACCGCGGACCCGGGTGATGACGGCGCCCGTCCCGGCATATACGCCCGCCGGCGCGCGCCTGGATCCGGACGTGCCCCGGCGCAAACTGTGGATCGCGGCGATCATCGCCCTGTTCGTTCTCGCTTTGATGCTGTTCCTGCTCGACTCGTCGTTGTCGTCGTCGCCGCCGCCGATGCCGGCCGACACCACGACACCGTCGTCGCCGCCAACGACCATGCTGACCACGACACCCAGCAGCACCGCAGAGCCCTTGCCGCCGCCGCCAGCGCCGCACCCGGGCCCGCCGGGCAAGAAACACAAAGGCGGAAAGGGCGGCTGACTACTTCGCCCCGGGGGTGAAGGTGACCGGCAGCTTGCCCAGCCCGGTCATGCTCGGGTTGCCGAGGTATTGGTGGACGTTGTCGACGTCGACGTGGTAGTCGGGGATGCGGTCGAGCACCGCCCTGACCATCACCTCCGACATCAGGCGCGCCAGGTGAGATCCGATGCAGCGGTGCGGCCCGAGCCCAAAGGCGAGGTGCCGGTTGGGCGTTCGGTCGAGGATGATCTCGTCGGGTTTTTCGAATTCCTCTTCGTCGTGGTTGGCGGAGAGCCAGCTGATGACGACCTTGTCGCTCTTGCGCAGGTGATGGCCGTGGAGTTCGACGTCTTTCGTGACGGTGCGGCTCAGGGTCTGGTTGACCGAGAAGTAGCGCAGGAATTCGTCGGTGGCGGTGCGGTAGAGCTCGGGGTGGTCGATGAGTTGTTGGCGCAGCTGCGGATGGGTGCCCAGGTGCAGCAGGGTGAGCGCGGTCTGTGAGGTGGTGGTGTCGACGCCGCCGGCGATGAGGTTCCACAGGATGTTGAGCAGCTGCTCGTCGGTGAGGCGCTGGCCGTCGAATTCGAACTGGATGAGGAAGCTGGTCAGGTCGTCTTTGGGGTTGGCTCGTCGGGTGGCGGCGTAGTCGATGACTTCTTGCATCATGGCGGGGACTTGGGAGATGGCGTCGAGGTACGCCGGGCTGTCCTGGGGGATGGCCATA
Source organism: Mycobacterium sp. E3198 (assembly GCF_001667015.1). Classification (GTDB taxonomy): domain Bacteria; phylum Actinomycetota; class Actinomycetes; order Mycobacteriales; family Mycobacteriaceae; genus Mycobacterium. The sequence continues at coordinate 137,977 of NZ_LZIS01000001.1, read as the reverse complement.
ACGGAGTGGAAGAGGTTGGCGTAGAGGTGCCAGTTGTCGAGGGGCAGGCCCATCAGCTTCATGGTGAGGATCGCCGGGACCGGGCTGGCGTAGTCGAGGACGAGGTCCATGTGTCCGTCGGCGATTTTGTGGTCGAGGAACTCGTGGGCTTTTTGTTCCATGAACGGCTTGAGCTTCTGGACGGCTCCGGGTGAGAGGAACGGGGCCAGGGCGTGCCGGAGGGCCAGGTGGTAGGGGCCGTCGATCTCGCCGATGCCCAGAGCCGGTTGGCCTTCGGGGCGGGGGACGCCCATCTCGCCCTGGTAGTCGACGCCGTCCGCGGAGTTGGGCTCGTACTTGTGGGCGAAGGTGTCGCCGTCTCTTGCCGCTTGGCTGACCGCGTCGTAGCTGCTGAGGAACCAGAATCCGCCGTAATTGGTGTTCCAGGCGACGGGGCACTTGTGCCTGAGGCCGGCGTTGATGGCCAGCTCGTCGAGGTTGAATTCGTCGGAGTGATGGTCGAAGTCGACCAGCGCGTCGTCGGTGACGTCGGGACGGGTTGTCATCTGGAAGTCCTCCACCGCGACGAGAGCTCGGCTATCTACACTATCTTTGCATTATTACGCGCGTGGGTTCCGTCGAGAAAGGCCGCGATGAGCAGTCACCGGACGACCTTCAACCATGTCGGATTGTGCGTCTCCGATCGCGAGCGGTCGCGGCGGTTCTACGAGAACGTGCTGGGGTTTCAGTTCTGGTGGGAGCTCGATCCGCCCGACGGCCCCACCGCGAAGCTGGTGCAGCTTCCCGAGCCGCTCGGGGTGCACGCGACCTACTTGGTGCGCGACGGGTTTGTGCTCGAACTCATGGACTACTCGAAGCGTCAGGTTCATGCGGGGTCGGAACGCGTGATGGATCAGATTGGGCTGACGCATATCTCGTTTTCGGTGTCCGATCTTCCCGGCGCGTTGGAGAAGGTTGCGCAGTTTGGGGGAGCGGTGGTCGACGCGACGGTGACCGAGGCGATGGCGATGATTCGCGATCCGGACGGGCAGTTGCTTGAGTTGCTTTCGGATGGGTGGCTTTCGGCGCTCCCGCCTCGACCCTAATGGCATTGCTGGTTCCCAGCGGCGCTGGCGAGGTGCCCAGGTTGGCACGTTAGAAACGCAATCCCACGGGGGATTTCCTTAGATTGTGGGCAATTGTGGCTCACCTCAGGCGCTAACTTCGTTCGATCTGATCTGGCACTTGGCTCTAAATACACCCAACGTGAGCTTGCCGGAAGGGACAGCTGATGTCCAAACATGCCGCGCTAGCCCACGCCAGGAAGGAAGCCGGACGCACGTTGAATTCGACGAAGCCAAGCACCACGTCATCGATCAGGCCGTCGCCGACGCCGACCGGGCCGAGCAGCTGGAGGGCTCTACAGCTGCCAAGCTGTACCGGAAGACCGTGCCCCGGTTTGGCGCAGCGAGGTGGCGCTGGCCGCCGAGATCCGCCTGTGCGAGAAGGCTGGCGTGGACCTGGTCGCCCGCGTCAGCCTTCGGCTAGGCGCGGCCAAGGGGCTCCCGACGCGTCCGCAGAGCACGGACCCGTTGGCAGAACGCCCCGCAACACTTCACGCAACGGACTTGACGGCACGCGCCGCTGCGTCCACCAGTGAGCCGTCCGCCGACCTCGACTTTTGGCCACTGGAACGCGAGGAGAGCGCCGCCCTGGCGGGCGGGGTGTTGTGCGACAGCAACGACGTCCTCATCTACGACGGCAGCGTCAAACGGCTAGCCGCACTGCGCGCCACGCAGCGCGTCGACTTCAGCTTCGGCGAATTGTCTGAGTTCGCGCGCAAGCATCTGTGCCCGAACGGGCTGCACCGTGCGCTAGTGGATTGCGACGGCACAGTCACTTTCGGGGCGGAGCCAGCCGAGGAGTGGGCCAGTCCTACTGGGGTGTGTTAGCACCCAGGCAACTGAGCCGCCGCTGTCCCTCGTTTGACGCGGCACCGGTAACGTTAGCGCGTATGAATTACGCATCGTGGGAAGAGGTCCCGGATCGTCTGCTCGCGATGGAGAATCCCCCGCGAAGTGAAGTGGATCGAATCTGGCGCGAGGACCGAGCCCGCATCCGGTGTCGGAATTGCAATCGCCACTACATCGCCAGGGTGTCTGATACCCCCGACTGCGACGATTGCCGCAACGGCAAGCCCCCACGCGCAATGCCCGCAGTAGACACAGCGGGAGATCAAAAGGTCTCGCGAGCACGGTGACAGATGCGCGCGCAGCCGAAAACCACGGGCACTTCTGTCTATCCGGTTAGGCCGCGCGACCGTCGTTGATCTTGAGCCCCTGCACTGATTGCCTCTGCGAACTGCGTCAGTTGAGGATCAGTGATCGGTCGACCGCGCCGCTTGAAGTCACGCCGCAGCCCATCCTTCACCCGCTCCACGGGATGCCCTGCGTAGAGGCGATGAAGTGCATCGCACGCCGCCTGCAACTGCCCGAGGATCTGACCATTGAGATCGTCTGCCCAGCCCTTCTTACACTCGATGGGGGCCATGGCCGCGCACCTCCATACATCCCGCACGAAGCCCAAATGCGCGGAGCAACCAGGTGCGCCGCTGAGTCGACGGAGTGCTCGGGGTGCCGGGGGGGGGGGTAACAGTAAGCGTTCCTCGCGCGACAGTCTTAACAGCTGGCTCGCTTGCGTTGCACTCGACTGGTTCTGGACCAGCGGGGATTAATCTGGCTTAGTGAAAGTTGGTGAATGGCGACGACTCCGCGCCGCGTTCCATGAGTCCGGGCACGCTGTGGCGTCGGTGTCGCGTGGCGGATATGTCTGGTCCATCGACCTGACACCCCGAAAGAAGGGCAAGAGACATTTGCAGGAAACCGTCACCGACGATCAACCCGCCGACAAGGCCTTCATGATCTGGGCCGGGCCATGGGCACAAGCGCGCTGGGAGGACGACTGCACGACGGAACGAATACAGGTAATCTTCCGAACCCAGAGCTTCTACGATTGGCGGCACTACGAGGAACGTTTCGGCAACGACGTTAGCTATTGGGCACAGCTTGCGGAGAACGCGAAAATACGCAAACGGCCGCCGCCCAAAAACTTGCCGCCAGTCACATTGCCCCTACCTGGCTGGGAAGCCGAACTGAGCGAGGCATGGCCCGACATTCAACACCTGGCCGCGAGCCTGTTGCGTGGCGACTCGCACATCACGCTCCGCAACAACCGAGTGTTGGTGCGTGACGGCTCGCGCGAATTTTGGCACGACAACGACAAACCAAGTATCGTCGACGACAACAGATTGCCCCCCGTCAGGTGAAAGCTGGCGTCCCAGTGTGCCTTTCGTAGAAGTGATACACGGCCCCGTTGTAGACGACGCCGGCGTACCCATGGGGCATGAGCCTCACCGGACGGGCGGTGAGTCGGGCCACAAGACGGTCTCCGTCATGGACGGCAACATCCACCTTCTTGGAAGCCATCAGCTTCCCACGCTCAGTGCGGCCTTGCATGCGCCACCGTTGCCGCGAGCTGCTCGACCTGCTGCAGCAACTCAGGCGTCGTAACGGTCAAGTCGAGGGCATGGCAGTGGATCACTACGCCGCTGCCACGAGCGGTGTGCAGGTCTATCGGCTCATTGCCTTTGGCGTAGACCAGGTGCCCCTCGGTAAGGCCGAGCACGGTGCAGTACGCCAGCATCTGATAAAGATCAGCGTTGGGGAAGCCCTCGGGCCGCTCCGCCTTGTACTTGGCGTCGACCACGGCCCGCACTTTCCCATCCCGCAACCACATCAGATCGGGCCGCATCACCACCCTGTCCCGCTCGTCGAGGCTCAGCGACTTCTGGCAGACGCTGTGCCCGCCGCCCAGGGAGTGAAGCGACTCCCGAAGAGCGGTCGTCACGAAGTCCTCGAAGACGCGCCACATGTCGAACATGTAGCCGGTGACCGTCAAGTCGCCCACGCGGTGCTCAAAAGACTCTGCCGCCAATACGATTTGGGCTAAGGCCAGAGCAGGATGGTACCGGGCGTTGAGCCGGCTGCGGTGCCATTTCGGCAATTCCGCGCCGCGCGGTATGACAGTGACGTCGGCGAGTATTCGCCGCAGCCGCTGTAGCCGGCGCCGCGCCGCCTCGCCAAGTCTGGGAACGGCGATGAGCCGATTCACGGCGAGAAGCAGCAGTCGGTTCTCGGCAATGTCGATGGTGAAGTCGTCGTATTCAACGGCCACGGGGACAGGCAGTCCATAGAGGCGGGTCATCTGCTCGCCAGCCAGCAGTCGGCCGCGGAGCACCGGTAACCGGTCAGTCACGGTGCGGTATCCCTGCAGCAGACCCTGCTCCACCGCGCGCAAGGCGATCCGGCCGAAAGCTTCCGCAAGGGCAGGCAGCAAGTCCTCGTCGCCGGATAACTGGACCAGGTCATCGCGCCAAATGCTGGCATCCTGGGCGTAGCCGAGCAGGAACAGCAGGCGGTTCAAGTCGGTAATCTTCGGACGCACGACGACTTGGCGCTGCCCGACGACCACCGCCCCGACCTTGCGGCTAGCCGCCACGTCGAACAGCCCATGCGTGAGCGTAGGAGTGACGTTCACCAGGGCGAGTTGTTGGAGTGCTAGATATTCCGTGTCGGTGAGCGCGAGGGTCTGAGGGCTCTCCCCTTCAGTCAATAACAGTGGCTGTGCTGCCATGATCGGTTGCTTCGAGTGTGGATGCAGCCGGGCCATCAGTGTCCTGGGGAGCCTCGCCGGCAGCAGCTTTGTTTTGCAAGGCCTTGCGGATGACGTCGAGCCCGTAGCGGGATCGGACATCGGTGCCGTCTCCGTAGTGGTGCTCTTCGAGGAGCGGCAGGATCGCAGTGCGCCAAACCCTTTCCAGCCCTTTGCCACCCGCCGCGTGCACGGCTGATCGCATGAAATACGACGGTCCGATCTTGAAGTCGGGATCTTCGATCCGTGAGTTGAGCTCGTCGAGCAGGTCCGCGACGTCGTTGGGGCGCTTAGTTGCTTCAAGCCACTTGCGGAGGATCCCGTTGGTCGGGCTCTCCGAGGGATGCAGCGGTAGGAACGCGAAGCGCCGTCGCATCGCGGCGTCTACAAGGGCGATCGACCTGTCGGCGGTGTTCATCGTGCCGATGATGAGGATGTTCTTCGGGAGCGAGAACGGCTCAGTGTTGTCGGCGGAATACAACAAGTCGATCGCGCTGTCTCGGTACTCCAGCAGGAAATAGAGCTCACCGAAAACCTTGGCGAGGTTGCCGCGATTGATCTCGTCGATGATCAGAACGTAGACGGCTTCGGGGTTGTCTTTGGCCTTGTCGACAAGCGAGCGCAGCGGTCCCGGAGTGAGTGTGAAGCCAACCTGGCCGGCGCCGTGTTCCTTGGGCCGGTATCCCTCGAAGAAGTCCTCGTAGGTGTAAGCGGGGTGGAACTGGACGATCTTGACATTGGCTTCGGCAGTAAGGTGGCGGGCGAGTTCCTGGGCGATGTAGGTCTTCCCCGTCCCCGGGGGGCCATAGAAGATCAGCTGGGGCCGGTCACGTAGGAGCTCGACGCATTCTTGCAACCACTCAACCGGGACGTGCAGCCGCTGCGCCAACTGAGGAGTGGCATCCGGCAGATGAACAGCGCCAATACCTTCCGGAGGCTGGCGGTGTTCGGCCAGCGCGAGAAGCGTAGGTAGGTGCTGGCTGAGATCCAATACTTCGCCCTGCGCGCTCAACCGCGCGACCACCTCGTCGGGAAGTTTCGACAACGGCAAGGATCTGCCGTACCACTTCGTCGTCCGGCGCATGTTAGAACGCCCGTCGCTGCTCTTGACCGATTCTGGCTCACCGGTGATGATGCCGAAATACACGTTGCCCTGGCTGACGGTTACCACTAGGTCGCCGGGATGCATGCGGGCCAGGAAGGCGTAGAACTCGTCGAGCTTTTCCAGGCGTTGCGCGTAACCCGATGACGTGTAGTCCTCTTCGACAAAGACCTTGAGTTCATCGCGGCTGATACCGGGCTGGATGGGTCGCAACAGACTGGCCGCCAGGGACACCGTGCCCTTGTTGCGCCAAATCGGCACCATGTCCTGGCCTTTGACGTTCGATCCGTGCACGCGCCAGGCATGTTGAACCTCATCGGTGGGCCTAGGTTGCCGCGACTTGGGCTTCTGCCACATCTCAAGCCAAGGGGACGCGTACAGATCGACTACGCCGTGCTTTTCCCGGATAGCTTCGTAGATGTCGTGGAGGTCGCTGTCGACATCGTCGATCTGCCGGCCGAGATACTCCGGCGCAAACGCATCCCGCATCAAACGACGATGTTCAACGCTGACAATAGGCAAGAAGAAGTCCGGAAACGCCAGGTAGAGCAGTGATTGTCGCTGTGCGGCCTGGCCGGTGGCCACCGTGTCGACTTCATCTCTGAAGATCAAAGGGTCGGCGAGGGCATCGACACGGCGCTGCTCGGGGAGCTGTTTGAAGTAATGGGCAACTTCGATCAGGTAGACAAGTTGCTTCCACTTATAGTTTCCGAACGCCTGACCGCCGTGGTACACCCCGCCGCCAAGGAGCGCCTGCTTGACGTCATCTGGGATTGCCACCGGCGGGTCGCACCGTTCGAGGATCGTCTGAACCTGCTTGAGCTTCAACGCCCCGCTGAGATTGATGATCGGTAAGATATTGACAATCAGCAGTTCGGCAAACAGCTGAATCGCGCCGGATGACGTCGTCGCGAGCTGGTGGTCCAACTTCTCAAAGAACCCTCCCGAGCCAGTATCCGGTCGGTCCGAATAGTCTCGCTTGAGTTCTTCCAGATGGTCTGCGGTCCAGATGGGCTGCCCCGGCGTTAGAAGCGAATCGCTCTGTCCCAGACCAACATCGATCAGTCGACGACCAATCTTCTCAATCGCCGCCGCCTCTGGCCGGCCCCAGGTCCCAGCTTCTGTCGACGTCATCGTGCTCCGCTATCCTTTGTGGGTTGGCTGTCATCAATCGGCGACTTATACGGCTTACCTGTTTGCTCGGCCTCAGCCATCGCGTCGTAGATCTCGAGAATCAGGCGCTTGGTGCGGAATTCACCGAAAGCTGAACGTTCACGACGATCTACCAGGGTGAATGAGTCAATAATATAACTGACATCCTCCCTGTTCACACCATAAATGTGGAAAAAAGCAGCGTTGATTTCATGTATGAGTTTTGCACGCTTCGAAATGTTCCAAAGTCCATCGACGAGGGCTCGCGATGCGTCAGGCAAGAAGGGAAATCTAGCTTCGATGAGCTTCAACGGCGGCACAGGAAGCTGTTTGAGGACAAAGAAGTTCAAGGCCGCAGGGTTCCCAATCTTCTGCCGTACCAAGTAGTCGAAAATTAGTGAATTCCATACCGCAGATAAAACCTCCTTGCCCTCAGGAAGTAACGCGATTCCGACCATATTACTGGTTCCAGTCGTGGGGAATACGCAGCTAATCATAGTCCGTTCGTTCGTGTTATTCGTGATTACCCTCCAGCCGAGAAGCCAATCCGAGTCGGACCAAGAACCAAGCTTCTCCCTTACTTGCTTCTCGGGAACCCAATAGCGAGGTAATGGCGTAAATGTCGGATCTTCCCGTTCTCTTTCGGTTAGTTCACGGATGGAACCATCAGCCTCGGTCGTGGCCCACCGAAAATTGAATTGCTGGAACAATCGGCCCTCGTAGAGTGGAAGCATGCGTTCTTTGCCACGCACGAAAATATTCGACCTCAAGTCCCATCCTCGGCCTTGCAATTCCTCGCGTGTGCGAAATAGACGAGAATCATTTGTCATATGGAACATCGTCATGAATCGGACGCCCCAGCGATTTCCATTGGGATCGTCATCACGGACGAGTACCGGCATTCGCTCGTAGATTTCCAAGGCGATCTCGGCGTCGCGCCTGGCTCGAAACATCGGACAGGTGCCAGTGTTGGGGTTAAGCAGCGTGATTTCCCTGGGCGTAAGAGCGAACCGCGCGTTCGGGCGCTCCAGGTCGATGGGATCGTGCGCGAAGAAGGTGAAATCTACTGCCGGCTCATGGATATCGCGACCGGCGAGGGTGAGCAGACAGAACTTGTAACTCCTATGCACGCCTGGGAAGAGAGGCTTTGCGTTCTCGAAGTCGTACAGGCTGGCTATGGACCCGTTGACAACGAGGTCTTTGAAAAAGTATTGCGTGGTGGCATCGGTGGCCATGCTGGTCGGCAGTATCACCCCGAGGCGCCCGTCTCCGCCCAGGAGTTCGCGGTCGGTTTCGGCGAACACCGCATAGGTGTTGATGTCGCCACGTCCGGTAAGTGGGTATCGACCGGAGTTGCGCATGAAGTGCGACACGCCCTCGGCGCTTCTTTTTTCCGCCACGAAAGCGTTGTGGAGGCTGGGGTGGGTTGAAGGCAAAGCCGCGATGAGGCGTTTCCTCGCGGCGGCGTTCGGTGCCTTCGCGATCTCCGGATCCCGGGAGGCGAAGAATTCCTGTTCCTGGAGTTTCACCCGATCCCACGGCGGGTTGCCGATCACCACCGAGAAGCCGCCGTACCAGCCGGTCGCTTCATTGACGGTGTCGTCATCCGTCGACTCCGTAGGAAAGACATGTGGAAATTCCAAATGCCAGTGAAAGAACCGATACTCGGCGGTAAGACGCTCTACTTCGGCCTGCTGCTTTTCGGTGAGCTTTGCATCTCCCTCGATCAGTCCGACGATGGTGCGCTGCGTAATGGCCGGTGCTGCGCCGAGACTTTTCGGCCATACGAATCCGGCGCACCAGGCGTCGGCTGCCAATCGCTGCTGACGGTAGGCGACTGAGTCGGTGTAAGCACGCAGTCGCTGCGCTTGCACGTGCACGTCGGCGAGTGACAGCGTTGGCGTGGCGACTAACTTCTCAACCTGCTTGGCGAGCGCGATGTTCGCGGCGACCATGTCGACGTCGAAAAGGCTGCCTTGGGCACTGCGCTCAGCTTTGTTCTGTTTGGCCAGGGTGGCGGCAACCTTCTTGTCGTCACCCTCAATCGGCTTGAACGCCTCATCGGGCAGGCCCTCGAAGAGCAGCCTCGGGGTGGTGCCGACGAGGGCATTGCCGACTCTGATCTGGGCGTCCAGGAAGGTTAGGGGCCAGCCAGGGTCGAGGGCTTCTAGCCAGAGTGACACCTTGGCAAGCTCGGCGGCTAACGGGTTGACATCTACGCCGTAGACGCACCGGCCGACAACGTCCCGCATCGCGGAGCGCACCGCCTCAGGTGCCGGTTCCGGGTCACCGGTCCGCAGAGCGGCCACCCGTTTGGCGATCCGGCGGGCGGCTCCCACCAGGAAATGTCCACTGCCGCACGCTGGATCGCACACAGTCACCCGAAGCAGAGCCTGCTCGGGTTCGTCCGATTTCTCGGCCTCATCGAGGATCGGGTCGAGCGCGGTGTCGAGTAAAGACTCCACCAGCGAGGTCGGCGTGTAGTAGGAGCCGGTGTCCTTACGCTGGTTTCCCGATGCGACGACCAACGAGTAGATTTTGGTCGCCGGGTCCCAGCTCGGCATCAACTCGAGGAGCGACTCGTAGATGCTACCGAGTTCTTCTGCGCCTAGGTTGCGATAGTCGACGATCCGCAGGGCCTGTGAACGCGGTTCGCGCACAAGCGATAGTGAGTGCACCGCGGACTGCAGGGCCTGATTGCTCAACGAGCAGTCCATCAGAAAGTCCAGCGCACCGTTGTCGAAGAGGCCACCGATTCCGGGCAAACCCAGTTCGGGCAGGCCGTTCACACTACCGAGTCCACGCCAGATGACCTTGAGCGCCTCCCAGCGATCGCCGTAGCGCCCGCCACGTCGGCGCCGGGAAGTACGGCGCAAACGCTCGGTGGAGAAGTAGTCCAGGTAACGGCGTCGGACCTGAGGGTCAGCGTCGGGGTCGAGCAGCGCATTGCGGTCCTCGGCGACGAAGGTGAACATTAGCCGATAGGCGACCCGCAGCAGAGCGTGGTTGATCTCCTCGACGGTGATAGCACCGTCGGCAAGGTCCTGGCGCAGCCTTGCGTTGTCGGGGTGAGTGAGGAACCCCGAGCCCAGGGTATGCAGTGCTTGAATCACGCCGTCGCGCAGGAGGTTCAGCGCACGGGAGCCGGTTTCGATGGCGTCCTGACGCCAGTGTTCCAGCCAGCAAGAGGCGGGTCCTATTTCGGGATCGCGTGGCTCGAGACGGGAGACGTGGCACAACGAGTAGAGCAGTAGAAAATCTGCGAAGAGGTCCCCATCGAAAATCGCCTCGAGGTCGAACTCAACGTAAGCAGAGCCCACCAGCGAGGTTGAGTCGCGGGCCAGCCGTAGTGTGGTCGCATTCGCAAGGATCGCCCAAAGGTGGTGATCGGAGCGGTTGAGCAGTTCCTGCAGCATCGACTGCGGCGAGGCGCCGGCCGCCCCGGCCACGCCCTTCGTCCGGGTGTCCAACGCAACACGGCCGAGCAGATGGATCGGGACGGGTTCCCACAGATGCGAGACAGGGAAGTTACGATCTCCCACTCGCAGGCCACCTTTTCGGGTGGGATGGACGCGGCCGTAGCCGAGTTGATCGAGCAGCACGAGGGCGAACCGCTCGCGTGTCAACGCAGTTGCAGCGTCGTCTTCGGGCAACGTGGCCAGGGCCTGCCGGTAGGTGGTCCAAGCGCCGCGCAGATACGCCCATACCCGGTTGGCGGCGTCGCGCACGGTTTCCCCGGCGGCGAGGTGAAAATCTCTGGAGGACAGCCCATCCGGGACTTGTCCGGCGACGAGTTTGGCCAGTAGGTCCGAGGGGAGTAGGCCGCCGACGACGCGGACGCCGACGAAGGTCGTAGAGCCGGTGTCGGCGCTCACTTCTCACCTCCGGCCGGGGGCACGTAGACAAAGACCCCGAGGACGTCGGCGCCAGGTTCGACTGTGACTTTCAAACCGCGCACCACTTCCGCTGCCGCCTGACGCACCCGGCGGTGTGATTCAAGCAGCTTGGCGGCGAGGTCTTCACCATGGTCAGCAAGATGCTGTGCGATGTCGGGCAGACCATCGATGGCTCGGCTTATGAACTGAGTCGCTTGTGGGCCGGGCACGTTACCCGACGGTTGCGCGTGCAGTAGCGGTATCACTGACTCCGGCGTTAGCCAGCGCGGCTTGCCGGGTGACCCTTCAAAAGCGAGTGTTGCGACATCCTCAGCGACCAGCTCACGGGTGCCCGAGCGGGACGGGAGCTGCAGATGGAATCGGTAGCGGACGACGAGCAGAGTGGTGCGGGTCGACACAGTTTTGGCGCGGATGACCGCGCAGCGCCGCGCCGGGCGCTGGTCGTCGGGAAGCTGCGCGTCCAGAGCGGATTCAAGGACATAGTTGGCGACAGCCTCTACCGAGGCGTCAGTGCGGGTGAGCACCGCGTCGCCCCGGGCGACGGGCAGCTCAGCGGCGAAATGCATCGGGTCTTTTCGGCTGGGCGGTAGTGCGTCACGTAGTCCCAGCGGCAGGGACCCCAGTGTGGCGTTGAACCCCGAGTCCGCCTGGGTCACGGTGGAGCGCAGGGCCCGAAGCGCGTGATCGACGAACTCCGCGACATCGGTGTTGGTGCCGAGCGTTGCTCGGGTTTCTTTCAGCTCGGTGGCGACGTCCTCCGGCTTGATGCCTTGCTGGGCGTACTTGGTCTGGGCATTGCGTTCGCGGGCCGCCGCCGACTCCCATAGGTGATGAAGGGTGTCGCGTTTCTGCTCCAGGTCCAGTTCAAGACTCAACTGCTCCGCATCTCGCCCGCGCAACAGCAGGCCCTCCATCAGTGCCTCCACGACGGCCTCGCTGTTGTCGGGAACGGGCACCGCAACGCCGGTGGCCTTGCGGATCGCATCGTGTTTGCGTAGCAGGACGTCGAGTACGATTCCGTCGATCTGGTTGTCGCGCCCGTAGAGGGTCACCGCGCGCACCGTGTCGGCGCGTTGGCCGAAACGATCCACACGGCCCTCGCGCTGTTCGTGGCGGGTGGGATTCCAGGCCAGGTCGTAATGGACCACCGCCTGGAAGTTCTCCTGCAGATTGACCCCCTCCGAAAGGCAGTCGGTGGCAACCAGGACGTGCTGGCCTGGCTCCGCCGTCAGCTCCTCGATGCGCGCGACCCGTTCCGCGGGGGGCAGGGTGCCGGTCACGGCACGGATCGTGACGTTCTTGCCCAGCGATGCGCCGAGTTGCTCGGCCACGTAGTCGGCGGTGTCGATGAATCGGCAGAAGACGATCGGGTTGAACCCGTCCCCGAGCAGTTCCTTGACGCTCTTGACCAACGCGGTGATCTTGCGATCGGGTTTGCCTTCGAGCTTCAATGCTTCGGCCCGGAACGCCTGCAGCCGACGCGATTTGGCATTGGCGGGCTTGGATTCGGTGTCAGCGCCGGGCGTGGTGTCGATCGCCTCAAGCGCCTCGTCGTCGGCCTGGTCGAGCACGATTGCCCGGCCAATGGCGTCCGCTTCTTCCGGTGAGTCGGCAGCCACCGTCGCCGCGCGGGTCTGCAAAGTTTGAGCGGCCGCACGGGGCGACGACGCCAGCGCCCGCAGCAGGGCCAGCGCCGACCACCAGTTGACCCGCCGGGCCAGTCCGCCTTCATCGGTGCGGACGGTTTCGCGGGCGTAGTCAAGGACTTTGGCGAACAGCGCGTGGTACTCGGGGCTCAGCGAGTAGGGCACTTCCGCGGAGAGGCGGTCCTTCGGGAACGGGGTGTCCTCATCGAGATAACGGCGGATGTCCGCGCGGCGGCGCTGGACGAAGTGCTTAGCCAAGTGTTCCCGATCGGCCTTCTTCTCCAAGTCAACGGCGGCCAACTCAGGCTTTAGCAGCCCAAGCAGGTTGCGGAACGCCTCGTCCTTACCGCTGTGGGGAGTGGCGGTGGCCAGGATGAGGTGGCGGGAGGGGTCAGCCGCAAGGTCCCGGATCAATTCGTAGCGTTGAGTCCGGCCCGAACCGCTGGTCGTGGAGTCCGCGACGCAGGTGTGCACCTCATCGACGATCACCAGATCCGGGCAGGTGCGCAGGAACTCGTGGCGACGCCGCGCACTCTTGATGAAGTCGGTGGAAACCACGGTGATTGGGTACCGCTCGAAAATCGACTCGGCGCCGATAAGTCCGCGTTCGAGGCGGCGAACCGTGCTCGGCAGGACCAGTTCAGCTTCGAGACCGAACTTCTCTCTGAGTTCACCCTGCCACTGCTCGGCCAGCGCAGGACTGCACAACACAGTTAGCCCGCGGGCGTCACCGACCTTGAGCAGCTCGGTGGCCACCAGAGCGGCCTCGATAGTCTTGCCGATGCCCACGTCGTCGGCAATCAGCAGTCGAACGACGTCCTGCCGCAGCGCCATCATGAGCGGCACCATCTGGTAGGCGCGAGGCTCGACGGCGATGGAGGCCAGGCTTCGGAACGGTCCGGCGGTGGAACGAAATCCGATCCGCAGGGCGCTGCGCAACAACGAGGCACTCAGGTGATCGCCGAGATCCTCCGGCTGCGGCGGGGGAAACGACGCCGGGCTGACACCTTCGCTGGCGAGTACGCCGGCGATGTCATCGTCGATGCCGCCAATGGGTCGTAGCACGAGAAAGTCGTCTGTGCTCTCCGGTAGCACCACCCATTCGCGACCGCGTGCCGTGACGAGGTTTCCAGGGGCGAATCCCACTGTGCCTAAACCCTTCCGTCGCCGAATACGTATGAGTGCTCGCGTACCCGCGTCAACCAGTCGTCGCCGGGATGAAGCCGCAGCACCGTCCAGCCCGCGTCGTTGAACATCTCCTCGACCTCCTCGGCATCCGGCGGGGATGCCTCTTCGACAAATACCGCCAGTGCTGAATCGTCGGCATGGAATGCGAAGTCCGGCCGGATACCTTCCGCACCGACGGGTTCCCTCACTTCGTCGGGCAGGGCGAACTCGTGCTGTACGAGGAGATCGATGAAGGCACGCTGCAGTTCAGACTCACATCTCGCTCGCATGTCCTGCGCATTGTCATCTCGGTGTTGCGTTTCGATCGCGGGCGTCGTGTTCGACGCGGCGAGCCGCAGCAAGAGATCTCGGATCAGATGCCGGTCGATGGCCGCGTGGTCGGCTTGATTGGAATAGGCGAGCAGGCAGTCGTAGCAAGCTTTTTCACAACGTTCTCGAGCCTCTTCGTTCTTGCCCAGGTCCACGCCGTCGGGGCTGAAGTGCACGATTTCCAATGCGGCCCTCGCGACGTTGGCGATGGCGTCCGGCTCGCCATGTAGCCGCCGCAGTACACCAGCGCCGCCTTCGGCGGATTCGGTAAAGAGCATGCGGCCGCGCTGTTCGTTGTCGGGGAGAGCTTCGCTGGATAGTTCGGAGTCCTCCAGCTGGAACTGGGCTTCGACGCCACGTTCCAGGGCGTAGCGCAGGCTAGTGGAAACCTCGGGCGCTACCGGTTGGCCGAGTCGCAAGACCAAGACGTTGCGAGTGTCCTCGACGTAGGGAATAACCTTTTGCTTGGTGGGCACATCGGCGGCGTCGTCGAGGGCATCGTCCTGGGGTGTGGTGTCTTCGGCATCTTTTTCCGATAGCCAATTTCCTTTGACAGTGTCGAGCCAATAACCAAGGTCTGCAGGGTGTTTGCGGCGCCGTCGGCCCACATTGGTAACTCGCACGGTCGCTGTGTCGCCGTAGCTCAGGGTGAGCAGCTCACCCGTCTCGTCTTGGACGGTGGCGTCGGACCGCCCCAGTCGCGGCCCGTGCTGGCTGAATCGGTAGGACGTGTGCAGCTCGAATCCGGCTCTGCGGCGCTCTTCTTCATCGCTGGAAATGCGTTCCCGGCGGCGGGCGAACACGGTCTGCATGCGCATCAGCCCGTACTGGGGCGCGCCGAGCGGCGCCCCGCAGTTCTCACACACGTCCAGACCGGGGCGGCGTACGTGGTGATAGCCGCACGACTCGCAGCGGTATGCGTCCTGTGTGTCTACCGTGCCGATACCGCCTGCGCTCATCGGCACCTGGATGCGCTTGACTTCGTAGCGCGCGCCTTCGTGGTAAATGATCGCGCCGGGACCGAACTCGCTGATGGCTAGGAATCGCGGACGCTGCAGGTAGTCGCCGCCGGCGCGGTTGCCGACCGCCGCCCGGACGCCCGGAATATAGGCCGCCAGCGGCAGCCTCGGAAAGCTGTATCCCGGTAGGAAGCCCTCACTGGCGAAGTAGCGATAGGTGTAGAAATCGGAATGGGTGCGGTCGGTGTCTTCGTTGCGGAGTAACCGAAGTTGGCCTTCGGCTTCACGCCGTCGGCCCTCTGCTGCGTCTCGGGCGCGTTTGTTCACCGCGCTGTTGAGGACGATGCGGTTTTGCTCAGCCTGATCTTCCAGGGCCGCTTGATAGAGCTCGCGCCAGCGGTTGCAGGCGTGGTTGAACTCCTCTGGCGCGGCAGCAATCACGGTGGTGGGCCAGTTTTGGTGCCACCAGGAAGTGCGTTGGAGGTCATCGATAAGGGGTGCGATCAGGACGGTTGCCCGCTCAGTGGCTCGCCGTATCGCGTCGGGGTTGTGTAGTGCTTTGTCCAAGTTGGAGGTCAGCGGCATGCCGGGTGCGTCGAGTTCCAGGAGCTGCGGCATCCGCGAATAGAGGTCGGCGCCCGTTTCGGCCAGCCACAGCGCCTGCAGATGCGACGCCAGCAGAGCTTCATTGGTCAGATCCAGGCGCGGCGGGGCGACCGATCCGGCGACCATGTCGACCGAGCGCCGGAAGTAGTACTGGTCGTGCGAGTTGCCGGTGGCGCAGTAGGTGGTGACCAGGGCAGGCTGGCCGGACCGGCCGGCGCGTCCACTGCGTTGGGCGTAGTTGGCCGGTGTGGGTGGGACATTGCGCAGCCCTACAGCGTTGAGACTTGCGATGTCAACACCGAGTTCCATGGTGGGCGAGCAGTACAGGACCTTCAATTCGCCTTTACGGAAGGCTTTTTCGCGTTCCTCACGATCGGAGGCGGCCACTTGGGCTGTGTGCTCGCGGGCGTACATGCCGACCAGTTCCGGAGCGGTCTTGCGGTAGAGATCCAGGAAGAAGGGATTGACGCGGGTGCCTTGGTCGGGGTCGAAACCCTTGCGGAGCGGGTCGGGTGCCCCGACTCGACCGTCACCGGGCTTCCAGATCACCGCCGAGGCCTTCAGGCGGTAGTTGGGACCGGTGAGACCTTCGACGTCAACGGTTGTCAGCAAACCGGCGCGGTCCAAAACCCGAAGTAGGTCTTCGATCACTTTCTGCGCATCGGCGGTGTCCATCTGGGCGCCGTGCAACGCCAGCCCACTGGCTTCGCGAATGTACCGACCGAGTGCCGTGCGGCCTGTCAAGCGGGCGATAACGCGCGGCGCGCCCGGCTTGCCGAGCTCGGTGGAAACCACGGCTGGCCGCGGCCGCGGCTCGTGCGGAGGGATCGACCACAAGCCTTGCAAGTGCTGATCGGACTGTCGCTTGACTCGATCGAATCCGTCGTCGGTGAGGCATTCGATGGCGACGGCAAGGTCGCGGCGGAACTCGTCGAGAACTATGCGGCACAATTCTTCTCGCTGGACCGCGGTGGCGTCGCGCAGCGGTTCGTAGGTCCGTTCCCAGAGCGCAGGGTCAGCGGCAATTTCTCGCAGCGATTCGTATCCGACTACGAGAAGGCCGGTCTGTTCCAGGTTCGGCATGGTGACTCGCCAGCCGCGCTGGAGGTCGGAGTACAAGCGGTATTCGATGAACTCCTTGAAGGCCCGCTCGGCCGATGACCGTGCCCCGTACACTGCCTCGGGGTTCGCGGCGTAGTCCTCGAATCGCAGACCCAAGCTTTCGACGACGCGCTGTGCGACATCTTCGTGGTGAAGGCTTCCTGACTGCAGGGCCCGATACACGGCGCCGCGAAGTTGAGCCATCTGGACGAAGTCGTTGAAGTGCCCGGCCTGCAGGCTGGCGTCTTGCCGGTTGTCGACGAACGTCAATAGCTTGCGTGACTCGGGACTGAGTTCGTCGGGGGGAATCGCGTTGAGCGAGCGCACGATCGATGTGCTCAGCACCGAGACCGCGGAGCTTCTGCCTTCTGCGTCCAACGTCGCGAGCTTGGCGAAGTCGTTGCCCCGCGATTGCTCGTAGGACACCTTGCAGCGCAGGCAGAATCGGAAAGGGGCTGGGACGAAGGCGGCGTCGATACCGCCTGAGGTGACCTCGCTGCCGCCGATGTCGACTCTTACCCGGCGCGGCAGATAGGGGCGCCGCCGTTCGACCACCTGGCCGTCGGATAGCCAGGAGTCCGGTAGGCGGCCTTCCGCCAACGGATCGGCGGGCCACGGCTGGCTCGTAGATATATAGAGGTATCCGTTGGCCTGGTCGCCGCCGCTGGCATCGCGGTCTCGGCGCGGGCGGTAAATCACCTCGGCGCCCTCGGTGGTCCGCGACACGACGAGGTACTCCTGACCGCACTCGCGGCAGAACGCCAAGGGCATGAGTACGTGGTCGGGTCGGTCCGGCACGGCCACCTGGTACTGCGAGGTGATGTGGCGTCTGGCTTCGTCCTCGATCGACACGTACACCGTGTCTCCCTTGGAGAGGAACTGGTGCAGCCGGAAGGCGAACAATGGCCGGCCGGTGACCGGATTCCGAGCGGCTGAGCCGGCCAGCAATGTGGTGCGGATTGCTTGCGCGCACTCGTCAACGGTGCGACCCGTGAGATCGGCCAGACGCGCCGCAGATTCGCGCACTCGCGCGGGCCGTTGCCGTATCACCCGCCCCGAGTCTTGCTCGATCGCAAGCCCAAATGTCGTCTCGATCCACGATGCCAGCGAGGAAGCCGCCAGTTCGTCATAATCGCCGGTAGCTCCGCCGGCGTGAAGTTCTCCGGTCAACTCAGTGACGTCGCCTGGGTCTCCGGCCGTCGCGTGATCGAGGGTCTCGCCGATCACTCGGTCCGGTGTGACCTCGGTGCCGAACAGTCCAGTCGCGACTTCGGCGACCACTCGACGTTGGTCTACCTCAGTGCCGGCGCTAGCCATGGTTGCGGAGGTACCGACGCACTGCATTTCGGGTGACTGGCACGCGTCTCGCACGCGTCGGACGAGCATCGCAACGTCGGCGCCCTGCCGGCCGCGGTAGGTGTGGAGTTCATCGAGGACGAGGAACTGCAGCCCCTTCGCCGCGTCGACGAGCTTCCGACGTTCCTCCGGGCGGGTGAGCATCAGCTCGAGCATCACGTAGTTAGTCAGCAAGATGTCGGGCGGGTTGCGGAGGATCTCCTCACGACGTTCACCTTGCTCTTGGCCGGTGTAACGGGCGAACATCACCGGCTCGTTGCCCTCGCCGTAGCCGAACGTCAGGAACTTCTCTAGCTCGCCGACCTGGCTATTGGCCAGTGCGTTCATCGGGTACACGATGATGGCTTTTGCCCCGTGCTCGCGCGGCTGCTGGCGCAGCACCCGGTCGACGATCGGGATGATGTAGGCCAGCGACTTACCGGAGCCGGTGCCGGTTGTCAGCACATAGCTCTTGCCGGAACGCGCCGCTTCGATCGCCTCTCGCTGGTGGCGGTGAAGCGTGATGGGGCGTGTGCCGGGGTCGACGATGTTTTGCTTGGGCCGGAAGATTTTGGCGCACTCCGGGTG
The DNA here is from genome assembly GCF_001667015.1 of Mycobacterium sp. E3198. Classification (GTDB taxonomy): domain Bacteria; phylum Actinomycetota; class Actinomycetes; order Mycobacteriales; family Mycobacteriaceae; genus Mycobacterium. Next base: position 119,406 of record NZ_LZIS01000001.1, on the reverse strand, counting down.
CAGAAGATCCTGCGCGACCAGCTCGTCTATCGAGCCACCGGGGGCGAAGGTCGGATTCAGGGATAGCCAAGGCTCTGGCCACTGCTTTCCCTCGGCAAGCTCGTCGGCGACGTATTGCTCGATTCGTGGGTCTCGCGGTACGACCGCGCTGGTCGTGAAGGACTTGTAGTCATCGATCAGCTCTTGGTGGACACGGAAGATATCCATGTGCCTCCCCTTGCGTCCTACTCGTGACGACTCGTTCACTTGGGCGTCGATGTAACCCGTGGGGGGATCATTTCAAACGTGTCGCTATTGCGTGAAGATATAAACAACAGTCGACTCAGCGGGCGGTTGGCGTGCGAAATCGCGCCTTCTCAGCGCGTGTCCCCAAGTACGTAGTGCCCGAGCGGTCGGCCGCACGCGCTACGCAGCGCGGGGGCTCTGGGTTCAACGCGGCCCACTTAAAATTGCGCTACCCGTCGCCTACCGGACGAAAGGCGCCTTGACCCGCTGGACATAACAGGGGTGTGCAGCGGCGACACGATTGGGATTCCGAGTGCACCGGGCAAGCGCATGCCGACGGGCTTCGAGGTGAACATGCTGTGGTCATGGAATAGCCGGGTGTTGCACGGTACCTGCCACCGCTCACCACAGTCGTTCCCGTCAGGCCCGTGTCGAGATGCTCGATGAGCGGGTGACGGTGAACGAGCGATGCCCGGCACAGTTGCAGATCGTGCACGATCTGGTCGAACGGGTGACCGGTGATCAGGCCACTCGAGCCTGTGCGGACGAAGTGCAGCTGGGACGTCGCGGCGGCCAGGCCGGAGGCCAGCCACGCCGCCACCGCGGGCACGTCCATCATCTCCTTGGACCGTCTCCAACTCATGGACTTGCCTGTGCTGGATGATCTCCGAATAACTGACCGATATTCTCGATGGACGCACAATCGCGGGAGGCTCAATGGCTTTTATCAGCGAATTTCAGCACGTTGGCTCAGACAGGAACGGCGTGCACAAGCCAGTCTTGTGCGGTTGGCGTGCGTTCAATGTCGACGGCCAGACTTTTCTTCAACTTGATACATATGGTTCTGATGAACGGCAGATACCCAACAAAGTTTCGCAGTCGATTCAACTCGACCGAGATGGTGCTGCCAAGTTGCTAAGGCTGATCCAAGACACATTTGGAGGGCTCTGAGACCTGGTCCTGCTACATCGTGTCGCGGAGGCAGGAAGTGGACCGACGGCGGTCAAATCACCCAGGTGGCCAGGTGCGAGGACTAAGGCCGAATCAACGAGGGGGCGACTGCACCATCGCGGTGAACGATTTGCACCCCATCGGGCGCGGCGTGGATCGACCGGAACACGTCGTCGTCGCTGGTGATGGTGGGGTGTTCGCCTCCGATGAGGCCTCCGCAGTCGCAGAACTCATTGATGAGAACACCATCCGCCACATCGGCCAGGCGGGCGGCGAGCCGAACGGGATCGCGATCGACCGCGACGGCCACTTTCTAATCGCCAATTGGGGCTTGGGCATGCTGCAGGATCTCGACCCGGTGAGCGGGGCGATCACGCCGGTATTAAGTGGACAACTCGACGGGCGCCCACTGCGATGGCTGAACTTCGTTTTGGTGGATTCCGTTGGGGCGTTGTGGTGTTCGGTGAGCACGATGGCAGACGACCTCATGGATACCATCGCGCGTGGCACCGTCGATGGGTTCATTTTTCGAGTGACACCGGATCGCCAATCGGCGCAAGTCGTCGCCGACGGGGTGAGCTTCCCGAACTGTATGGCGCTGGATCGCGACGAGGACTACCTGTACGTCGTCCGCACGGTAACCGCCGACGTGGTGCGGTTTCCGATCGAGGGCGAAACACTGGGGCCGCCAGAGCGATTCGGGCCGCCGCTGGGCGGCCGGCGACCCGACGAGTTCGGGCCCGGCCAGGCCCGGCTCTTGGCCGACCCGCAAACAAGCCGCCGGTGGGGGATGGCCGACGGATGCGCGTTCGATGCCAACGGAAACCTCTGGGTCACATTGGTTCTCGCCAACAGGATCGTGGCGATCAGCCCGGACGGTCGGGCGACAACGGTGATTGAAGACCCCGACGGCGAGCTATTGAGCGCCCCGACCAGCATCGCCTGGGGCGGCCCCGACATGCGCGACATCTACATCGGCTCGATCGCCACCCCGTACGTGCTCAAGGGCAGAAGCTCGGTGCCGGGCCTGCCGCTCATCCACCAGCGCTAGCCCGACGGCCCGGGCCGCATGAAGTCGGGCAAAGCGGCCTCAGGGTCCGACGGGATCATCGATTCCGGCAGCCCCCACAGCTGCCGGCTGGTGGCACCGCCGTCGACGACGAGTGTCTGACCGGTGATCCGGGCGGCCAGCTCGGAGGACAGGAACAGCGCGGCGTTGGCGATGTCATGCGCGCGGGGAGCGGCCAACGGATTAATGCCGTTGACGTTGTACTCACCCGGCGGCTGATCCTCGTTGCCGGAGCCCACATTGCCCGGCGCGACCGCGTTGGCGCGAATGCCATACCGCCCCAGTTCGTCGGCGAAGGTCTTGACGAGCGAGATGACGCCGGCCTTGGCGGCGCCGTAGGCGGCGTGGTAGGTCGCCGCCGCGATGCCGTCGACTGAGGCGATCGCGACCAGCGATCCGCCGGTGCGCTGGGCGATCATGTACCTGCCGACGGCCTGGAAAAGGTAGAACACCTGGGTCAGGTTGTAGTGGATCGTCGCGCCCCACGCCTGGGTGCTGAAGTCCTCGACCTTCGACCACGTCGCGCCGCCGATGATGTCGACGCACACGTCGACCCCGCCCAGCGCCGCGACCGCATCGTCGATCGCCCGACCGACCTGCACGGGGTCGGTCATGTCGGCGACGATCGGGACCGCCTTGCCGCCCCGGCCGGCGATCTCGTCGACGATGCGCTCCGCGCGCTGCTCGTCGATGTCGATGCAGGCCACCGTCGCGCCCGCCTCGGCCAGGGCCAACGATGTGAACCAGCCGTGGCCCGCGCGCTCCGGGATGTAGCCCGCGCCCGACACGACGGCGCGCTTGCCGGATAGTCCTAAATCGATCACGTCCGGAGTATCGAGACAGGCCCGACCGGCTGTCAATGACGGATCGCCGCATCCGATCCACGGGCACCTCGGACACGCCACCAACGGGCGGTGCATTTGCGCGGCTATGTTCTCTGTAGCGAGAGGGGACGAATCATGACGGCGGACAACTGGATACCGGCAGCGCGCATAGGCGGCACGGGGCGCGGATGATCGAGTTCACCCTCACCCGGACCTCGGCGGCGCCAATCGAGACCGTGTTCGATGCCATGACCGACCACCGCGGAATCGCGGACTACGTGTGGGCATGCCGGCGCAGCACGCTCGATCGCGAGGGAACCCCCGCACCAAACGGTGTCGGCGCGATCAGACGTCTGGTGCTGATCGGACCCCCATTCGTCGAGGAGATCATCGAGTACGAGCGGCCCACTCGCTACGCGTACAAGATGCTGTCAGGCGCACCGACCCGGAATCACATCGGCACGATCCAGCTGCGTGAAACGGACGCAGGAACCGAGGTCAGCTGGCATCTACGGTCAACGCTGAAGATTCCCGGTGTTGACCGGCTGATGCTGCCGGTGTTCAAGAAGGTGATCGACGAGTTCCTCAAAGGCGGCATCGCCGCCGCCGAGCGCCGCGGCTGAACACGATGGTGTGCTAAGCGCGGCAAGGATATTGACCTTCTTGTGAACAGCGCCGTCGCTCGAGGGTGGCCGGGAACACGCTTCTCGGGTCAGGCGTTGGTCGCCCGGCATTCAGAATCGTTGCCGTCCTTGGTATCCGGGCTCTCTTCGGCGCCTTTGTCGCGGAACGGCCCCGCCAGCTGGCCGCCCACCCAGACGAGCCCGCGGCCCACGGCAACCAGCGCATGACCGGTGGTGTTCCCGACGGCCCCGAGAGCGGCGAACGCAGCGTCGAGCACGGTCGGAATGTGGAAGTCCTCCCAGGTCTCGACCTGGTGGTGGCGGGCCTCGGCGAAACGGTCGAGCTCGTCGCGCAGCGCGCCGCGCTGCCTGGCCAGCTCCCGCACCGCCCAGAACCGGAAGCCGTCGAGAACAGAGGGCTTCGCGAAGCGGTCAAGCACTTCCTTCGCGCTGCCGTAGATGTCGACGTCCTCGCGGAAATGATGCTCGACGAGCTCGCGGGCCTCGTCGATCGCGCGCAGCAGCTCCTCCGGTTGCGTCGACTCGATGCGCGCGAGGTTCAGCCGCTGCCACTTGTGCAGCGCTTCCTCCGCGATCACCAGCAGGCTCAGCGTGTCGCCAAGTCGGTTGTCGTTGATCGCGTTTCGCAGCCTCTCGGCGCGGTGCTGCACGCCCACGGTGGGGTCGAACGACGCCAGGATGCGCCTGACATGGTTGCGCAATTGCTCGACGGTGACATTGAGCGCCGGCCCCAGGGCGGCCACCGAATCCCAGTACGCCTCGGGCAGCGACCCGTACTTCTCCAGCGACTCGACCATCCGCGACAGCGTCAGGTTGTTGCCCAGCACGTCGCCGGCGCGCTGGGCGCGGGCGACTTCGAGCACCGATTCGACCTTGTCCTCCACGCGCCGCACGGCGTCTTCCACCTGGGCCACCGCGGACGTCAGCGCCATCTGCACCGCGATCATCTGCGCCGACAGCATCGCCTCCGGGCCGAACCCCGCCGGTCGCCACTGCAGGGGCGCGAGGGCCTCGGCGCCCGTCGTCAACCGAAAGATGCCGTCGCCGAGGGGGACTAGGTTGCCGTCCTTCAACGCTTCGAGGCCGTCGCGATGCAGCTGCACGTACTTACCGGACTCCGCCAGCAGCGACGCCAGCCCGGCGAGCCCGCTCGCGAGCGCCGAGCCGTCGATCCCGGCGACGCGCATGGCCTGCCCGGCGGTCGCCCGCAACCGCGCCAGATAGGACTCGACGGCGTCGGGGTCACCGCCAAGCAGCAACGCCTCGTCGTGCAGCGAGACCACGACCTCGTCGGACATCTCGGCTGTGCTCACGGCACCCCCAAAAGCAGGCTGGCTAGCGACTGCGGACGTTACACCCATGTTTCCGCCAGATCACTCCGGTTGGCCGCCTGTTGGGCAGGAATTCACCCGCGACGAGGGGACCTTGTGCTCTGTCCGCGTTCGCGGCCTCGGGCGGAGACTCGGGTACCTGGTTCGAAGAGGAAGTTCCGATGATGTGGACCACTCCATCCGTCATCCCGTTCTCCGTCTGGCGCAAGATCGCCATGGCCACCTGGCGGCCGCGCAAAGACCCGATCATTTGGGCGACGATCGATATCGAGGCGGCGCGGCTGCTCGAGTACCTGCGCCAGGTCCGCGAGGCGACGGGCCAGCACGTCACCCCCATGGACCTGGTCGGTCGGGCCGCCGGCAAAGTCATCGAGGCGCTGCCAGGGCTTAACGGCCGCGTCGTGCTCGGCGGCTTCCTGCCGTCCCCGACCGTCGACTGCTTCTTCGTGGTATCGCTGCGGACGGATCTGATCTCCGGAGCCGCGGCCGCCGGCACCGACCTCTCGGGCACCGTGGTGCGCCGCATCAACGAGAAGCCGCCCTGGGAGATCGCCAAGGAACTCGCCGATCATGTCGGACGCATTCGCCACGACGAAGATCCGCAGTTCAAGAAGAGCAAGTCGTTGGTCAAGGGGCTGCCGCCGCTGCTCCTTCGCCCGGTGATGGATGCGATGGGCTTCGTCACCGAAAGCCTGCAACTGCCGATTCCGTTCCTGGGGCTGGAAGCTCGCCCGTACGGCTCGATACTCGTGAGCAATGTGGGCACCTACGGCCTCGACACGGCCGCCGCCCCGTGGCCGACGTTCTGCCACGTGCCCCTCGGGATCATGATCGGCGCGGTGAAGGACAAGGTGTTGGCGCTGGGCGGTGAACCCGTCGTCCGCCCGGTGCTGCCGCTGTCGATCGGCCTGGACCACCGGTTCGTCGACGGCTACCAGGCGGCCACGATGGCCGGCATCTTCCGCGCGTACCTGGCCGACCCCGCCGCGTTCGACCCGGTGCCCCGGACCGTCCCGCCGCGCAAGCGGCAGCCCGCCTCCGTGCGGTCCAACGGCAAGAGGCCGGCGACCGCGCCGGGCCGATCGAAGGTGAAGGCGCAGCGCCACGCTTGAGGAGGGCCCATGACTGCATCACCACAACCCATGGCCCCGCCGCATCCGAAGGACGATCCGTTCTACTCCTACACCGGCACTAAGCCGCTGCCGGACATCACGCCGGGGACGGTGCTGAAGACGCGCCACGTTCCGTACCACATAGTGGGTTTCCCAACGCTACTCGAGACCACGCAGCTGCTCTACCGGTCGACCGGCCAGACCAACACCCCGACCGTCAATGTCACCTCGGTCATCCGGCCCCGGGGGCTGGGACACAAGACGAAGGTGATTTCTTATCAGTCCGCCTACGACTCGCTGAGCCAGAACGACGAGCCGTCATATGCGATCGCGGGCGGGCGACCCACGCTGGCCGGGGTCGTCCCCAACGTCGAGCTCGGGGTCTTCGGTCCGTTCCTCGCCGAGGGGTACACGGTCGTCGTCCCCGACACCGAAGGGCAGGCGGCGGACTTCGCCGCGGGGCCCGAGTACGGAATGAACACGCTCGACTCCATCCGGGCCGCGCTCAACTCGTCGACAATCGACAGCGACGCCAAGGTTGCGATGCTCGGTTACTCCGGCGGTGCGATCGCCACCGAGTGGGCCGCCGAATACGCCAAGACGTATGCGCCCGACGTCCACCAGCACCTGATCGGCGCGGCGATCGGCGGCGTGCTCGTCCACCCGGCGCACAACCTGCGCTACGTCGAGGGCAGTCAGATGTGGGCCGGTGTCATGGCGATGGCGCTCGTCGGCATCGCGCGCGCGTTCGGGATCGATTTCAGGCGGTATCTCAGCGACCGCGGCGTGCAGATCTACGACGACGTGCGGAACGCGTCGATCGTCGACGTCCTGGGCTTGCGCTACACGCGTCTGAAGTGGACGGACCTGGCCAAGCCCGAGTACCCGACGCCCGAGAGCATCCCGATCTATGCCGAGACGGTCAACCAGCTGATCATGGGCACCGGCGGCACGCCGAAGATCCCACTGTTCATCGGCCAGGGCGCCGGCGGCGAGCGCGAGGGCACGGCGGGTGACAAGCCGGGCATCGGGGCCGGCGACGGCGTGATGATCGCCGGCGACGTGCGCACGCTCGCCCGCGACTACTGCGCGGCGGGCGCGGCGGTGCACTACGAGGAGTACGACGCGCTCAGCCACATCTTGAGCCTCGCGCGCTGGCTGCCGAACTCGATCGCCTGGATCAAGCAGCGCTTCGCCAATGTGCAAGCGCCGCAGAACTGTTCGTCGATCCGGCCGGGCAACCCGATCTCGCCGCTTCCGGTTCCGTAGGAGGCCCGACCCGCCGAGTGCGGCGTCCGGCGAGCAGACACAAAATCGCACGCGGATGCCCTCTGGAATGCGATTTTGTGTCTGCTCGCGGATAGGGGGCAGCGGACCGGCCGTGGCAAATTGAGGGCTGTCGGCCTAGCTGCGGATGTGGAACGATTCCGCAAATGAAGGACGACGATCCCGAAAAGCGGATCCGCGAGCTGGAAAAAGAGCTGGCCGACGTCACGCGACCCCCGCAAACCACGCCGCCGTACACCGGCGGCGCGACGTATACGGAGAACCCGCCGCCGTACACGGGCGGGGCGAGCTACACCGGCGGCGCGACGTACACGGGCGGTCCGACCTACGGCTTCGGCACGCCGCCCCGGCGCAACAAGCCCTACCCGTGGTTCCTCGTCGTCATCCTGCTGGCGGTGGTGGTGCCGACCGTCATCAGCCTGGTGATGATGTTCGCGAGGTCGGGTTCGAGCACGTCGATCTCCCGGGGCAGCGGCGGCAAGACGACGTCCGCCGGTCCGACCTCGGTGCCGCAAGGCGGCGAGCTGCGGTTGAGCGGCACCGGCGAAACCAGGCAGGTCGCCTGCAACGACGGCAAGCTCATCCTGGCCGGCTACAACAGCAAGTACGTCGTCACCGGCCACTGCGCCAGCGTCACGGCCGGCGGCTACTACAACAACGTCACCGTCGACAGCGCCGACACCCTCGAGTCCACTGGCTACAGCAACACGATCGTCGACCACGCCTGCAACAACGGCCACCTGAAGCTGTCGAGCTACGGCATCGAATACAGCGTCACCGGCCACTGCGCCAGCCTGGCAATCTCCAGTTACAACAACAAGGTCACCGTCGACAGCGTCGACACCATCACCGTCTCCGGATACGGCAACAACATCACCTACCACTCCGGCGCCCCGAAGATCACGGACTCGGGATACGACAACAACATTCAGCAGGGCTGACAGTAACCTTGCACGATGGCCCGGAGTCCCCGTCTATCGGTCGAGGCGTGGCTGGAGGCCGGTTACGCCCTGCTCGCCGAGGACGGGGTGCGCGCGCTCAAGGTTGACCGCCTCTGCCAGCAGGCCGGCGTCACCCGCGGCAGCTTCTACTGGCACTTCGAGGACATGGACAGCTACCGGGCCCAGCTGGTCGAATCGTGGAACACGTTCCTGGACAAGGACCGCCAATCGCTGGCCGAACTCGGCGCGCTGCCGCCGCGGGAACGCCTGTCGGCCATGATGATCGCGTTGGTCAGCCCCCAGCACTGGATGCTCGAACGCGCGATGCGCGAATGGGCGCGCACCGACCCGGTCGCCGCCGCCAACATCCGCGCGGCCGACCGGCGCCTGCTGCGCACCGTCACCCAGGCGTACGCCGACTACGGTTTCAGCCCCGCCGACGCCAAGCTGCGCGCGGAGCTGACCTTCGCCGCCGGCATCGGGCTGCTGCACCTCGCCGGCTCGGCCGCCGAGGCGCAGCAGGCCGCGCAACACGAGCGATTCCTGGACCTGATGCTGGCCGACCCGACCTAGACCATCGCGATCGGGGAGATCTTCGCCCCAATCGCCAACGCGCCGGCCAACTCCCGGCCCATGTCGTAGTCGAACACGACGTGCCCCGCCGCGATGTCCACGTCGCGCTTGGCCCGCTGCAACGGGTTCGACAGGAACTGCGCGCTGGCCCCGGACGCCGCGAGCAGGTCGGCGATGATCGCCCGGCTTTCGTGCACGGTGTGCGCGGCGGCCAGCCGCGCGTCGGCCCGCACCGGCCGGCTCACCCGCTCGCCGGCGGCGACGATGCGCTCGATGCCGTCGGCGGTCTGGGCGATCAGCGCCCGCAGCGCGCGCAGCCGCACCCGCGCGTCCCCGAGCCGCATCTGCGCGGCGGGCTGATCCTTTTGCGCCACACCGCTATACGCCAGCACGCGCTCGCCCAGCCGCTCGGCGAACAGCTCGGTCACCCGTTCGGCGGCACCGAGCACCGGCATCGACGCCGTCAGCGCCAACGCGGGCACCAGCGGCCACCGATACGTCGGCGCGTCGTGAAACCGCGCCCCCGGCGCGGTCCCGCCGTAGATGTCGGCGACGGCGGCGATGCGGTGCTCAGGAACCAGGACGTCGGTCACGACGACGTCGTGGGAACCGGTCCCGCGCATGCCCGCGGTGTGCCAGGTGTCGACGACGTCGACCTGGTCGGCGGGCAGCACGAGCAGGGAAGGGTCGATGCGGTCCGGCCGCTCGACGAGCGCCCCGACGATCATCCAGTCGGCGTCCATCGCGCCGGTCGCCCACGACCACCGTCCGGTCAGGCGCACCCCGCCGTCGGTCGGCGTGCCGCGCCCGGTGGGGGCGAGGGGGGCGGGCGCCAGCACCGGCCCCGACGCGAACACCTCCTCCTGGGCCCGCGGGTCGAACAGCGACAGCAGCCAGTTGTGCAGCGCGTAGAACCCCAGGGTCCAGGCGCTGGAGGCGCAGCCGTGCGCCATCAGCCGAATCGGTTGCAGCAGTTCGGGGAACGGCGCCTGCAGGCCGCCGAAGCGGGTTGGGAGCAATAGCCGAAACAGGTCGGTTTGCCGGAACTCGCTGACCGTCGCCGCGGGCAGCCGGCGCAGCCGCTCGGCCCCATCGGCGCGCCCGGCCAGCCCCGCGACGAACTCATCGGTGACCCCGTGCACCCGGCGACCGTAGCATACTAAAAAGTATAGTTAGTAAGAGAGCGAATGCTCTGTTACTATGTCCGGGTGCCCCGCCCTCGCGTCTACGACCAGGACCAGATCCTGGATGCCGTGGAGCGGTTGGCGGTGCAATCCGGGCCCGCCGCCGTCACGATCCGCGCGATCGGTGACGCGGTCGGCGTGTCCAACGGCGCGCTCTATCACACGTTCGGCTCCCGCGCCGGCCTGGTCGGCCGGGCCTGGCTGCGCGCCGGGCACCGATTCCTCGGCGCGCAAAGCGAATTGATCGACGCCGCACCCGACGGCGACGCCGTCGCGGCGGTGGTGGCCGCGGCCGAGGCGCCGGCGGCGTTCGCCGAACAACATCCGCACTCATCGCAGCTGCTGCTGACGGTGCGCCGCGACGCGCTCCTGGGCTCCGAGACGCCGCCCGAGATCGCCGCCCAACTGCAAGACTTGGACCGGCTGCTGGTGGGGACCTTGATTCGGCTGGCCCGCGCGCTGTGGGACCGCAAGGACGCCGCGGCCGTCGACGTCATCACCACCTGCGTCGTCGATCTGCCGACCGCGATCCTGTTGCAGCGCAACCGAATCCACGATCAGAGTGCACGGGAACGCCTGAGAGCCGCCGTCCGCGCCGTGCTGGCAGTCGGCGCCCCTCCACCACGACGCAGAACCGCAGAAGGGAAGAAAACATGACACCGACACTGACCTGGGACGACAAGATCGCCGTCGTCAACCTCGGCGACGACGAAAACCGTTTCTCGCCAGAGTTTCTCGACGCCGTCAACGCGCACCTCGACGACGTCGAGAAATCCGGCGCGCAGGGCCTGGTCACCGTCGGCGGCGCCAAGTTCTACACCAACGGACTGGACCTGGACTGGCTGGGCGCCCACGCCGAGCAGGGGCAGGATTACGTCGCGCGGGTGCAGGCCCTGCTGGCGCGCGTCCTGACCTTCCCGGCGCCGACCGCCGCCGCGGTCACCGGGCACGCGTTCGGCGCCGGCGCCATGCTGGCCATGGCCCACGACGTGCGGGTGATGCGCGCCGACCGCGGCTACTTCTGCTTCCCCGAGGTCGACATCCGCATTCCCTTCAGCGACGGCATGGCCGCGCTGATCCAGGCCAAGCTCACCCCGCGCGCCGCGGTCGCGTCGATGACCACAGGGCGGCGGTTCGGCGGGGCGGACGCCGCCGAGTTCGGGATCGTCGACGCCACTGCGGGCGAGGGACAGGTGACCGCCGCGGCGACCGACCTCTTGCGCCCCTTGGCGGGCAAGGATCCCGGCACGCTCGGAGCGATCAAGCAGACCATGTTCCGCGCGGCGGCGCGGGCGTTGACGAACGTCTAGTCGGAGAAGCGCTCCCACGCCGACTGGCGTGTGATGCCCAGCGTCTGGCCGATCTTCGCCCAGGTGATCCCGCGGCGACGCAGCTCGCGCACCCACGAGCGCAGGTCGGCCTCGACCTGCTGGGCCACCACGGCCATGCGGGGGATGTGCTCGAGCATCTGCTCGTCGCTCCACGACTCCCAGATCGGCAATCGAAGTTCGATGGGCTTGTCGCGGTACTCGTCGATGGTGGCCTGGGACAGGTCGATGCACTCGTTGCAGATCTGCACGCCCGGGCCGGCGACCAGCTTGTCGACCTCGGTGTTGGACTTGCCGCAGAACGAACACCACACCTGCGCGGTCTTGACGGCGGGACTCATCCGAATCACGGTACGACGTCAGGGTAGCCCTGACAAGGGGTCCGGCGAGTCCTTGGCTTCGGCCGCGGCCAGGGGGTTGTCCCGATTCGTGGGAAAGATGACTCATTCAGGTAGCCCGCGTTGTTGGTTCGCGGCTCAAACTCGTTACATCGGCATCGACATGGCGGGCCGTGTGTTACACGCTGATGAATTTTGTCCGGCCTCAGGCGATTTCGCGCGGCGGGGTGAACCGAGTGCCGGCCGGGCCCGTGTGCGTGGTGTCGCAGTGCCCAATGACGTTTGGAGACTTGGTGATCAGAAGCGTTCGTCCCGTCGGCGCCATGGAACGGCTTTTCTACCGCTACAGCGAGCGCAATCCCGCTCACTTCCTGCTGGTGGCGGAGTTCGGCGAAGTGCTCACCGCCGACCGGTTGCGGCCGGCGCTCGCGGCGGCGCAGCGGCGACACCCGTTGTTGTCAGTGCACGTCGAGGACCGTCCCGGCAGCCGCCTTGGCTTCTATCGCGCGGCGACCGACGCACCCATCGAGTTGACGGTCCGCCGCGGCCAGGAGTGGGCGGCCGCCGCGGCCGAGGAGCTGAGCCGGCCGTTCGACCGTTCGCGCGCGCCGCTGATGCGGGCGTCGCTGCTGCAGGGTCCCGGAAGTAGCGCGCTGCTGCTGACGTTCGACCACACCATCGCCGATGGGATGTCTTCGGTGTTCGTACTCAACGACGTGCTCGCTGCGCTCAACGGCCGGGACTTGCCGAATCTGCTTGTGCCGCAAGCGCAGGAGCGCGTCGTCGATCGCACGCTCGGGACCGTCGAACCGTTCGACCCGTCCGAGCTGCCCGCCGATCCGCGGATGCGAACGCCGACCACCATCCGCCCCTTCGACGGCGCCCTGACCAACGTGCACGCACTGGCCATGACGGCCGCGGACACCGCCGGGTTGGTCGAGCGATGCCGCGCCGAACGCACCACGGTGCACGCGGCGATGGTGGTGGCGATGTGCCGGGTGCGCTCCACCGGGCGCGGCGAAGACTTCGTGCGGGTGCTCAACCCCATCAACTTCCGCGCGCTGGTCGGCGTCGAGGAGGACTGCGGGCTCTACATCCAGTCGACGTGGACGGGGTTGTCGCCGTGGGACGGCGCGCCGTTCTGGGAGCAGGCGCGGGCGACGACCGCGCACCTCGAGGCCGCCAGGTCGGGGCGCGGGATTCTCACCGCGTCGCTTGCCGTCCGGGAGGCGATGGCGGTCGACGCCGAAGTCGGCCACGCCGAGGAGCTGTTCAGCCGCACGTGCCCGTTCGACATGCTGATCAGCAACCTCGGCGTGCAGAACCTCGACGGCACGGGCCCGCTGCGTCCCACGGCGGTGTGGGGGCCGGTGGTGCAAAGCCAGACCGAGGGCGAATACGTCACGGGGATCGCCACCTACGAGGGCAGGCTGCGGATGGTGACCTGCGGCTACAGCGTGCCGGCGACGTTCCTGAAGAGCGTCGGCGCCGCGCTGGCGGCCGCGGTCGACGAGCCGTAAATGTCAGTGGGTCCTTTTACCGTGTGTGCATGAGCGGTTCGAGGGCGAACTCCGGTGGCGGGCTCGGCGCGTTGTTGGTGGTGGCGCTGATCATCTGGATCATCATCAAGCTGATCTGGTTGATCGCCGGGGCGGCGGCGGTGGTCGGCCTGTTCTTCCTGGTGCGGGCGATCGTGCGGGAGGGCCGCAGTCGCGCCGAGTTCCGGGCGGCCGATCGGGCCGCGGTGCGCTTCCGCGCCGATCAGCAGCACCGCTGGGTGCTGCGCGGCGACGACCGCGGCATCTACGGCGTCGAGGGCGCCCAGCTGATGCACTATCTCTATCCGGAGCGGGGTCGGGTGCGGCGATTGTTACCCTTGCGCGAGTGAGCGACCCCGGCCGGCTGCGATCCCTTTCACGGCGCGACGTGTTGAGATGCGCCGCCGTCGCGCCGGCCCTGCTCGGTGTCAGCGCGCTGGTCGACGCCCCAGCCGCGGGCGCCGGCATCGCGGGGATGGGGGTGTTCCTCGACCCGGGCCACAACGCGGTGAACGACGCCTCGACCAGCCGGCAGGTGCCCAACGGCCGCGGCGGCACCAAGCAGTGCAACACCTCGGGCACCGCGGCCGACGACGGCTACCCCGAGCACGCGTTCACTTGGGCGGTGGTCGGGCTGATCAGCGGTCAGCTCAACTCGATGGGCGTGCGCACCCAGCTGTCGAGGGACAACGACGGCTCCGCGGGCCCCTGCGTCGATGAACGCGCGGCGCTGGCCAACGCGATGCGCCCGGACGCGATTGTGAGCATCCACGCCGACGGCGGGCCGCCGTCCGGCTCGGGGTTCCACGTCAACTACTCCGCGCCGCCGCTGAACGACTCCCAGTCCGGCGCGTCGGTGCAGTTGGCGCGCACGATGCGGGATGCCTTGGTGCAGGCCGGTTTTCACCCAAGCACCTACATCGGCTCGGACGGCCTGTATGGGCGCGCCGACCTCGCGGGACTGAACCTCGCCGATTATCCGGCCGTCCTCGTCGAGTTGGGCAACATGAAGAACGCCGAGGAGGCCGCCCGGATGGAAAGCCCGGACGGGCGGGCCAGGTACGCCGCGGCCGTCACGCAGGGGATCGTCGCGTTCCTGAACGCCAAGGCCCCGGCGGGTTAGCGAGCGGCTCAGCTGCCGAACCCTCCGTGGGGTGCGTCGACGGTGGTCGCGCCGGTTCTGCCGTTGAGGCGGCCGGCCGCGAAGTCGGCTCCCTTGTCGACCATGCTGGCGTCGTCCGCGTAGGTGTTGTGCGCGGCGAAGTTCAGCCCGTCCGAGCAGACCGGGTCCTCGGTGGCGCACACCTTGATGGTCTTCGGCTGGTACAGCGGGCCGATGGCGACCGGCGGTTGACCGAGGAAGTTCATGGCCCGCACGTTCGGCAGGCCGAAGAGCACCACCGACGACACGTGGTCGGCCACCGATGGGTCCATCGGTTTCGGCACCGTGGCGGGATCGACGCCGTCGGGCACGGCGGCCGAGGTGACGAAGCCCATCACGGCCGCGCCCTGGGAGTAGCCGCCGAGCACCATCTTGGTGTTGGGGCAGGTCCTGGCCATGTCTTCGACATGGAAGCCGGCGTCTTTGATGCCGTCCACGCCGGTGTCCCACTGGTCGCTGGCGGGGTAGTTGACCGGATAGACGTCGAGCGACCGCCCGCCGACGCGCGAGCGCAGCGCGTCGACGAACGCCTGTCCGGTCGGGCCGACACCGGGTGGCTCACCGGTGCCGCGGGCGAACACCACCTGCACGGCCGGGCACCGCGCGGAGGCTTGGGGTAGGGCAGGCGCGAGGACGGAGGCGCTGAGGCCCGTCGCCGCGACTGCTGCGGCAACAAGGAAACGGGTGATGTGACGTGCAATCATGCGGCAAAAATCCCCACCCAAACGCGTCCCAAACCTGGGAAATTGCTGGCATTTGACGCATATTTCCTGGGGCGGGGGGCGCAGCGTTAGACCAGCTGGGCGACCGTCGTCACGACGATGAGCACCAGCACGGCCGTCCCGATGACGTGCACCGAGTGGCGAGGAGTGATCCGTGTGGGCATGGGCCACTGCTGCAGCGTGCGCTGGCGCTTCATCGCGATCGCGTAAGTGCCCAACGCCACGGCGGCGGCGAGCAACGCGGGGATGAACGCCGTCGGCCCGACGTGGCCATGCAGGTTTCTGATCATCAACAGCGCGCCGTTGGCCAGGAAGGCGAACGACGTTCGCGTCCACGCCAGCGTCGTCCTGTCCGCGGCCTGACCCGAAGGCGGCCGATCATCGCTCAACCGATGACCGCCTTGGCGATCACCAACCCGAGCGCCACCAGCCCGACCAGGCTGAGGCCCACCGCGAGGTAGGCCGGCGTGGGATGGCGGGGCAACGGATCGCCGCGCCGCATGGCGCGATCCGCCTGTTCCCAGCGCAACAGGCCCATCCCGCTGGTAAGCGTGGCCAGCACCGCGAGCCCGACGCCGAGCACGCGCCGCGCGCCGGGGACGGTCAGCTCCGGCACCAGCTGCACCAGGGCGACCGCCGCGGCGAGCAGCCCCAGCGCGGTGCGCTGCCAGGCCAGAAACGTGCGCTCGTTGGCGAGGGTGAATCGATAGTCGGGCTCGCGCTGTTCCGGTTCGGCCACGAAGTACCTCGCCTCGGCATGGAAGGTCAAGCGTTTCGACGCCGCAGATTTTAGCCTGCATGATGAGGCTTGTGGTCAAGGCGCTCTTGTTCGACGTGCAGGGCACGGCGACGGATTTTCATTCAACCGTGCGCGACGAGGCGGCGCGGATCAGCGCGGGGCGGCACCCGGACGCCGATTGGGGCGACCTCGTGCGGCGTTGGCGCGCAAGCTACTTCGCGGCATTGGGGGCCGCTCAGGGGAGCGGATGGGTTTCGGTGCACTCGGTGTATCGCCGCGCGCTCGACACCGTCCTGGACGACTGCGGCGTCGCGGGTTTCTCCGACGCCGACCGCGACGAGCTCACCCTGGCCTGGCAACGGCTGCGGCCGTGGCCCGACGCGGTGCCCGGGCTGACGCGGCTGAAGGGCATCTACACGCTGGCCACGCTGTCCAACGCCGACGTGTCCGCGGTGGTCAACCTCTCCAAGCGCGCGGGCCTGCCCTGGGACGCGGTGTTCGCCGCGGAGATGGCGGGGGTGTTCAAGCCAGATCCGGCGATCTATCGCCTGGCCGCGAGCTACCTCGGGCTGGATCCCGCCGAGATCATGATGGTGGCCAGCCACAAGTACGACATCCGCGCGGCGGGCCGGCTGGGCTTCGCGACCGCCTTCGTCGCGCGGCCGCTGGAATTCGGTGCCGACGGCGACGCCGACGTGGCCTACTCGGACGAGTTCGACATCAACGCGGCCGACTTCCTCGACCTCGCAACACAACTCGGGCGCTAGCGGCGCGCCGACCCGGTCAGTCGGACCCGCATCGCCGCGGTTTACGCGGAAGTCAGTGCGGGGTCGGGCTTTTCCGACGACATCGACAGGAAGCCGCGCGCGCAGCGGGCGGCCAGCAACCAGTTCGCCGGCTTCTTCATGTCCAGCCCGCCGAGCAGCTGCTTGATCATGGTCAGCGTGTCGAAGTAGATGCGTTCGCAGACAAGGGTTTCGGTGTCGTCGAACACGAAGTAGGCGGTCATCCGGACGCGGAACCGGCTGCCGGTCGGCGGGACTTTGCCGAGATACCCGCGGTGCGTGCCCATCAGCCAGAACTCGACGATCACCGCGTCGGCGCTGTGCCGCAGCGCGATGATCTCGTGGTCCTGGTCGGGGAACGCGGTCCGGGTGTAGACGTAGTAGCCGCGCACCGCCTCGTCGCCGTCGTGGACGACCATCTGCGGGATCAGCTCGTAGCGCGGATGCGGGAAGGTCGCCAGCACGTCGTCCCAGTCCTGGCGGACCTCGTCGTGGAAGTGGTCGAGCACGAGCTTCTCGCGGGCGGCGAGCACCTCGGGAGCGGGGAACGCGGGAATGGTCACGGGGTCAGCGTAGACCCGCGAGCTTGGGCACCTTCCCCGCGAGCAGACGCATAATCGCACAGGAGCAGGCGCAATCGTGCGATTTTGTGTCTGCTCGCGAGAAAAGGGGGCCTGTCGCGAAAAGGCGGGAGAACAGGTGAGCGGCTACCAGCGCTGGAGCGAGAAGGGGTAGGTGTTCACCCCGCCCGGCGACCCGCCGCAACCCGTCGCGAACGTCGACTCCACCTGACCGGCTAACGTCACCGCGTCCCACGAATACACGTCATGCGAGGGAAAGAACGCGACCACGCACCGCACGCCGTCGGGCACGTCGACGGCCAGCGTGTAGCGGCCGTCGGACAGATACGCATTGCCGTCGTACGGCGCGGCCTGCCCGTTGGGTTGCGGAACCGCCGACACGTGCACGCATCCCGGCGGGCCGTCGACGCACTGCCGCACCGACCACAGCCACTCGTGCCCAGGGTCGCGGTTGGTGTTCAGCTTGTAGTTGCCGAGCACCATGCCGGCGTGGGCGGTGGGCGCCAAAGTCACTGCGGCGACGGCCAACACGACGCCCACAACGAACCTTTTCAAAAGTCTCAGCTCCTGGGAGTCCACGCGACCGGCAGCCTCTTGATGCCGTGGATGAATTGCGACAGCAGCATCGAGGGCTCCTCGACCGCGACGATGTCGGGGATCTCGCGCCGCAGCTCGTCGAACACGACCCTGATCTCGCGGCGCGCCAGGTTGGCGCCCAGGCAGAAATGCGCGCCGCCACCACCGAAGCCCAGATGCGGATTGGGGTCGCGGGCCACGTCAAACATCCACGGGTTGGCGAACTTTGACTCGTCGCGGTTGGCCGAGTTGTACCACAGCGCGGCCTTGTCGCCGGCCGCCATCGTGACGCCGCTGAGCTCGACGTCCCGGGTCAGGGTGCGCCGCATGTAGACCACCGGGGAGGCCCACCGCACGATCTCCTCGACAGCGGTGGGGGCCAGTGCGTCGTAGTCGGCCCACCACTTCTCCCGCTCGTCGGGGTAGCGCGACAGCGCCAGCACCCCATGGCTGATCGCGTTGCGCGTCGTCTCGTTGCCCGCGACCACCAGCAGGATGAAGAACGACGCGATCTCCTGCGACGTCAGCCGCTCGCCGTCGACCTCGGCCTCGACCAGGCTCGACGTCAGGTCGTCGTGGTGGTTGACGCGGCGATCCTCGGCCAGCGCGGTGGCGTAGGCGCCGATGTCCATCGAAACCTGGGTGAACTCCGCGAAATCGGTTGACAGGTCCGGGTCGCCGAACCCGAGAATCACGTTGGTCCAATGGAATACGCGCTGATGGTCCTCCTCGGGGATCCCCATCATGTCGCAGATGATCTGCAACGGCAGCGGCCCGGCGAGCTCGCTGACCAAGTCGGCCTCGCCGTCGGGGTGGTTGGCGATCAGCGATGCCACCAGCCGGTGCGCCCGCTCGCGCACCGAGGCCTCGATGCGCGCCACCACCTTCGGGGTGAACGCCCGGCTGACGATCGAGCGCAGCCGCTGGTGTCGCGGATCGTCCATCACGATCATCGAACCGAAGTATTCGGCCAACTCCGGCATCTGGTCACCGATCGTGATGCCGCCTGCGGAACTGAAGACGTCCGGGTGACGGCTCGCGTAGTGCACGTCGTCCAGCTTGGTCAGCGCCCAATAGCCGTTGCCGGCCTCGAAGCCCTCGTACTCGACGGCGGGCCAGAACGACAGCGGCGCCTCGCGGCGCAACGTGGCGAACGCGCCGTCGCGGTAGTCGTCACCGCGGCCCCAGAACTCGAGCGACTCGAGATGGATGTCGGCGAGCGGCACCTCGGGCGGTGGCGCCCCGTTCACCCGGGTGGCGATCCCTGTCCTGAGCATCAGTGGGTGCACACGGTCCTGGCCGGCGCCCCCACCGTCGCCGTCGCATCGCTCACGACGTTGCCGTCCATCAGAATCTTGCAGTTGATCGGCCCCGGCCCTTGGGCGCTGACGACGAACACCTCGCCGCCGAAGGACGTGAACTGCGTCGACCAGGGCAGCTTCGCGTTCACCGCGCGCAGTTGTCCGCCGTTGGTTTGATACGAGATGTATTCCGCGACGCCGGGGCCGCTGACCTCGTAGCGGACTTGGGGGTTCTCGTTCGCGCCGGCCACGCCCGCGCCGCAGATGTTCGCGAACCCGATGCCGAAGGCGAACAACATCGCCGGCCCACTGAGATGACTCGTCATGGTTTCACATCGTGTCACCACCGACATTGCCTGGTCTATAGGGTGAAGCCGGGAACCGGGGGCTATCACGGAGGTGAATATGTCGGAAAGCGGCTCAAAGCGCGTGGTGGTCTGGGGTACCGGATTCGTCGGCAGGATGGTGATCGCGGAGATCGTCAAGCATCCACTGTTCGAGTTGGTCGGCGTCGGCGTCAGCAATCCCAACAAGGTCGGCCGCGACGTGGGCGACATCTGCGGGCTGCCCGAACCGGTGGGCATCGTCGCGACCGACGACGTCGACGCCCTGATCGCGCTCAAGCCCGACGCCCTCGTCCACTACGGCCCGACGGCGATGCACGCCAAGGACAACATCGCGCTGATCACCCGCTTCCTGCGGGCCGGCATCGACGTGTGCTCGACGGCCATGACGCCGTGGGTGTGGCCGACCATGCACCTCAACCCGCCCAACTGGATCCAGCCCATCACCGAGGCGTGCGAGCTCGGCGAATCGTCCTGCTTCACCACCGGCATCGACCCCGGCTTCGCCAACGACCTGTTCCCCATGACGCTGATGGGCCTGTGCTCGGAGGTGCGCCGGGTCCGCGCGTCGGAGCTGCTGGATTACACCAACTACGAGGGCGACTACGAGGTCGAGATGGGCATCGGCCGCGAGCCCGAATACAGCCCGCTGCTCGAGGACTCCAACATGCTGATCTTCGCGTGGGGCGCCACCGTCCCGATGATCGCCCACGCCGCCGGCATCATGCTCGACGAGATCACCACCACGTGGGACAAGTGGGTGACCCCGACCGAGCGCACGACGGCCAAGGGCGTCATCAAGGCCGGACATGTCGCCGCCGTCCGCTTCACCATCAACGGGGTCTACAAGGGGGAGACCCGCATTCAGCTCGAACACGTCAACCGCATCGGCCTCGACGCCGCGCCGGACTGGCCGTCGGGCCACGACAACGACGTCTACCGGGTCGACATCGAGGGGACGCCGAGCATCTTCCAGGAGACCGCGTTCCGGTTCACCGACGGCTCGGGGCGGGACGCGGCCACGGCGGGATGCCTGGCGACCGGGATGCGGGCCCTCAACGCGGTGCCGGCCGTCAACGACCTGCGGCCGGGCTGGGTCACCCCGCTCGACCTTCCGCTGATCGCCGGGGCGGGCGCCATCCGCTGACCCAACCCGACCCCCGGAGTCGCACAGCTCACGCATAGCTGACGCTACGAATGGCTATAGGAATCGGCGACACAATTGCGCAAAGGTGGAATATGCGCCGCTGACTACGGGGATGGGTAGATGGCCGACAGAGCGACACCGGCGCTGGGTTTGTCGATTGGTTCCACCAACCTGGCGGCGGTGACCGCCGATCTGGCGATCATCCGCAAGCCCGTCCTCACCCTGTATCGCCAACGCCCGCCCGAGGTCGGCGTGCCCTCGGAAAATCCCAAGCTCGACGAGCCGGGCCTGGTCGTCACCGGCTTCGTGGACCGGGTGGGAGACCCCGCGGGAATCGTGGCGGCCGACGGCTCGGTGCACCGCAGCGATGCGCTGCTCGCCGACGGGCTGCGCGCCCTGGCCTACGCCGCCAGCGGCGGGAGCCCGCTGCCCGACAACGTCGCGGTGACCTACCCGGCGCACTGGTCCGCCGAGTCGGTGGCCGCCCTGAGCGCCGCGCTGGCCGGGGTGTCGGAATGGTCGGACCATGCTCGGCAGCCGACGCTGATGCCGGACGCCAATGCGGCGCTGGCCGCGTTGCGGACCAGCCCGGGCATGCCTGGGCGCGGCACCGTCGCCGTCTGCGACTTCGGCGGCAGCGGCACCAGCATCACGCTGATGGACGCCGCCGCCGACGAGGCGCTCGCCCCGACGGTGCGGCATCACGACTTCAGCGGCGACATGATCGACCAGGCGTTGTTGAGCGCCGCGATGGCCAACCTGCCGAGCACGGGCGCGTTCGTGCCGGGCAGCGGGGCGGTCGGCTCGGTGAGCCGGCTGCGCGCCGGGTGCCGCGGCGCCAAGGAGCGGCTCTCCACCAACACGGTGGCCACCTTGTCCGACGTCCGGCTCACCCGCGACGAGCTGGACGACGCGATCCGCGGGCCGCTGAACAACCTGGTGGCCGTGCTCGATGAGGCCTTGCGGCGCAACGGCATTCGCGACCTCGTCGCGGTGGTCTCGGTGGGCGGCGGTGCGAACATCCCGGCGATCACCACGCGGCTTTCCGCACACCTGCGCGTCCCGGTCGTCACCACGCCGCGCCCGCAATTGGCGGCCGCCACCGGCGCCGCGCTGCGTGCGGCCCGGCGTCCCGACTTCAGCGGCGCGACTGCGCAGGCTCCGGCGGCGACGGCAACGGCGGCCGCCTTGGCGCCGGCGACGGCCGCCGGCTTGGCGCCGGCGGCGGTGTCCGGCGGGATGCCCGCCCGGGCCTGGGCGCAGGACGGCGCCGGCTCGGGCGCCATGCCCACCGCCGCACGCCCGTGGCCCAAAGCCGCGGGTTCGGGCCAGACGTCCGCCGGCCCGGCGCTGAAGGTCGAGCAACCGGAGCCCTCCGCGCCGGAAGCCAAGAAATCGGCCTTTCCCTGGCGCCGGCTGCCGATGATCCTCGTGTTAGGTGCCCTGGCGGTTCTGGTGCTGGCCGGCGTCGCCCTGGCGATCGGGTTGGGCTCAAATAACCAGCCGATGACCAATCCGGGCGGCGGCACGACTCCCGCCTCGCCGGCACCGCCGGCGAGCACTACGACACCGCCGCCACCGCCGTCGGCCCAGGAGCCACCGCCGCCGTCGAGCCCGGACACCAACCCGCCGCCCGCATCGGATACGCCGACCCCCGCCGCCCCGCCGGCGGTTCAGGACGCCCCGGCGGCTCCTCAGGAAGCCCCGGCGGCGCCGGCGCCACCGCGGGCCCTGCCGGCTATTCCGCGCATCCCCCGAATCCCCGAGCTCCCGCCGCTGCCCCCGATACCGGGGCTCAACGAGCCGATTCCCGGCTTCCCGGAGATCCCCCCGCTACTCAGCCAGATCGCCCTGCGCGCCCGCTGAATTGGGTTTCAGCTCAGCGCTTTTCGCCCTTGTTTTCCGCGGATGAGGCTTCCCGCAGTTCCTCGTTGAGGGCCTTGTCCTTCTCGATCTGCTCTTTGCGGGCCTCGTCGTCGCGGCCTTCGTCGGCCGTGGCCTGATCCTCGGAGCCGCGATCGTCGGGCTCCTGGTGTTGCGGGTTGCCGTCCTCGTCGAGCCAGTCGTTGACCGCCGTGCCGGACACCATGCCGCCCGAACCGGGTAGTACCACGGTGGCCTCGTCCTTGTAGGCCTTCATCATCTCGGCGGCCTGTTGCTTGTGTTCTTCGTTGATTTCAGGCTTTTCGGTTAACTTCTGGTCCTCTTCTTGGCCAGCCTCTTTGTCGTCCTGCACGCTCATGCACCTAACCCCCTTGGAGTCGCAGTTCCGACCACCCCGGGGGGTTACCCGCTGCTCCGCTGTGTCGAAACTCTCGTCAGTCCGCGCGGCGGTTCTTGACCAGCACGACCGAGGCGAGCGGAATCCGCATCGGCTCCGGTGCGCTTGACAAATGCCCCGCGACGGCGGCCTCCAACCGGTCGGCGAACTCGCCCGCCCGCGGGTCGGCGGCGGCACCGTCCAGGCCGCAGACCAGGGCGGGGAACAGCGCGGCCCGGGCGAATGCGGCCCACTGCGCACCGAAAGCGTTTGCGTCACCGTCAATTTGGTACCGGGCCCAGAATCGATCCTCGGCGTCGAACATCTCGAGGTGCTCGATCGTGAGCCCCTCGAACCGGCCGCTCGGGGAGAACGGTGCGCGAAAGTCCCGCTCGCTGCGGCCGGAGGTGGGAATGACCATGCGCCGCAGCTCCGCCTCGCTGAGCAGGCCGTCGCGCGCCTGTTCGGCCAGCGCCGCGACGATCGCGTCGAGCAGCGTCTTGAAGCCGGGCATGTCGTCCTCGTCGACACCGAGCGTCAGCACCACGAGCCGCCCCTCGGGGGCCAGCTCGCGCCCGCGGAACGCGACGAAATCGTGCCAATCGGTGGCGGCCTGCGCGGTGTAGGCGTCGCGGGCCGCGGCGTCGCTGCTGTAGGCGGCGTGCACGTGATCGTCGAGCTCGTGGGGGATCCGGCTCACCCACTGTGTCGCCCACGACGTCCAGCCGAGGTTGACGGTCTTCGACGGCACGATCTGGCCGTAGAAGGACCGGCCGACCGCGGATGCGAAACTCGTTGTGTCCGTTTGCAAGTAGCTGTCCGGGTCGTCGGCCAGGGTTTGGAACAGCGCGGTGAAGTCGTTGCCCGGAACGTCGGTGTGCGCCACCAGGATCGCGTGGTCGGACCGGGTGCGTCGGCGCAGCACCGCGATGGCCGCCGACAGCGGCTTCAGCGAGTTGTGCCCGTTGGCGGCGCCGTAGTCGGCGATGACGATCGGCTGCGGGGCCGCCGGGAGCGGCACCTGTTCCGCGGCCCGCTCGAACAACGCGATGGCCTGCGCCAGGCCGGCGGCCTGCAGCCGCGACGATTGGGTGTAGTTCGCGCTGTCGGTCGGCTCGGGCCGGACCACGATGCTCGATTCGGGCAGACGAGGTTCCGGCCGCATGCACCAACGATAGTCAGTCCGGCCGCGGGAAGCTCACTTTGGTGAGCTGCTCGGACAGCTCCCACAGCCGACGGCAGTCGTCCTCGTTGCGGGCGCGTGCGGGCACCCGGGCCGGCCGCACGCCGCCACCGGCGAGCTCCTGGAAACCGCGCGGCCCGTAGAACGCGCCGCCCTCGGCGTGCGGCGCGGCGGCCGCGTACAGCGCGGGCAGGATGCCCTCGTCGATCTCCTGCCACAAAAACGGGGTGAAACGCCACGACGCCTTGTAGAGCCGCTCCATCAGCGCGGGGTTTTCGCGGCCGTGCGAGGGCCCGGCGATCTGCAGGTTGGTCTTGGTCAGCCCCGGGTGCGCGGCGTTGGACGTGATGCCCCAACCGCCCGCGCGGCTGCGCCGGTCCAGTTCGAGGGCGAACATCAATACCGCCAGCTTGGACTGGCCGTAGGCCGACATGGCGGCGTAGGACTTCTCGAACTGCGGGTCGTCGAAGTGGATCTTGCCGCTCTGGCGGGCCGCGAGGCTGCTCAGCGAGACCACCCGCGCCTTGCCGGCGGCGCGCAGGAGCGGCAGCACGTGCCCGGTCAGCGCGAAATGCCCGAGATGGTTGCTGCCGAACTGCAATTCGAAACCGTCGGCGGTGGTGTCGCGTTCCGGCGGCGTCATGACGCCGGCATTGTTGATCAGGATGTCGATCGGGCGGCCCTCGGCGTTGAGTTGTTCGCCCAGCGCGGCGACCGACGCCAGCGACGACAGGTCAAGGGCCTTGATGGTCAGCTTCGCGTCGGGGACCGTCGCTCGGATGTCCTCGATCGCCTTTTCCCCTTTGGAGCGGTTGCGGATCGCCATGACGACGTCGGCTCCGGCGGCCGACAGGCGCCGGGCGAGCCCGAACCCCAGGCCGCTGTTGGCCCCGGTGACGATTGCCAGCTTCCCCGACAGGTCGGGCACCGTGGCGACCAGATCCTTGGCCATGCGTAGCACTCCCTTCGTATGCGCCCCGTCATAGTGTGCTCTTTGTGCCGTCCCGTCGACAGTGGCACCGCTTGACCCGCGGTGACACACTTCCTGGATGAACAGCAGACGGCTCGCCAAGGTTTCGCTGGCCGCCGCCGTCGTGTTGATGATCGTGTCGGTGGGCGGCTTCATCGTCGCGCTGGTGCTCAACGCGTTCTTTCTGGACAAGTACAACGCCTACGGCGAGGTGCCGATCCCGGGAACCGGGAGCGTCTACCTGCCCGCCGGCGAGGTCACCGTCAGCCTGCACACCGTCGTCGTCGGCAGCCCCAACGGCGGCCTGCCGGTGCCGCCGCTCGGCGTCACGATCGCGCCACCCGACGGCGCGGCGCAACCGGCGTTGAACGAAAGCATCGGCAGCACAACGACCGTCAACAACGACGCGCACGTGCGGGTGTGGGTGGCCCAGATTCCCGTGAGCGGCAACTACAACATCACCACCGACGGCCAGGTCAACGGATACATCAACCCGCGCCTGGCCTTCGGGCACAAGAGTTCGTTGGGCTTTGTGGTGTGGCTGTTCGTCGGGCTGTTCGTGGTGGGCCTGGTCGATTCGATCCTGTCCGGGCTGTGGTTGGGGCGCACCCGGCGCCGGGCGGTGGTGGCGGCCAACCCGTTCTACCCCCCGCCCGTCGCCTCCCCGGTGGTGACGCCGGCCGGGCCGGTGGAGCCGAGCGGCGAGGGGGTGCGCCTTGAGCGGCTCAAAACACTGGCGGCGCTGCGCGATTCGGGGGCGTTGACCGCCGAGGAATTCGAGGCCGAGAAGCGCCGCATGCTCGGGGGTTATTAGGGCCGCTTCGGCCCTAGGATGTCGGTCCCGACCGCGCTACGCTCTGGTTGGCAGTGGGGTTGGGAGCTGGCTCATGTCGCACGTGACAACAACGCCGCACCTGTTGGCGGCCGCGGCCGGGGATTTGGCCTCGGTCGGTTGGACCATCCACGCGGCCAATGCGAACGCAGCCGCCGGGACCGCAGGAGCGCACGCCCCGGGCGCCGACGCGGTCTCGGCGTTCGTCTCGGCGCTGTTCGCCGCGCACGCGCAGGCCTATCAGGCCGCCGGCGCCCAGGCGGACGCTTTCCACAACCAGTTTGTGCAGGCCCTGCGGGAGAGCGCGGGGACCTATGCCAACGCCGAAGCCGCCAATGCGTCGCCCCTGGACAAGGTGGCGGGCATCGTCGCTGCCTCCGGCAAGACCGCCGGGCACCTGACCGGGGACGGCGCGGGTACCGCTCAACATGGCGTGGTCGCACCAGTGCCCAGCGGCGGCGTCGGCGGGCCCGGCGGCGGCAACCCGGCGGGCGGCGGCCTCGGCCCAACCGGCGCGGACGCCCACCCGGCCGCGTCCGGTGGTCCGCAAGGCGCCAATGCCGGCGGCGGCGCCAACGGCGCGCCTCCCGGCGACGGCGGTGCGCCCGGGGGCGGAGTCGCTGACCCGGGCCGCGTAGGTGCCGCGGCCATCCCAGCCGCTTGGGCGCCGGTGGCGCCGGCTGCCCCGCCCGCCCCGGTGATACCGCACGTCGCCACGCCGCAGGCCGCGCCCCCCGTCATCGCGGGCGGCTATCCGGCCGCGGGCCTGGCCGCGCCCGTCGTGGGCGGCTTCGGCGCCGATTCCCCGGCCATCGGAGGCTTGGGCGAACCGGTAGCGCCGGTGGCCCCCGCCGTGGCCGCCGCGCCCGCCGCCCCGCCGCCGATACCGACGGCGCCCAAGAGCCAACCGCTGCACCAGAGCACCGACGGGACGCATCCGGCCGATGCCGACCACGACAAGGCGGCGGTGCCCCTGCCGCTGCTCAGGCTTCGCGTCCCGAACCTGCGGGGCTTCTTCCGAGGCGCCAGGTCGGGGCTTCGGGACAAAGAGGAATGGCGGGAGGAGCTTCGCGAGGCCGCCAAGAGCAAGCCGTGGGGAAGCGAGGAACTTCTGGGCGCCCTTGGCCTTCGACCGCCCGGGAACGCATAGCCGTTCGCCGGCAACGCCTTTCAGTGGCCGCGGGCCACCCATTCCTCGTAGTGGACGATCTCGTCGCCGATGGTGGTGCTGTCGCCGTGGCCGGTGTGCACGACGGTCTCGCCGGGCAGCGTGCCGAGCCGCTCGGAGATGGACTGCAGGATCGTCGGGAAGTCGGAGTAGGAGCGCCCCGTCGCGCCGGGGCCGCCGGCGAACAGGGTGTCGCCGCTGAACACGACGCCCAGGTCGTGCACGTACCAGCACACCGATCCGGGGGAGTGGCCCGGCGTGTGCAGCGCCGTCAGCTCGGTGCCACCGACGGTCAACCTCTCACCGTCGGACACGGTGCGAAAGTCCTTGTCCGGATGGGTCATTCGCCACAGCACCTCGTCCGCCGGATGCAACAGTACCGGCGCGTCCAGCGTCTCGCCCAGTTCGGGGGCCACCGTGACGTGGTCGTTGTGCCCGTGCGTGCACACCACCGCCACCACGTGGCGGCCGCCCACGGCCTCGACGATCGGCGCCGCGTCATGGGCGGCGTCGAACACCACGACGTTCGAATTGTCGCCGATCAGCCAGATGTTGTTGTCGACTTCCCAACTGCCGCCGTCTAATTCGAACGTGCCGTGCGTGACCACCCGATCGATCGTCACCATTACAGGATCACCACCGAACGCAACACCTTGCCGTCGTGCATCTTGTGGAACGCCTCCTCGACGTCGTCGAGCCCGATGCGCTCGGAGACGAACTTGTCCAGGGGCAGCCGGCCCTGCAGGTACAGGTCGACCAGGGTGGGGAAGTCGCGCTCGGGCAGGCAGTCGCCGTACCACGACGACTTCAGCGATCCGCCATGGCTGAAGAAGTCCAGCAACGGCATCTCCAGCTGCATGTCGGGAGTCGGAACCCCCACCAGCACAACGGTTCCGGCGAGGTCGCGGGCGTAGAACGCCTGCTTCCAGGTTTCGGGCCGGCCCACCGCGTCGATCACCACGTTCACCCCGAAGCCGTCGGTGAGGTCCTGGATCGTCTTGACGACGTCGAATTCGCGGGCGTTGACCGTGTGCGTGGCACCGAACTTGCGGGCCCAGTCCAGCTTGGTGTTGTCGGTGTCGACGGCGATGATCTGCCGGGCCCCGACCAACGCGGCCCCCGCGATCGCGGCGTCGCCCACACCGCCGCAGCCGATCACGGCGACGGTGTCGTCGCGGGTGACGGCCCCGGTGTTGATCGCGGCGCCCAGCCCGGCCATCACGCCGCAGCCCAGCAGGCCCGCGACCGCCGGGTCGGCCTGGCGGTCCACCTTGGTGCACTGCCCGGAGTGCACCAGCGTTTTGTCGGCGAACGCCCCGATGCCCAGCGCCGGGGTCAGCTCGGTGCCGTCGGTCAGGGTCATCTTCTGTTCGGCGTTGAGGCTGCTGAAGCAGTATTGCGGCCGGCCGCGCTTGCAGGCCCGGCATTCCCCGCACACCGCGCGCCAGTTCAGGATCACGAAGTCGCCCGGCTCGACGTTCGTCACGCCCGGGCCGACCGCCTCGACGGTGCCGGCCGCCTCGTGGCCCAGCAGGAACGGGTATTCGTCGTTGATGCCGCCCTCGCGGTAGGTCAGGTCGGTGTGGCACACGCCGCAGGCGATGATGTCGACCACCGCTTCGCCGGGCCCGGGGTCCGGGACGACGATGTCCACCAGCTCGACGGGTTCGCCCTTCTTGCGTGAAATCACTCCGCGCACTGTCTGACTCATGCGCTCCAACCTACGGTGTAGCCCGCCCGGTGCCGGCATCGAGTCTGCGCTCAGATCGCCCAACGCGGCGACAAGCACGCGCTGAGCGCAGTCTCGACGTGTGCCGCGTGGGTGTAGCGTCTGCAGAGCGTGACGGCACCTGAAACCACCTCGGAAACCACGGAAGATTTCGCCGGGCGAATGGTCGCGGCCATCGACGGCGCGAGCCTCACGATCCTGCTCAGCATCGGGCACCAGACCGGCCTGCTGGACACGATGGCCGGCCTGCCGCCCGCCACCAGCGCGCAGATCGCCGAGGCCGCCGGGCTCAACGAGCGCTATGTGCGGGAGTGGCTGGCCGGCATGACCACCGGGCACGTCGTCGACTATGACGCCGACGCCGGCACCTACTCCTTGCCCGCGCACCGGGCCGGCCTGCTGACTCGTGCCGCAGGTCCGGACAACCTGGCCCTCGTGGCCCTGTTTCTCCCGCACCTCGGGGAGGTCGAGCAGAAAATCGTCGGCTGCTTCCGGGATGGCGGCGGGCTGCCGTACAGCGAGTTCCCGCGCTTCCACGCGCTGATGGCCGAGCAGAGCGCCGCGGTGTTCGACGTCGCGCTCGTCGACGTCGTGCTGCCATTGGTCGACGGCCTGCCGGAGCGGCTGCGCGCCGGGGCCGACGTGGCCGACTTCGGGTGCGGCAGCGGCCACGCGATCAACGTGATGGCCCAGGCGTTCCCGGCGAGCCGGTTCACCGGCATCGACTTCTCCGACGAGGCCGTCGCGGCCGGTGTCGCCGAGGCGGCGCGCCTCGGCCTGACGAACGCCACCTTCGAGAGCCGCAACCTGACGCACCTCGACAAGCACGAGGCCTACGACGTCATCACCGTTTTCGACGCCATCCACGACCAGGCGCACCCGGCGCGGGTGCTGGAGAACATCTACCGCGCGCTGCGGCCGGGCGGGGTCTTCCTGATGGCCGACATCAAGGCATCGAGCCGGCTCGAGGAAAACGTCGGGATCCCGATGAGCACCTACCTCTACACCGTCTCGCTGATGCACTGCATGACGGTGTCGCTGGCGCTGGACGGCGTCGGGCTGGGCACCGCATGGGGCACGCAGCTGGCCACGTCGATGCTCCGCGACGCCGGGTTCGGCGACGTCCGGGTGACCGAGGTCGAGGGCGACCCGATCAACAACTACTACATCGCCCGGAAGTGATGCCGGCGCTCGACGCGATCGCCGACTGGCCGGTGCCGGCCGCCGCCGCGGCGGTCGTCGGGCCAGACGGGGTGTTGGGCACCCACGGCGACACCGGGCGGGTGTTCGAGCTGGCCTCGGTCACCAAGCCGCTGGTGGCCCGGGCCGCGCACGTCGCGATCGAGGAGGGCGTCGTCGAGCTGGACACCCCGGCCGGCCCACCCGGCTCCACGATCCGTCACCTGCTGGCGCACGCGTCGGGCTTGGCGATGCACAGCGATCGCGTGCTGGCCAAGCCCGGCACCCGGCGGATGTATTCGAACTATGGGTTCTGCGTGCTGGCCCGGGCCATCGAGGCGGAGTCGGGCATCGAATTCGGCCACTACCTCGCCGAGGCGGTGTGCGAGCCGCTGGGCCTGGCGGCCACCCGGCTGCACGGCGGAGCCGAGGCCGCCGGATTCGGCGCGACGTCGACCGTCGCGGATCTGGCCTTGTTCGCGGGCGACCTGCTGCGCCCGTCGACGGTGTCGGCGAAGCTGCACGCCGAGGCCATCGCCGTGCAGTTTCCCGGGCTCGACGGGGTGCTGCCCGGCTACGGCGTGCAGCGGCCCAACGACTGGGGCCTGGGTTTCGAGATCCGCGACGCCAAGTCGCCGCACTGGACGGGCGCGCGCAACTCGGCGCGCACGTACGGCCATTTCGGTCAGGCGGGCGGGTTCATCTGGGCGGATCCCGAGGCCGACCGGGCGCTCGTGGTCCTCACGAACCGCGACTTCGGGGAGTGGGCGTTAGAGCCGTGGCCTGCGCTTTCGGACCTGGTGCTGGCCGAGTGATATTTAGCCACTCCGCACACTAGCGCAACAGGGGTATCACAAGGCACAATAGACACGCAGGACACAAAAATTTACATGCATTCCGCTTCAAGCGGTCCACCAGGTCGTTGGGGAAGACGTCCCTCGTGGAACCGAAGGAGCAGGAGATGCGTGCGTCGAACCAATTTGCCGACGTGACGACGGGTGTGGTGTACGTCCACGCCTCGCCCGCGGCGGTATGCCCGCATGTCGAGTGGGCGTTGTCGTCGACCCTGCAGTCCAAGGCCAACCTGGTCTGGACACCGCAGCCGGCGATGCCCGGGCAGCTGCGCGCGGTCACCAACTGGGTCGGGCCGGTAGGCACCGGCGCTCGGTTGGCCAACGCCCTGCGCTCCTGGTCGGTGCTGCGCTTCGAGGTCACCGAGGACCCCAGCCCCGGGGTCGACGGCCAGCGGTTCAGCCACACCCCGCAGCTGGGGCTGTGGAGCGGGGCGATGAGCGCCAACGGCGACGTCATGGTGGGCGAGATGCGGCTGCGCTCGATGATGGCGCAGGGCGCCGACTATCTGGCCGCCGAGTTGGACTCGGTGCTGGGCACCGCGTGGGACGAGGCGCTCGAGGTTTATCGCGACGGCGGCGACGCCGGCGAGGTGACCTGGCTCAGCCGCGGCGTCGGGTAGCCGTCCGCCGGGCCAAACGTCGTGCTGGCATTTCGACACTGGCCTTGCGCGCCGTTCAGATGCCTATGGATAGCGCGCCGGTGAGGGTGCCGTGCGCGCTCGGCGCCGGAGTTGTCACAACGCGGCGATTCTCGTCGGGCGGCGCGAAGGATCTGCAATTGGCGTGGAGTCGGCGGTTTGTCGGCCTGAGAAACCGCACGGCTGGTGAGCGGAATCACTCGGATCGACCGTCCCGATGGGGCAGGTCAGGCGGTATGGTTTATCCATACGCATTTGTAAAAAATAAGTTAGGTGCGAGACGGCATGTCCGACAACGAACTCCGCGCCAGCGAGGCCCGAAGTGGTGGTGCTGGGAATGTGGATTCGTGCGGAGCCGCCGTCACTGCCGCGGCAACTGACGAAGACGAGCGCAAGCCGAGCGAAGACGTCCACAACGTCCACCGGGGCGCGGGGTACCGCACAGAGCTGCGCCTCGCCGAGAACATCGTCAACCGTGAGACATGGGCCGGCGGCATAGAGGACAAGCGGGCCATCGTGCCGCGGCTGCGGGTGGGGCGCGACAAGTGGTTGAACGTGCTGTGGCTGATCCCCATGGGGTTCGCCGTGCTCGCCGTGGCCGTAGCCGCGGCCAAAGGCCTGCACAACATCCCGGCGGTGCAGGCATTCATCCAGCGTTATCCCGGAACCCACGCACCTTCCGGCGTCAGCCCCGGCATCCCGGCGTGGGTCGGGTGGAGCCACTTCTTCAACCTGTTCTTGATGACGTTCATCATCCGGTCCGGGATTCAGATCCTGTGCGATCATCCGCGGCTGTACTTCAGCCGCAACGCCACACCGGGCAAGGACGAGTGGCTGCGAGTGGCCAAGCCGGTGCCGGATGATCCGCTGTGGACGGCCAAGGACGACTCGGTTGGTCTGCCCGGTCAGTTGGGATTGCCCGGGATCCGCCATTCCATCGGGCTGGCGCGGTGGTGGCACCTCGGAGTTGACGTTCTGTGGCTTCTCAACGGCGCGGTCTTCTATGTGCTGCTGTTCGCTACCGGTCAATGGCGACACATCGTGCCGACCAGCTGGGACGTCTTTCCCAACGCCGTATCGGTTGCGATCCAATACCTTTCGCTGGACTGGCCGACCGATAACACCTGGGTGGCTTACAACGCGCTGCAGTTGTTGGCGTACTTCACAACGGTCTTCATCGCGGCACCGCTCGCGGTCATCACCGCGCTCGGGATGTCGCCGGCACTTTCGATGCGTCTCACCGTGATCAGCAAACGGTTGAACATTCAGCACGCACGCTCACTGCATTTCCTGGTCCTGATGTACTTCGTCATGTTCATCGTCCTGCACGTGACGATGGTCTTCGCCACCGATGCCGTGCGCAACCTCAACCACATGTTCGCCGCCCGCGACGACAACGGGTGGTTAGGGTTCTGGGTCTTCGCCGCGGCCATGGCGGTCGTGACCGTCGGCTGGGTGGCCGCCACCCCGTTCACGTATCGCCACCCGCGAGTGGTGCAGCGCGTCGGCGACGCGCTCATCGGGCCGCTGCAGCGGCTCTTCGAGCGCACCAACCCGCGACCGGGCGCCTTCAGCGATAAGGACATCTCGCCATACTTCTGGCACAACGGCACCTATCCGGAAACTGTTGAGTACAAGGAGTTGGAGAAGAACAACTTCGTGGATTGGCGGCTGCGGATCTACGGCCTTGTCGAGAACCCGACCGAATTCTCGCTGGCCGACCTGCATGACTTGCCGTACCACGAACAGATCACCCAACACTTCTGCATCCAGGGCTGGTCGGGTGTGGCCAAGTGGGGTGGCGTGTCGATGCAGACGATCATGGACATCGTCAAACCACTGCCCGAGGCGAAATGGGTGGTGTTCTATTCGCTGGGCCCCGGGGCGGATGGGGGGATCTATTACGTCGCGCACCCGATCGCCCAGATGAGTCACCATCTGACGATGCTGGCCTACGACATGAACGGCGAACCCGTCAGCTACGGTCACGGCGCGCCACTGCGGCTGCGCAATGAATTGCAGCACGGCTTCCGGCATGTGAAGTGGCTCAAGGGCATTGAGTTCGTAGCCCACTACTCCGAGTTGGGTAGCGGTTTCGGCGGTTACAACGAAGACCACGAATTCTTCGGCCGCCACCAGACCATCTAATGGGACTGGCCTGCGGCTCACCCGTCGCGGAAAAGGCTTGGGTGGAACGACAATCGGAGGTGCGGGATGGCAACGGAAAGCAGTCAAACGCCCGGCATCGAAGCACTCGGCGATCACGATTACCTCGTGCGTGTCGAGCAGGGCGAGGAGCTTGTCACCGTCCGGCTGCGGGCCACGCCAGAGGTCGTCGCGCGCATCGGCGGGCCCGACGCCGACGAAACCCGTGTGGTCGCCGCTTCCATCGCGTATCTGATTGCACGGCAGCGCCCCGACGAGCTACCCGAGCAACTCGATCTCGACGACATCATCGCCGCTTACGACGGTTACCTCGATGACCTCCACAGCCAAATCGAGGGCCCGTGACGAACGGCACTGCCGAGTCGAGCCGGTAGGGCACAGGACGCGCGTGCATGAAGGTTATGAGGGCTCGTCGTCGGCGGGCTCGTCGTCTTGAGCCAGGTGGCGCAGCACTCGTTCGTTGAGGGCGGCGAGCATGTCGAGCTCGGCCGGACTGAGCAGGTCGATGAAGTTCCGCCGCACGTCGTCCACGTGCGCGGGCGCCGCCTTCTCGATGGCGGCGCGGCCGGCCGGCAGTAGGCAGACCATGGTGCTGCGGGCGTCGTCGGGGTTCGGCTCGCGGCAGATCAGCCCGTCCTGCTGCATGCGCCGCACCTGGTGGGAGACGCGGCTCTTCTCCCACCCCAGGGCGTTGCACAGGTCGCGCGCGGGCATGCGGTCTCCGTCGTGGCTGGAGAGCACCGCCAGAACCTCGTAGTCGGCCCCGGACAGGCCCGATTTCTGCAGGCCCCGGCTCAGGTGCACGTCCAGCCGATGGTGCGCGTGCTGGAAGGCCCGCCAAGCGCGGTCTTCACGGGGGTTCAGCCAATTCGGTTCCATCGGCCTCCATGCTACCCCATTGGTTGACGTGTCATCCAATATTGCTTAAGGTGGACACGTCAACCTTTTCGACCACTTTCAGGATGGGACACCTCATGAGCATCAGCATCATCGGCACCGGCAACATGGCCCGCGCCATCGGCGCGCTGGCGGTCGTGGGCGGCAACACCGTCGAGGTCATCGGCCGCGATCGGTCCAAGGCCGCCGACCTGGCCGAAGAGCTCGGCGGCGGCGCCACGGCGGGAGAGTTCGGCGCCGTGCCGGCGGGGGACATCGTCATCGTGTCCGTGCTGTACGCCGACGTCGTTCCGGTCGTCGCCCGGTACGGAGACGCCCTCGCGGACAAGGTCATCGTCGACATCAGCAACCCCTTCAATGCCGCGGCCGACGGGTTGGCGATCCCCGATGACACGTCGGTCGCCCAGGAAGTTGCGAAGGCGGCCCCGGCCAGCGCCAGCGTGGTGAAGGCGTTCAACACCATCTTCGGTGTTGTCCTGGCCCAGGGCCGGCCGCTCGACGTCTTCTTTGCCGGCGACGACGCGCGCGCCAAGGCGGCCTTTTCGGAGTTCGTCGAGAGCCTCGGGCTGCGCCCGCTGGACGTCGGCGGCTTGCACATGGCGCACTGGCTGGAAGGAACGGGCCTGGTCATGATGGGTCTCGCCCGCCACGGGGTGGGGAACTTCGATTTCGCCCTCGGCGCCACCGTTCCCGCCTGAGCCGCGCCGTGAACGACCCGGGGCGCCTGCGCCCCGGCAATGGTTGATGGATCACCGAAAGGAATCCCTGATGAAGCTTGGTTTTGCACTTCCCATCGTCGGGCCCGCTATCACCGGCGCCGGCGGCCTGAGCGCGTTCTGCCGCGGACTCGAGGACCTCGGTTACGACACACTATGGGTCGGCGACCGCCTGGTCACGCCGGTTGATATGCACAGCACTTACCCGGGCAAGGAGCAGCCGTACCCGCCGCAGATGACCCGCTACCTCGATCCGGTGCTGCTGTGGACGGTCGCCGCCACGGCGACCAGCCGGATCCGGCTGAACTCCAGCACGCTCAGCACCTTCTACTACGAGCCGGTGCACCTGGCCCGGCTGCTGACCACGCTCGACGTGCTGAGCGGCGGCCGCCTCGACGTCGGCGTGGGAGTCGGATGGATGAAGGACGAACACGACATCGCCCGCGGCGCGGAC
Organism: Mycobacterium sp. E3198; assembly: GCF_001667015.1. Classification (GTDB taxonomy): domain Bacteria; phylum Actinomycetota; class Actinomycetes; order Mycobacteriales; family Mycobacteriaceae; genus Mycobacterium. The sequence continues at coordinate 83,658 of NZ_LZIS01000001.1, read as the reverse complement.
TGGAGCCGGCGCGGGAAGATGCTCGATGACCTACTGGCGTTCCTGCACGAGTGGTGGACGACCACCCCGGTGTCCTGGGAGAGCGAGTTCTTCTCGCTGCCGCCGGTCCATGCCGACCTGCGTCCGGTCCAGGCCGGCGGTCCGCCCATCTGGATCGGCGGCGCCAGTGAGGCCGCGATGCGCCGGGTCGGCCGCAGCGGCACCGGCTGGCTCGGGGTCGAGGGGCTGCAGGACGAGGTCACCGACCACTTGTGGTCGGTCGCGCGCCGTGCGGCGCAGGACGCCGGCCGCGATCCCGACGCGCTGAAGACGGCCATGCGGATCAACCTCGAACCGGGCACGTCGGTTGACTCGGTTGCCGACAGGCTCGCGCGCCTCGCCGGGTCAGGTGTTGATGAGGCGATCGTGGATGCCTTCGCGATGTTCCCCAGCCTTGACCAGTTGCTCGAGTTCGCCGGCCAGGTAATCGCCCGATGGAATGGTCATGGGCAAGCTTGACGGCAAGGTGGCGGTGATCACGGGTGGATCGAGCGGTATGGCGCTGGCCGGTGCGAAGTTGTTCGTCGAACAAGGAGCTCACGTCTTCATCTCGGGTCGGCGGCAGGAAGCGCTGGATGAGGCCGTCAGGCTGATCGGTCCGAATGTGACCGCCGTGCAAGCCGATTCGGCCAACCTGCACGATCTGGACCGTTTGTTCGACGCGGTCAGGCGGGAAAAGGGCGCCATCGACGTGTTGTGGACAAGTGCCGGCACCGGCGAGGAGCGCAAGCTCGGGGAGATCACGGAGCAGCACTTCGATGCCGCATTCGGGCTGAACGCGCGCGGCACGCTCTTCACGGTGCAGAAGGCGTTGCCGCTGTTGCGCGACGGCGCCTCGATCCTCATGACCGGGTCGATCGCGTCGGTGAAGGGCTATCCGTTCTGGAGCGTGTACGCGGCGAGCAAGGCCGCGCTGCACGCCTACGCCCGCGTGTGGGTGGCCGAGTTGAAGGACAGGAGGATCCGGGTCAACCTGCTGACTCCGGGCCAGGTCGACACACCGTTGCTGGAACAGTTGGACCAAAAGACGAAGGCACAGTTCGAGGCATTGATCCCGCGAGGAAAGAACGGCCGCCCCGAGGAGATCGCGACGGTCGCGTTGTTCCTCGCCTCGGACGACTCGAGCTATGTCAACGGTATGGCGTTGATCGTCGACGGCGGCACCACGGCAGTCTGACTGGCGTGCCCGAATTTACGGCCGGACCGGACGCAGGATCTTCAGCGCCGCGGGCACCGCGGAGATCTCGGCGGGCAGCGGGCAGGCGAAGTCGCCGTCGGCGTAGACGTTGATGCCCGGGCATTCGACGTGGATCGTTTTGGCGCGCGCCGTGGTCACCTCGTCGAGGTTGACGTGCGTGCCCTTCATCACGGTGGGGAACAGGCGGACCAGCCTCGTCCGGGACGCCGAGTGGGCCATGGTGATGTCGAGCAGGCCGTCGGTGGGGTCGGCGTGGGGACAGATCAGCAGCCCGCCGCCGTAGCTGCGGGTGTTGCCGAAGGCCGCGAGCGTGATGTCGGCGTCGATCTCCTGGCTGCCGTCCAGCACCAGCCGGAAAGGCAGCAGGCGCAGCTGCGACAGCTCGGCGAGCATCGCGATGTAATAGCGCAACCGCCCGTGCGGCCAGCTCATCCGGTTGGCGCGGTCGGTCACCAGGGAGTCGAAGCCGGTGGCCGCGACGGTGCCGAACCACTTCTCGTTGTCGCCCCACCTGATCCGGCCCAGGTCAATGGTTTCCGTGCGGCCGTCGGCGACGACGTCGGCGGCGGCCGCGGGATCCTTTGTGGGGATGTGGAATTCGCGAGCGTGGTCGTTGCCGGTGCCGGCCGGGACGATGCCGAGCGGGACGTCGGTGCCGGCGAGCACCTGCAGCGCGTTGGAGACGACGCCGTCGCCGCCGGTGACCATGACCGCATCGGTTCCCCGGTCGAGTTCGGCGGCGACGAGGTGGCGCGCGTCTCGCGCGTCGTCGCCGATGATCTCGGTGACCTGCACACCCCGCTCGTGCAGGCGGGCGATCGCGACCTGGGCCGCGCGGATGGCGGCGCCGTGTCCGGAGGCGGGATTGGTCAGCGCGGTGACTTTGCCGACCTCGCGGCGGGTCACGGAATCAGCTTGCCGGGGTTGAGGATTCCGGCCGGGTCGAGCGTCGCCTTGACCGCGCGCAACACCTGGACGCCCAGCTCGCCGACCTCGTCACGCATCCAGGGCCGGTGGTCGGCGCCGACGGCGTGGTGGTGGGTGATGGTCCCGCCGTTGGCGACGATCGCGTCCGACGCGGCCTTCTTGGCGGCCCACCACTGTTCGATCGGGTTGCCCCGCTGCCCGGCGACGATGGTGAAGTAGAGCGAGGCGCCGGTGGGGTAGACGTGCGAGATGTGGCACATCACCAGTGCCGGGGTGCCCGACTCGGCCAGCGCACTCGTAAGCGCCTCGGTGACAGCGGCTTTCAGCGTGGACACATTCGACCAGTCGGTGGCCGTCTCGAGCGTCTCGCAGAGCGCGCCCGCCGACAACAGCGAGTCGCGCAGGTACGGCGCGCCGAACCGGCCGCGCTCCCAGGCCCGCGCCGGCCCCTCGCCCAGCGACGTACCGCCCCGCGCCGCGAGCAGCGCGCCGGTTTCGGCGCGCCGGTGATCGACGTGTTCCTTGGTGCCCTCGAACACGGTGAGCCCCAGGCACCCGCCGGTGATCTGGCTTTCGCCGATCGCCTCGGTGGTGGCCAGGTTGACCCCGGTCTCGACCTCGTCGGAGAGCCGGATGACGGTGGGGCCGGTGCCGTTTTGGGTGACGGCGCGCAGCGCCGCGGCGCCGGTCTCGAAATCGGGGAACGACCACGCCTCGTACGCGACGGCCTCCGGGGTGCGGTGCACACGCAGCCGCACCTCGGTGATGACGCCGAAGGTTCCCTCCGAGCCCAGCAGCAGCTGGCGCAGGTCGGGGCCGGCGGCCGACGCCGGCGCGCGGCCGAGCTCCAGCGTGCCGACCGGGGTGACCATCCGCAGGCCGCGCACCATGTCGTCGAACCGGCCGTAGCCCGCCGAGTCCTGGCCCGACGAGCGCGTCGCGGCGAACCCGCCGATGGTGGCGTATTCGAAGCTTTGCGGGAAATGCCCGAGCGAAAAACCGCGCGCGCCGAGCAGGCGTTCGGCGTCCGGCCCGGTGACGCCGGCGCCGAGGGTGGCCTGGCCGGACACCTCGTCGAGCTCGATGAGCTGGTCGAAGCGGCGTAGGTCGAGCGACACCACGGCGTCGAACTCGCCGCGGGTGGGATCGAGGCCGCCGACCACGTTGGTGCCCCCGCCGAACGGGACCACGGCGATGCGGTGCTCGGAACAGTACCGCAGGACCGCGGCGACGGCGTCGTCGTCCCCGGGCAGCAGCACGGCGTCGGGCGCGTCCTGGACGCCGGCGTCCCGGCGTCGCAGCAGGTCGAGGGTGGATTTGCCGCCGGCGCGCAGCAGCCGGTCGCGGTCGTCGGTGCGGCAGTACCCGGCGCCTACGATGCCGGCCAGGGCGTCTTTGTCGGCCGCCGACAGCGCCGAGGGGCGCAGCCTCACCTCGTCGGCGTCGATCTCGGGTGTGTCCGAATCCTGCAGGCCCACAGCCTGTTTCAGCAAGTTGCGGATGCCCTCCGAGAGGGGCTTCGCCGCGGCGGGATCCCCCCACGCGTTCCATTTCATCGGCGGGAGGAGTTCCTCGGCGTGCGTCATGCGTTACAGTATTACACATGCTGTCAATCAGTAACGCTCCGGCGGATACCGGCGACCGGATCCTGGCGGCGGCGGCCAGCTGTGTGGTCGATTTCGGGGTGGACCGGGTGACCCTGGCGGAGATCGCGCGTCGCGCGGGCGTCAGCCGGCCGACGGTGTACCGCCGCTGGCCGGACACCAAGTCGATCGTGGCGGCGCTGCTCACCCGGCACATCACCGGCGTGATGCGCGACGCCCCGCTGCTCGGCGACGACCGCGAATCGCTGGTGCGACAGATCGTCACGGTGGCCGACCTGCTGCGCCGCGACGACCTGGTGATGTCGGTACTGCATTCGGAGCTGGCGCCGATCTACATCACCGAACGCCTCGGGGCCAGCCAGCAGATGCTGATCGACGCCCTGGCCGAGCGGCTCCGCGCGGCCCAGCGCCACGGCAGCGTCCGCGCCGGGGATCCGCTGCAGATGGCCACCATGGTGTTGCTGATCGCCCAGTCGACCATCCAGTCCGAGCGGATCGTCCGGCCGATCCTGGACGCCGACGCGCTGGCCGCCGAACTCGCCTACTCGCTGAACGGATACCTCTCGTGAACCTTTCCGCCCTGAACGCCGCGCGCCGCACCGCCGACCTGACCGCCCTGGCCGACGGCGCGCCGCTGGACGTCGTGGTGATCGGCGGCGGCATCACCGGCGCCGGGATCGCGCTGGACGCCGCCGCGCGCGGCCTGCGGGTGGCGCTGGTGGAGAAGCACGACCTGGCGTTCGGCACCAGCCGATGGAGTTCCAAGCTGGTGCACGGCGGCCTGCGCTACCTGGCGAGCGGGAACGTCGGCATCGCCCGGCGCAGCGCCGTCGAGCGCGGAATCCTGATGACGCGCAACGCCCCTCATCTCGTGCACGCGATGCCGCAGTTGGTCCCGCTGCTGGGATCGATGAGCCGCGGCAAGCGCGCGCTGGTGCGCGCCGGGTTCCTGGCCGGCGACGGGTTGCGGGCGCTGGCGGGTACGCCGTCGTCGGTGCTGCCGCGGTCGCGGCGGGTGTCGGCGCAACGCGTCGTTCAGATGGCGCCCACGGTGCGACGCGACGGGCTCGACGGCGGCTTCCTGGCGTACGACGGTCAACTGATCGACGACGCCCGGCTGGTGACCGCGGTCGCGCGCACCGCGGCGCAGCACGGCGCCCGAATCCTGACCTACGTCGCGGCGTCCGAGGCGACGGGCACCTCGGTGCGATTGACTGATCAGCGCACCCGGCAGTCGTTCGACGTGTCGGCCCGCGCGGTGATCAACGCGGCGGGCGTGTGGGCGGCCGAGATCGACGATTCATTGCGGCTGCGGCCCAGCCGCGGGACGCACCTCGTCTTCGACGCCCAAGCGTTCGGGAATCCCACTGCGGCCCTTACGGTTCCGATCCCCGGCGAGCTCAACCGCTTCGTGTTCGCGATGCCCGAGCAGCTGGGCCGGGTCTATTTGGGCCTGACCGACGAGGACGCGCCCGGCCCGATCCCCGACGTGCCGCAACCGTCCGGCGACGAGATCGCGTTCCTGCTCGACACGGTGAACACCGCGTTGGGGACTGCGCTCGGCACGGCCGACGTGCTCGGCGCCTACGCCGGCCTGCGCCCGCTGATCGACACGGGCGAAGGCCGCACCGCGGACGTGTCGCGCGAGCACGCCGTCATCGAGGCGCCGTCCGGCGTCATCAGCATCATCGGCGGCAAGCTGACCGAATACCGGTACATGGCCGAGGACGTCGTGGACTTCGCCGTGGGGCGGCGGGGATTGCGCGCGGCGGACTGCCGCACCCGCGACCTGCCGTTGATCGGGGCGCCGGCGAACCCGGGGCCTTCGGGTGGCGCGACGGCGGGACTGCCCGCGTCGCTGGTGGCACGGTACGGCGTCGAGGCGTTCGGCGTCGTCGCGAACGCGACGTGCGACCGCCCGGCCGAGCCGGTCGCCGAGGGCATCGACGTGACCCGGGCGGAATTCGAGTACGCGGTGACGCACGAGGGCGCGCTGGACGTCGACGACATCGTGGACCGGCGGACGCGCATCGGCCTGGTGGCGGGGGACCGCGAGCGCGTGGTCGGCGTGGCGGAGGAGTTTGTGGGTCGCTTTGTGAAGTGACAGTCGCTATCATTTTGGTGTGACTTCCATATTGAGGGTGCCGGTACTGGTGGTGGGCGCGGGCGCGGGCGGGCTGGCGACGTCGGTGTTGCTCGCCCAGCACGGGATTCGCTCGCTGCTGGTCGAAAAGCGGCGCGAGGTGTTCATCTACCCGAAGGCCCGCAACCTGAGCTTCCGGAGTTTGGAGATCCTGCGCGGCCTCGGCCTCAGCGACCAGGTGCACGCCGTCGCCGATCACGTGTCGGCGATGACGGTCAAGCCGGCCCTGAACAGCCCGGACGAACGGCAGGCCATCGACATCGACGCGATCTTCGCGGGCATGGACAAGCTCAGCCCCGAGCCCGCCGCGCAGTACTGCCCGCAAAGTCACCTGGAGCCGATGCTGCTCGCCGAAACCCGTCGGCGCGGCAGCGAAGTGCGCTACGGGACGGAGCTATCCTCGCTCGACGTCGACGACGACGGCGTCACCGCGGTGCTGGACGGGTCTGAAACCGTCCGCGCCGACTATCTCGTCGCCGCCGATGGCGTGCACAGCCCGATCCGGAACCGGCTGGGCATCAACACCTCTGGATACGGCGCGCTGCCGATCTATGTCGTGTTCGTCTACTTCCGTGCGCCGTGGCGACGGCTGGTCCCGCAGCTGGACGATGGCGATGCCGTGCAGGTGAAAAACGCCGATGTGGACGGCATTTTCCTGGTGGCCAAGGGCGATCTCGGCATGTTCATCACGACGGCGCAGCAGTTCGCGCCCGACCGCTGTCTCGATTTACTCACCAAGGCGTTCGGCGAGCCGCTGGACACCGAGATCATCGAGGTCGCTGCGTGGCAGCCGTACGAACAGGTGGCCGACCAATTCCGTTGTGGTCGAGTCTTTCTCGTTGGCGATTCGGCGCACACCATGCCGCCGTTCAAGGCCGGGGGAGCCAACACCGCCATCCAGAGCGCGCACAACCTGGCCTGGAAGCTGGCCGCGGTGTTGGACGGGAGCGCCGGGCCGGGGCTATTGGATACCTACCATGACGAGCGTCATCCGGTGGGGCGCTTCGTGGCCCGGCAGTCGCTGACCGGCCCGAGCCTGGCCGTGTTTCCCGCGAACGACTACCGGCCGCAACTGCCGGCCGACGAAGAATGCCCGATGTTCAACCTGCTCATCGGCTACCGATACCGTTCGGCGGCGGTGTTGTCCGACGAGCCGGGCGGGCTGCTGGTGGACGAGTTGCGCGGGCAGCCCGGCACCCGGGTCCCGCACGTGTGGGTGCGCGACGGCGTCTCGACGCTCGACCTGCTGGGGCCGGGGTTCACTCTGCTGACCGGCGACGAGCGCTGGCGTACCGCCGCGGCTGCGCTATCGGTTGCCGCGCAGTGCATCCGGAGCGAGGAGTGGGCCTCGATTACCGGGCTCGCCCCCGAAGGGGCGCTCTTGGTTCGCCCGGACGATTTCGTCGGCTGGCGCTGCGAGGGCCTGCCGGGTGACCCGGAGGGTCAGTTACGCCAAGCGCTCTCGGCGATTCTCGGTCAACCGCGAGCGTAACCCCACCGCGATTTCTGGCGCGATTTTTCGCAGTGAGGTTACGCTCGCAGGCTCACGAAATTACAGCGGGATGTTCTTGTGGCGGCCGCGGCGTGTCGGCGCCTGGGCCAGCGCCTCGGTGAGCTTGCTGCGCGTGTGCGCGGGGTCGATCTTCTCGTCGACCACGCCGATCTCGATGGCGCTGTCGACGCCGCCGGCGATCCGCTCGTGCTCGGCGGCCAGCTCGTCGTGCAGCGCCTCGCGCTCGTGCTCGGGCGCGGCGGCCAGCTTCTTCTTGTGCAGAATCCCCACCGCGGCCTTGGCGCCCATCACCGCGACCTCTGCGTCCGGCCAGGCGAACACCTTGGTCGCATTGAGCGAACGGGAGTTCATCGCAATGTAGGCCCCGCCGTAGGTCTTCCGGGTGACCAGCGTGACGCGCGGCACGGTGCACTCACCGAACGCGTGCAGCAGCTTGGCGCCGCGGCGCACCACGCCGCCCCATTCCTGGTCGACGCCCGGCAGGTAACCCGGCACGTCGACGACCACGATCAGCGGGATCCCGAATGCGTCGCACAGCCGCACGAAACGCGCTGCCTTCTCGGCGCTTTCGGAGTTCAGGCAGCCGCCGAGGCGCAGCGGGTTGTTGGCCAGCACGCCGACCGTGCGGCCGGACAGCCGGCCCAGCCCGACCACCATCGACGGCGCCCAGTTGGCCTGGAACTCGTCGAACGGCGTGTCGGAGTCGAGGATCGCGGTCACGATCGGGTGCACGTCGTAGGCCCGCCGCGCCGACTCGGGCAGCAGCGCGTGGATGTCGGTGTCGCCGGCCTCGGCCTTGCTGCGGTCGAAATGGCCCTGCTGGCAGAACAATCCGACCAGCCGGCGGCCGCGCTCGTAGGCGTCGAGTTCGTCGTCGGCGACGATGTGGCACACCCCGGACTTCTTGTGGTGGGTCTCCGGGCCGCCGAGCGAGGCCATGTCGACGTCCTCGCCGGTCACGCTGCGCACCACGTCGGGGCCGGTGACGAACACCCGGCTCTCCGGCGCCATCACGATGACGTCGGTCAGCGCGGGCCCGTAAGCGGCGCCGCCGGCGGCGAAACCGACCACCACCGAGACCTGCGGGATGTAGCCCGACGCCCGAATCATCGCCTCGAACACGGTGCCGACCGCGTGCAGCGCCTTGACGCCCTCGGCCAACCGCGCCCCGCCGGAGTGCCAGATACCCACGATCGGGCTCTGCTCCTCGATGGCGGTGTCGTAGGCGTCGACGATGTGCTGGCAGCCCTCGGTGCCCATCGCACCGCCCATCACGGTCCCGTCCGTGCAGAACGCGATGGTGCGCACCCCGTTCACGGACCCCGCGGCGGACAGCACGCCGGAGCGGTCGCGCTCGTGCAGGAGCTCCACGGTGCCGTCGTCGAAGAAGTTGCTCAGACGCAGCAACGGGTCCCGGGGGTCGAGCGACTCACCAACCGACGCGGGGGCCATGATCGTCATCGCAGGTCTCCTGTTCCGAGTGTGCTCGCCAATGAAGGCGGGGTCAGTACCGCCCGAAGGCGAGTGCGACGTTGTGGCCGCCGAATCCGAACGAGTTGTTGATCGCGTACTTGTAGTCGCCCGCGCGCGGCTTGCCCGCCACCACGTCCAAATCGATCTCCGGATCGAGGTTTTCCAGGTTCAGTGTCGGGGGAACCACCTGGTCGCGCAACGCGAGCACGGTCAGGATCGACTCCACCGCACCGACCGCACCCACCGAGTGACCCAGCGCTGCCTTGGGGGCATACACGGCCGGCTGGTGGCCGCCGAGTGCCTTGTTGATGGCGCGGCTTTCGGCGACGTCGCCCACCGAGGTGCCGGTGGCGTGGGCGTTGATGTGGTCGATGTCCTTGGGAGACAGGCCCGCCAGCTGAATCGCCCGGGCCATCGCGTGCCCGGCGCGTTCGCCGTTGGGGTCCGGGGCGACCATGTGGTAGCCGTCGGAGGTGATGCTGGCCCCCATCAAGCGCGCCAGGATGTTGGCGCCGCGGGCCTTGGCGTGCTCCTCGGTCTCGATGACCATGAGCGCGCCGGCCTCACCAAAGACGAAGCCGGTCCGGTCCCGGTCGAAGGGGCGGCAGGCGCCCACCGGGTCGTCGTTCTTGGTCGACATCACGATCCGCATCTGGGCGAACGCGGCGATCGGCACGGCCTCGATCTTGGTCTCCACGCCGCCGCAGATGGCGATGTCGGCCTCGCCGAACACGATGTTGCGCCATGCCTGGGCGATGCCCTCCGAACCCGACGCACACGCCGAAACCGGTGTGATCACACCGGCTTTGGCGTGCCGTTCCAGACCCACCGCCGCGGCGGCGCCGTTGGGCATGTACTTCTGCACGCCCAGCGGCGAGACGGCCCTGAGGCCACGGGCGCGCATGTCGTCGTAGCTGAAGACCATTTCCTCCGACGAACCCATCCCCGTGCCGATGGACACCATCAGCCGGTTGAGGTCGACCTCGGGCGAGCCGGCGTTCTCCCACACCCGTCGGCCCAGGATGGTCGACATCCGTTGCAGGTAGCCCGTCCGGCGCAGCTCGATGCGCGTCAGCTGACTGTCGAACTCTTCCAACAGGTGTCCGCCGATGCGCACCGGGAGGTCGAACTCCTCGACGAACGGGTCCTCGAGGACGCGGATGCCGCTCTGGCCGTCCTGCAACAGCTTCCAGGTGTTCTCGGCGTCGGTCGCCAGAGCGGTCGTCATGGCAATGCCGGTGACGACGACATTCGGGAGCGTTTTCCCGGTAACCAGCTCTGTCATGGGTCTTGCGAAAGTTCCTTCCGTGCTGTCCGGCTCTAGTAACGCCCGAACGCGAGCGCCACGTTGTGGCCGCCGAACCCAAACGAGTTGTTGATCGCGTAACGGAATTCGCCGTAGCGCGGTTCGCCCGCGACCACGTCGAGGTCGATCTCAGGGTCCGGTGTCTCGTAGTTGAGGGTGGGCGGTATCACGCCGTCCCGAAGGCTCAATACCGTCAAAACAGATTCCAGCGCACCGACGGCGCCGATGGAGTGGCCCAGCGCCGACTTCGGCGCGTAGACCGCGGCCTGCTCGCAGCCGGCCACCCGGATGGCGTTGGCCTCGGCGCTGTCACCGATCGGTGTGGCCGTCCCGTGCGCGTTGATGTGGTCAATGTCCTTGGCGGACAAGCCCGCCAGCTCCAGCGACCTCGTCATCGCGCGGCCGGCGCGCACGCCGTCCGCCGCGGGCGCCACCATGTGGAAGGCGTCCGACGTGATGCCGGCGCCCATCAGCCGGGCCAGCGGCTTGGCGCCGCGGGCCTTGGCGTGCTCCTCGGTCTCGATGATCATCAGCGCCCCGGCCTCGCCGAACACGAAGCCGTCGCGGTCCTTGTCGAACGGGCGTGAGGCACGCTCGGGCTCGTCGTTGCGGGTCGACATGGCGCGCATCATCGAGAACGCCGCGATGGGCAGCGCCTCGATGGGGCCCTCCACGCCGCCGCAGACGGCGACATCGGCGTCGCCCATCACGATCTGACGCCACGCATGCGCGATCGCTTCCGAGCCCGACGAACAGGCCGACACCGGGGTCATCACGCCGGCGCGGGCGCCGAGCTGCAGACCCACCACGGCAGCGGCGCCGTTGGGCATGATCATCTGAACGGCGAGCGGCGACACCTTGCGGGGCCCGCCCTCGTTCATCAGGTCATAGCTCTCGATCACCCGCTCCGCGCCACCCAGGCCGGTGCCGACCACGACAGTGAAGCGGTCCGGATCGACCTCGGGATTGCCAGCGCTCTCCCAGAGCTGGCCGGACAGCAACTTGCTCATCCGCTGGACATAGGACATGCGGCGCAGGTCGAGCCTGCCCATGTGGTTGTCGACGGGCTCCTTGAGGTGTCCACCGATCTTGACGGGTAGGTCCCACTTGGTGACGAACTCGTCCTCGAGTACGCGGATCCCGCTCTCGCCGGCCAACAAGCCCTTCCACGTGCTCTCGATGTCCGGCGCGAGCGATGTCGTCGCCGTGACGGCGGTTACCACAACGCTGGGGTAACCGCCATTGGCAGTGGAAGGCTTGGTCACTTGCTGTCCGCTTCCAGCCTCGCCTTGACGTTGGCGACGGCTTCGGGGTTCTCGGTCTCCAGCTTGGCGCGCAGCGCCTCGGCGGCCTCGGGGTTCTCTTCCTCGAGCTTCTGGATGTAGGCGACCACGTCACCGACGGTGCGCAGACCGGCGAGGTCCTCGTCGGGGATCTTGACGCCGTACTTGTCCTCGGTCTGCACCGCGATCTCGACCATCGACAGCGAGTCGATGTCCAGGTCGTCGACGAACGACTTCTCCGGGGTGACCTCGGACGGCTCGATACCGGTCACCTCTTCGATGATCTCGGCAATACCGGCAATGATTTCTTCCTGACTGACGGCCACGGCCTATTCCCTTCGTAATGTGTTGTGTGCAAATCGGATTGACGTTTGCAGTTGTTATTTGCTCTGGCAGCGGGCGGTTTAGAGGCTCGCCAACTCGTCCAGATCTGCGGGTGACTTGACGGCACGCGCCGTAACCCCCCGAAGTTCGCGTTTGGCGATGCCGGTGAGCGTCCCCGCCGGGGGAAACTCCACGATCGCCGTGACGTTGCGTTCACGCAGCGTTGCGGTGCACAGGTCCCAGCGCACCGGCTGGGTCAGCTGGGCGACCAGGGTGTCCATCGCGGCCGCCGCCGAGGCGACGGGCTTGCCGTCGCGGTTGGACAGCAGCGTGGCGGTGGGCTCGGCGGTCACGACGGCGGCCGCCGCCGCGGCGTAGCCGTCCAGGGCCGGGGCCATGTACTTGGTGTGGAACGCCCCGGCCACGCCGAGCGCGCGCACCCGCGCCTTGGCCGGCGGGTCCTCGGCGAGCTTCTCCAGCGACGACAGCGGGCCCGCGGCCACGATCTGGCCGGGCGCATTGCGGTTGGCGGGGAACAGCTCGAGCTCCTCGAGGCGGCTCAGCACCTCGGCCTCGTCGCCGCCGAGCACCGCGGACATGCCGGTCGGCTCCAGGGCGCAGGCCTTGGCCATTTCCGCGCCGCGGGTGGCGGCCAGCGCGACGGCGTCGTCGGCGGCCACCACCCCGGCGATCGCGTAGGCCGCGATCTCCCCGACGGAGTGGCCCGCGACGACCAGGTCCTTATCGGACAGCAGGCCGCGACGGGTCAGCTCCTGGTGCGCGAGCAGCGTGTTGGCGACGACCAGCGGCTGCGTCACCGCGGTGTCGGTGATTTCCTCGGTCGACGCGGCGGTGCCCAGCCGCACCAGGTCCAGGCCACTGGCCTTCGACCACAGCGCGAGCTGGTCGGCGGCGCCTGGCAGCTCGAGCCACGGCGACAGCATCCCCTCCGTCTGCGACCCTTGTCCGGGCGCAAGCAATGCGATCACGTGTTTAAGAGAACACTGTGGAAACGGTTTTGGCGGGTGTAACAGATTATGAACCTCGTCTTAGGTTTTTGTGGACACCTTACAAAACCGCTCGGTAAGCGATGTTTTTGATACCGGGGCGCGACCTGTTGGCTAAATCACTGCCACCCGGTCAGCCCGCGGCACCGCTCCTGACCGGCAGGGGAACGGGCGCGACCGTGTTGGCGGCGACGCTGGCCGACGCCGTCGGGTAGTTGAGTTGACCCACCGTCGAGGCCACACGCAGCACGTATGCGTCGCGCGGCTGGGTGGGATCGCGCCCGGTGAAGTCGGTGATGCGCTTGAGCCGGTAGCGCACCGTGTTTGGATGAACGAACAACTTTCTGGCACAAGCCTCAATCGCGCCGCCACAATCTAAGTAAGCGTCAAGAGTTTCGATCAGCGTCGGCCCGGCGTCGGACAGCGGCCCCATCACATCGGTGTGCAGCGCCACGATCGCCGAGGCGTCGCCCATCAGGGCCCGTTCGGGCAGCAGCTCCCGGGCCAGCACGGGCCGTGGCGCGCCGCGCCAGCCGGCGACTGCGTTCATCCCGGATATCGCCTCGCTGGCGCTGTGGTAGGCCGCGGTCAGCATGGGCGCCGTGGGCCCGATGACCACCGGGCCGTCGGCAAACGCGTTCAACAGGTCGTCCAGGAATTTATCGGTCAGTGACAACTGGCCCGACACGATCGCGACCAGCCAGGTGCCGTGCACGTCGGTGAGCGCCGCCCGGCCGTGGCGCGCGGCGATGTCGCGGACGTCCTGGCTGGCCCGCTGGCTGCCGACCTCGCCGTCCGGCTCGTCCCGACCGGCAGCGGGGATCCCGACCACCACCGTCGCCGGCGCGGTGGTGTCCCAGTTGAGGGCGGCCGCCCGGGACAACAGCTCCGGGCCGGTGTCGCCGCGCACCACCGCGTCGACGACGCTGGCCTCCATCCGGCTGTCCCAGGTGCCGCGCGCCTCGGCGGCATCGGCGTAGGACGAGGCGGCGGTGAACGCCAGGTCGCGGCTGTACTTCAGGACGCCGACCGTCAGGGCGGTCAATTGCTCCTCCGAGCGCGCCACCAGGGGCAGCACCTCCTCGAAGAACTCCATCGTCACGCGGACCATGTCCACGCTGTGCCGCAGCGCGATCCGGCGGGCCAGGTCCTGGGGCACCAGCTCGAAGGCCTGCGCGGTGTAGCTGACGTTGCTGTGCGGGTCCTGCATCCACTCGACGAAGTTGTTGATCGCCGTCTGCACCACCAGCGCCACGCTGGCCCGCTGGGAGGCCTCCAGGTCGGCGAAGAACGGCAGCCGGTCCTGCATGACCGAGACGGCCTCGGTGGCCAGCCGCCCGGAGTACTGCTTGAGCCGGCGCAGCACCGATTCCGGCACGTGGTCCAGCAGTTCCAGCGGCGACCTGGGCCGTGACGCCGCGAACGGACCGGCGAAGGCGTTGTCGTTCACGCCTAAAACCTACGCCAGAATTTGGAACTTTTCGCCAAGGCGACGGGGGTGTTGCCGGCGTGGCCCGCGCGAGCGTCACGCCAGCGTGGCGTTCGCCGCCCAGCGCCACGCTGGCGTGACGTTCGGCGGGCGGGGCGGGGCGGCCGTGAGCGTGAAGTTAGCTTTACGCTCGGCGCCCAGCGTGAAGCTAACTTCACGTTCGGCGCAAGGGTGCGAAGTCAGGCCACGCCGGGGTCGGAGGTCTGCTCGGGCGCGGCCAGCACGTCGTCGATGCGGTACTGGCGCGCCGCCGCGCGCGGCACCGACGGGTCGATCTCGCCGTCGCGCGCCAGCGCCTCGAGCACCGCGACCACCTGCGACTCGGCGTCGGTGTTGAAGTAGCGCCGCGCGGCGGGCCGGGTGTCGGAGAAGCCGAACCCGTCGGTGCCGAGCGTGACGAAGGTGTTCGGCATCCACGGCCGGATCTGCTCGGGCACGCCCCGCATCCAGTCGGACACGGCGATCACCGGGCCGGCGGCGCCCTCGAGGGCCCGGGTGACGTATGGGGTGGCGGCCGGCTGGTCCGGGTGGCGCAGCCTGGCCCGCTCGACGCCCACGCCGTCGCGGTTCAGTTCCCCCCAGCTGGTCACCGACCACACGTCGGCGGCCACGTCCCACTCGGCGGCCAGCATGTCGGCGGCCTGCAGCGCCGACGGCATGGCCACCCCCGACGCCAGGATCTGCGCCTTGTTGGTGCGCTGCTCGGTGGCGGCGCGGTAGCGGTAGATGCCGCGCAGCACGCCCTCGGGATCGAAGTTGTCCGGCTCCGGCGGCTGCGGGTAGGGCTCGTTGTAGATGGTGATGTAGAAGAACACGTTCTCCGGGTTCTCCCCGAACATGCGGGCCAGCCCGCTCTCCACGATGTAGGCGATCTCGAAGGCGAACGCCGGGTCGTAGGACACCACCGCCGGGTTGGTGGCGGCCAGCAGCAGCGAGTGGCCGTCGGCGTGCTGCAGGCCCTCGCCGGTCAGCGTGGTGCGCCCCGCCGTCGCCCCGAGCAAAAAGCCGCGCGCCATCTGGTCGGCCGCGGCCCACAGGCCGTCGCCGGTGCGCTGGAACCCGAACATCGAATAGAAGATGTAGATCGGGATCATCGGCTCGTTGTGCGTCGCGTACGACGTGCCGGCCGCGACGAAGGACCCCACCGACCCCGCCTCGTTGATGCCCTCGTGCAGGATCTGGCCGACTTCGCTTTCCTTGTAGGCCAGCATCAGATCGGCGTCGACGGCGGTGTAGAGCTGGCCCAGGCGGTTGTAGATCTTCAGCGACGGGAACCACGAGTCCATGCCGAAGGTGCGCGCCTCGTCGGGAATGATCGGCACGATGCGCGGGCCAACTTCCTTGTCCCGCAACACCTCCTTGAACGTCCGCACGGTCGCCATGGTGGTCGCGACCTCCTGGGTCCCCGACCCCTTCTTCAGGGCTGCGTAGATGTCGCGGCCGGGAAGCTTGAGCGCCTTGGCCTTGGTGCGCCGTTCGGGCAGGAAGCCGCCGAGGGTCCGGCGACGGTCGAGCATGTACCGGATCTCCGGGGCGTCGGAGCCGGGATGGTAGTAGGGCGGCAGGTAGGGATTCTCGTCCAGCTGGGCGTCGCTGATCGGGATCCGCATGGAATCGCGGAAGTGCTTGAGGTCTTCCAGCGCAAGCTTTTTCATCTGGTGCGTGGCGTTGCGGCCCTGGAAGTGCGCGCCCAGGGAGTAGCCCTTGATGGTCTTGGCCAGGATGACGGTCGGCTGGCCCTTGTGGTCGATGGCGGCGCGGTAGGCCGCGTAGACCTTGCGGTAGTCGTGCCCGCCGCGCTTGAGGTTCCAGATTTCGGAGTCCGTCATGTGCTCGACGAGCGCCTTGGTGCGGGGGTCGCGGCCGAAGAAGTGGTCGCGCACGTACGCGCCGTCGTTGGCCTTGTAGGTCTGGTAGTCGCCGTCGGGCGTGGTGTTCATCAGGTTGACCAGCGCGCCGTCCTTGTCGGCGTGCAGCAGCGCGTCCCACTCGCGGCCCCAGACCACCTTGATGACGTTCCAGCCGGCGCCGCGGAAGAACGACTCCAGCTCCTGGATGATCTTGCCGTTGCCGCGCACCGGCCCGTCGAGGCGCTGCAGGTTGCAGTTGATCACGAAGGTCAGGTTGTCCAGGCCCTCGAGCGCCCCCACGTGGGCCAGCCCGCGACTCTCCGGCTCGTCCATCTCGCCGTCGCCCAAAAAGCACCACACGTGCTGGTCGGAGGTGTCCTTGATGCCTCGGTCGTGCAGGTAGTGGTTGAACCGGGCCTGATAGATCGCGTTGAGCGGGCCCAGGCCCATCGACACGGTGGGGAATTCCCAGAAGTCGGGCATCAGCCGCGGGTGCGGGTAGGAGGGCAGCCCGCCGCCGGCGTGGCTGTGTTCCTGGCGGAAGCCGTCGAGCCGGTCCTCGCTGAGCCGGCCCTCGAGGAAGGCGCGCGCGTAGATGCCGGGGGAGGCGTGGCCCTGGATGAACACCTGGTCCCCGCCGCCGGGATGCGACTTGCCGCGGAAGAAGTGGTTGAAGCCGACCTCGTAGAGCGCCGCGGACGAGGCGTAGGTCGAAATGTGGCCGCCCACGCCGATTCCCGGCCGCTGGGCGCGGTGCACCATGATCGCGGCGTTCCAGCGGATCCACGCCCGGAAACGGCGCTCGACGTCCTCGTCGCCGGGGAACCACGGCTCCAGTTCGGTCGGGATGGTGTTGACGTAGTCGGTCGACGTCAGCGCCGGGATGGTGACCCGCTTCTCGCGGGACCGCTCCAGCAGCCGCAGCATCAGGTAGCGGGCCCGCGCGGGCCCGGAGCGCTCCAGCATCTCGTCGAAGGACTCGAGCCACTCCGACGTCTCGTCGGAGTCGATGTCGGGCAGGTAGGAAGCGACGCCCTCGCGGATCACCCGAACGCGGTCGGGTTCGCTTGCGCTGCTGGGGGATTTGGCCAGATCGTGGCGCGCGAACTCCGTGGTCAACTTCCGCTCCTGTAATCGGCTGCGTCTTGTCCTCCTATCGTGCCGCACCGAGGTTTCGGGCGGGTAGCCGCGCCCGCAATCGGCACCCGGTAACGTCAGCAACCGTGCTCATCGGATGGCGTGCCGTCCCTCGCGCGCACGTGGGGGATTTCCCGCGGCGGGGCGCGCTGGCGCTCGGCTGTGTCGCGGTGCTGGCTATGGGGATCGTCGGGTGTACCAGCGTCACCAACGGCAAGGCCACGCCCGACACCAACGTCGCCCCGGCGTACCGGCAGTCGGTGTCCGCGTCGGTGTCGGCCTCCTCGGCCACGTCGCGCGTCAAGGAGTCGCAGCGCCAGCAATCGCTGACGACCCGGGCCGTGCGCACCTCGTGTGACACGTTGGCCAACTCGGCCAAGGACGCGATCGACAAGGTGAACGCCTACGTCGCGGCGTTCAACTCCGGCCGCAGCACCGGCCCGGCCGAGGGCCCGGCGATCGGCGCGCTCAACGACAGCGCCAGCACGGTGTCCAACAGCTTCAACGATGCGCTGTCCCAGCAGCTGAAGGACGCGTTCAACGCCTACGTCGACGCGGCGCGCGCGGTGGCCAACGCCATCGGGACGCACGCGTCGATCGCGGAGTTCAACAGCCGGGTCGACCAGCTCAACGACACCAAGACGAAGGCGCTGAAACTCTGCCTGGCATCCTTCTGAGGCACCTGATGAGGTACGGGTATGGACCGCGTTGCAGCTGTGCGACGATAATCCCCATCGCACGGTGCGCGGACGGAATAAGGAGGGTCCACGGTGGTCGCGGCGGATGACGCCTCGAGCTTCGCTCGCAAACTGGGCATCCAACGGGACCAAGTCGTGCAGGAGTGGGGCTGGGACGAGGACTCCAACGACGACATCCGGGCCGCGGTCGAGGAAGCGTGCGGCAGTGAGTTGCTCGACGAAGACAGCGACGAGGTCATCGACGTCGTGCTGTTGTGGTGGCGCGACGGCGACGGCGACCTGGTGGACACCCTGATGGACGCGATCAGCCCGCTGGCCGAGGACGGCGTGATCTGGGTCCTGACGCCCAAGACCGGCAAGCCCGGCCACGTGCTGCCCGCCGAGATCGCCGAGGCGGCCCCGACCGCCGGCCTGATGCCGACCTCGTCGGTGAACCTCGGCGACTGGGCCGCCAGCCGGCTGGTGCAGCCCAAGTCGCGGACCGGGAAGCGTTGATGCTGCCCGTCGGCGCAGACGCCCCCGACTTCACCTTGCGCGACCAGAACCAGCAGCCCGTCACCCTGAGCTCGTTTCGCGGCGCCAAGAACGTCCTGCTGGTGTTCTTCCCGCTGGCCTTCACCGGGATCTGC
Source organism: Mycobacterium sp. E3198 (assembly GCF_001667015.1). Classification (GTDB taxonomy): domain Bacteria; phylum Actinomycetota; class Actinomycetes; order Mycobacteriales; family Mycobacteriaceae; genus Mycobacterium. Next base: position 65,038 of record NZ_LZIS01000001.1, on the reverse strand, counting down.
CAGGGCGAGCTGGACCTGCTGCGCGACCACCTGCCGGAGTTCGAGAACGACGACAGCGTGGCGATGGCGATCTCGGTGGGCCCGCCGCCCACGCACAAGATCTGGTCGCTCGAGAGCGGGTTCATGTTCCCGGTGCTCTCCGATTTCTGGCCGCACGGCGAGGTCAGCCAGGCCTACGGCGTGTTCAACGCCGACGCCGGCTACCCCAATCGCGGCACCTTCGTCGTCGACCGATCCGGGATAATTCGCTTCGCCGAGATGAAGCAGCCCGGCGAGTCCCGCGACCAGCGGCTCTGGCTCGACGCGCTGGCGGCTTTGCGGGCCTGAATTTTGGGTGCGCTGCCCGTCGGCGTGTAGCCTGCTGCGGGCATAGGGGCGCGTAGCTCAGTGGTAGAGCTCTGGTTTTACACACCAGCGGTCGGCGGTTCGATACCGTCCGCGCCCACTGGCCAGCAGGCCTAGGTTCGCGCCTTTGCCACTGCGATCCAGGCCATGATCACCCCCACGACCAAGAGACCGATTGCGGCCCCGGACACAAACACGCCAATTCCGGGCGATACGGACAGCGATTTCAAGCCGAGAACGACGGCGCACCAGCCGAATGCCTCAATGGAGGTCAGGACGGTCAGCGTGATCAGGGACCATAGCCGGGGGCGCGGAGTTGCGAATGTTGCCCAGACCAAACCCATGCAGACGGCGGTCATCGACACATTCCCGAATTGATGGCCGGCGGTGACGTGCGCCGCGCCGGCGGCCCTCGCGGGCAGGAAGGCCGCAATCAGGAAGACGGCGAATCCCCCGAAGAGCAACCACGCGGCGACCGGGAATTTCGCGGCGCCGACGGTGGATGCCGGCGTCACCGACGTCTGACCGGCCGGTGGTGCGTAGCCAGGTTGCATATCCGGTGGATACCAGTCCCCATCCGAAGCCTGCCACCATCCCGGTCCCTGCGCATTCCTTGTCATCTTGACAATGCTGCAGCGGTGGCCTTGGCGAATTCTTGAAGGTTCGCGCTGAGTCGTCGCGGCCGTGCGGCGGCTATTTGTCGCGCGACGTCGGTGTGGCAACCTCGGGGGCGTGGACGACCAACCCGTGCTGCCGTTTCGCATCGACGTCTCCGACGACGCCCTGGAAGACCTGCGCTCGCGCCTGCAGCGCACGCGATGGCCGGAAGCCGAATGCGTCGACGACTGGAGCCAGGGCATCCCGTTGGCTTACACCCGCCAGCTGGCCGACTACTGGGCCGGCGCATACGACTGGCGCTCCCGCGAGGCCGCCCTCAACCGCTTCGACCAGTTCACCACCGACATCGACGGCCTCGACATTCACTTCATCCACCAGCGCTCGCCGCACGACGGCGCCTTCCCGCTGCTGATCACGCACGGCTGGCCGGGCTCAATCGTGGAGTTCCACAAGGTGATTGAGCCGCTGACCAACCCGGCGTCCGGGCGCGCCGAGGACGCCTTTCACGTCGTGTGCCCGTCGCTTCCGGGGTACGGGTTCTCCGGCAAGCCCACCCGCACCGGCTGGGGCGTGGAGAAGATCGCCGACGCCTGGGAGACGCTCATGCTGCGTCTGGGCTACGACCGCTACGGCGCGCAGGGCGGCGACTGGGGCGCCGCGGTCACTACCCAGATCGGCCGAAACCGCGGCCACTGCGCGGCCATTCACCTGAACATGCCGATAGGTCGGCCCACCCAGGAGTCGCTGGCCAACCCGACTCCGGAGGAGCAACGCGCGCTGGCCTCGATGGCCGAGCACCGCAAGTGGGGCACCGGCTATTCCAAGCAGCAGTCCACCCGGCCGCAAACGCTGGGCTATGGGCTGGTCGATTCGCCGGTGGGGCAGCTGGCGTGGATCGTCGAGAAGTTCTGGGCGTGGGCCGATTGCGACGGGCACCCCGAGAACGTGTTCAGCCGCGACGAGCTGCTGGACAACGTGATGGTGTACTGGGTGACCGCCACCGGCGCGTCGTCGGCCCGGCTGTACTGGGAAAGCTTCCGGGTCTTCGGTCAGGCGGACCGGGTCGAATTGCCCACCGGCGTCAGCGCTTTCCCGGGCGAGCTGCTGAAGGCGCCGCGCAGCTGGTGCGAGCCGGTGTACAACATCACCCACTGGACGGACATGCCGCGCGGCGGCCATTTCGCCGCGTTCGAGCAGCCGGAGCTGTTCGTCGACGACGTGCGGGCGTTCTTCGCGACGGTGCGCTAGACGATGCGCCAGCCCCGGCGTGCGCGAAAGCGCATGTCCCACAGGTAAACCTGATACCCCAAGAGCCACGCCCGGTGCGGGATCAGCCGGTCGGCCAGCCGCAGCGCGGCCAGCAGCCACTCGAACCGGCGCTGCTGGGCCTGCGACCACTCCAGCCGCATCATCGCTCGGAACTCGGGGGCCAGGAATCCCGTCGTCGCGAACAGGTTGAACGGCCCCGCCAGGACCCGCAGCGGCCACGGCAGGAACGCCATCGACGCCACCCCGCGCAGGTGCTCCCGTACGGGCGGGTCGATGCGCAGCTCGTCGAGGGAGCGCTTCCAGTACTCGTCGAACGCGGCGCGGTCCGGCGGCCACATGCGCTCGGGCACCTGCAGTGTGGTGCCCAACCGCTTGGCGTCGCGGTAGACGGCGTCGGCGGTGGCGTCATCCAGCGGCCCGTGCAAAAACTCGTGCTGCTCAACGAAATAGCGGTACAGGCAGGACGCCACCCACAGCTGCAGCTTGGGGTCGAAGGCGTTGTAGGACACCGGACTTGACGGCGTCGAGCGAACCTGCCGGTGCGCGACGTCCACGGCGCCGCGGATCAGGGCCCGATCGGATTCGGTCCCGATGGCCGCCACCGCCAGGTAGGTCCCGGTGGTGCGGGCGCGCTTGAACGGATGTTTGTAGACGTTGCCGCTGTCCACCGGGCTTTCCAGGACGCCATAGCCCACACCGGGCAGGGACAGCTGCATGATCACGTTCGCCGCGGGCAACAACATCGCCGCCGGGTTCAGCAGATCGGCGATCCGGGTGGCGGGCCGCTTCATCGCGGATTACCCCTCATGGACTCGAGTACACCACGGCGGGAGGTTATTTTTCGCCCGAAAGTGGGCAGACGTGGGCGATGAGTGCTCATCCGGGCAACCCGCGGCCGCTGGCCCGCCCGCCCAACCTGTCGCCGACCGCCGACCCCGACGCCCTGCTGTGGTGGGTGGTCGGCCTGCTGATCGTCGTCGTGATCGTGGCCGCCGTATTGGCCATCTAGCCCGGTCCCTGCGGGAGCGGGTATGAGACGCTGCCCGGGTGTGTGCGAGGCGGACCCGGGTGGTCGGCGTGCTGGCCGGGTTCGCGGCCGACCTCGCCCTGAGCGACCCGAAACGGGGGCACCCCGTCGCGCTGTTCGGCCGGGCGGCCGCGGCGCTGGAGCGCCTCACCTACCGCGATTCGAAGGCCGCCGGGGCGCTGCACGTGGGCGCGCTCGTCGGTGCTGTGACGCTGGTGAGCGTCGGCGCCGCGCGCCGGCCCGTTGCGGCCACCGCCGCCGCCACGTGGGTATGCCTGGGCGGAACGTCGTTGGCGCGCACCGGCCTGGAGATGTCGCAACTGCTGGAGCGCGACGACGTCGGCGCCGCCCGGCGGCTGCTGCCGTCACTGTGCGGGCGCGACCCGGCACCCCTCGACGCCGCCGGTCTGACGCGCGCGGCGCTGGAATCGGTCGCGGAGAACACATCCGACGCCCAGGTAGCGCCGCTGCTGTGGGCGGCCGCCGCCGGCGCGCCCGCGGTGCTGGCCTACCGCGCCATCAACACGCTGGATTCGATGATCGGCCACCGCTCGCCGCGCTACCGGCGATTCGGTTGGGCCGCAGCACGATTGGACGACCTGGCCAACTATGCCGCCGCGCGGGCGACCGCCACGCTGGTGGTGCTGTGCGCGCCCGTCGTCGGCGGATCCCCGGCGGGCGCGCTGCGCGCCTGGCGCCGCGACGCGGCCCGGCACCCCAGCCCCAACGCCGGCGTGGTCGAGGCGGCCTTCGCCGGGGCGCTGGGCGTTCGGCTCGGCGGGCCCACCCAGTACCGCCACGAGCTGCAGATCCGGCCCACCCTCGGCGACGGGCGGCCGCCCGCGGTGGCCGACCTGCGGCGCGCGGTGGCCCTGTCGCGGGCCGTGCAGGCCGCCGCCGCGCTGTCCGTCGGGCTGCTGGCCGGCATCGAGTGTGCAAGTAGGGCGTCGAGCGTGCCGGTAGGGCGGGATGAGCGCGATTTTCGGGCCCTCAGCGCACACTGAAAGCCCTCACCGCACACGATAGGTCGGGCTACCGGCGCCGGCCGTAGCGGTCGGCGAGCTTCTCCTCGACGGTCGTCGGGGCCTCCGGCGCCGCCTGCCTCTCCCGGCGCCGGACGCGGATCTCGGAATAAACGAAGTAGCCCAACAGGATCGGCGCGACGATGCCGAACGAAATCCACTGGATGCCGTACGACAGGAACGGCCCGGCGTCCAGGTGCGGGATGCCGATCACGCCCAGGCCGCCGGGCTGGTCCTCGACCAACTGCAGATACGACCCGGCCAGCGGGATCCTGGTCAGCGCCGCGACCTGCCGGGTGTTGATCGAATACACCTGTTGCACGCCGTCGACGACGAAGGGGTCCTTGCCCGCCGCGGTGGGCTCGGAGTCGCGGAGCCGGGCCGTCAGCGTCACCGGTTCGGCCGGCGGGCGGGGGATCGGGGGGACGTGTGAGCCCTGCTCGGGCCGGACGTAGCCGCGGTCCACCAGCACGGTGGGCCCGTCGTCGACGACGAAGGGGGCCAGCACCTCGAACGCCGGGTCGCCCTCCACGACCCGCAGGCGGGCCAGCACCTGGACGTCGGGCAGGTAATGGCCGGTCGCCGTGACCCGGCGCCACTGCGCGCCCGGAGCCGACGAATCCTGCTGCGGCAGCAACGTTTTCACCGGCACCGGCGGGGTGTTCAGGGAGACCTCGATCTGGTGGTTCTCCCGGGAGGTCCGGGTGTTCTTCCCCAGTTGCCAGGGCGCGAGCACCACGAAGCACAGGTAGGTGAAGGCGACGACCACCAGGGCCAGCGCTATCCAGCCCGGCCGCAGCAAAAATGCCAGCCGGCGCATCAGCCGTACCCGTTCTCCGCGAGCCGCTCGTCGACCCAGTCGTGCAGGCCGGGCAGGGCGGCCTCGATGACGGCCAACACGTCCTCGAAGTCCTCGGGGTCACCGTAGTACGGATCCTCGACGTCGAGGACGTGGGCGCCCGAGCGCGGGTCGAACGAGCGCAGCATCCGGATCCGGTCCTCGTCGACGCCGAGCTGGCGCAACATCCGGACGTGGTTGCGGCCCAGGGCCACCACCAGGTCGGCCGCCAGGTGGTCGTCGTTCAGCTGCGCGGCGCAGTGGGCGGTGGAATAGCCGTGGGCGCGCAGCACGCGGGCGGCCCGGTCGTCGGCGCAACTGCCGACATGCCAGTTGCCGGTGCCGGCGCTGGTCACCCGCACCGCGTCGCCCAGGCCGCGCCGCTGCAGCTGGTCGGAGAAGACCTTCTCGGCCATCGGCGAGCGGCAGATGTTGCCGGTGCAGACGAAGGTGACGTGCAGCGGTTCAGACACCGAGCTCCCTCCGCAGTTCGTCGATGGTCGCGGCGTGGGTCATGCCGGTCACGCTGTATCCCTCGTGAAAGTCGTCGCGCCCGTAGCCCCAGCCGACCACCACGGTGTCGATGCCGTGCGCGGCCGCGCCGTGCACGTCGTGGCTGCGATCGCCGACCATTAGCACCCGCTCGGGCAGCGGCTGGAGCTGCGCCAGCGCGTGGGCCAGCACCTCCTCCTTGCTCTTGCGGGAGCCGTCGGGGGCCGCGCCGGCGATGACCTCGAAGTGCCGGTCCAGCCCGAAATGGGCGAGGATGCGTCGCGCCGTCGGCTCCAGCTTCGAGGTGGCCACGGCCAGCCGGACCCCGGCGGCGCGCAGGTCGGCCAGCAGCGGCTCGATGCCGTCGAACAGCGTGTTCATCGCCCACCCGCGGGCGCCGTACTCGGCCCGAAACGCGGTGATCGCCTCCTCGGCGGACTCGCCGAACATGGTGCGGAAGGTGTCGTCCATCGGCGGGCCGACGATATGCGCGGCCAAATCGCCCTCCGGTACGGCCGCCCCGACGTGCTCGAGCGCGTGCAGGAAGCTGGCCACGATGCCCTCCGCCGAGTCGGTCAGCGTGCCGTCGAGATCGAAGATCACCAGCTGCGGAGTCCCCGCGATCGTGCCTGTCACCTCACCATTGTCCTCGATGCCCGCGTCCTGCTGCGACGGTGTTCCCGCCACGCGTCCGCGGCGGCCCACTAATGTTTCACGGATGGCGACTCTGAACCCGAGCCCGCCTGCGGCGGCCCGCTATCACGGCGATCAGGCCGCGGCGCCCGGGATGCTCGATTTCGCCGTCAACGTCCGGCACGCCCAACCGCCGGAGTGGCTGACGCGGCGGCTGGCCGAGCGGCTGCCGGACCTGGCGGGCTACCCGGGCCTGCCGGACGTGCACCGGGCCCAGGACGCGGCCGCCGCACGGCACGGCCGCACCCGCGACGAGGTGCTGCCGCTGGCCGGCGCGGCGGAGGGGTTCGCCTTGCTGCCCCACCTGCGCCCGGCGCGGGCGGCGATCGTGGCGCCGGCGTTCACCGAGCCGGCCGTGGCGCTGGGCGCGGCCGGGGTGCCCGTCGAGCACGTCGTGCTCGAGCCGCCGTTCCGCCTCGACGGCGCGCGCGTGCCCGACGACGCCGACCTGGTGGTGGTGGGCAACCCGACCAACCCCACCTCGGTGCTGCACTCGCGCGAACAACTGCTCGCGCTGCGCCGGCCCGGCCGCATTCTGGTGGTCGACGAGGCGTTCGCCGACGCGGTTCCCGGCGAGCCGGAGTCACTGGCCGGCGATCCGCTGCCCGACGTGCTGGTGCTGCGCAGCCTGACCAAGACGTGGGCGCTGGCCGGGCTGCGGGTGGGCTACGCGCTGGGCGCCCCGGAGCTGCTGGCGCGGCTCACGGCGCGGCGCGCGCACTGGCCGGTGGGGACGCTGCAGCTGACGGCCATCGCGGCCTGTTGTGACCCGCGGGCGGTCGCGGAAGCGGCGGCCGGCGCGGTGCGGCTGACCCGGTTGCGCGCCGAGATGGTGGCCGGCCTGGATTCGGTGGGGGCCGACGTGGTCGACGGCCGGGCCCCGTTCGTCCTGTTCCGGCGCGCGGACGCGGCCTCGCTGCGAAACCGTCTGGAGCGCAAGGGGATTGCCGTGCGACGCTGCGATACGTTCGTCGGCCTGGACGAGCGGTACCTGCGGGCCGCGGTGCGCGACGAGTGGCCGCAGCTGGTCGACGCGATCGCCGGGGTGCCGCGGTGACGGTGCGCCTGGCCGACGTGATCGAGGCGCTGGACGAGGCGTATCCGCCGCGGCTTGCCCAGGCGTGGGATTCGGTCGGCCTGGTGTGCGGCGACCCCGACGACGCGCTGGACTCGGTGACCGTCGCCGTGGACGCGACGCCCGCTGTCGTCGACGAAGTTCCCGACGGCGGCCTGCTGCTGGCCCATCACCCGCTGCTGCTGCGCGGCGCGGACACGGTGGCGGCCAGCACCCCGAAGGGCGCGCTGGTGCACCGCCTGATCCGAACGGGGCGTTCGCTGTTCACCGCGCACACCAACGCCGACTCCGCGGCGCCGGGCGTGTCCGACGCGCTCGCCGACGCCCTCGGGCTGACCGTCGACGGGGTGCTCGAACCGCTCGCGGCGGCCGGCGATCTCGACAAGTGGGTCGTCTACGTGCCGCGCGAGAACGCGGAAGCGGTGCAGGAGGCCGTTTTCGGGGCCGGCGCCGGGCACATCGGCGACTACTCGCACTGCAGCTGGAGCGTCGAGGGCGTCGGGCAGTTCCTGCCGCACGAGGGGGCTTCGCCCGCGATCGGCAGCGTCGGCAGCGTCGAGCGGGTGGCCGAGGACCGGTTCGAGGTCGTCGCGCCCGCACGCGCCCGGGGCGCGGTGCTGGCGGCGATGCGCGCCGCCCATCCCTACGAGGAGCCCGCTTTCGACATCTTTGCGCTGGTGCCCCCGCCGAGCGGCGCCGGGCTGGGCCGCATCGGCCGGCTGGCGCGGCCGGAACCGCTGCGCGACTTCGTCTCCCGCGTCGGGGCCGCGTTGCCGCGGACTTCCTGGGGCGTGCGCGCGGCGGGCGACCCGGAGCTGCCGGTATCGCGGGTCGCGGTGTGCGGCGGCGCCGGGGACTCGCTGCTGGCGGCCGCGGCCGCCGCCGACGTGCAGGCCTACGTCACGGCCGACCTGCGGCACCACCCGGCCGACGAACACCGCCGGGCCTCGGGCGTGGCCCTGGTCGACGTCGCGCACTGGGCAAGCGAATTCCCCTGGTGCGAGCAGGCCGCCGGCGTGCTGCGGTCGCGCTTCGGGGCGGCGCTGGCCGTGCGGGTGTGCCCCATCCGCACCGACCCATGGGATCTGGGTTACGACGACGGGGGAGGACGGTCATGAAAGCCGAGGTGGCACAGCAGGTTTCGCTACTCGAATTGTCGAAGCTGGACGCGGAGCTGTCGCGCATCGCGCACCGGGCCGCGCACCTCCCGCAACGAGAGGCGCTGGAGCGGGTCCAGGCCGAGCACAACGCCGCCGGCGACCGGCTGGGCGCGGCGCGAATTGCCCTCGAGGACTTGGACGCCCAGGTGTCGCGATTCGAGGCGGAGATCGAGGCGGTGCGGCAGCGCGAGGACCGGGACCGCGCGATGCTCACATCGGGTGCCACGGATGCCAAGCAACTGTCGGACCTGCAGCACGAGCTGGAGACCCTGCTGCGGCGTCAAACCAGTCTCGAGGATTCCCTGCTCGAGGTGATGGAGCACCGTGAGGAGCTGCAGGCGCAGGTCACCTCCGACGAGGGTGCGGTCGAGGCGCTGCGGTCCGAGTTGGCCGCCGCGCAACAGGCTCTCGACGCCGCGCTCACCGAGATCGACGAGGCCCGCCAGGCGCATTCGTCGCGGCGCGACGCGCTCGCCGCGGCGCTGGATCCCGCCCTGTCCGCCCTCTACGAGCGCCAGCGGGCCGGCGGCGGCCCGGGTGCCGGGCCGTTGCTGGGGCATCGGTGCGGGGCCTGCCGGATCGAGATCGGCCGCGGTGAACTGTCCCGCATTTCGGCCGCCCCCGAGGACGAGCTCGTGCGTTGCCCGGAATGCGGTGCGATTCTGCTGCGGGTCAAGGGGTTCGAGAAATGAAAGTCGTCATCGAGGCCGACGGCGGATCGCGCGGCAACCCCGGCCCGGCCGGGTATGGCGCGGTGGTGCGCAGCGCGGACCGCTCCACCGTGCTGGCCGAGGCCAAGCAGGCCATCGGCGTCGCGACCAACAACGTCGCCGAATACCGTGGGCTGATCGCCGGTTTGGACGACGCGCTCAAAGTGGGCGCCACCGAAGCCGAGGTCTTCCTGGATTCGAAGCTGTTGGTGGAGCAGATGTCCGGCCGGTGGAAGGTCAAACACCCCGACCTCATCGAACTCCATTCCCAGGCGCGCAAGCTGGCTTCGCGTTTCGACCGGATCGGCTACACGTGGATTCCGCGGGACCGCAACTCGCACGCGGACCGGTTGGCCAACGAGGCGATGGATGCCGCGGCGGTCGCCGACGGCGGCGTCGAAAGCGCCGACCCGCCAGCCGCAGAGTCCGCGAAAAGCGCGGCGGTGCAGGCCAAGACGTCGCCCGGCTGGACGGGGGCGCGCGGCACCCCGACGCGGCTGCTGCTGCTGCGGCACGGGCAGACCGAATTGTCGGCGCAGCGCCGCTACTCGGGGCGCGGCAACCCGGCGCTCACCGACGCCGGGCGTCAGCAGGCCGAGGCGGCGGCGCAATACATGGCGCAGCGGGGCGGGATCGCCGCGGTGGTCTCCTCGCCGCTGCAGCGGGCCTACGACACCGCGGCCGCGGCCGCGAAGGCTTTGGGTTTGGACGTGGCCGTCGACGAGGACTTGATCGAGACCGATTTCGGGGCGTGGGAGGGACTGACGTTCGCCGAAGCGGCAGAGCGTGATCCGGAGTTGCATCGCCGCTGGCTGCGTGACACCAGGACGAAGCCGCCGGGCGGTGAAAGCTTCGACGCGGTGCTCGATCGGGTGCTGCGGGTGCGCGAGAGGATCGTCGCCGCGCATCAGGGCGCCACGGTGCTGGTCGTGTCGCACGTGACCCCGATCAAGATGCTGCTGCGGCTGGCGCTGGACGCCGGTCCGGGCATTCTGTACCGGCTGCATCTTGACCTGGCCTCGTTGAGCATCGCAGAGTTCTATTCGGATGGAGCGTCTTCGGTGCGGCTGGTGAACCAGACAGGCTATCTTTAGGCGGGCAAAAGGGGGCCATCGATGCAGCCGTCTCAACCACCCGACGAATCTGTTCCCGCCGACGTACGTGCGCGGGTGATGGCGGCGGCGCTCGACGAGCTGTCCCGCTGGGGTGTCGAGCGGTTCAGCATCGAGGCCTTGGCGGAGCGCCATCACCTCGATCCCGCGATGATCCACCGTTTTTGGGGCACCCGGCAGCGACTCATCGTTGCCGCGGCCCTGGCCGATGCGGAGGCCTACAGTTCGATAGCCGACACCGGCTCGCTGCGCGGGGACCTGCTGGCGCTCGCCCGCAAGCTGGCCGATCGGATCAACAGCCCGGCGGGCCGCGCGTTCATGCGGGCGCTGGTCATGGACCGTCGTGGCCCGCACGACGAAGAGACGCGAATGATGGTGTGGGAGGCCCGCTTTGCCGTGGTGCGCGAGGTCGTCGACCGCGCCAGGAGCCGTGGCGATCTGCGTGACGACGTCAACACCCTGGCCGCCGTGCAGATTGTCCTGGCGCCGTTGAACGTTCGCGCCCTCTACTCCGACGCCACGATCGACGATCGCTATTGCCAGGCGGTCGCCGACATGGCCTGGCACGCGCTCGCCCGGAAATAACCGAGCTCACACCGCGGTGAACTCGACCGGCAGCGCCGCCGGCGAGCGGAACGCCACGCCGACGACGTGCGGCGCCGGGGCGCTCGGGTCGAGCCTCAGGTCCGGCAGCCGGTCGAGCAGCGCGTTGATGGCCACCGTGCCCTCCATCCGCGCCAGGTGCATGCCCAGGCACAGGTGCGGGCCGCCCCCGAACGTCAGGTGCGCGATGTTCTTGCGGGTCGGGTCGAAACGATCCGGCTCCGGGTAGCGCGCCGGGTCCCGGTTCGCGGCCGCCACGCTGACGCTGACGGTGGTGCCGGCCGGGATCGCGACCCCGCCGAGCTCGCAATCGCGGGCCGCCCGTCGCACCACCGTGGTGATCGGCGGCTCCCAGCGCAGCGCCTCCTCGAAGGCGCCGCGCAGCATGCCGCGGTCCGCGCGCAGCTGGCCCAACAGCGGTGCAGTTGCGCCGCTCCTCCTCATCGCTTCGCTCTGCATCGTCGCCGGCGGCGCGGGCTCGGTGAGCAGGGCGACCAGGAGGTTGCCCGACGCGCGGTAGGTCGTCTCGACGCCGGCGGGCAGGATCAACAGCAGGAACGCGAAGATCTCGTCGTCGGTCAGGCGGGTGCCGTCGATCTCCGACTCGGCCAACATGCTGATCAGGTCGTCCTGCGGGCGGCGCCGCCGCTCGGCGAGGATCTCCGCCAGGTAGGCCTTCAGCTCCACCGACGCGGCGAGTCCCCGATCCCAGTCGTAGACCACGTTGAGCAGCTCGATCGACAGCCGCTGGAAGCGCGGATAGTCCTGCCGCGGCAGGCCCATGATCCGCGCGATGACCTGGACCGGAAATGCGAAGGTGAACTCGCGGGCCAGCTCGGCCCGCCCGCGCGGCGCGAACCGGTCGATGAGCTCGTGAACCACCACCTCGACCAGCTCGGCGCGCCAGCGCTCCAGCAGCGCGGTGCGGAACGACGGCGACACCAGCGCCCGGCCGGCCCGATGCTCGGCTCCTTCGAGCTCGAGCAGGGTGCGGCCCATGACCGGCCCCATGATCTGGTCGTAGATCGACGACGAGAACGTGTCCGGGTGGGTGAGCACGGTCTGGCACTCCTCGTAGCCGAGAACCGTGACGCCCAGCTCGCCGACCTGCGCGGCGCTGACCTCGGCGAAGGGATTGCCCACCATCACCCGGTGGCGGGCCTGCGCCTCGCGCAGCCGCTCGTGCACGTTCTCGACCTGCATGAGCAGGCCGCCCTGCAATTCGGCGGGGTCGAATTCGTCGATCGTCACGAGGCCGTGACCGTCTCGGTGTCGCGCCCGGACCGCAGCAGGGTGCCGGGCAGGGCGCCGGTGGCGGCGCCGTCGCGGCACACCTCGACACCGCCGACCCACACCGAGGCGATGCCGCGGGCGTCGGCGACCAACCGGGGCGCGCCGGACGGCAGGTCGTAGCGCGTGCGTTCCGGTCCGTGGTCGACGGTCGCCGGGTCGAACAGCACGAGGTCGGCATGCCAGCCCGGCTGGATGCGGCCGCGTTCGGTCAGGCCGTAGAAACGGGCCGGCGCGTCGGTGATCAGCCGGACGGCCTCCTCGAGCGGCACCACCCGGTGCTCGCGCACCCCCTTGCCCAGCAGCGACGTGGTGTAGATCGCGCCGCACATCATGTCGAGGTGCGCGCCCGCGTCGGAGCCGCCGATCACGGCACCCGGATGCCGCCACACCTCGGCGCGCATTTTCCAGTCGGCGGCGTCGTCGCCGGTCAGCGGCGGCGACAGGCCGGTGCGCAGCTCGTCGGCGATCACGACGTCCAGCAGCGTGTCGAAGGGCTCGCGGCCCCGGGCGGCGGCCACCTCGCCGACGCTGAGCCCGGTGGCGTCGGCGTTTTCGGGCGCGAAGGTCTCGACGAGGACCAGCCGGTCCCATTGCGCCAGACCGCGCAGCATGCCCGCCTCCCTCGAGGCGGCGCCCTCTGCCAGGCGCTGGCGCACCTGCGGATCGGCAAGGGCGACAAGCCGTTCCGGCACCGGCAGGTGCATCGTGTCGCGCCAGCCGGGCAGCCCGTCGAGCACGAAGCCGGAGAGGAACGACAGCCGGATCTTCATGGCCTGCGGCAGCGTGAGCGCCACCACCCGGCCACCGCGCCGCGCCGAGGCTTCGTATGCGCGCAGCTGCTTTTCGTGCCCGGCCGGGTTGGCCGCCGAGACGCCCAGCAGGTTCCAGTTCAGCGGGCGGTTGGCGGCCACCGACATGTCGGTGAGCAGCGCGATGTCGGCGTCGGTGAAGCCGGACAGGCAACCGGGAATGATCGCCTCGAGGGTGGTGCCCGGATGGTCGCGGAGAGCCCCCGCCAGCGCGACGAGTTCGTGCGTTGATGCGCTGCGCGACGGCACCGGCTGGCCGGACCCGTCGTTGTGGGTGGGCGACTGGCTCGTCGACAGCCCGAGCCCGCCGGCGGCCAGCGCGTCGTGCAGCACCGCGACCATCGTGTCGATTTGTTCCGGGGTGGCCTCGGCGCCGACGGCATCTCCGCCCATGGCGGCCAGCCGCAGCGCCGAATGGCCCACCAGGAAGCCGGCATTGACGGCGATGCGGCCCTCGAGGCGGCCCAGCCAGTCACCGAACGACGCCCAGCCCCAGTCGAGGCCGGCCTTGAGTGCGTCGAGCGGCATCCCCTCCACCCGCGCCAGCATCCGGGTGAGGTAGTCGTGTTGCTCGGCGTCCGCCGGTGCCAGCGTGAAACCGCAGTTGCCGCCGAACACGGTGGTGACGCCGTGCTGCACCGACGGACTCGCCGTCGGGTCCCAGAACAGCTGCGCGTCGTAGTGGGTGTGCAGGTCGACGAAGCCCGGCGCGAGCGTCTGGCCCTGGGCGTCAATGGTTTTCGTCGCCGTGTCGTCGACGTCACCGACGGCGACGATGCGGCCGTTGCTGACGCCGACGTCGCCGTGGCGGGCGGGCGCGCCGGTGCCGTCGACGATCTGGGCGTCACGGATGAGCAGGTCGAGCATGAGGACTCCTAGGCCGAGGCGAGCCACCCCTCGTCCGGCAGGGGGTGGCGGAACAGTTGAGCGGCGTTGCGGTGGGTGATGCGGGCCGCGTCCTCGGCCGGCAGGCCGGCGACGTTGCGCGCCACCACCTCTTGGGTGTCGGGCCAGGTCGAATCGGCGTGCGGGTAGTCGCTTTCGACGAGGATGCGCTCGGGCCCGATCGCGTCGAGCGCGCCGAACGCGTGCGGATCGTCGATCGAGCAGAACCAGAAGTTGCGCCGCAGCACCTCGCTGGGCAGCAGGTCGCCTTTCCACGCGCCGCCCTCGTGGCCCGAAGCCGAGTGCGCCAGCACGTAATCGGCGCGGTCGCCCAGCATGGCCGCCCAGCCCAGCCCGCCCTCGGCCAGCGTGATGTTGAGATTCGGGTGCCGGACCGGGATGCCCGACCACAGCATGTCGGCGCAGGCGACCAGGCCGTTGACCGGGAACAGGGTGGTGATGGTCTCAAAGGGTGTGTCCGGGGCGGGGATTGGCGCCCACTGCGCGGATCCGGTGTGCAGACACACCACCGTGCCGGTCTCCTCGCAGGCCGCGAAGAACGGCTCCCACGCGCCGCTGTGCAGGCTCGGCAGCCCGCATTGGGCGGGCAGCTCGGGAAAGCTCACCGCCTTGAAGCCACGCGCGGCGTTGCGCCGCACCTCGTCGGGCGCGAGCCGCGGGTCGGCGAGCCAGGGCAGCTGCAGCGGGATGATCCGCTCCGGGTAGCTGCCGGCCCACACTTCGAGGTGCCAGTCGTTCCAGGCCCGCAGGGTGGCCAAGCCCAGCTCCAGGTCGTCGCTCTTCCAGAAGACGGTCCCGGCGAACCCGGCGATCAGCGACGGGAAGTTGACCGAGGCCCAGATCCCGGCGAGGTCCATGTCGACGATGCGGGCGTCGATATCCCAACAGCCCGGTCGCATTTCGTCGAACCGGGCCGCCTCCATGCTCCATTCCTCGCGCGGCCGGCCGATCACCGCGTTGAGGCCGATGTTGGGGTATTCGCGGCCCTCGTAGCGCCACACCTGCCGTCCGTCGTCGGTCTCGACCACCTTCGGGGCGCGTTCGGCCAGCGCGGCGGGGAGCCGCCCCACGAACATGTCGGGCGGCTCGATGACGTGGTCGTCGACCGAGATCACGATGTGCTGTCGCCGCCGGGGATCGGGGTCTGGCAGCAGCGCCATACCTGACGACTATGGTCGCCGGTTTCCGGCCGTGTCAATGCTATCTATGCAATCAATATAAGGTTGGCCGCGATTGAGTGTGCAGCCTGGGCTTTCCGTGTGAGTCCAGGGCGCGGATCTCGCGGATCTTCCGCCCCCAGCGCACACGCGAAGCCGTCAATGCACATCCATCGAGACCGCTACCGCGAGATCGCTACCAGGCGAGGATTTCGTCGGCACATGAAGTCTGCTGAGTCGATGCCATGACCCGAGGCTCGGTGTCGAATTCGATTGGCAGCGTGATCGGTCCGGCGATTCCGGTCAGCGGCTTCCACGGGGCGGGGCCGGTGCGGCGGGCGTTGGGCATGCGCCGCGTCATGACCGCCAGGGCTTCGGCGAGCTCGAGTCGGGCCAGGTTCGCGCCGAGGCAGTAGTGCATGCCGGCGCCGAACGTCTGCATCGGCGGCGCGTCCTGTCGGGTGATGTCGAGGCGGTCGGGGTCGTCGAAAACGGCGGGGTCGCGGTTCGCGGACCCGGTGTGGGCGACGACCAGCGTGCCGGCCGGAATCATGACCCCGGCGATCTCGACGTCCTCGCGGGCGGTCCGCAGGGTCGCGGCGGCGATCGGCGAATGCCGCATCGTCTCCTCGACCGCGTTGGTCGCCAGCTCGGGGTGCTCGGCCAGCAGGGCCCACTGGTCGGGGTGGTCGACCAGCACGTGCACCGAGGCGGCCAGCTGATTGCGGGTGGTGTCGGTGCCCGCCATCAGCAGGCCCGCGGCCAGCATCCGCAGGTCGTCGGCGCTGAGGCGGTCGCCGTCGTCCTCGGCGCGGATCAGCTCGGAGATCAGGTCGTCGGTCAGCGTGTGCCGCCGCTGGGCCACCATCTCGTCGATATAAGCGTCGAGTTCATCCCACGCCGCCAGGATCGCCGGCTGGTGGGCCGCAACGTCCCAGCTGAAGGCCTTGAAGATGTCGTCGGTCCAGTTCGAGAACAGCTCCCAATCCCCGGCCGGGGCTCCCAACAGCGCGCAGATGATCGGGACGGGGAATTGGCGGGCGATGTCGGTGACCACCTCGCAGCGCCCCGTCGCGGCGTGGCGATCCACCAGCTCGGTGATCACCTCGACGATCGTCGTGCGCAGCCGCGCGGTGGCGCGCGGGGTGAAGGCTTGGGACACCAATCGGCGCAGCCGGTGGTGCTCGGGCCCGTCGAGGCTGATCAGGTTCGTCGCGACCCGCTCCCACAACGGGCCGCTCGTGATGCCTTGGGACGCAAGGAACATGCCTTGCGGCACGCGGAAGCGCGGGTCGCGCAGCACGGTCCGCACCAGTTCGTAGGTCAGCAACTCCGGCCCGTGCGGGCCGATGGCGATCGGCGCCTCGAGTCGCGCCGCGCTGATGATCTCGTGGGCCTCGTCAAGGCTCTGGCAGTGCTCATAGTCATACGTGGGCAGCCCGGCCGCGAAGACGTTCGGGCAGATCGGCGCGTCAACCGTGATGGTCATGGTGGCCCCCAGGCGTCGTCGGGCAACTACTTTCCTCACGAAGTCTTGGCGGTGCCAGGCCCGATCACACGCGTAGTCGACTACCTCATCTCGCGGGGCGGCGGCGCCGTCGACGCAGGTCGGTGGGGTGATGGTCAGGCGACGAGCGGTTCGGCGCCGGCCGACTTGCGATACTGGGGTGAGCTCTGAGCGGCAGGGTCAGAATTGGCCTGATAGGAGGGGTCAATATGTCTTCCCACTTGGAGGTGTGGAGACCGTCAGGGCGGGAGCTGATCGCGCTGAGTGGTGAACGAGTGACTCTCGGCAAGGCCTCGACCAATGCGGTGTCGCTCGAGCACGACACGACCGTGTCACGGGTACACGCCGTCTTGGAGAACTTCGGGCAAGCCTGGTCCGTACGGGATCTGGGTAGCCGCAATGGCACCTACGTCAACGGTGAAAAGATCGCCGCCGAACGGATCCTGCGGTCTGGGGACGAATTGCGGCTCGGCGGTTCGCGGTTGGTTTTCTGGATGACGAGGGCCGCTGACGAAGCACCGGCCGATCAAGAAACCGAAACTGGCAAGTCCATCTTGCGACCGCCCCGCATGACCCCGCGCGAACTCGACGTCCTCAAGGTCTTGTGCCGCCCCTTCGTCTCCGATGACCCGTTCCCCGAGCCCGCATCGGTTCGTCGGATGGCCCAGGAGCTATTCGTTACGGAGGCAGCCGTCAAGCAACATTTGCAACACCTGTATGACAAGTTCGGCATCAACACGGAGGGAGATCGCCGAGTCCGGCTGGCCAACGCGGCCATCCGGCTCGGGGCGGTCAACCGCTCCATGTTGCGTGACCGCCGCACGCAGCAAAAGTGAGCGCTCGTGTGACTATGACACCTTGTCGAGCACCCCGCCACCGAGCAGGGCTACGGCGTTGAGGACGTTGTGGCGGTATTCGTCGCATACGGTGCACGATTCGATATGGCGCGCAACGCGTTTACGCGTCAGGACAGTGAATTGCTCGTCCCAGCCGGACAGCTCCCCGGCGAGCCGGGGACATCCGTTGTCGCGAGCATGTCTGGCGACCAACAGCGCACCCAGCGAGCGTTCGACGGTGTCGCGCAGCCGCTGCAGCAGCTTATTGGTGGAGTCGTAGCTGATGCCCAGCCGTTGCGCGAGCTCGGTTCCGGTCACGCCGCGTCGGTAGGCAAGATCCAGCACGTGGCGGTCGCGCTCGGACAATCCGCCGGCCGCCTGGGCGATCAGTTGACGGAGTTCCTTTTGGGCCGTCAGCGTAAACGGCCCCGGACCGGTCGCCACGTGATCGGGCAGCTCGGCAAACGCGGCCTCACGGCGACGTTCGGACAGGGCCCGTAGCGCGCTGCGACGGGCAATGGCGTAGAGCCACGGCCTGAGCTTGTCCGCGTTGCGCAGCTTCGGCAACTCTGTCGTCGCGATGCAGAAGACCTCCTGCACGCAATCTGAGGCCGCGTGGCGATCGCGCATCAGGCCCAGACAATAGGCGTTCAACGGGGAGGCGTAGCGGTTGTAGATCGCGGCCAGCGCGGCGCGATCGCCGGCCGCCGCGGCGCGGGCGAGGTCCGTGTCGCTGACGATGCGGCTCTTCGGCAGTGTGGTCATGAAAGTCATGACTGAAATGCTCGGGGCGGGACGTTGACTGCGTAATTGCCGCGGAAGCCAGATTTCGCTCCCGTGAGGAAAGGGTTTCCTATCCGTTTGGTAAGTGACCGGGCGAGCCGGCCCGGGGTGGGGACCCCACATCGCCAGCGCGAGACGGTGACGGTTTTCGAGAATTTGCGTGATCGGGTAGTGCGGTACCCATGACAGCGGGCCGGCGCGGCGTGATCATCAGATGATGACCGACACAGCCAGCACGGATCCGTCGACGCCGGACGTCGACGTCATCGTCGTGGGCGCGGGAATCGCGGGCCTCTACCTTGCCTACCGCCTGAGCCGCGCCGGATACCGATTCCGCGTGTTCGAAGCGGGCGACGACCTCGGCGGCACCTGGTACTGGAACCGGTATCCGGGTGCCCGGGTTGACGTGCCCAGCGTCGACTACATGTACAGCTTCGACCCCGACTGGCAGCGGGACTGGCAATGGTCGGAGAAGTACGCCACCCAGCCGGAGATTTTGAGTTACCTGAACCATGTGGCCGACAAGCACGACCTGCGGCGCCACATCAGCTTCTCCACCCGCGTCGAGCGGGCACGCTGGGACGCCGACGCGTCGCGCTGGCACGTCACCACCGAACCCGGCGACGAGATCACCTGCCGTTTCGTCGTGATGGCCACCGGCTGCCTGTCCATGCCCAAGCCGGCCGAGGTGGACGGGCTCGAGCGGTTCGCCGGTGACGTCTACTTCACCAGCGCCTGGCCGCACGAGCCCGTCGATTTCACCGGCAAGCGGGTGGCCGTGATCGGCACGGGTTCCTCCGGGGTGCAATCGATTCCGATGATCGCCCGGGACGCGCGACAGCTGGTGGTGTTTCAGCGGACGCCGAATTTCTCGATCCCGGCGCGCAATGGCCCGCTACCGGCCGGGAAGCTCGCACAAGTGGTGAATGACGCCGAATACCGTGCGGCGGCAAAGGTTTCGCCCGCCGGCATTCCGATGGAGCGCGACATCACCCCGACGTTCGGCGTCTCGGAAACCGAACGCCAACGGCGTTATGAGCGCGCCTGGGAGGACGGCTTGCTGTTCGAGGCGATCAACGTCTTCGCCGATGTGCTGAGCAATCCCGCGGCCAACGAAGAATACGCCGAGTTCGTCCGGAACAAGATTCGCTCGATCGTCGACGATCCACAGACCGCCGACGAGCTGTGCCCCACCGATCACCCGCTGGCGGCGAAACGGCCGTGCCTCGACACCGACTACTACGCCACCTACAACCTGCCGCACGTGCGCCTGGTCAACGTCCGGAGGCATCCGATCCGCCAGGTGACCGAAACGGGCATCGACACCGCCGACGAGTCGTTCGCTTTTGACGCGATCGTCTTCGCCACCGGATTCGACGCCGTGACGGGCGCGATCACGGCCGTCGACATCAGGGGCCGTAATGGCCTGGCGCTCAAGGACAAATGGGCCGACGGACCGCAGACTTACCTCGGCCTAACCACGGTCGGCTTCCCGAACTTGTTTTTCATCACCGGTCCCGGCAGCCCGTCGGTGTTGACGAACATGGTCGTTTCGATCGAACAGCACGCCGACTGGGTGCTCGACTGCCTCGCCCACCTGAGCGCGGGCGGCTTCGAGGTCATCGAGCCCACCGAACTGGCCGAAGCCGGGTGGACGCAACACGTCAACGACTGCGCCGACATCACCCTCTACCCACAGGCGAACTCGTGGTACATGGGCGCCAACGTGCCGGGCAAGCCACGAGTCTTCCTGCCGTACTGCGCGGGCTTCGACTTCTACCGCGCCGGCTGCGACGAGGTGGTCGCCCGCGGTTATCTGGGCTTCACCTTGTCCGGTCCCCACGGCTCGCAGTGCAACGACGGGGTGGTGCGCCGGCTGCAGCCCGACGTCGAGATGGTCCTCGAGGCGATGGCGGCGCTGCAACTGCCGCCGATGGAATCGATGGCCGTGGCCGACGCCCGCGCCTTCTACGATCAGATGGCTGTGACCCGACAGCCGGGGCCGGACGTCGGCGAGATCGTCGACGGTGTGTTGCCCGGCGCCGCAGGCGATCTGGCGTACCGGCTCTACCGGCCGTCGAGCCCGGGCCCGCATCCGATCGTCGTGTACTTCCACGGCGGCGGCTACGTGCTGGGCGACGCGATCTCGGATGATCCGCTGTGCCGCGACCTTTGCGTGCGCAGCGACGCGATCGTCATCTCGGCGGACTACCGCCACGCGCCGGAGCACCGATTCCCGGCGGCGGTCGATGACGCCATGGCCGCGGTGCGGTGGGTCGCCGACAACGCCGAGGGGCTGGGTGGCAGACCGGGGCAACTCGCCGTGTGCGGCTGGAGCGCGGGCGGCGGGCTCGCGGCGGTGACATGCCGGCTGGCGCGGGACTCGGGCGGACCCACCATCGCCGGGCAGGTGTTGTTGGCGCCGTGCACGGCGGGTGACACCACGCGCGCATCCTTCATCGAGAATGCGGACGGCTTCGGCCTGACGACAGCGCTGCTCGAGTGGTTCTACGACCACTACATCGACGCGGTGGACCGCGGCGACCCACGCTTCGCGCCGTTGCGTGCCGACGATCTGTCCGGGCTCCCGCCGGCGATCGTGGTGACGGCCGAGTTCGATCCCCTGCGCGACGACGGCGCGGCCTACGCCGCTGCGCTGCAGGCGGCGGGAGTCCCGACGGAGTACATCTGCGCCCGCGGCCACACCCACCAGTCGCCGGCGATGGTCGACGTAGTCATCTCGGGTGCACCGATACGCGCACGGATGGCGGACGCGCTGCGGCGGATGTTTGTCGCGACGCGCACGCCCGAGCCGGCCTCCTGAGCAGTTTCACGAGAGTGCCTGGCGCAGGCCCGCTTCCCGAGGGTCGCCCGATCTCGGAGATACTGCGCTGCAAGGAAAGCATTGGAAAGGAACCCAGCGATGGCCATCACACGCGCGGAAGCGGCGCAATACGTCAAGCAAGCCGGAGGCCTGAAACTGGTCGTCTTCGGCGCCGACGGGCACGAGGTCGCGGCGATGTTCGTCCAGGGCTCGGTGACCTACGACCAGGAGGAGGCGCGGTTCATCGCGGTTGCCGGGGATGGCCGCGCGGTGGGGGAGCTGTTCGTCGACGAAACGGTCGGCTACGACGAGAGCACCGACGCCTTCGTCATCCGTACCGCGCGATAGCCGGTTCGCCTAGCATCGCCCTATGCGAAGGACTTTCGTCGTGACGCTGGCGTTGGGTCTGCTCGTCGCGCTGTTCGGCCTGATCTGGGCGCTCCAGGGATTCGGGGTGCTGCTCGGTAGCCCGATGAGCAACACCACCACCTGGTCGATCATCGGCCCGATCACCGTGCTGATCGGCCTGGCGATCGCGGTATTCAGCTGGCGCAAACTCTCGTCGAAGTAGCGCTGCAGGCCTACGCCACGGTGAAGTCCACCGTGTGCCAGCCGGTGGCGCCGTCCGGGACGCTACCCACCTGATCCGCGGTTTGGACGGCGCCGGTGTTGTCGGTGGCGCGCACGGTGATGGTGTGTTTTCCGGGGGCTGTCGCCTGCCAGGGAAAGCTCCACAGGCGCCACGTGTCGTTGGAATAGCTCGCGCCCTGTTGCGCGGGCTGCCAGCCGCCGTCGTCGACGCGGACCTCCACCGCGCGCACGCCACGGTTCTGTGCCCACGCCACGCCCCCGAACACCACGGGTCCGATCGGAATCTGCTGACCGTTCTTCGGCACGTCAATCCGCGACTCCGTCTTGATGGGTGCGCGCGCCGCCCAACCCTGCCGAGTCCAGTACGCCTTCGCTTTGTCGAAGCGGGTCAGCTCCAGCTCGACGACCCATTTGGTGGCCGACACGTACCCGTACAGCCCGGGCACCACCAGCCGGGCCGGGTAGCCGTGCTCGATCGGCAGCGGCTGGCCGTTGAGGCCGACGGCCAGGAGCGCGGCGCGGCCGTCGGTGAGCGCCTGTACCGGTGTGCCGGCGGTGAACCCGTCGGTCGACGTCGACAGCACCATGTCGGCATCCCCGTGCACACCGGCCGTGGCCAGCAGATCGGCCACCCGGTAGCCCGTCCAGACGCCGGTCGAAATCAGGTTTCCCCCAACGGGATTCGATACGCAGGTTAGGGTGGTCACCGTTTCGACGACGTCGAAGTGGGCGAGATCGTCGAAGCTGTAGGTGGCTTCGTGGTCCACCATCCCGTGGATGCGCAGCCGCCAGTCGCCGCGGCTGAGTTGGGGAACGACCAGCGCGGTGTCCACCCGGTAAAAGTCGCCGCTGGGCGTGACGAACCTCGGTAGCGCAACGCCGTTGGGTTGCACATCGGCGGGGATCGGCGGAGCCGGCGTGCGCGGCCGCGGCAGCGCGAAGGTGGTGCGGTCGGCGGCCACCGAGTGGACCAAGCGTGTGATGACCGCACCCGCCACGCCGCTGATCACGCCGAAGCCGAGCAGTCCGTAGCCGAGCAACCGGCGCCTGCCGGCGTCCGGCTCGTCATCCGAGGCCGCCGCGCCGGGTCGGACGCGACGGGTCAGCACGCGCAGGGCCGCAACGCCGCAGGCCGCGCCCGCGAGGGTGGGGACGGTGTCGAGCGCGGCCGCGCCCGGCCGCGACAGCACTGCGAGGCAGCCGAGGACGCCCGCCGCGGCGATCACGGCGCTGCCCAGCGGGCGGCGCGGGGTTTCCAGGGTCCCGGCGATGGCGGCGATGCTGGCGATGACCACGAGCACCACGACCGCGAGGAAGGGTTTGTCCAGGGAGCCCAGTGTCTGAATCGCCCATTCTTTGACGGGCCCCGGCGTCAGGTCGACGACCACGGTGGAGACGGCGGTACGCGCGTTGGCGCGCGCCCCGAACGGGATACCCACGAGCTCGGCCACGCCGAGGGAGACGGACGCCGCGGCGACGCCGGCGATCATCCGCTCATTCGACGGGGCAGCGGCCATCGGGCTTACTGTACTCGCGTTGCGCGCGTTCCCTTCTGCGGAAGTCGGGACCGAAAGGCCGCCCGGCGGTACGCTTTTGCTTTGGATCACCGGGTGATCGCTGTCGGGCTAGGAGGCGGCCATGTCCTTTATGGCGGTGGTGCCGGAGGTTGTCGGCCAGGCGGCCGGTCAGCTGGAGAACATCGGCTCGGCGCTGAGTGCGGCCCATGCCTCGGCGGCGGGCCCGACGACCAGCGTGGTGGCCGCCGCGGGTGACGAGGTGTCGGTGGCGATCGCCGCATTCTTTTCCAGCCACGCCGAGCAGTATCAGGCGCTCAATGCGCAGGCGGCGGCCTTTCATTCCCAGTTCATGACCTTGCTGAACGCCGGCGCGGCTTCCTATCTGGGCACCGAGCTCGCCAATGCGCAGGCCGCCGCCGCGCCCCCCGGCTTCCAGGCCATCGGCGCCGAAATCCTGTCCGTGCTGCAGGGCAGCAGCGCGCAGCAAATCGAGCTCCCCCTTGACTTGGTAGGTCCGTTGGTGGTCGCGACGGGCCCGTTGGCACAGGGCGGGACCGCGTTTGTCAGCGCCTTGCAGGCCGGGAACCCGGCCGGCGCCATGGCAGCACTCTCCAGTGCCGGCCCGAGCGTCGGGACCGCGTTGCTCTACGGCCAGGACACGGTGTCCATCCCGCTGCCCGGGTCGGTACCGAGTGTGCAGACCGTAGCGCTCAACATTCCCTTCGGCGGGCTCCTGGCACCCCTGCAGCCGGTCACGGTGGCCGTGACGACCACCGGGAACCCGCCGATCATCGCCCCGACGGGGTTCGAGGTGGGCGGCTTCGTGACCAACCTGCAGGAGAACGGACCCGAAGTGGCTCTCGCACTGCTCCTGTTGGGTGTCTCGTTCGTATAGCGCGTGTGCGGCCAGGGCTTTCGGTGTGAGCCCGCACGGCACACGCGAAGTCGTCAGCCACACTCGACGACGGGCTAGCCCGGGACGGGATGCCGCACGAACGTCCGCGGCTGGGTGAACGCGCGGATCCCGTCCACGCCGAGCTCGCGGCCGAGGCCGGACTGGCCGCAGCCACCGAAGGGCAGCCGCGGATCCTGGGCGGCCAGGCCGTGGCAGTTGACGCTGACCGTGCCCGCGACGAGCTGGCCGGTGACCCGATCGGCCAGCTCGTCGTCGCCGGTCCAGACCGATGCGGTGAGGCCGAATTCCGTTGCGTTGGCGGCGGTTACGGCGTCCTGGACGGCGTCGTACCCGAACAGGGGCAGCACCGGGCCGAACTGCTCCTCGGTGGCCAGCCGCGAGTCCGGCGCCACGCCGGTGACCACGGTCGGCAGCACGAAATACCCACCCGAGGCGGCGTCCTCCTCGCGGATCCGCCCGCCGGTGCGCACCTTTGCGCCCCTGGCCTCGGCGTCACCGACGAGCGCGGCGATCCGGTCACGGCCGGCGGCCGTGTGCAGGGGGCCGAGCGTGGTCTCGTCGGCGAGGCCGTCGCCGATCACCTCGCGTTCGCAGCGGGCGAGGACCGCCTCGGCCAGCTCGCCGACCCGCTCCGCGGGCGCATACAGCCGCTTGATCGCCATGCAGACCTGGCCGCCGGTGGTGTAGGTCGCCGTCACCAGCCGCTCGACCAGCTCTTCGGTGACCTCGATGTCGGGGGCGATGATCGCGGCGTCGTTGCCGCCGAGTTCGAGCAGCACCGGGGTGAGGCGCGCGGCCGCCGCCGCCATGACGGCGCGTCCGGTGGCCACCCCGCCCGTCAGCGAGATGAGGTCGATGCCCGGGTGTGTGACCAGCGCCTGGGCGAGCTCGCTGCCGGGGCCGGCCAGCACGTTGACCACGCCCGGCGGCAGCGCCGCGGCCAGCGCCCCGGCCAGCCGCAGCGCCGCCAGCGGGCAACTGGGCGGCACCTTGACGACGACGGTATTACCCGCGCTCAGCGCCGACGCCAGCTTCGTCATCGCCAGCGCGAGTGGCCAGTTGAACGGCAGCACCAGCGCGGCCACGCCGTACGGCTCCCGGTGCAGGCGCGGGAAGGGGGCGTTCGGGTCGATGAGTTCGGGCGCGACCGCGGCCTCGGCCATCGACCCGATCAGCGCCGCCAGGCTGGGTCCGGTGCTGATCTCGAAGTTGGCCTCGCTCAGCACCTTTCCGTGCTCGCGGGTGTACAGCGTCGCGCCGTCGCCGGCGATTAGCTGTTCGGCGGCGGTGGCCGCCGCGGCCGTCAGGGCGGCGACCCGCTCGGCGACGCCCAGCGCCCGCCACCCGGACGCCGCCCGCCGTGCCGCGGCCACCGCGGCGTCGAGTTGGGCGCGGTCGGCGGCGGGGGCGTGGCCGACGACCTCGGCCGGCCGCGCGGGGTTGCGCACCGCGTAGCTTCCGGCGGCTCCGGCCTGTCCCTGGCCGCCGATCGTCAAAAACGGCTCGTCACCTGCCGTTTGGCTGTCGCGCGTGATCGTCGTTGATCCCGTCATGCCCGTCTCCCTTGACCCGGTGCGGTTGTCCAGCCATCGTAGGTCGCTATGACCTGCATCACAGTGTGGACCCCGTGAAAGCCATCGTGCTGCGCGAGGTCGGGCAGCCCACCGCGGTGGAGGAGCTCGCGCTACGGCCCCTCGCGCCGACCGAGGTACGGGTGCAACTGCGCGCCAGCGGCGTGTGCCACAGCGACCTGTCGCTGCGCGACGGCGCGATACCGACGCTGCTGCCGTCGACGCTCGGGCATGAGGGCGCGGGTGTCGTCGCCGAGGTCGGCGCCGGCGTCACCACGGTCAGCCCGGGTGACCACGTCGTGCTGACCTGGAATGTGCCGTGCCGCTCCTGCCCGCACTGTCTGCGCGGCGAGGCCCAGCTGTGCGCGCACGGCTACGACCACGCCTACGGCGGTCCGTACGCGGAAAGCGCCGGCGGCCCGGTGTGGCCCGGCATGGGCGTCGGGTCGCTGGCCGAGGAGACGCTGCTGCCGGCCGCGGCGGTGGTGCCGGTCGACGAGTCGCTGCCGTTCGACCACGCCGCCCTGCTGGGTTGCGGCGTCACCACCGGGGTCGGCGCGGTGATGCGCACGGCGGCCGTCCGGCCGGGCGATAGTGTGCTCGTGATCGGCTGCGGCGGCGTGGGTTTGGCCGCCATCCAGGGGGCGCGGCTGGCCGGCGCCGGGCGGATCATCGCCGCCGACCGGGTGGCCGGCCAGCTTCCCGCCGCGGTGGCCAACGGGGCGACCGACACCATCGACGCGGGCGAGGTCGACCTCGTCGCCGCGGTGCGCGATCTCACCGGGGGCGCCGGCGTCGATCACGGGATCGAGGTGGTGGGCAAGCCCGCCACCATGCGCCTGGCCTACGAGGCCACCCGCCGCGGCGGCAAGGTCACCTTGGTCGGCGCCGCCGGGATCGCCGAGGAGGTGACGTTTCCAGCGTTGTCGTTGATGGCCGACGGCAAGACGGTGCAGGGCAGCGTCTACGGGGCCAGCGATCCGGCGCGCGACATCCCGGTGCTCGCCGAGCTCGCCCAGCGCGGCCGGCTGGACCTCGAGGCGTTGGTGACCCGGCGGATCGGCATCGACGACGTCGAGACCGCGTTCACCGACATGACCGCGGGCCGGGGCGCGCGCAGCGTGGTCTGTTTCGCCTAAAACCTACCGGGACAGCGTGATCGCCTGCTCCGGGCAGTTCTGCTCGCCGGCGACGGCCTGCGCCTCGAGGTCCCCCGAGACGTCGGCCACGAGCACGACGCAGTGACCGACCTCGTCGGCGTCGAACACGTCGGGCGCCAGCGTGTAGCAGCGCCCGTGCCCGGTGCAGCGGTCGGGATCGACGCTAACGTGGGTCATGCCGCCGGGAAGACCAGCGGCAGCGACTCCACCGAGCGCAGCGCCGCGGTGTACATCAACTGCGTGCCCGGCTTGATCTCGTAATCCGGTATGCGGCGGTGGAATTCGCGCAGCGCCACCCGCAGTTCCATGCGCGCCAGGTGGGACCCGAGGCAGCGGTGCGGCCCACCGCCGAACGCGCGGTGCCGGTTCGGGTTGCGGCTGAAATCCACCAGGTCGGGATCTGCGAACTCCGCGGGATCGGTGTTGGCCGCGCCGAGCAACGGGCTGACCCGCTCGCCCTTGCTGATCGGGCAGCCGCCCACCTCGGTGTCCTGCATGGCCACCCGGGCCACCCCGGGAACCGGTGTCTCCCAACGCAACAGCTCCTCGATGGCGCTCGGCAGGATGTCGGGCTGCTCGACGAGCTGGTGGCGGTGGTCGGGATGGCGGGCCAGGTACACGAAGAAGCAGTCGAGCGAGTCGGTGACCGTGTCCAGCCCCGCGATGAGGAAGAGGAAGCAGATGTCGAGCAGCTCCTCGCGAGACAGTGGCTGGCCCTCGATGGTGGCCGCGATCATCGCGGACAGCACGTCGTCGCGGGGGTTGGCGATGTGGTCGTCGATCGCGCGGTCGAAGTAGTCGTAGATTTGTTGCGCTGTGGGGGCGCCGGTCTCGTGGCGGCGGTCGAAGCCCGAGTCGCCCTCCGGCCGGATGATGTGGTCCTTCCACACCAGGAATTGGTCGAGATCCCCCAGCGGCAGGCCGAGCAACTGCAAAAAGACGGTGCAGGGCAGGGGGACCGCGAACTCCTCGTGGAAGTCGCACTCGCCGCGGCCGGCGAAGCGGTCGATCATCTGGTTCACCAGCTCGGTGACGCCGGGCTCGCGCCGGGCCATCTCGCGCGGGGTGAACAGCGGGTCGAGGATGCGGCGGTACTTGGCGTGCTCGGGCGGGTCGATCTGCAACGGGATCATCGGCCGGATGTTGCCGAGGTCGACGGCGTCCATGTTCGACGAAAACAGTTCGGTGTGCTTGAGCGCCATCTCGATATCGGCGAGGCGGCTGAGGACCACCGCCTGCGGGGAGCGGAACACCGGGGTCGTTTCGCGCAGCGCCTTGTACATCGGTTGTGGCTCAGCCAGACCCGTCACCGACTGATCGACGAATCCTTCGGTATCTGTCATGCGGTCAGCGTGGCACCAATACACTTATTTAGCAATGATTGATAAATTGCTCAATCGTCAAAGCCGCTCGTGAGATGCTGGTCAGCAGGTTGCGCAGCGGGTACCGTGGAGCGTCGCGGACGAGTTGGCCGGGCGACCGCGGCTCGCGTCGGTGAAAGCCGGTGTCGAGTCGAGGAAAGTCCGGACTTCACAGAGCAGGGTGATTGCTAACGGCAATCCGAGGCGACTCGCGGGAAAGTGCCACAGAAATCAAACCGCCACCCTCGCGGTGGTAAGGGTGAAACGGTGCGGTAAGAGCGCACCAGCATTCCGGGTGACCGGAGTGGCTAGGCAAACCCCACCCGAAGCAAGGCCAAGAAGGCCGCACCTGGTGCGGCCTCGCAGGCGTTCGAGGGTTGCTCGCCCGAGCCTGCGGGTAGGCCGCTCGAGGCACCCGGCGACGGTGTGTCCAGATGGATGGTCGCCGCCGCGCCGCCGTTGCTTATGCCGCGGCGGCGGGGAACAGAATCCGGCTTACAGGCCAACTCGTCCGCCCCGCCTCTACGACCGGGTGTGGCGTCGCGATGAGTTTTGCCCTCCGGTGCAGTCTGATCTGCATGGGCAAACTCATCTATGGCTTCAACGTGTCCGTGGACGGATACATCGCCGACGCACGAGGCAACATCGACTGGGCCGACCCGAGCGAAGAACTGCATCAGTACTGGAACGACTTCGAGCGGGAGACCGCCCTGTCGTGCTACGGGCGGCGCCTCTACGAACTGATGTCCGCGTATTGGCCGACCGCCGACACGGCCCCGGACGCCACCCCTCTGATCGTCGAGTTCGCCCGCACCTGGCGCGACATGCCGAAGGTCGTGTTCTCGCGCACCCTGGACTCCGTCGACTGGAACTCCCGCCTGGAACGCGGCGACCCGGTCGAGGTGGTAACGAAGCTGAAGGCCGAAACCGACGGCAGGCTGGAGGTGGCCGGCGCGACGCTGGCCGCACCGATCGTGCGGGCCGGGCTGGTGGACGAGTACCGGATCGTGGTCACACCCACCGCCGTGGGTGGCGGCACTCCGTTCTTCCCGACGCTGCCGTCATGGATCTCGCTGCGACTGTTGGAGAACCGCACCTTCCCGGGCGGCACGGTCCTGCTGCGCTACGAGGCCGAGCACGACTGATCGGGGCGCCCCACCAGACTCAGCGCACCGCCTTCGAGAGCCTGCGCAGCGCCTCGTCGAGCTGTTGGCGGCACCGCTCGGCCAGGTCGGCCTCCTGCTGATACAGCAGACCGTAGGTGAAGGTGTCCTCGCCGGCGGTGTGTGCGGCCTCGGCCTGGTGACCCAGGTGTTCGCGGCTGACCACGCTGTCCTGATGGTCGCCCAGCAGCGTCTGGATGACCTTCGCCTGCTCGGACACCCGCGCGGCGCCGGTGGCCGCCGCGGTGTAGCGAAGCCGCTTGGCGCGCTTGCGGATTCGGTGCAGCGCCAGGTCGAGTTCGGCTTCGGCGCCCGGTTCCACCGCCGCCGCGGCCTTGGCGGCCTTGCGGACCTTCTGGTAGGCCGCCTCGAGGGTCACAGGGGCCCCCTCGTCGCCCGGCGCGGCGGCGGGGATTTCCGCGACCCACGCGTCGAGGGCGTCGAGCAGGCGGAAGTATCGCTGCGAGCGCATCGCGATCAGCGACCGCCGCAGCCCGGTCTGGTAGCGGCGACGGGCACCCTCCACGAGGCGTTCGCGGATGCGGCCCCGCACCAGCTCCGGCGGCAGCTTGTCCAGCGCCCGTTGGTAGCGCTCGGCGAGCACCTCGGCGTCGCGGGCCACGCCCAGCACGTTGGCGAGTTCGCGCAATTCGTCCTGAATCCAGGCGATTCCGGACGATTCGGCCGCGCCCTGGGAGTCGGCCAGCAGGCTGCGGATCTTGCGGATGGTCACCCGCATCTGGTGCACGGCGTCGTAGGCGTCGGCACGCACCGCACGATCCCACACGAGCAGCTCGGCGACCTGCTCGGCCACCGCCCGGTGCACCGGGTCGGCAGGCTGCTGCGTCTCGTCGGGCCGCGCCGTTTCGCCGAGCACGCGGGCCAGCTTGGACCCGTGACCGGCGGGCGCGGCTCCGGCGTCGAGCAGCCGGTTGCTCAGCCGAGCCAACAGCTCGGTGTCGGCCGCCCCGTTGTTTTCGACCAACTCGAGTTCCCACTCGCGCCATTCCTGTTCGGCGGGGGGAGCCTCGGAGTTGCCGGCCGCCCACGCGGTGACGTGGTCGTTGCTGAATTCCGCCAGCGCCGCCCCGTCCGAGCCGTACAGCACCTGGGTTTCGCGTTCGGTGCTGATGCGTGCGACGGGTTCGAGCGGCCGTTCGCGGACGATCGCGAGCACGATGTCCCGCAACTCGCCGGGCACCTCCTGCTCCGACGCGTCCAGCGGCGCGCGAACCTCGGTGCGGGCTTCCGGGCCGGCCGGCAACTTCAAATGCCAGCCCGCGTCGTGACCGCCGGTGCGACGCCGCAGCGTGATCTTGTTGCGCGCCAGATCATGCGTCGGGGTGTCGAAATACGTCGCGTCCAGCGACTCGATCGGCGACTTGTCGACGTGATCGACGGCGGCGATGCCTTCGAACGACGGCGACACCGTGGACTCCACGACGTCGAACTTGCGCTCCACCTCCAGATGGCGCGAGGTGTTGGGCGCTTTGGCGGGCATTCTCGACTCCGATTGAGGCGGGAGGACGGGCACCCATAGGGTGCCATACCGCGGGGCGCGCGTGAGCGGCCGTTCCCCATCCGCTACGGGCTGAGGTGCATCGCCAGGCCCGCCAGGTGACGGATCGTTTGGCTTTCGCTGTTCCGGTAGGCCCGCCCGTCGGCGCCGAGGAGGTCGTGGAACCAGACGTCGGGGGGCTCCGAATAGGGGTGCTCCCACGAGTCCCAGGGGAAGTAGGTCTGGGTCTTGCCGGCGACCAGTCCCCAGTTGATCGCACCGACGTTATGCCCCTTGGCAATTGGCAGGATGCCCTCTACGGTGCTGCCGAGCGACCGGGCCAGGTACTCGGTGCACAGGATCGGCCTTCCGTGCGGTTCGAGCTCCGCGATGCGCGCCTCGAAGTCGGCCGGCTCGTCGTAGCTGTGGAACGTGACGACGTCGGAGTTGTCGAGCTGAATGCCGCGGATGGTGTCGCGCAGGTCCGCGTCCTCTTCGGGTTCGCCGTGCCACACGCCGCTCGTCAACGGTTGGCAGGGATCGGCCGAGCGTGCCCACGCGAACACCTGCGGAAGCAGGTCGGCGACGAGGTTCAGCTTGTCGTCCCGCTCGACCGCGCGGTAGTAGCGGGAGGGATTGTCGGGCTCGTTCCACAGGTCCCAGCCCAAAACCCGGTCGTCATTGCGGAATTGGGTCAGCACCGACGTGACGTAGCCGCGCAGGACGCGGGCGTAGCCGCGATCGCCCAGGCGGTCGGCGCCGGGACTCTGCACCCAGCCGGAGTTGTGCACGCCCGGCCTCGGTTCGGGTTGCCTGCCCGCATGCGGGAAGGGATCCCAGCAGGAGTCGAACAGCACGAACAGCGGTTTGATGCCGTGCCGCGCGGCGAGGTCGACGAACTGGGCGAGGCGGCCTTGGAATCCGCGGGCATCCTGGGTCCAGAGCTGATCGTGCAGGAAGACCCGGACGGTGTTGAACCCGTGGAGCTGGGCCCAGCCCAGCTCGGTGTCGATGCGTCCCGGGTCGTAGGTGTCGGCCTGAAACATCTCGAGTTGATTGATGGCGTTCGACGTCACGAAATTCGCGCCGACGAGCCAGCCCTGCGCCTGGTACCAGCGGTTGGCGCGGTCGGTGGACCAGCGGCTTGCATCCGGGGCGCCGCGGGGAGGTTGCGCGGTGGCGCGAGGTGCTCGGGCCAGGGCGGCGCCTCCTGCCAATAGCAGCGGCAACTTCAGGACCGTTCGGCGGTGCACGAAGCCACCACGAGTGCCGGTTATGTGGTCAACCCCCCGCCCGCGGAGTCGTGAATGTGTACATAAGAAATCGTACGCTCGCTGTCAGACAAGGGATTTCAGCAAATCCTTGTCTGGACAGGATCGACTTAACGAGCGGTCACAAGCCCGTCACGGCGAGCTCGTGGCAACTTCGAGCGGGGGTGAGGGTCAGAAGCAGTGCTCGTCGGCGGGGAACACGCCGCCGGCCACTTCCTCCGCGTATTGCGCTGCGGCGCCGCGCAACTCGCCGCCGATGTCGGCGAACCGCTTGACGAACCGGGCGGGCTTGCCGGTGCTCAGGCCCGCCATGTCCTGCCACACCAGGACCTGGGCGTCGCAGTTGGGCCCGGCGCCGATCCCGATGGTCGGGATGGTGAGCTTGCCGGTGATCTGGGTGGCCAATTCCGCCGGCACCATCTCCATCACGACCGAGAACGCCCCGGCCTCGGCGACGGCGATCGCGTCGTGCACGGTCTGTTCGGCGGCGTCGCCGCGGCCCTGCACCCGGAACCCGCCGAGGCTGTTCACGCTTTGCGGCGTGAAGCCGATGTGCGCCATGACCGGGATGCCCGCCGCGGTCAGGCAGGCGATCTGGTCGGCCACCCGCTCACCGCCCTCGAGCTTGACGGCGTGCGCGCCGCCCTCCTTCAAGAACCGGGTGGCGGCGGCCAGCGCGGCGGCCGGGCCCGCTTCGTAGCTGCCGAACGGTAGGTCGGCGACGACCATCGCGTGCTGGGCCCCGCGAGCCACGCCGCGAACCAGCGGGATGAGTTCGTCGACCGACACGGGCACCGTGGTGTCGTAGCCGTAGACGACGTTGGCGGCCGAATCGCCGACCAGCAACACCGGGATGCCGGCGTCGTCGAAGATCCTGGCGGTCGAATAGTCGTAGGCCGTGAGCATCGCCCACTTGTGGCCCTCGGCCTTCATTTTCTGCAGGTGGTGCGTGCGAATCTTGGTCGGCATCTTGGCGGGCGCGGACGAGTTTGCGCCGTAAACGTTCTGCTCAGACATCATTGTCCCTGGTAGTGGTCTGGTCGATCCTCGTGGCCCTTCAGGTCCCCGGGTTCGTCGGACTCGCACCATTCTGCCATTTGTTCAGGTCAATTGCACCGCCCGAGTGGTGTGAGACATACCATTGGCGGCCATGCAGCGGCTCAGCGGACTCGACGCCAGTTTCCTCTACCTGGAGACCCCCTCGCAGCCCATGCACGTTTGCTCGATCGTGGAGGTGGACACCTCCACGATGCCGGGCGGCTACACCTTCGAGCGGCTGCGCGACGCGTTGACCCTGCGCCTGCGGGCGATGCCGCAGTTCCGGGAGAAGCTCGCCGACAGCCCGCTGAACCTCGACCACCCGGTGTGGGTGGACGACGAGGACTTCGACGTCGACCGCCACCTGCACCGCATCGGGTTGCCGCCGCCGGGCGGCCGCAGCGAGTTGTCGGAGATCTGCGGCCACATCGCGTCGCTGCCGCTGGATCGGGGGCGGCCACTGTGGGAGATGTGGGTCATCGAAGGGGTGGCGGGCACCGATTGCCACGCCGACGGACGCGTGGCGGTGATGACCAAGGTGCACCACTCCGGGGTGGACGGTGTCACCGGCGCCAACCTGATGTCGCAGCTGTGCGCGACCGAGGCCGACGCGCCCGCGCCGGAGCCGGTGGAGGGCGTCGGCGGCGGCACCGGCTGGCAGATCGCGGCGGGCGGGCTGGTCCGGTTCGCCCGCCGCCCACTGCACCTGGCCAACGTCGTGCCCCAGACCGTGTCCTCGGTTGTCGCCACGGTGCGCAAGGCCGTCGAGGGCCAGGCGATGGCGCGTCCGTTCGCCGCGCCGCGGACGGCCTTCAACGCCAGCATCACCGGGCGCCGCAACATCGCCTACGCCCAGCTGGACCTCGAGGACGTCAAGAAGGTGAAGAACCACTTCGGCGTCAAGGTCAACGACGTGGTGATGGCCCTGGTGTCCGGGGTGCTGCGCCAGTACCTGGCCGAGCGCAATACCCTGCCCGAGGCGCCGCTGGTGGCGTCGGTGCCGGTTTCGGTCCACGGCAAGACCGATCGCCCCGGCCGCAACCAGGTTTCGGCGATGTTCTCCAGCCTGCACACCGACATCGCCGACCCGGTCGAGCGCCTGAGGGCCATCGCCGAAGCGAATTCTGTTGCCAAGCAGCATAGTTCGGCCATCGGGGCGTCACTGCTGCAGGACTGGTCGCAGTTCGCCGCGCCCGCGGTGTACGGGATCGCGATGCGGCTGTATGCGAGCTCGCGGTTGACCCAGAGCGCGCCGGTGCACAATCTGGTGGTCTCCAACGTCCCGGGCCCTCAGGTTCCGCTGTATCTGCTGGGGTGTGAGGTCAAGGCGATGTATCCGCTCGGGCCGATCTTTCACGGTTCGGGCCTCAACATCACGGTGATGTCGCTGTGCGGCACCCTGGACGTCGGGCTGATCTCGTGCCCGGAGTTGCTGCCGGACCTGTGGGAGATGGCCGACGACTTCGCGGTCGCGATGGAAGAACTGCTCACGGCGGCCGGGTAGTCAGGCGCACCGAACCGCTCATCAGAATCTCAGGTTGGCTCTGGCAGCATAGGTGAGCATGAGAGTGTCTCGCCGCGACAGGATCGCGCGCACGCTGCTGATCTGGACGGCGATCGCTGCCGTGGCGCTGACGGTCGCGGGCTGCCTGCGCGTGGTCAACGGACGCGCCCTCATGAAGTCACCGAAGCTGGGCCAGGCGGTGGAATGGACCCCGTGCCGCTCGTCCAACCCGAAAGCCAAGATCCCCAGCGGCGCGATGTGCGGCCGGCTCGCCGTGCCCGTCGACTACGACCACCTCGACGGCGACGTCGCGACCCTGGCAATGATTCGGTTTCCGGCGACGGGGGACAAGATCGGCTCGCTGGTGATCAATCCCGGCGGCCCCGGCGAGTCCGGCATCGAGGCCGCGTTGAGCGTCGTCCAGTCGCTCCCCAAACGGATCCGGGAACGGTTCGACCTGGTCGGCTTCGACCCGCGCGGGGTGGGCAACTCGCGGCCGGCGATCTGGTGCAACTCCGACGCCGACAACGACCGGCTGCGCACCGAGCCGAACGTCGACTACAGCCCCGCCGGGGTGGCCCACATCGAGGACGAGACCAAGCAGTTCGTCGCCCGTTGCGTCGACAAGATGGGCAAGAACTTCCTGGCCAACGCGGGCACCGTCAACGTCGCCCGCGACCTGGACGCCATCCGCGCGGCCCTGGGGGATGACAAGCTGACCTACCTCGGCTACTCGTACGGCACCCGGATCGGCTCCGCCTACGCCGAGGCGTACCCCACCAAGGTGCGGGCCATGATCCTCGACGGTGCCGTCGACCCCAACGCCGACCAGGTCGAGGCAGACCTGCGTCAGGCCAAGGGATTTCAGGACGCGTTCAACGACTACGCGGCGGACTGCGCCAAGCAGCCGACCTGCCCGCTGGGCACCGACCCGGCCAAGGCCGTCGCCGTCTATCACAGCCTGGTCGACCCGATGGTCGACCCGAACAACCCGATGGTGGGCAGGCCGATCCCGACGAAGGACCCCCGCGGGCTGAGCTACGCTGACGCCATCGTGGGCACCATCATGGCGCTGTACTCGCCGTCGCTGTGGCACCACCTGACCGACGGCCTGTCCGAGCTGGTGGACCACCGCGGCGACACCATGCTGGCGCTGGCGGACATGTACATGCGCCGCGACCCGAAGGGGCATTACACGAACGCCACCGACGCGCGGGTGGCGATCAATTGCGTTGACCAGCCGCCGATTACGGACCGCGCCAAGGTCATCGACGAAGACCGCCGGTCGCGGGAGATCGCCCCCTTCATGAGCTACGGCCAGTTCACCGGCGACGCCCCGCTGGGCACCTGCGCGTTCTGGCCGGTGCCGCCCACCAGCAAGCCGCACGAGATCTCGGCGCCCGGCCTGGCGCCGACGGTGGTTGTGTCGACGACGCACGACCCGGCGACCCCGTACAAGGCCGGGGTCGACCTGGCGAACGAGCTGCGTGGGTCGCTGCTGACCTTCAACGGAACCCAGCACACGGTGGTCTTCCAGGGAGACAGCTGCATCGACGACTACGTGACGGAGTATCTGCTCGGCGGCGGTACGCCACCCAGCGGCGCCAAGTGCTAGAAGCGGTGAGACTTCGCCGAGACTGCGCCCAGCGCGTGAATCCGGCGAATTTCTAGCGCTGAGTGCAGTCTCGATGCACTGGTGGCGACGCGCCGACGCGAGACCAAGCCGTGACCTTTTCGCGCTGTGACGGGTATTCGCGGCTGCAAATATTGACAGCCATGTCGCGCCGCAGACCGTTGAGCTCGGCGCTGCTGTCGTTTGGATTGTTGGTTGCGGGATCGCAGTTGCCGGTGGCGGCCGCGACTCCCGAGCCCGGTGCCGGCCAGACGCCGAGCCCGGCCCCGGCCGCCGCGGTGCGCCCACAGAACTGGGGCAGCTGCAACCAATTCCTGACCGACACCAGCGACCTTCCGACCGCCCAGTGCACCACCGTGTCCGTCCCGATCGACTACGCGAATCCGGGTGGCGCGCAAGCCAAGCTGGCCGTGATCAGGGTTCCCGCGACGGGCCGGCGGGCCGGAGCGCTGTTCATCAACCCGGGCGGACCGGGCGCGTCCGCGGTGGACATGGTCGCCGGCATGGCGTCGGACCTGGAGAACAGCGACATCACCCGCAATTTCGACCTGGTGGGGTTCGACCCGCGCGGGGTGGGCCACTCGACGCCACAGTTGCGCTGCCGCAGCGACGCCGACTTCGACGCGTTCCGGCGCGACCCGATGGTCGACTACAGCCCGGCCGGCGTGGCGCACATCGAGCAGGTCTACCGCCAGCTGGCCCAGCAGTGCGCGAACCGGATGGGCAATGCCTTCCTCGCCAACGCCGGCACCGCCTCCGTCGCGCGCGACATGGACGCGGTCCGCCAGGCGCTGGGCGACGACCAGATCAACTACCTCGGGTTCAGCTACGGCACCGAGATCGGCACCGCCTACCTCGAGGGCTTCGGCGGCCACGTCCGATCGATGGTGCTCGACGGCGCCATCGACCCGACGGTGGACCCGGTGACCGAAAACATCAACCAAATGGCCGGATTCCAAACGGCTTTCAACGACTACGCCACCGACTGCGCCCGCGCCGCGGGCTGCCCGCTGGGCACCGATCCGGCCCAGTTCGTCAGCCGCTACCACGCCCTGGTCGACCCCTTGGTCGCCCGGCCGGGCCGAACGTCGGATCCGCGTGGGCTGAGCTATGCCGACGCGACCACCGGCACCATCAACGCGCTGTATACCCCGCAGCACTGGAAGTACCTGACCAGCGGCCTGCTGGGGCTGGCTCGCGGCACCGACGCCGGTGACTTGCTGTTGCTGGCCGACGATTACGAGGGCCGGGACAAAAGCGGGCACTACACCAACGACCAGGACGCGTTCAACGGCGTGCGGTGCGTCGACGCGCCGACGCCGACGGACTCGGCGACGTGGGTGGCCGCCGACCAGAAGATGCGCCAGGTCGCCCCGTTCCTGAGCTATGGGCAGTTCACCGGCAGCGCCCCCCGCGACCTGTGCGCGTTGTGGCCGGTGCCCGCCACCTCACGGCCGCACGCCGCGCCGCCCGCCGCGCCGGGCAAGGTCGTCGTCGTCTCCACGACGCACGACCCGGCCACCCCGTATCAGGCCGGCGTGAACCTGGCCCGCCAATTGGGCGCCCCGCTGATCACCTACGACGGAACCCAGCACACCGCGGTGTTCAACGGTGACCAGTGCGTGGACACCGCGGTGGTGCGCTACTTCGTCGCCGGGGTGCTGCCGCCCGCGTCGCTGCACTGCCGGTCCTGAGCCGCCGCCGCGACGGTCCGCAACGGTTCTGAGCGGCCGTCGGTAACACGGATTTAACAGGCGTTGCCTACTGTCGGGTCATGGATCGACAGAAGGAATTCGTCCTCCGCACGCTAGAAGAACGGGACATCCGCTTCGTTCGGCTCTGGTTCACCGATGTGCTCGGCACGCTCAAGTCCGTTGCCATCGCGCCCGCCGAACTCGAAGGGGCCTTCGAGGAGGGCATCGGCTTCGACGGTTCCTCCATCGAGGGCTTCGCGCGCGTCTCGGAATCCGACACCGTGGCGAATCCGGACCCGTCGACGTTCCAGGTGCTGCCGTGGGCCACGTCGTCCGGCCACCACCACTCCGCGCGGATGTTCTGCGACATCACCATGCCCGACGGCTCCCCGTCGTGGGCGGACCCGCGCCACGTGCTGCGCCGCCAGCTGCAGAAGGCCAACGACCTGGGCTTTTCCTGCTACGTGCACCCCGAGATCGAGTTCTTCCTGCTCAAGCCCGGCCCCGACGACGGGTCGCGGCCCCTCCCGGTCGACACCGCCGGCTACTTCGACCAGGCCGTGCACGACTCCGCGTCCAACTTCCGCCGGCACGCCATCGAGGCACTGGAATTCATGGGCATCTCGGTCGAGTTCAGCCACCACGAGGGCGCGCCGGGCCAGCAGGAGATCGACCTGCGCTTCGCCGATGCGTTGTCGATGGCCGACAACGTGATGACGTTCCGCTACGTCATCAAGGAGGTCGCGATCGAGAACGGCGCGCGGGCGTCGTTCATGCCCAAGCCGTTCGCCGAGCACCCGGGCTCGGCCATGCACACCCACATGAGCCTGTTCGAGGGTGACGTCAACGCATTCCACAGCACCGACGACCCGCTGCAGCTGTCGGACGTCGGCAAGTCGTTCATCGCCGGGATCCTCGAGCACGCCTCGGAGATCAGCGCGGTTACCAACCAATGGGTCAACTCCTACAAGCGGCTGGTGCAGGGCGGCGAGGCGCCCACCGCGGCGTCGTGGGGGGCGGCCAACCGATCGGCGTTGGTGCGGGTGCCGATGTACACGCCGCACAAGACGTCCTCGCGGCGGGTCGAGGTCCGCAGCCCCGACTCGGCGTGCAACCCCTACCTGGCGTTCGCGGTGCTGCTGGCCGCCGGGCTCCGCGGGGTGGAGAAGGGCTACGTGCTGGGACCGCAGGCCGAGGACAACGTCTGGGACCTGACGCCCGAGGAACGGCTCACGATGGGCTACCGCGAGCTGCCCACCAGCCTCGACGCCGCGCTCAAGGCGATGGAGGCCTCCGAGCTCGTCGCGGAAACGTTGGGGGAGCACGTGTTTGACTTCTTCCTGCGCAACAAGCGCACGGAGTGGGCGAACTACCGCAGCCACGTCACGCCCTACGAGCTGAGCACCTACCTATCGCTGTAGCTCGCCGGCGGCGCCGATCCGGCTGAGAGAGCGGTCGGTTGCGCTACGGTCGTGGTCGTGACCAAACCCGCGACCGAGCGCCCCAGGCTGCCCAGCGTGGGCCGGCTCGGGTTGGTCGACCCGCCGGCGGGGGACCGCCTGGCGCAGCTGGGTTGGTACCAGCGCGACGACCAGGACTACGTCGACCGGTTGTGGTCGTTGTCGCGCGCCCCGGATCCCGACGCCGTCCTGCGGGTCCTGATCCGGCTGGCGGAGAACCCCGACAGCGACTGGGACGAGCTCAGCGCGGCGTTGCTCACCGAGCGCGGGCTGCGCGGGCGGCTGTTCGCGGTGCTCGGCTCGTCGCTCGCGCTGGGCGATCACCTCGCCGCCAATCCGCAGTCCTGGAAGCTGTTGCGCGGCAAGGCCCACCTGCCGACGCGCGATGAGTTGCTCGCGACGTTCACCACGCGCGTCGAGGAGGCGTTGGCCGGCCCCGGCTCCGCGCTGGCGCGCCTGCG
Organism: Mycobacterium sp. E3198; assembly: GCF_001667015.1. Taxonomy (GTDB): domain Bacteria; phylum Actinomycetota; class Actinomycetes; order Mycobacteriales; family Mycobacteriaceae; genus Mycobacterium. The sequence goes on along the minus strand of NZ_LZIS01000001.1, from coordinate 25,121 downwards.
GGTGGAGTACCGCGACCAATTGCTGGTGCTGGCGGCGCTGGACCTGGCCCCGACCGTCGAGGACGAGCCGGTGCTGCCGTTCAAGGTGGTGGCCGCGCAGTTGTCGGACCTGGCCGACGCCGCGCTGGCGGCCGCGCTGCGGGTGGCCGAGGTCGGCGTGTGCGGCGACCGCACGCCGCCACGGCTGGCCGTCATCGCCATGGGCAAATGCGGTGCCCGCGAACTGAACTACGTCAGCGACGTCGACGTCATCTTCGTCGCCGAACGGGCCGACGCGCAGAGCGCGCGGGTGGCCGGCGAGATGATGAAAGTGGCCTCGGAGGCCTTCTTCCAGGTGGACGCGGGCCTGCGCCCCGAGGGCCGCAGCGGTGAGCTGGTGCGCACCATCGAGTCGCACGTCGCCTACTACCAGCGCTGGGCCAAGACGTGGGAGTTCCAGGCGCTGCTGAAGGCCCGGCCGGCCGCCGGCGACGCCGAGCTCGGCGAGCGCTACCTCGCCGCACTGATGCCCATGGTCTGGATCGCCTGCGAGCGTGAGGATTTCGTCGTCGAGGTGCAGGCGATGCGGCGCCGGGTGGAGCAGCTGGTGCCCGCGGAGGTTCGCGGTCGGGAACTCAAACTCGGCAGCGGCGGGCTGCGGGACGTCGAGTTCGCGGTGCAGCTGCTGCAGCTGGTGCACGGCCGCAGCGACGACTCGCTGCACGTCGCCTCCACGGTCGACGCGCTGGACGCGCTGGGCCAGGGCGGCTACATCGGGCGCGAGGACGCGGCGAACCTGACCGCCTCCTACGAGTTCCTCCGGTTGCTCGAGCACCGACTGCAGCTGCAGCGGCTCAAGCGCACCCACCTGTTGCCCGAGGCGGACGACGAGGAGGCGGTCCGCTGGCTGGCGCGCGCGGCGCACATCCGCCCCGACGGCCGGCACGACGCGGCGGGCGTGCTGCGCGAAGAGCTGCGCCACCAGAACGTGCGGGTCTCCGAGCTGCACGCCAAGCTCTTCTATCAGCCGCTGCTGGAGTCCATCGGGCCGGCCGGGCTGGAGATCGCGCACGGCATGACCTCCGAGGGGGCGGAGCGCCAGCTGGCCGCGCTCGGCTACGAGGGCCCGCAGACCGCGTTGAAGCACATGTCGGCGCTGGTCAACCAGAGCGGCCGCCGCGGCCGGGTGCAGTCGGTGCTGCTGCCGCGGCTGCTCAACTGGATGTCGTACGCGCCCGACCCCGACGGCGGCCTGCTGGCCTACCGGCGGCTGTCCGAGGCGCTGGCGGGGGAGACCTGGTACCTGTCCACGCTGCGGGACAAGCCCGCGGTGGCCAGGCGGCTCATGCACGTGCTGGGGACCTCCGCCTACGTGCCGGACCTGTTGATGCGCGCGCCCCGCGTGATCCAGGACTACAGCGACGGCGCGGCCGGCCCGAAACTGCTCGAGACCCAACCCGCCGCCGTGGCTCGCGCGCTGGTCGCCTCGGCGTGCCGCCACGCCGACCCGGTGCGCGCCATCGCCGCGGCGCGCACGCTGCGGCGCCGCGAGCTGGCCCGCATCGGCTCCGCCGATCTGCTCGGGTTTCTCGAGGTCACCGACGTGTGCCGGGCCCTCACCTCGGTGTGGGTGGCCGTGCTGCAGGCCGCGCTGGACGTGCTGGTCCGGGCCAACCTGCCCGACGACGGCCGCGCCGCGCCCGCGCGTATCGCAGTCATCGGCATGGGCCGGCTGGGTGGGGCGGAGCTGGGCTACGGGTCCGACGCCGACGTGATGTTCGTCTGCGAGCCGGCCGTCGGCGTCGAGGATTCGCAGGCGGTGCGGTGGGCGACGTCGATCGCCGAGCAGATCCGGGCGCTGCTGGGCACCCCGAGCGTCGACCCGCCGCTGGAGGTCGACGCCAACCTGCGGCCCGAGGGCCGCAGCGGCCCGCTGGTGCGCACGCTGAGCTCCTACACCGCCTACTACGAACAGTGGGCGCAGCCGTGGGAGGTTCAGGCGCTGCTGCGCGCGCACGCGGTCGCCGGCGACGCCGAGCTGGGCCAGCGGTTCCTGCTGATGGCCGACCAGACGCGCTACCCGCCCGACGGCGTCTCGGCCGAGGCCGTGCAGGAAATCCGCCGCATCAAGGCCCGCGTCGAGGCCGAGCGGTTGCCGCGGGGCGCCGACCCCAACACCCACACCAAGCTGGGTCGCGGGGGGCTGGCCGACATCGAATGGACCGTGCAGCTCATGCAGCTGCGGCACGCGCACGAGATCCCGGCTCTGCACAACACCTCGACGCTGCAATCCCTGGACGCTATCGCCGCGGCCAACCTGGTGCCGGCCGACGACGTGGACCTGCTGCGCCAAGCCTGGCTGACGGCGACGCGGGCGCGCAACGCGCTGGTGCTGGTCCGCGGCAAGCCCACTGACCAGCTGCCGGGGCCCGGGCGGCAGCTCAATGCGGTCGCCGTGGCCGCCGGCTGGCCGACCGACGACGGCGGCGAATTCCTGGACAACTATCTTCGGGTGACGCGGCGCGCGAAGGCGTTCGTGCGGAAGGTGTTTGGGAGTTGAGTCAGGAGGCCGGCGCGTTGGATGCCATTTTCGAGGTGCTCAGCGCGGAGGAGGCGCAACGGGTGACGGCCCGGTACACGCCGCTGGCCGACGCCGTCCGGGAGCTCATCGACGCCACCATCCACACCGCGGCCGACGACGACGTCGTCGCCGACGCGCGCTCCACGATCGAGGCCGTCACCAAGTCGTTGCGGCAACGGACCCGGCCGATCGGGGTGAGCTACCGCGTCGACGGCGCGCGACCGCTGACGCTCGGAAACGCCGCGATCGGCCTGGGCAATCCGATCGCGCCGCCCCTGATCATCCACCACGACGGCGGTGGCCGGTGCTGGAGCGAGTTCGTCCTCGGGGCGGCCTACGAGGGCCCGCCCGCGTTGGTGCACGGCGGGGTGAGCGCCCTGGTGCTCGACCACATGCTGGGCGAGGTGGCCAGCGAGGGCCTGTCCAAACCGCGGTTCACCGGCACCATCACCGTGAAGTACCTGCGCGGCACCCCGCTGGGCCCGCTCCGGTCCGAGGCCTGGATCGAGGGCAAGGAGGGCGTGAAAGTCTTTGCGCGCGGCACCATTTCGGACGCCGCCGGGGTGACCGTCGAGGCCGACGGCGTGTTCATCGAGCCGTCCTGGGTGCGGGCAGCGCAATGAAGTTCTACGTCAGCAGCGCCTTCCTGAACACCCGCGAGATCATCGAGATCGCCAAGGCCGCCGACGAACTCGGCTACGACGGCGTCGGCATCCCGGACCACGTCGTCAACCTGGAGACGCTGGACACCCCGTACCCGTACACCAAGGACGGCCAGCGGCGCTGGCAGCCGTTCACCGACTGGCCCGACCCGTGGGTCCTCGTCGGCGCGCTGGCGCAGGTCACCACGCGGCTGCGCTTCGTCACCACCGTCTACATCCCGGCGATGCGCAACCCCTACTCGGCGGCGAAAGCCATTGGCACCGCCGCCGTTTTGGCGTCGGGACGGGTGGAGCTCGGCATCGGCGTCGGCTGGTGCCGCGAGGAATTCGCGCTGATGGGCGAGCAGTTCGCCGCGCGCGGCAAACGCACCGACGAGATCATCGATTTGATGCGGGCGCTGTGGCGGCCGGGCTGGACGGAATTCGAGGGGGAGTTCTACCGGGCGCCACGGCTGGAGATGGAGCCGACGCCGCCGCCGGTCCCGGTGTACGTCGGTGGACTCAGCGACGTGGCGCTGCGCCGCGCGGCCCGCAACGACGGCTGGATCGGTGACCTGATCAAGACCGACCGGGCCATCGAGGCGGTGGGCCGGCTGCGCGAACTGCGGGCCGAAAACGGGCTTTCAATGGACGATTTCACCATCCTGACGCCCCTGACCGACGCCTTCACCACCGCCGACTACCAGCGCGCCGCCGACGCCGGAATCACCGGCATCATCACCATGCCGTGGATGTTCTACTCGGGACCCGACGCCACCCTGGCCGACAAGATCGACGGCATGCAGCGCTTTCGCAAGGACCTGGCGCTCGACGGTTAAACTTTGCTCGTGGCCTTCACGGTGGTGTTCAGCAACGGCGAACCGCGAGACTACGGTGCCTTCGACAGCTATGAGGTCACCGATGCGGGTGTGCTGATCATCAACATGCACCGCGAGGACGTCGAGCGGCACTACATCGCCCCCGGGGGCTGGCTGGAGGTCGTCGAGATGGCCGAGGGGCAACCCGTCAGGATGACCCGCGGGATCATGGGCCGACGACCCAATTAGCGTGGTCGCGCGAAGCTACGCAGAGGGCCAAGCGGGTCAATAACTCTCAGCGCCAGGACGCGCCGTGCGGCCATCAACATGACCAGGTTGACCGCCAGCCGGCCCAGCGCGATCCGGCTGGTTCGCCTCTTCCAGGTCTTCGGCGGGGAGCCCGCGCGCCGCCCGAGCCAGTAGCCGAGGCACAGGGCTGTTCCGAGCGCGGCGACAAGGGCGAGCGCAGTCATGAGATGAGCGTGCTCGGTCGCTGTCGCGGACAGGTCACATCCGAGTCGAGATCGCGACACATAACCAGTTTGCGAAGACTCGCCGGGAAGCCTCGCAAGGGATGATGTTTCGGCGCGGGAGCCGACATAGAACCGCCCGCGCGGCAAGCGAACCCGCGCGGGCGGCGTCGTCTAACGCCGAGACGGCCTAGACGTCGTAGTACAGCGCGAACTCGTAGGGGTGCGGCCGGATCTGGACCGGCATGATCTCGTTCTCCCGCTTGAAGCTGATCCACGTCTCGATGAGGTCGGGCGTGAAAACGCCTCCCTCGGTGAGGTATTCGTGGTCGGCTTCCAGCCGGTCGATCACCGCGGACAGCTGGGTGGGCGCCTGCGGGATGTTCGCGGCCTCCTCGGGCGGCAGCTCGTAGAGGTCCTTGTCGACCGGCGCCTGCGGCTCGATCTTGTTCTTGATGCCGTCCAGCCCGGCCATCAGCATGGCCGAGAACGCCAGGTACGGGTTGCCCGACGAGTCGGGGCAACGGAACTCCAGCCGCTTGGCCTTCGGGTTGCTGCCGGTGATCGGGATGCGCACGCACGCCGAGCGGTTGCGCTGGCTGTACACCAGGTTGATCGGCGCCTCGAAGCCGGGAACCAGGCGCTTGTAGGAGTTCACCGTCGGGTTGGTGAAGGCCAGCAGCGACGGCGCGTGGTGCAGCAGGCCGCCGATGTAGTGGCGCGCGGTGTCCGACAGGCCGGCGTAGCCGGTCTCGTCGTACATCAGTGGGCTGCCGTCCTTCCACAGCGACTGGTGGGTGTGCATGCCGGAACCGTTGTCGCCGAACAGCGGCTTGGGCATAAAGGTGACGGTCTTGCCCGCCTGCCACGCGGTGTTCTTGACGATGTACTTGTACAGTTGCATGTCGTCGGCCGCGTGCAGCAGCGTGTTGAACTTGTAGTTGATCTCGGCCTGCCCGCCGCTGCCCACCTCGTGGTGGCCCTTCTCCAGGCTGAAGCCCGACGTGATCAGGTTGTGCAGCATCCTGCTGCGCAGGTCGACGTAGTGGTCGACGGGGGCGACGGGGAAGTACCCGCCCTTGGGGCGGACCTTGTAGCCGCGGTTGGGGCTGCCGTCGTTCTCGTTGGGCTCGCCGGTGTTCCACCAGCCGGAGATCGCGTCCACCTCATAGAAGGAGCCGTTGGTCCGCGAGTCGAAGCTGACCGAGTCGAAGATGTAGAACTCGGCCTCGGCGCCGAAGTATGCGGTGTCGGCGACCCCGGTGCTGATCAGGTAGTTCTCCGCCTTGCGAGCGATGTTGCGCGGGTCGCGCGAGTACGGCTCGAGGGTGAAGGGGTCGTGCACGAAGAAGTTCATGTTCAGCGTCTTGGCTTCGGTGAACAGGTCGATGCGCGCGGTCTGGGGGTCGGGCAGGAGCAGCATGTCGGACTCGTGGATGGACTGGAACCCGCGAATCGACGAGCCGTCGAAGGCCAGGCCGTCCTCAAAAACGCTCTCGTCGAAGAACGAAATCGGAATCGTGAAGTGCTGCATGATGCCTGGCAGGTCACAGAACCGGACGTCGACAAATTCGACGTTCTCGTCCTTGGCGAGTTTGAAGACGTCGTCGGGCGTCATTTCCGTCACAGATTGCTCCTTTACTTGGTGATCCGCGGCCTGACGCTATGGAGCGCATGTTGCCCGTCAGTCAACTCGATGTTGCGCAGAGGTTACGTGACCATGCTCCCCGCAGCAGAATCCGGGTCGCCGGCGGGTTCTATTGTGGGGCCATGACCCGCAAGATCGTATCTGGTCGGCTGCACGGGCGCACTAGTTCCCGGAGGCCCCGGTGACCGAGGGTTTGCCGGGGGCGCGATCGGCCTATCCCGGGGAGCGGCTCGGCCTGCCGGAGCGCGGGCCGGGATCGCTGGCGCCGATGGGCCGCCGGCTCGCCGCGCTGATGATCGACTGGCTGATCGCCTACGGTTTGGCGGCGCTGGCGATGGCCCTCGGCCTGCTCAGCCAACGGGCGCTGTCGACGGCGGTGCTGGTCGTGTGGCTCGTGCTCGGCCTGGCGGCGGTGCGCCTGTTCAGTTTCACGCCGGGGCAGTTGGTGCTGGGCCTGCAGGTGGCGTCGGTGGACGGGCGGGTGCCGGTCGGGCTCGGCCGGTTGGCGGTGCGCGGGGTGCTCGTCGCGATGGTCATCCCGGCGCTGTTCACCGACGTCGACGGCCGCGGGCTGCACGATCGCCTGAGCGGCACCGCGGTGGTTCGCCGCTGACGTAGAAGGTGGCGGCGACCCGCAGCGCCCGGTCCCCCAGCTTCGCGGGGGTACCCCCAGCGCCGCGCTTGCGATCGCCGCTGACCGGCGGCTACCGGCGGCGCACGGTGCGCTGCACGCCGCGCATCTTGCCGGCGTTGGGCAGCGGGCCCTTGGGCATGACTGCGGCGCCGGCCCGCGATCCCAGGGCGGCCAACCGCGACTCGAGCGAGTCGATCTGTTTGGCGTTGATGTTGTTCGGCAGGCGCGTGAGGTGGCGCTCCAGCTTGCCCAACGGAACCTCGCCCTCGCCGTTGCCGACGACGATGTCGTAGATCGGCACCTCGCCGACCAGCCGGGCGGTGCGCTTCTTCTCCTGGGCCAGCAGCGGTTTGACCCGGGCTGCGGATCCCTCGCCGACCAGGATGACGCCGGGCCGGCCGAGCACCCGGTGCACAGCGTCGAAGTGACCGGTCGCGGCGACGCCGGGGGTCACCCGCCACTTGCCGCGCAGGTTGTCGAGCACCCACGCCGCGGCGCCGGTTTGACCTTCGGCCTTGCTGTAGATCGAGCGCTGGGCCCGGCGGCTGAAGATGATGAACATCACCAGGGCGCCCAGCAGCACGCCGAGCGGGATGAGCGTGATCATGGTCAACCCGCCGGCCCACACGCCGGCGGCCACCGAGACGCCGACGATCAGCACGAAGGCGCCGATCATGTACGGCAGCAGCCGCTTGTCCTCCTTGCGCTGCATGTTGAACGCCTGCCACAGCTGGCCGCGGCGCTCCTTGGCGGCGGCCTTGCGGGCGGCGGCCGCCTGAGCCCTGGCGGCCTTGTTCTCGGCGGCAGTGCGGGGTTTAGCCATAGTCACCAAGGATACGTAGGTGGCTGATCAGGAGGCGCGGCTGGCGACGGCTTGCGCGTAGAGCCGCCCGGCCCGGTACGACGACCGCACCAGCGGGCCGGCCAGCACCCCCGAAAAGCCCAGCGCCTCGGCGTCGCGGCCGAATTCGGCGAACTCCTCGGGCGTCACCCAGCGCTCGACCGGGTGGTGGCGCGCTGTCGGGCGCAGGTATTGGGTGATCGTCACGATGTCGCAGCCGGCGTCGCGCAGGTCGGCCAGCGCGCCGCGCACCTCCTCGGCGGTTTCGCCCAGCCCCAGGATCAGGTTGCTCTTGGTGACCAGGCCGGCGTCGCGGGCCGCGTTGATCACGTCCAGGCTGCGCCGGTAGGTGAACGCGGGCCGGATCCGCTTGAAGATCCGTGGCACGGTTTCGACGTTGTGCGCCAACACTTCCGGGCGCGACGCGAACACCTCCGCCAGGCGCGCGGGCTCGCCGTTGAAGTCGGGGATCAGCACCTCGACGCCGGTGGACGGGTTGAACTCCTTGATGGCGCGGACCGTCTCCGCGTACAGCCAGGCCCCGCCGTCGGGCAGGTCGTCGCGGGCGACCCCCGTGACCGTCGCATAGCGCAGCCCCATCGCCCGCACGCTGTCGGCGACCCGCCGGGGTTCGTCGCGATCCAGCTCGGCGGGCTTGCCGGTGTCGATCTGGCAGAAGTCGCAGCGGCGGGTGCACTGGTCGCCGCCGATCAGGAAGGTGGCTTCCCGGTCCTCCCAGCATTCGAAGATGTTGGGGCAGCCGGCCTCCTCGCAGACCGTGTGCAGGCCCTCGCGGCGGACCAGGCCCTTGAGCTGGGTGTATTCCGGTCCCATCCGGGCCCGGACCTTGATCCACGGCGGCTTGCGCTCGATCGGCGTCTGGGCGTTGCGCACCTCCAGGCGCAGCAGTTTGCGTCCTTCGGGAGCGACAGTCACATGCCTGATGCTACGCGGGCGACGGGGTGTTCCCGCGCGGGAAGGACGCCGTCCAGTGCGTCGCAGACCGCGGCGGCGACCGCCGCCCGCACCTCGTCGACCGCGACGGTCCGCCCCAATTCGGCGGTCAGGGACGTCACCCCGGCGTCGCTGATGCCGCACGGAACGATCGCGGCGAACGCGCCCAGATCGCAGTCGCAGTTGAGCGCGAACCCGTGCAACGTGGTGGCGCGGGCCACCCGCACGCCGATGGCGGCGACCTTGCGCGCGGGCCGGCCGCCGCCGGCCGGCACCCATACCCCCGACCGCCCGTCCACCCGCACGGTGTCCAGGCCCAGGTCGGCGCACACCTTCATCAGCGAATCCTCAAGGCGCCGAACGTATTTGACCACGTCGAGCGGTTCGGCCAACCCGATGACCGGGTAGCCGACCAGCTGCCCGGGACCGTGCCAGGTGATCTTGCCGCCGCGATCGGTGTCTACCACCGGGGTGCCATCCACCGGCCGCTCGTGCGGTTCGGTGCGCCGGCCGGCCGTGTAGACCGGCGGGTGCTGCAAGAGCAGCAGCGTGTCGGGCCCGCCGGCGACCCTAGTGTCGGCCAGGTCGCGCTGCAGCTGCCAGGCGGTGCGGTAGTCGACCGTCCCCAGCTGGCGGACGTCGATCGCGGCCGCGCTCGACCGCAGGGAAGGACTCACGTTGGTGACGGTACTCCCCCCGCGAGGGTGCGTGTTTGTACGGCGACACGCCGCATTGGGCGTACAACTGCGCACCCTCGCGGCAAAAAGGGCAAAAAGCTAGTCGTGATCCCGCCGGGCGGTGGCGTAGGCGAGCGCCTCCCCAATGGTGTTGTGGTGGAACTGGAAACCGGCGCGCTCCAGCGCCGACGGTATCGCGCGCTGGCCGATGAGCAGTCCCTCGTCGGCGAACTCGCCGAGCGCGGCCCGCACCGCGAAACCGGGCAGCATCAGCGGGGTGGGCCGGTTGACGGCCCGGCCGAAGGCGGTGGTGAACTCGGCGTTGGTCACCGGCGCCGGTCCGGTCATGTTCACCGGACCCGACAGCGACGGGTGTGAGATCGCGAACAGCAGCGCGCGGACCTCGTCTTCGAGGGTGATCCACGACATGTATTGGCGGCCGCTGCCCAGCCTGGCGCCGAGGCCCGTCGCAAACAGCGGCCGCAACCGGCGCAGCGCGCCGCCCGACCGGGTCAGCACCAGGCCGGTGCGGGCCAGCACCACCCGGGTGCCCGCGTATTGGGCCGGCAGCGTGGCGGCCTCCCAGTCCTGGCACAGCTGGGCCAGGAAGCCCGTTCCCGCCCTTGCAGTTTCGTCGACGACGCGGTCTTTGGTGTTGCCGTAGTAGCCCACGGCGCTGGCGTTGATCAGGGTTTCGACGCCCGCGTCGGCGACGGCGTTGGCCAGCACCTCGGTGGGAGCGATGCGGCTGTCGCGCAGGCTCTGCTTGAAGGCGCCCGACCAGCGGCGCTGGCCGATGTTGACGCCGCACAGGTTGACGACGGCGTCGATGTCGACCAGCGCGTCCGCGTCGAAATCGCCGCTCTCGGGGTTCCAGTGCAGTTCGTCGGAGTTCGCCGGCGTCCGGCGCACGATGCGCAGCACCGGGTGGTCGGCGGCGCGCAACGCCGCAGCCAGAGCCGAGCCGATCAGACCGGACGAACCCGCTATCGCGATGACGGGCTTGGCCACAGTTCCCCAAGCCTCCTAAAGACCCAGATCGGCCTCGAACGCGCCCTCTTCGAGCCGGTGCTTGATCGTGGTGAGGAAACGCCCGGCATCGGCCCCGTCGATCAGCCGATGGTCGTAGGTCAGCGGGAGGTAGCACACGGAGCGGACACCGATCGACTCGTTGCCGAACTCGTCGACGATCACCCGCGGCCGCTTGACGATCGCGCCGGTGCCCAGCATGGCGGCCTGCGGCGGAACCAGGATCGGGGTGTCGAACAGGGCCCCCTGGCTGCCGATGTTGGTGATCGTGAACGTGCCCCCCGACAGCTCGTCCGGCTTCAGGTTGCCCGAGCGGGCGCGCTCGGCGATGTCGGCGATCGCCCGGGCCAGCCCCGCCAGCGACAGGTCGCCGGCGTTGTGGACGACGGGGGAGAGCAGCCCCTGCTCGGTGTCGACGGCGAAGCCGAGGTGTTCGGCGTCGTAGTAGGTGATCTCCTTGGTGTCCTCGTTGTAGCTGGCGTTGATGTTCGGGTGGATCTTGAGGGCGTCGATCACGGCCCGGGCGATGAACGGCAGGAACGTCAGGTTCACGCCCTCACGCTCGGCGAACGCGGACTTGGCCTTGGCGCGCAGCCCCACGATCTTGGTCATGTCGACCTCGTGGGTCTGGGTCAGCTGGGCCGTGGCCTGCAGCGATTCCCGGGTTTTGGCCGCGGTGATCTGCCGGATGCGGCTGGCCTTCTGCGTGGTGCCGCGCAGGTGCGCCAGCGCGGGCGCCGGGGTGGCCGCGGCGGCCGGAGCCGCCTTCGCGGGCTGCGCGGCCGGCGCGGCGGCGGGTGCCGGAGCCGGCGGGGGCGCCTTCTTCTTCTCCGCGGCGGCAAGCACGTCCTGCTTGCGGATGCGACCGCCCACCCCGGTGCCCGTGACCTCGGACAGGTCGATGTTGTTCTCGTTGGCCAACTTTCGCACCAGCGGGGTCACGTACGGCGACCCGTCGCTACTCGGGCCGCCGGATTCCGCCGCGGGCGCCGGTGCCGGCTGCGGTTTCGGCGCCGGTTCGGGCTGGGCCGCGGGGGCGGGCGCGGGCGCCGGTGTGGCCGCAGGCTCGGGCTTGGGTTCGGGCTTCGGCTCCGGCTTGGGCGCGGGCGGGGCCGGCGGGGCGGACGGGGCGCTCGCGGCGGGTGCGTCGGCGCTCGAGCCGATCCGCGCCAGCTCGCCGCCCACCGGCACGGTCGCGTCCTCCTCGGCGGTGATGCTGACCAGCACGCCGGCCACCGGGGAGGGGATTTCGGTGTCCACCTTGTCGGTGGACACCTCCACCAGCGGCTCGTCGACCTGAACAGAATCACCGACCTTCTTCAGCCAGCGGGTCACGGTGCCCTCGGCCACCGACTCGCCGAGCTCGGGCATCAGCACCGGCTTGGAGTCGCCGGACGCGCCGCCCTGGGCCGGCGGGGCCGGCGCGGCGGGCTCGGGCTCGGGCTGGCGCTGGGGTTGGGCCTCGGCCTGGGGCTGCGGCTCCGGTTCGGGCTCGGGCTCCGGTTCCGGTTGGCTGGGCGCCGCGGGCTGAGCCTGGGGCTGCTCGCCGGCGTCGCCGATGACGGCCAGTTCGCCACCGACCTCGACGGTGTCGTCCTCTTGGGCGACGATCTTGGTCAGCACGCCCGCGGCCGGCGAGGGAATCTCGGTGTCGACCTTGTCCGTCGACACCTCAACGAGCGGCTCGTCGAGTTCGACCGTGTCGCCTTCCTGCTTGAGCCAGCGCGTGACCGTCCCCTCGGTGACGCTCTCACCGAGTGCCGGCATCTGGACGGAGAAGGCCATCGTTTCTGACTCCTCGATCGCTCGTGGGTCGGGGCTGGTCGTGCATCTCGCTTGGAAGGACCGAAGTCGCTATCAAAACTATCCTGTCATTGCGCCTGCCTCGGCACACATCCAGGGCGGAGGCCGCGCGGTTGCCCGGGCGCCCCGAACACCCTTGCTACGGTGTGGCGACGTAGTCACAGCGGGGAGGTCCGGTGCCGGCAATACAACAGGTGCCTCAGCGGTTCGTCGACAGCGCGGACGGCGCACGGATCGCCGTCTACGAGGAGGGCAACCGGGAGGGCCCGACCGTCGTGCTGGTGCACGGCTTCCCCGACTCCCACGTGCTGTGGGACGGTGTGGTGCCGCTGCTGGCCGAGCGGTTCCGGGTGATCCGTTACGACAACCGTGGCGTCGGCATGTCGGCGGCGCCCAAGCCGGTGTCCGCCTACACGATGGCCCGGTTCGCCGACGACTTCGCCGCGGTGATCGGCGAGCTCGGCCCCGGCGGTCCGGTGCACGTCCTGGCCCACGACTGGGGATCGGTCGGCATCTGGGAGTACCTGAAACGCCCGGGCGCCGCCGACCGGGTCGCCTCGTTCACCTCGGTGTCCGGCCCCAGCCAGGACCAGCTGGTCGAGTACATCTTCGGCGGACTGCGGCGACCCTGGCGCCCGCGCAGGTTTGCGCGGGCCATCAGCCAGGCGCTGCGGCTGACCTACATGCTGTTCTTCTCGATCCCGGTGCTGGCGCCGCTGTGCCTGCGGCTGGCGCTGTCGGTTCCCGCCCTGCGGCGCAACGCCGTCGACAACATTCCCGAGGACAAGATCCATCACTCGCCCAAGCTGGCCGGCGACGCCGCACGTTCGGTAAAAACCTATCCCGCCAACTACTTTCGGTCATTCGCCCGGAAGCGGGAGTTGCGCATCATCGACGTGCCGGTGCAGCTCATCGTCAACACGCGGGACAAGTACGTCCGGCCCTACGGGTTCGACGACACGGCGCGCTGGGTGCCGCGGCTGTGGCGCCGCGACATCAGGGCGGGCCACTTCTCGCCGATGTCGCACCCGCAGGTGATGGCGGCCGCGGTGCACGACTTCGCCGACCTGGCCGACGGCAAAGAGCCGAGCCGCGCGATGCTGCGCGCGCAGGTCGGGCGCCCCCGCGGCCGCTTCGGCGACACCCTGGTGGCGGTCACCGGCGCGGGCAGCGGCATCGGGCGCGAGACCGCGTTCGCGTTCGCCCGTGCGGGCGCCGAGCTGGTGGTCAGCGACATCGACGAGGCCACCGTCAAGGAGACCGCCGCCGAGATCGCCGCGCGCGGCGGCGTGGCGCACGCCTATGTCCTCGACGTGTCCGACGCCGGCGCGGTCGAGGCGTTCGCCGAGCGGGTCAGCGCCGAGCACGGCGTTCCCGACATCGTCGTCAACAACGCCGGCATCGGGCAGGCGGGCTGTTTCCTGGACACCCCGGTCGAGGAGTTCGACCGGGTGCTCGAGATCAACCTGGGCGGCGTGGTCAACGGCTGCCGCTCGTTCGGCCGGCGCCTGGTCGAGCGCGGCACGGGCGGCTACCTCGTCAACGTGGCGTCGATGGCCGCCTACGCCCCGCAGCAGTCGTTGATCGCCTACTGCACCTCGAAGGCCGCGAACTTCATGTTCTCCGACTGCCTGCGCGCCGAACTCGACGCGGCCGGGGTCGGGGTGACGACGATCTGCCCCGGCGTCATCAACACCAACATCATCAGCACCACCCGCTTCAGCGTCCCGGTCGGTAAGGACGACGGCGTCGACGGCCGGCGGGGCCAGATCGGCCGGCTCTTCGCGCTGCGCCACTACGGGCCGGAAAAGGTCGCCAAGGCGATCCTGTCGTCGGTCGAAAAGAAAAAACCGATCCGGCCGGTCGCGCCGGAAGCCTATGCGGTCTATGGCCTTTCCCGCGTGGCGCCGCAGGCGTTGCGTAACGCCGCGCGGGTGCGGGTGATCTAGACCGTTTTGGACCCGGCCGGTCGCCGCACCAGCAGCGCACCGCCGATCGCGAGGGCCCCGACGACGGCCAACGGGATCGTCCAGCTCCGCCGGGTGTTCACCGACGACTGGCACTGAGCCACGTAGTCGGTGTGCGGGAGGACCTGGTTCAGGATGGGGATGTTGGCGCCGTTCTTGTCGTTGGCATTCCGGGCGCTGGACATGTCCGCGGCGATCCCGTTCCCGCAGGAGACGGAATTGCCATTGCCGTCCGACACGGACACCGGGACCAGCAACCCGATGAATCCGGCCAGCAAAAGCACGGCGCCCACTGCGATGATGATCCGTCGCACAGTCACTATTAGCCTCCTGTCGAACGCGAGTGTCGTAACGGCGTAGTAACCACTGGCCGCCGCGCCTAAACCGATCCGCCGGTGTCGGGGGTGGATCGATCCGGCGCATGGTTCGCGCCGGCCGGGGTATCCATGGGCGATGACGGCGACTCGACAGATGGCGACCACCCGCGAAGTGCGGGCGTCGCGCCAGCAGCTATGGGATGCGATGACCGACGGGTGGACGTATGCGCAGTGGGTGGTGGGCAACAGCCGCACCCGCGCGGTGGACCCGCATTGGCCGCAGCCCGGTTCCGCGATCAAGCACTCGGTCGGGGTGTGGCCCCTGGTGATCAGCGACCAGACGGTGGTCGAAAGCTGCACGCCGGGTGAGGAACTCGTGCTGCGCGCTGGTCTGGGTGCACTGGGGTCCGCGCGAATAACGTTGCGGCTCATAGACATTCCCGACGGCTGCCGCATCGAGATGATCGAGACGCCGGCCTCGGGGCCGCTGAGGCTGATCCCGGACCGACTGGTGCTGGCCGCCGTCTATCCGCGCAACCGGGAATGCCTGTGGCGGCTGGCGGCGCTTGCCAAACGCCTCGAGCCCAGCGAGGTCAAATAACGCATGGCCGACGAGACGGCCGATGCGGTCGTCATCGGCGCCGGGCACCACGGGCTGGTGGCGGCGTCGATGCTGGCCGATGCCGGCTGGGACGTGCTGGTGCTCGAGGCCCAGCCCGAGCCGGGCGGCGCGGTGCGCAGCGCCGAACTCACGCCGGGCTACATCACCGACCTGTTCAGCTCGTTTTACCCCATGACGGTGGCCTCGCCCGCGATGGCGGCGTTGCGGCTCGAAGACCACGGCCTGCGCTGGTCCCGCGCGCCCGCGGTCGTGGGCCATCCGCGCAGCGGGACCGACGACGACCCGCCCATCATTTACCCCGACCCCGCCCGCACCGCAACGGAATTGGCCCGGCGGGAGCCCACGGACGGCGACAACTGGTGGCGTGCCGTGCAGTTGTGGCAGAAAATCAAATCGCCACTGCTGGACGGGATGCTGGCGCCCTTCCCGCCGGTACGCCCGATGCTGCGGCTGCTGCTGAAATTGGGCACCGCCGACGCGGTGCGGCTCGCCCGCCTGCTGATCGAGCCGGCCAACACCATGGCGGGTCACCTGTTCGACGGCGACGCACCGCGGGTCCTGTTGTTGGGCAACGCGATGCACGCAGACGTCCCACCCGACGCACCGGTCAGCGGTGCGATGGGTTTCCTGATGACGATGCTCGCCCAGGACGGCGGCTGGCCGGTGCCCGTCGGCGGTTCGGGCCAGCTGACGGCGGCGCTGGTGAGGCGGGCCGGCTCGGCCGGCGCGCGAATCGAGTGCAACCAGAACGTTTCCCGCATCCAGGTGCGCGGCGGGCGGGCGGTGGGAGTGACCACCGCCGGAGGGCGGACGGTTCGGGCCCGCCGGGCGGTCGTGGCCGACGTGACCGCGCCGCGGCTGTTTTGCGACATGCTGCCCGCGGACGCGGTGCCGGCCGGGCTGCGCCGCGAGCTCGAGCACTACGCCTGGGATCCGCCGGTGGTGAAGGTCAACTACGCGCTCGACGGCCCCATTCCGTGGCGGGCGAAGGGCTTGCGGGGCGTGGGCACCGTCCATCTCGGGGCCGACGGCGACGGGCTGGTGCGCTGGATGGCCGACCTCAATACCCGGGTGGTGCCCGAGCGTCCCTTCATGCTGCTGGGGCAGACCACCACCGCGGATCCGAGCCGATCGCCGGCGGGTACCGAAAGCGTCTGGGCCTATTCGCATTTGCCGCGCAACATGCCCGACGACGCCGCGGCCGAGCGGCTGGCCACATCAATGGATCAGGTCATCGAGGAGCACGCCCCCGGCTTCGGTGCCGCGGTGATCGACCGCTTCGTGCAACGCCCGTCGGACCTGGAGGCCAGCGACGCCAACCTGCATCTGGGCGCCCTGAACGGCGGCACCGCGCAGCTGCAGCAGATGCTGATCTTTCGTCCCGCGCCGGGGATGGGGCGCGCCGAAACCCCGGTCGAGGGCCTGTATCTGGGCAGCGCGTCGGCCACCCCGGGCGGCTCCGTGCACGGCGCCTGCGGGCGCAACGCGGCGAACGCCGCGCTGGCCGCCGGGGGCGTGACGGGCTGGCCGCGCCGCCAGCTGAGGCGGGCCGTCGTCTCGTTGCTGACGAATTAGGGTCCGACTGCCGTGAGCGTCACGCTGGCGTGACGCTCGGCGGTCAGGGTCACGCCAGCGTGACGCTCGGCGGTGCCGGGGTCGACGAACTAGCCGTTCTCGGCGATGTCCTCCAGCACGGCGAACATGGTGCGGGTCGGCACGCCGGTGCCGCCCTTGGGCGTGTACCCCCAGGGGCTGCCGGTGTTGTAGGCCGGGCCGGCCACGTCGATGTGCGCCCAGCCCACGCCGTCGGCGACGAACTCGCGCAGGAACACCCCCGCCACCAGCATGCCGGCGAAGCGCTGCCCGCTGATGTTGGACAGGTCGGCCACCGTGGACTTCAGGTCGTCCTTGAGTTCGTCGGGCAGCGGCATCGGCCAGCCGTTCTCGCCCACCCGCTGCGAAATCGCGGCCACCCGGTCGCGGAACTCGTCGCTGCCCATCACGCCCGGGATGCGGGCGCCGAGCGCCACCGTCTGCGCGCCGGTCAACGTGGACGTCTCGATCAGGTAGTCCGGGTTGTCCTCACACGCGCGCACGATGGCGTCGGCCAGGATGAGCCGGCCCTCGGCGTCGGTGTTTTGCACCTCGACGGTGGTTCCGCCGTACTGGGTCAGCACGTCGCCGGGGCGCTGCGCCGTCGCCGACGGCATGTTCTCGGCCATCGGCACCGTGGCGATCACGTCGATCGGCAACTGCCGCTGCGCGGCCAGCGCGACGGTCGCGATGACCGCGGCCGCACCGCCCATGTCCGAGGTCATGTAGTGCATCGACGCAGCCGGCTTGATCGAGATGCCGCCGGTGTCGAACGTGACGCCCTTGCCCACCAGCGCCACCTTTTTGGCCTGCTTGGGTTTCTTGGCGAGCTTCGACCCCTTATGGATCAGGCGCACCAGCCGCGGCGGGCGCGACGAGCCCTGCCCGACACCGATCACCCCGCCGTATCCGGCCTTCTGCAGCGCCTTGTCGTCGAGCAGCTCCACCTCGAGGCCGACGGATTCGCCCAAAGCCTTTGCGCGCTTGGCGAATTCGGCGGGGAACAGGTGGCTCGGCGGGGTGTTGACCAGATCCCGGGCGGTGGCGACCGCGGTCGCGACGGCGGCCCCGTGCGCGCTGTCCTTGCCGGCGTCCGTGGCGGTGGACAACACGGTGACCTTGCGCAGCCCCTTGTCCTTCGGTGCGGTCTTGTCGCTGCGGAACTCGGTGAACCGATAGCTGCCCAGGATCAACCCCTCCACGGCGGCCGAGCACACGTCGTCGCCGGGCAACTGGGTCAGCGTGGTGAGCACCGCCTCGGCCCCGCCCAGTGAGCGCGCCGCCACGCCCGCGGCGCGGCGGATCACGTCGGCCGGCCATTCGGGGCGGGGCTTGCCCAACCCGACGGTCAGCACGCTGGCCACGGGCAGCGACGCCACCACCAGCCGGTGCACCTGCTCGCTGCCGCCGGTGGCCTCGAGCGCCCGCAGGCCGGCCTCGATTTCGGCGACGGCGTCGGCCGACAGGAACGGCCCGGCCGCCGAGACGACCGCGCCCGGCTTGTCCTCGTCGCCGGTCGAGACGACGGGCACCACCAATACGGCGGCACCCACGTTGCGCTTGGGCAGCGAGGTGGCGACGGTGACGGTGGGTGCTTGGTAGCCAGGTTCTGTGGTGGTCACGGCCAACCACCCTAATCACCGACGCCGGGGGTTTCCTGGGCAGTGCCCCGGCCGTGCAGTTCGAAGGCGGCCACCGGGCGGTCAAAACCCTTGAGCGTCAACGGTCCGAGGGGGACCGCCGGCCAGTCGGGCAACTCGTCGTACAGCTCGGCCGCGGCGAGGATCTGCCCGGGCGCCGCCGCAGCCACCAGGCGGGCGGCCAGGTTCACCGGGATGCCGAAGTAGTCGCCGTTGATGGCCAGCACCGCGCCGTACGCCAGGCCGGCGCGCACGCCCAGGCCCGTCTCGCGCGCCCGCGGGTGGTCGACGAGATCGACCGCCGCCCGCGCGAGCCGCTCGGGCGACGAGGACACCCACATCACGGCGTCGCCGATGAACTTCACCACCCGGCCGCCGTCGGCGTGCACCAGATCAGCGACGGTGGCCCCGAACTCGGTGAGCAGGTCCGACAGTTGCGCGGGCGTCAGCGCCTGTGTCAACGCGGTGAAGCTGGACAGGTCCGCGAAACCGATGCCGCACACCACGTTCGCCGTTGTGTCGCGCAGCACGCCCTCGAAGTGGGCGCGCGCGCTGGTCAGGTGATGGCGGTGGACGACGTCGATCAGGGCCCCGATGCGGGGCACGAACTCGGCGACCGAGCGGTACGCCTGCGCCGTCGCCAGCTCGTCGTGGGTGTAGTTCATCTGGATGTCCGGAGTGCCGGCGCGGATCACCGACGACTCCGCCTCCGCCAGCCGGGCCATGGCGGCGCCGAGCGCCCGCAGCATGCCGAGCGCCCCGTCCTCACCCACCACCGCCTTGAGTCCCACCCAGGTCGACAGGGCGTCGACGTCGGCCTGGCTCAGGGCGGGGACGTCGGGACCGGCGACGGTCAGGCCGAGCGAAGCCCACGCGTGCGCCACGTCCTCGGCGGTCAGGCCGAGTTGGTCGGCGGCGGATTGCAGCGTATGGATCGGGCGGCCCGTCCAGGCCAGGACGTCGCCGGCCAGCCCGAACAGCCGCCCGCGGCGTTCGGCCTCCGCCATGTCGCCGACGGTGAAGCCGAGCCCGCCCAGGTACTTGATCAGGTCGGCCCGCTCGCGCGGGTTCGCGATACCCGCGGCCTCCAGCTGCTCGAAATCGAGCGGACCCGACACCTGCCCAAGTGTGCCAGCAGCGGAGCCGATTAGGGTAAGGCGTCGTGACCGAGCTGCAGCACGGACCGCTGGACGACCGCCATCGCGACCTGGGCGCCAATTTCGCCGAGTTCAGCGGGTGGTCGATGCCGGTGTCCTACGCCGGCACGGTCAGCGAACACAACGCCACCCGCAACGCGGTCGGCCTCTTCGACGTCAGCCACCTCGGAAAGGCGCTGGTGCGCGGGCCGGGCGCGGCGGAATTCGTCAACTCCGCGCTCACCAACGACCTGCGCCGCATCGGCCCGGGCCAGGCGCAATACACGCTGTGCTGCACCGAATCCGGCGGCGTCATCGACGACCTGATCGCCTACTACGTCAGCGACGACGAGATCTTCCTGGTGCCCAACGCCGCCAACACCGCCGCGGTGGTCGAGGCGCTGCGGGCCGCGGCCCCGGCCGGTCTGACCATCACCAACGAGCATCGCTCCTATGCGGTGCTGGCCGTGCAGGGCCCGCGATCGGCGGACGTGCTTTCCGAGCTGAGCCTGCCGGCCGAAATGGATTACATGGGCTACGCCGACGCCACCTATTCGGGCGTGCCGGTGCGCGTCTGTCGCACCGGGTACACCGGCGAGCACGGCTACGAGTTGCTGCCACCGTGGGATTCCGCGGGTGTGGTGTTCGACGGGCTGATCGCGGCGGTGCGGGCCGCCGGGGGATCCCCGGCCGGCCTGGGCGCCCGCGACACGCTGCGCACCGAGATGGGCTATCCGCTGCACGGGCACGAACTTTCGCTCGACATTTCGCCGCTGCAGGCCCGCTGCGGCTGGGCGGTCGGCTGGAAGAAGGACGCGTTCTTCGGCCGCGACGCGCTGCTGGCCGAGAAGGAAGCCGGACCGCGGCGGCTGCTGCGCGGGCTGCGGATGGTAGGCCGGGGGGTGCTCCGCCCCGGGCTGACCGTCCTGGCCGGGGACGCCCCCGTCGGCGTCACCACCTCCGGGACGTTTTCGCCGACGCTGCAGGCCGGCATCGGGCTGGCGTTGATCGACACCGACGCCGGCGTCGACGACGGCCGGCACATCACCGTCGACGTCCGCGGCCGCGCGGTCGAGTGCGAGGTCGTGCGGCCGCCCTTCGTCGCCGTGAAAACGCGTTAGGCGACAGGGCTTCACGTGAGAAAAACTCGTTGCCCCACGGATATAGAATCGGCCCCATGACCAGCGGCTCGCTCGAGTTCACGGTTCTACGCGCGTCCAATCCGGCGACCGAGGCGCTACGCGAATCGATCCTGGCGGACCCGGGCTTCGGCAGATACTTCACCGACCACATGGTGTCGATCGACTACGACGAGGGCCGGGGCTGGCACAACGCGCGGGTCATCCCGTACGGCCCGATCGAGCTGGACCCGTCGGCGATCGTGCTGCACTACGCGCAGGAGGTGTTCGAGGGCCTCAAGGCGTACCGCTGGGCGGACAACTCGATCGTGTCGTTTCGCGCGGAGGCCAACGCGGCCAGGATGCGTTCGTCGGCGCGGCGGCTGGCGATCCCCGAGCTGCCCGAGAGCCTGTTCGTCGAATCCCTTTGCCAGCTCGTCGCTGTCGACAAGGCGTGGGTGCCGCCAAGCGGCGGCGAGGAGGCGCTGTACCTGCGGCCGTTCATCTTCGCGACCGAGCCGGGGCTGGGCGTGCGGCCAGCCAAGCAGTACCGCTACCTGCTGATCGCCTCGCCGGCCGGCGCCTACTTCAAGGGCGGCATCAGCCCCGTCACCGTGTGGGTGTCGACGGAATACGTGCGCGCCAGCCCCGGCGGCACGGGGGCGGCCAAGTTCGGCGGGAACTACGCCGCCTCGCTGCTGGCCCAGGCGGAGGCCGCCGCAAACGACTGCGACCAAGTGGTCTGGCTGGACGCGGTCGAGCGCCGCTTCATCGAAGAAATGGGCGGGATGAACCTGTTCTTCGTGTTCGGCAGCGGCGGCTCGGCGCGGCTGGTCACACCGGAACTGTCCGGCTCGCTGCTGCCCGGCATCACCCGGGACTCGTTGCTGCAGTTGGCCATTGACGCCGGGTTCTCAGTCGAGGAGCGCAGGATCGACATCGACGAGTGGCAGAAGAAGGCCGCCGCCGGGGAGATCACTGAGGTGTTCGCCTGCGGCACCGCCGCCGTCATCACCCCGGTGTCGCGGGTGCGCCACGGCGACACCGAGTTCACCATCGCCGACGGGGAACCGGGCGAGGTGACGATGGCCCTGCGCGACACGCTGACCGGGATCCAGCGCGGCACCTTCGCCGACACGCACGGCTGGATGGCCCGGCTGGGCTGAGGGCCGATTGTCGGCAAACCGTTGATCGGCGCGCGCGGCGGGTGCGATGATCGCCGTTTATGCGTGCCAGCTTTGCCGGTGTGACGGTCGGTGCGGGCTTCGGTCGGCTGCGCCGATCGGGTTCGGCGTTGGTGACCTTGCTCGTCATGACCGCCGCCGGCTGTTCGCACGCCCCGGCGCCGCAATCGCAATCGCAGTCGCAATCGCCCCCGTCCTCGGCGCCGGCGAAAGACCAAGGTGTCACCTTCATCGAGTTGCCGTTTCATCCCACCGAATTGGCGTACAGCTCGGGGTCGGCGAAGTTGTATGTGTTCCAAACGTTTCCGAGCTGGGGCACGATTTTCGTGGCCTCGACATCCTCGCCCGCTGCCAAACCGGTGCTGCTGGACAACTCCATCTCCCAGCGAGACGTCCACCACATCGCGATCAACAACACGCTCAAGCGTGGTTACGCCCTACTGGATTCGGGCGATGTGCGGGTGTTCAACACCGATACGGACACGCTGATCTCGACAACCCCGCACCGGTCCTGCACGGCGGAGGTGCTCGCGGTCGACGAGGCGGCGGGGCTCGTGTACGGCGGCGGCCTCTCGTCGACCGGGCAATGCCTTGTTCAGTTCGACTCGGCCGGAAAACTGGTGCGCGAGCATGACGTCGCACCCCTCGTCAAGACCGAGAACAGGCTGATTCAGTTCATCGCTGCCGACCCCGTCCGCGGGGGAGTGGTGTACACCGACCCGCGCCACGTGGCGCGCGCCGACCAGAGCCTCAACGAGACGTGGCGGACGCCGGTCAGCGGGCCCAGCGAAGCCAACGACCTGGGCTTCGAACCCAAGACCAACACGGTATACGTCTCGGCGGGGGGCCCACCGGTGGTCGCGCCGGCCAAGATTTCGGTGTACGACGGGGCCAACGGCGCATCGGTCGCGCAGTTCACCGGGCCGGGGTCGGCTCAGGACATGGTGCCCGACGGGGACGGGCGCCTGTTCGCGCTGTTCTTCAATTCCGCTGATGTGTACGAGCTACCGGGTCGGGCGAGTGGGCTCAAGACGTTCACGTCGCTGGGTCACGTTCCGGGATGGTCGCCCAGCGATGCCCAGTGGCTGGCGGTCGACCGGTCCGGGCATCGGCTGTTCGTGTCGCCGGGCGGCAACGACAGGCGCGTGTACGTCTACCCGTACTCAACCGGACCGTCCTGATCGAAATTGTGAAAGCATCCCGCGCCGGCACGGCGGACAGCTAACCTCTCAGGTGATTTTCGGCGCATGCGGGCGGCGGCCCGCATGGGGAGACGCGGGAGTCCGGTGACGGTGACTTTCCTGAGGAGCGGGTCGATACCCCCGCAGCGGCGGAATCTCGCCGCGGTCGGCTTTGGCGTCGTTGCCGCAGTCGCCATGACGGTAGCCGGCTCGGTACCGATCGCCAGTGCCCAAGTTGCCGTTGCGGATTGGCTTTCCCGCGTCGCCGCCCCCATTGGCGACATCCACAAGGCGGAGAACGCCGCGTTCGCCGTCATAGAAGCCCCCAGCACGATCGACGCCGATAAGCTGCTCGCGAGTTGCAGGCAGCTCCGCGATAGCAACGAACGGTTGCGGAACGGCATGCCCACCCCGGACCCCAAACTGACCGTCGAGGTCCAGCAGGCGATCGACAACTTCGAGAGCGCCGCGCAATCCTGCATTGAGTCCGTCTTGATCCATAGCGTCCCGAAACTCACCGATTTTGTGTCGTTTCTGGCAACCGCGGAACAACACTTGTCTCGCGCCGACACCATTCTGGTCACGCTGGCACCGGCCGGGTGAGAGCGATGCCAGCCGAAAGCCCTGGGAGACAGCGATTGATGGATGCCGTGGTCGCCGCGGCATCGGTGATCGTGTTGATTGCCGGCTGTTCGCATCCACCACCCCCGAAACCGCCCGAGTTCCAACCACCCATTCCGGAGGTCCCCAACCCGTCGCAGGTCGCGGGCGCACCCGTAGCGAACGGAACGTCCGGCCTACGGCCAGGGGCTCCCGGACCGACACGACCGATTCAAGACGGTGACGGCGGCGAGATCGACAACTTGGCCGCCATGGCGGTCTCGGACATCGAGCAATTCTGGGCGGGGGCATACGGCTCGCCGCTGAAGGGCAAATTCGTGCCCGTCAACGCCGTGTTTTCGTGGGACTCGCGGTACAAGAACGGCTCCTTCTGCGGGGGGCCGACGAACGGGACCGTCAACGCCATGTGGTGCGGCGACTCCGAAGGACGAGACCAAAACTGCCCCGATGACCGGCCAAGCCCACCGGCGGTGTGCACGCCGTCGGATAACACGATCGGTTGGGATCGAGGCGTGTTGATGCCCCAGGAGCGCGACACGGGCGGCGACATGGGCCCCGTGGTGGTGCTCGCGCACGAGTACGGTCACGCCATCCAGCACATGGCCGCGCTGGTCGACGTCAAAAATGCCGCCACCGCGACCGTGGCCGAACAGCAGGCCGACTGTTTCGCCGGCGTGTACATGCGCTGGGTGGCCGACGGCAAATCCCCCCGCTTCACGCTGAGTACCGGAGACGGCCTGGCGAAGCTGCTGATGGTCATGATCGGCATCCGCGATCCACTGCTGACCGCAGGCGACCCGCACGAGCAAAAATTGGTGCACGGCTCGGCGTTCGAACGTGTCACGGCCTTCCAATTCGGATTCGACGGCGGCGTTTCGACGTGCGCTGGTATCGACGAAACGGAGATCACTCAGCGCCGCAGCAACCTCCCGAAGGAATTGCTCGAACACGGCAACACCGGCGAAACGCCGATCACCAACGAGCTGGCGACCGCGGTGATAGAGGCGATGAACAAGACGTTTGCGCTGGCGACGCCCCCTCGACTTGCGTTCGACCAGCAGCCCTGTCCCGACGCCCGCCCGAGCCCGCCGGCCTGGTACTGCCCGTCGAGCAACACCATCTCGGTCGACATGCCGCGGCTCGTCCTGATGGGCACCAGCCTGGCCCGCGGCTCTCCCCTGGACATGATGGGGCCGCTGTTCGGTGACTACACGGCGTTTTCGGTGTTGGTGTCGCGCTTCATGCTGGCCGTGGAGAAGCAGCACGGCGGATTGGCTCTCGACAACATCAACGCGGGGCTGCGAACCGCGTGCCTGACCGGTGTCGCGACGGCGAAGCTGTCCAAGCCCGTGACCGTGTCGAACGGAGCGACGATCGCGCTGAGCGGCGGTGACGTCGACGAAGCCGTGTCCGGCCTGCTGACCAACGGCCGCGTCGCCGGCAACGTCAACGGCGAATCGGCGCCATCGGTGTTCGCTCGCGTTGCGGCGTTCCGTGTCGGAGTGCTCGGCGACGAAAACGGTTGCCTCAAGCGCTGGCCATGACGCCACCCCCGACAAGACACCTGTCGCGGCCACCTGCGCGTCGATATCCTTTGCCGATGAGCCGATGGCGATGCACGCGGCGCGTGCCGGCACGACCGGCAATGGCGGCCGCCGGATCACCGA